>NZ_JAZETM010000004.1:0-325578 GCF_036864455.1 Alteromonas sp. P256
ATAACGCAACGGCCTCATTATCACTCATGCTCAAGCAACTCAAACTGGCTACAATGGTTAAAAAATGGGATGCGTTGGCAATAAAGCTGTTAAAGAGTACCACCAACAGGCAGTTTATCTCTTCTCACCATTTAACCAAGAGTGGTGCACTTATTATCTGAATTCGGGGGAAAAAACCAACGAACCATACCCCACCGCTGAGCAAACTACGCCATTATCGTGGTTTTGGTAACCGGCGCAATACAATGAAAATTTTAGACTACAGATTATAAGGCTCATGAACTGCCTATAACAAGATTATCAACATATTTCATACAATCTTTTTCTTTTTGAACCTTTCTGCTATCTTTTCAACACCTATTTCCTTTAATAATTGCAGCTTTAGGAGGTATGCAGCTATTAGCCATGCAGCTAGACTAACAGCACTAGTAAATATAAGGATTATGAAATTGTTGTTAGTCAGCATGTAAACACCTTCCTTTGCAAAAAGTGCACTAAGCATGCAAATAGCCCCACAGCTGACACATTTAGCGTGGTATTTCGCAAATTGTAGAGGTATTATCCCGAAAAGTTTTTTTGCGTAGTAACTAACTAATATAATTCTTAGAATATTTGCAAATACGAATGCCAAAGCAATCGCCTCAAGGCCGTGTTCAAATAGAAAAAACACAAGTAAAGAAAGAACGACCGTAACACCCATTGCAATGTAAAATGCTATGGTTTCTTTTCCTTTAGAAATAAATATG
The DNA here is from genome assembly GCF_036864455.1 of Alteromonas sp. P256. Lineage (NCBI taxonomy): Bacteria > Pseudomonadati > Pseudomonadota > Gammaproteobacteria > Alteromonadales > Alteromonadaceae > Alteromonas > Alteromonas sp. P256. The sequence goes on from NZ_JAZETM010000004.1 coordinate 747, forward strand.
CTGTTTGAAAGCGAGTGGAAGCTTTTTACAGTAGCCCAAACAGCGAGAACTTCAATTATTGGAGCGCTTTCAACCCATTGATTGCCGAAGAAAAACAAAATCACTTCATCACTTAGAACAAAAACCAAAGCCATAAAGGGTAGAAGAATAGAGGATGTTAATTCAGAGGCTTTAGTATAGGCCCCCACAATATCTCCATTCTCTCTATTCACCCTCGAAAGATATGGCAACGACAAGCCCGCTATACCTTTAACAAGGGTTACTTGCGCAAAATCTAAAATACCAATTGCTCTTGAAAAAAGTGCAACCATTGTTGGCGTCCCAAGCTTTCCTATAATCAAGTCGGGAACAATAAGGTTGAGCCTAGTAAACAAGTTAATGAATGTAATGAAAAAACCAAATCGCCCCATCAATCTAAGGTTTGAAAATCTAGGAATCAGCGAGACATTTTTATAATTGACAAGCAAGTGACCAGCAAATTGCGTTAAGCTATTTGTAATCATTGCTAACGCTATCGCGAAATAGCTAAAATCAAACTGTATAAAAATAAACAGAGAGAGAATCTGTGATAATCCTGCGACAAACTCAATTATAGCTATTGTTTTATACCCTAAGTTTCTTTGGAGGAATGCACTAGAAACGGATATATATGGGCTAAAAAAGAACCCTATAGATAACAACAATACTAATTGTCTTAGATCAGCATTTTCAAACCATGCAGAAGCAGGTTCCGACAATAGGCACATTAAAAAACCAAGACCCCATGATATGATTATACTTATACCCAAGGCGCTTCTTATGTCTTCAGGGCTAAGTTCTTTTTTTCGAATAACATAAGGCCCAACACCAAAGTTCTTAAGGTTCTCGGCAATTATCATAAGTGAACCTGCTATAGCGAAAACCCCAACCTCTTCTGGACTAAGCAATCTTGCAGTTGCAATTACAACAACTAAACTCAATACTGCTGTAACATAGCCCCCCAAGATTGAATGAACCAGTGCCTTTTTAACGCTAATCAAATTCTTTTCTCACTAGGTTAACAATTGTTTTTTCAGTTTTACTCACTGATTGATAACTCATTTTCAATCATCGAATAAACTTCGGTCATTTTTTCTTTCGAAATCCTATGGTTAGTTACTATATTGCTAAAGTCATAGTCCTTTAAATCAGTTGGAAGCATATGCACTTCAACAATAGGTAGATCCATGCCGAGCATATAATCGCTGTATTTAACTCCATCTCCATGCACTGTTTCTCCAGCCCCTGTAAAGGTAACCATAGAACATGGTATTCCATAAGCTTGACATAGAATAAAACAATGCATAGCAGACGTAATTACGCATTCATATTCATGAAGCTTATCAATAAAGGCCTCAATTTTCACAGGTGAGCTCATTAAAATAGAAGTCTCATCACAACTATCAGGTAGTTGTAACGTTAAATTTCGATGGGTAAAGTGCCTAACAAGTAATAATTTTTTGTTATTTATTACTTTTTTAACTGGTTGATAAAGTAAAGGCATAACGCAAGCAGGATCACCGTATCGTTTTGGGCAGTTGCCACCAGAAGCAATTACCCTCTCTCTAGTTTTAGGTCCTCGAACAAAGACATATTTTGCATCTTGAGCGAGAGTAGCATCCATCGACGAGATCCCTGTTCCGAGCACTATAGATTTGCACTGGGTAAACTTCCCAATTGACCCTATACAAAAAAAATGAGGAGCATCTAGTTGAGACTGCATATCTACAAAAGAAATTCTCATTTTTCCAATTTTGCTAAGTACATATGGAGATAACCAATCTCCCATATTGCCTGGCTCGGGTTCCGTCCACCATGCAAGCTTGATAATCTTATTTACGTCTTCCTTACCTGTATCGATATAGCAGAGAAATGATTCTGCTAACTCTATGCTTTTACTCTTTTCTAAAGTATTTTTGCAAAAAAAGTAATCTGAATGAATGATTTTATCTACTTTCTTATAGTCCCCGTTTCTTGCTGCTTTAATAAGCCTTTCCTTGAATTGCAGACTGGGATGGTCATGCAATCTTAGTATGGTTCCTACCATTACCTTTTTTAACGATAGTGGTAATAAGTTATGATAAATCCACGAAACAATTTTTTTCACTAGTACATCCTTGGAAAGGAACTTTTTATAAGCTCTGTATTTTAACTTTGTTGTCATACATACCAACAGTATGATATCCGATAACCTTGTTTAACTGTATCCGCGAGCGTTTGCTTTGACGCTCACTTAGCCAGCCTCCATTAAACTGGTCCACATACTCATTTACCACAAAAGCCATACTTTTTGAGAAGATGCGAACGCTGTAGTCTAAATCCTCATTTTTGTTGACTGAGTAAGCGGTTAAGCGCATCAGCTCGGCCTGCGCCCACCACACCGGCGCAGTAACAATAAGGTTACCGTCATAATCACTTCTCGCAGCCAAGCTGCCTGATTGGTCGTCCCAACCTGTTTTCATTGCATAATCATACAGACGTTCTGCTACGTTTCTAAAATGGCTATCCAGACCTTTATCTATCGCTGAATGCAGTAAATAAGCCCATTCAACCTGGTGGCCCAACTCAACATAGCCGCCTTCGCTAATAGTTAATGGCACGTTAACATTAACGTAGTTTTCCGCTAAAAAACCTTGCTTCTGAATTAACTCGTCTTCTATAAACTGAGCTATAAATTCAATATCCTGCCATACACTTGGACTTTGCGTTACATCATACAACACAAGCAATGCCTCGAATAAATGCATAAGTGGGTTGATTGACCACGTATTGGTAAAAGTAGGGGTTAAGTTGGCTTGCTGTGCCTCTCTAGCAAGCGTTAACCCGACAGATACGTCACCAAGCATCCAGGTTTTAAGTGCAGCTTCTAAATAGCGCTTATCCTTCGAAACCCGATAGGCATGCGCCATCGCGAAAATAGCAAAAGATGTACTATACTCTTTTGGTCCGTAGCGTTTGTCAGTATTGTATCGATTAATACTTGAATGCCACAGCACTTTTGTGTCATCAAACATGGTTATAAGCATTACATCAGCACTCTCAACCATTGCATTTAGGTAACGATTCTCTTGTGTTACATCGTATCCCTTAGCAAACAGGTATACCTGCCTTGCCTGACTGTAAGACTCAACCGACTCGGTAGGGACGACCTGCCAATTGGCATCAAAGGTTTGAACCATAAAGTTGCTGTTTTTCTCTGCCCAGTTAAGCCTGGGGTCGATTAACTCTAACATCTGAGATTTGGCCAACTCAGAGCTAAGAATTAGCCCTGTTTTCTTGTTTGCATCACCACAGCCAACGAGTGCCATGCTAAGTAGACATAGTATTGGAAGTATGAGTAATCTTTGTATCATTGTATTGTACTTGTCCTATGCCAGCTTGTGGGCAAATGCTGTAAAACCAATTGTTTTAGCCTAACCAAATGATACTGCTTGCTAACAATAAGGAGTAAGGCAAACAATAGAGCGTACACCAAACCGAACATAATCAACTCGGTGGCCGATTGAATATAATGACTAAGCGTCACATGTGCGTTTGGAAACGGCTCACTTGCCAGTATCCAGGCAGGCGCCATAGCGGCACCGCTAAACCCTGCTATCAGAGCGCAAAGTAACACTATAGGCATTAACAAGCGCCAATGCCCTGCAAATAGCCAAACAAGCAATATCAACGCCGTTGCCAGCCCTGTAACAGATCGCGCCCAAGCCAATTGAAGTAGGCTATATTCATGAGAAACCGCCCACGCAAGCGCTAGCCCGACAGTGACGAGAGACAACAAATCGAACGTAAACAAAAACTGTACCTTACCCATCGCAATTAGGGCGGCATCCAGTACCTGAACAATGCACCAGTAAAAAAACAGGATAGACAGCACGGGCAAAAGCTCAGCGGCAATACGCCAGTTCTCGCCAAGTAACACATACACAATTGGCTTTGCGTAAAACGCTAGGGCAGTAAGTAAAGGAATGCTGATAGCAAACACTACCAATAACGAAAACGCGACATTATTAAGCAACTCTGCTTGGTTATCTCTGTCATTTTTAAAAACGGCGAGTAACGGCTCAATAGCCGGGTTTAGCAAATAATGGGCTGGCATCATGGCCAGATCGCGAGCCATATGGTAATTACCCAGCAAACTGGCATTAAACGTTTTAGCTACAATAAAGGTGTCGATTTGTGAGCGCGCATAACCTAACAAATGCTTTCCCAACATCCACTGGGAAAACGCCCACTGCAGTTTTATATGTTTAAGCGTAAAGTGCGGTTTGCCTTTTAATATAATAAACGACAATACCAAGCCGAATAATGCAACCAGCAAATCGGTGGCTAAAAATGCCCAGTAATTACCTAAAACAATCGCAAGTAAAATTAATACCGGCAACGCAAACAATCTTTCCAATAACGAGAGCCAAAAAAGTGGTTTAAAGCGCAACTGCCGTTTTAGCAGCATGAGTTTATGGGTTTTTAAGGCCTGTAGTGGCAGAATCACTGCACTCACCCTAATGGCATCAGTTAAATGAACCGCATCAAAAAAGCCCGCAATAAAGGGCGCGCTAACAACAATACCGAGCGCAATAATGACTTTTAGCAACAAGTTTAGCGACCATGCCGTGTGTACATCCAAATACGTAACGGTGTTTTTTTGGATGATGTACTGCTCACTCGCTGCATGCGAAAGAATATCAAACAAGTACAAGATCATGCTTACAATGGCTATGAAACCGAAGTCTTCAGGTGTAAGTATGCGCGCAACGATGAATATACTGATTAAGCCAAGCGTTTTGCCCAGTAACTTAGCAGCAACTGAAAAAAATGCGCTGTTGACTACGCGATTGGCATCAGACATTGGCCTGGCTTTCCCGTCCGTTCAATGGCACTACGGGTGCCATTGCACAAAACAGCATAAAGAAGAACCACATTCCCGTTCGCGCCGAATCGGTTGGATCGCCAAACAAGCCAAAGGCAAACTGACTGGCTAAAAAAGCGCTAAACACGGCCGAAGGTAAACTGAACAACTGGTTGTTGCGATAGAAGGTAAAGTAGGCAGACACAATTAATGCAGCGATTAGCAACACGCCAAGTACACCAAACTGATAAGCAAAACTAAGATAAATGTTTTTAACATGCCAAACCAAATGCTCAAAGTCGTAGTAAAAAAACCAGAAGTCGCTGCCATTGTCGAATGATGGATTGTGGAGTAACTGCTGTCCATAGGCGTCGGTAAGCGTTATCGACTCCACAATCAGTGGCATCTTACCTACGGTCGCTTTAATGGTGAGCGCGGCGGGGAGAGCAAACAGGCTATCTGGCGTTGCAGTAAGTCCCATCAAGTAGGTTTTACTCTGCCCTTCGATTGTCACAGGTAAGCTCTGTCTGACAGTATTTCCACATCCACCGGCCCAAAACTCAAAAATAATCATGTTACGCCTACACAGCGCTACTGCCACTCTTACTTCTTCAGTTGCCTTGTATGCTATTTCAAACAGATAGGCGCCTTGATTATCTAAACTCAGCCGTTGTGAGAACAGCAGATCTGAACCGGGAATTATTGTTAACGTTTCTTGCTGTTTGTTAAACTCGAATGTACCTATTTTGTCTAGCTCGCCGGCACCTGATAACGCGTAATTTGTCGGCATGGTACCTAAGCCATGCCCGAATAGAATATCAGAGGTATTCCACCTGCCACTGTCGATTATGCCTTGCCAGTGCTCAAGACGAGTATTTAAATCGCTTGTGCTGGTTTCAGCACGTATGTTAATTCGAGCACCTGAGAAAGCCGCTGCGAGTAATACACTAACAAGTAATAAAACAGTAGTTTCCATTCCAATTCGCGCTAAGTCTGCTTCCCGTTTGCGGTTAAACATAAACACACCAACAAAAGCTAACAATGGTAAAGCAATACCAAAATACAGTGATGGGTCTGACACAGTACCTTTATCTACCCACTGACTGTTTTGAAAACTATCGAGATTAAGATAAGTAAAACCTAGATAGGCTAATATTAAAATAGGCAACGTAATAAGAGTGTTTATACGGCGCTGTGTACTTAAGAGGAGAGTGAGTGCGTATAGAAATCCGGCAGAGAGCTCGGCATAGTAACCGCTGAATTTATGCAACTGATATACAGCGTAGAAAAGCAACGCGTAGCTAGTTACGTTGCCAAACACCATCGCTAAAGATAAATTATTAGCAGATGGCCTAGAAGCGTTGCCGCCTGTTTCCGATACAGCAGCACTGCGCCATTTTTGCAAAAAGTACATAACGCAAAGCACGGCAATAGCAATAAAACTAGCAGCGTAAGTTGCACGGGTAAAACCCATTAACACACCATACATTACACCCACCACGGCGCCGATTGCGGTAAATCGAGCGACATTATTTTTAAAGTAAAAACAAGCGCCGAGTGTTAGTGGCAGCAAAATCAGATACATGCCGTCGATACTCTCACCACCAGTATGCATACCACTTATAATGCCTGTAGTACGATAAGCTGAGCTTAGGTTGAAGAAGGTATTAACCTTGGTGTAAATGTCTGCGCCAGAAAAAAGCGTTCCAAGCACTTGTTTTTCCCACATAATAACCACAAACATTACAAAACCACCCAGCATAGCGGCCAGTAACAAATGCTTTAATGCTCTTTCGGGCTCATCTGCTTTTTGTTGATAAAAAACCCACGACAGCAGTAATGCCCAAAGCAAGCCTTTAAAAATAACCAACCCATTTAACGGGGTAACATAAAAGTTTGAGTGCATCGGGCTAAACGCACTTAACCAACTCAAATCAAAAGATGTAAATAAGCAGAGGAATACCACACCACTAGCAATGTAAAAGTGGCGAGTATTTTTTTGGCGCTTTTTATTAATTAGTAAAAAGTAAATGCCCGTAGCGGCAACAAAAAAATCAAGTTCGTCTGCGATGTATCGGCCAGTCCAAGGGGCTAAGTTAACTGCTATCGTTATGAATAAGAGAACATATAACCAAAGAAACGGAAATAGCCTTAACGCAAACAAGTACATCACAACTGAAACTATCAATGCTATTTGATATGCAGGAAAAGTAGCTATTCCATAAACCAAGAATGCTGATAATAACAACGCAAATATTAGGCTTATCATATTGCGCCCATATGATATGGCGTTAGTCATGACGAGTTTAACTCCTAAACTGAGCTAGCATTATTATGTTTGATAGCATCATTCAAAACCCATTAACAACAACTGTTATTGCTCTCTCTAACTCTCCGGTATAGTGCCCCTCTGCGGCAAGCACGAACATTCTTCCGCCACTGGCATTTCCCAAAAGCACATTTTTCAATTGATGTACTTTGGTTTTTATGGCACTGGTAAACAACAAATCATCTACTTCATACCACCTCACAACACTCAGCTTTTCACCACTTACCGACACCACGTTATAAACAGTAAACGTAGTATCATTTATTACTAGCTGTTGTGTCTCTGCCAATGAGTAGCGTTCAGGGTCGAAAATGCGATGTAAGTCGCTCACTAACTCATTATCTTGCTCACTGAACCATGCAGAATAAACTTTAACGCTACAATGTGTACCGCTTAAATAAATACTTTTTACTGCATCTGCATTTACAATAATTGGTTGCCAAGACGTAGTGCTGCAGCTTTCACCTTTTAATTCAGAGAGTAATGGCTTTGATGGTGCACTTGCTGTTTCATTAGCGCTTGCTATATTCATCGTCCAAGCCGTACTTACAATAAACAAAGCAAATAAAACTGTAAAAATAGTAAAATTGATTGAAGGTTTTGTATGCGCTGAATAGTCTTGCATCTCTGGTTGAGCAGACTCACGCATCAACTCGCCAATACCCAGTAAACACACTATAACAAAGGCAAAGAAAAACCAGCCATAAATAAGATGGTCAGCGCCGGCGGCATACTCCATATCTGTCCAATAGGCAATTAAGATAATGCCATATACGCGTACAATGTTCGCCAATACAGGGAAAATTAAGGATATCGCAACAAAAGTGGCTCTGCGCTTGGCCGATACCAAGTTTAAATAAGCGTACAAACTCCCTATCACAAAACTAGCAATAAAAAAGCTGACGCCAGAACAGGCCTCTGCGACTAAAAAGCGCCCTTGAGGTATTTCTATATACAAACCACTTCTGAATAAGGGCACGCCTGTTAACTGTAACAAAATAACAGAGCCGTCTGCGGCAATTTCTTGAAGATAAGGAATAAGCTGCTCGCCAACGGGAATACTGAACAGCATAAATATCAGTGGAAAAAGAATGGTTTTCGCGGCTTTTGTACCTATCAATAACCAAATAAGTGCAGGTAGTAATGTAAAAGTAGCTGTGTGAAGAAACAGCTGTATGTCCCCAGCTATGCCTATAATGTAGAGAAGTAGTGCGGGAATGATAACAATAAAGGCAATCGGAGAACTTTGAAAAGGCTGTGCCAATAGAGTTTTGCGCTTTAAGTAAATAAGGTAAAGAGCGCCAGGTACAATAAAGAAGCCATGATTAAATATTTCATTGCCGTACCATATTTCAACTACGGTGCTAAGTCCCTGCCAGCAAAATACCAACCATAAGCAGAATACCGTAAAGCCAGATATAAAGAATACTTTGTTTTCAGCAAGCGACGAGGTCAATGAGCCCCTTTTCTTTTCTTTCAGCGCTTCACTTTTACTCATGAATATTTCCTTGCCCTGTTTTCTTATTATTTAGGCTTATTTAATGTCGTATGCTTCGCGCATCGTTACCCAATTAAAGTCGTTGAGCAACTTTTCTACCTTGCCTTCCATTTTGGATAAGTTGATGTAATGGCGGGCTTTTGATTTCCATGGTGCATTTTCAAATTTTGGCTGCTGAGCATCTATTTCCCACGGATGAAAGTAAAAGCTATAAGGAGCTTCCTCGGTTTTCATGAACTCATTTATACGGCGTTTCGATAACCAATAAGGATAAAGTCTGAAATAGCCACCACCGCCAATTCCGATATTGGTCTCTTTTTTCCGTATGGTGGGTATAGGAATTTCAATTAGCCCGTTATCCCGTTTATACTTAAATCGCGGCCATTCGGGCACGCCATACAAATCGTGGTTAATTGGGTAGGTGCTTGATGAGTAGGTGAAACCCAACTCTTTTAAAATATCGTAAGCCCATGTATTGGAGTCGTTAATTGAAAAACTGGGGGCCCTATAACCTTTCAGTTTCACTCCGCCAATATTTTCTAAAATATCTTTACTCTGCCTTACATCTTCACGAAATTGATCTTCAGACATTGTAGTGGCTCGCTGATGCGCCAAACCATGACTGGCTAACTCATGTCCCTCATTAACAATACGCTTAATTACCTCTGGACAACGCTGCGCGACCCAACCAAGGGTAAAAAAAGTACTTTTAACGTTATTTTTCGCAAACAAATCAAGAAGTCGATTGGTGTTGTCTCCTACCCGTAAGCTTATGCTGTCCCAATCTTTCTTTTGTATAACGCCTTCAAATGCAGAAACCTGAAAATAGTCTTCAACATCCACTGTCATCGCATTTAAACGATTATCTAATTTCATTTTTTAACGACCCTTCCCAAACAAGACAATTTCAACGGTTCTAATCAGGATCAGAATATCAAGAAGTAAACTTTGATGCTTAACGTAGTAAAGATCAAACTTGAGTTTCTCCATAGAGTCTTCAACGCTTGCGCCATATGGGTAGTTGAGCTGTGCCCAACCCGCCAAGCCAGGCTTCACGTTATGGCGTTGATTGTAATAAGGAACTTCACGCACTAACTGTTCTACAAACTGTGGGCGCTCTGGACGGGGGCCAATAAAAGACATTTCGCCCTTAAACACATTGAGAAGCTGAGGCAGCTCGTCTACGCGATATTTACGAATAAAATTGCCTATGCGCGTAACCCGAGTGTCATTTTTGCTGGCCCATTTTGCACCATCTTTTTCCGCGTCTGGGCGCATACTGCGAAATTTTATAATATTGAAAAGCTTACCGTTTAGGCCAACGCGCTCTTGCTTGTAAAATACTGATACGCCTGTTCTGCGCCCATCGTCCAGGTAAATTACCAATGCAGTAAACAACATAATGGGCCACACAAAGAAAAATATTACGAAAGCTATTAAAGCGTTGAATGTGTAATCGAGTGAATCTCGCAGGTAGTTTTGGGTTTGAAAGCCGTTCGAATAGATAACCCAGCTTGGGTACATAAGATTAACCACGATTTGGCCAGTCTCACGCTCCATAAAATCTAGCAGTTCGGTCACCTCTATACCTCGCAACCTGCACTCGAATAACACCTCAACGGGTAAAGTGCCACGACGCTGATCGCAGGCTATCACTATCTCTTCAATTTCATTGTCTGATATAAACTGCTGAAAGCTTTCATCTATTTTAAGATGAATGAGCTTTTCTTTTCGTATTCCTTCTTCGCGGTTATCTCCGGGAATTGGAACAAACCCGACGAGTTCGAAGCCTATTCTGTCCACGTCTCTGCGCATTCGCTTTTCGATGATTGACGCTCGCTCGCCTGCACCTAAAACTAAAATTCTGGCCTTTCCAAGCCCTAGAAGTCCTAAACGGTTTGTAAAATAGCGAAATATCACTAGCGTAATTATTATCGCACTAACGGCTGCGGGTAAAAAATAAGGATCCATAAGAAGGTTATCGAAAAATGCACGGCTTAGTACTTCAACTAAGAAGTAACTCAACCCTACACTTACGAATATTCTGCGTATAATACCGCGGAAAGTTTCTCGCAACTTAGCTTCGTACAATCCAACTGAAAGTGAGCAAAGCAGTATAGCAACAGTTAACATGCCAACATTAACTATAAGCTTCTCAATGGAGACGGGCGATGACATTTCCATTTGCGTAAGAATAAAATGAGAAATATACCCCATGTAAGAGATAAGCAACGCTTCAGATAGCACTAAAATGTTTGAACGTTTACTTTGATTACGTTTATTACTTGCCACCCCTGGCCTCCAAAAAAACTACATCACTTCGTCTATCATAAAGGGATTTATTGCAATAGACTAGAATTGTTATTGGCATTATAGTGACGTTTCCCGTAGGGTAAACGTGAAAAGCACAAAATAACCATAATGAGTGTAGGAAGATCTCTTATGTTCCGTTCTAAAAAGCTATCTAAATGTTGTATCTCTCTTGTTTTACTTGGCTTATATGGCTGTAGCAATACAGGGGTTCTACCTGAAGCTACTACAAGAGCATCACTAACCACAGACGTCAATGCATACCAGTATTTAATTGGCCCCGGCGACTCTTTAACCATTTTTGTTTGGCGGAACCCAGAGGTATCTGGGCAGTTTATTGTTAGGCCTGATGGTAAAGTAACCACTTCTCTTGTCGAAGATATTGATGTAGCGGGTAAAACGCCAACAATGCTAGCTCGACAAATTGAAGAGCAACTTAGCAAATATATTAATAACCCCAGAGTGACGGTAAGTGTTAACAACTTTACTGGGCCATTGAGCGAACAAGTTCGTGTTATTGGCGAAGCGACAAACCCCAGTGCGGTCAGCTACACCGAACACATGACACTGCTTGATTTAATGATTGCCGTGGGCGGTTTAACCGAGTTTGCAAACGGTAACAATGCTAAATTAGTGCGTGTAATTAATGGCAATCAACGCACCTACGAAATTAATATCGATGACTTGATCAGAGATGGAGATATTTCTGAAAACGTAGATATGTTACCTGGCGATATCGTTATAATACCAGAAGCTTGGTTTTAAACTTTAATCAAAAGCCAATGTATAAGTAGTTAACGGAACAAAACACAATATGCAGGATTTACAACAAACGCTTACCCAAATTCTCGATTATGTGAAAGGAGTTTGGATAAAAAAGCGTTACGTAATTATATTTTCATGGCTGATATGTCCTATCGGCTTTTTTTATGTCGCCTCTTTACCCGACACATACCAGTCTAAAGCGCAGGTTTTTGTTGATACTCGCTCGGTATTGCAGCCTCTTCTTCGAGGTTTGGCGATACAAACCAACCCCGATCAAGAAATTCAGATGATGGCAAAAACATTACTAAGTAGAAGTAATGTTGAAAAAATTGCTCGTGAAAGTGATTTAGACATAACAACTGCAACAGAGGCCGAGTTCGAAAACCTTGTTACATCGCTATCTAAAGATATAAACCTATCTTCTACCGGCAGAAGTAACATTTATAACATTTCATTCTCTAATGAAAAGCCTCTCATTGCTCAGCGTGTTGTGCAGGAAACATTAGACTTATTTGTTGAAGGCTCTTTAGGCAATAGTAGAAGAGATACTGACACCGCTGGCAGATTTTTAGACGAACAAATTGCAGAATACGAATCACGGCTAGCAGAAGCCGAGCAGCGCTTGGCCAACTTTAAGCGCCAATACAACGACATTTTACCGTTATCTGGTACCTACTACTCCAGACTTCAAGGGTTAAATGGCGAACTTGAAGCGACTCAATTACAAATTAAGCAGACTCAACAGCAAGCAGCATCGCTAAATGAACAAATAAGCGGCGCAAAACGCACCGATAACTTTGGGGTTACCAACCAAGAAGAGCCTGCCCTACGCACTCGCTATGACGAGCGAATTAGAGGTTTAGAAGAAGAATTAGACAGACTTACTTTGCGTTTTACCGATTTACACCCTGATGTTGTAGAAACCAAAGCATTGTTAGAAAGCTTAGAAAAAGCTCGTGCTCAAGAGATAGATGCCTTTTTAAATCAGTCTGATGAAAATGGTAGCCAACCACTCACCGAACTCAACAGAGAGATTAAGCTTGAAGCTAGCAGACTTCAAAGCCAAATAGCTTCACTTCGTGTTAAAGAGTCTGATTTACAAAGCAAGATTGTAGAGTTAGAGAGCAAGGTAGACTTAATACCGCAAATAGAGGCTGAGTCTACAGCGCTTAACCGAGACTACAGCGTCACTCAGCAGAAATATCAAGAGTTACTATCGCGTAAAGAATCTGCAGACCTTTCAAGGCGTGCTGATGTTTCATCAGAAGACCTTCAGTTTCGAATTATTGAACCACCATTGCTACCTAAGCGCCCCTCAGGCCCAAATCGCTTAATATTCTATACAGCGGTGCTTGTAATTGGCTTTGGCGCCGGTATTGCAGTTGCGTTCTTAGTAAGTCAGCTAAACCCCATACTGATAAGGCCTAAACAATTGCTAACAGTGTCAGACTTCCCTATTTGGGGCACTGTTACTCACTTGAACATAGAACATATAAAGAAACGTAACCGAACGCGGTTAATTGTTTTCTTAATGTCTAGCGGTGCAATTTTAGCCATGTACAGTATTTTAGTGGCGGCAGAAATTATGAACATTGACTTATTTGGAGGGCTAGTTTAATGAAAAACACCATAGAAAAAGCACTCCAGAAACAAAAACAGGCCAAAGCAGCGGAACTTGAGAGTGCGAAGAGCGCTGAAGAAGTTAACGTGGCGAAAGAGCTTCCTGCAGAAGCCAAGAGTGTACTTACTGGCAACGCAGAAATTACTGTTGAAGAGAAAGCGGCAAGTTCTGAAACAATCGTAACAACAGAGAGAAAAACGCATGAGCAATACGGGTTCTCCATTGATTTAGAGCGTTTGGATAAAAATGGTCATATATCGCTAAATGGCGAACGAAAGCAGATAAACGAAGAATACCGTGAAATAAAGCGCAAGCTATTAGCGAACTCTTTTGGAGCCTTATCAAAAACACTGCACAACCCTAACATTATTATGGTAACCAGTAGCCGTCCGTCAGAGGGCAAAACGTTTACTGCTACAAACCTGGCTATGAGTATTGCTTCTGAGCAAGATAAAACTGTTTTATTAGTGGATGCTGATGTACTTAAGCCAAATGTGCTTAGAACATTAGGCCTGGAGAACAGACAAGGGCTTATGGAGTATTTAAAAGGTGACGTAGAAGACATTGCTGACGTACTCTATCCCACCAATATTGATAAGCTTAAGATAATTCCTGCTGGTCGCTCACACCACCTGTCTACTGAATTACTTGCTAGTCAAAAAATGCACGATACTGTAGATGAGTTTGCAAACCGCTATCCAGACCGAATTGTTATTTTTGATACTCCACCACTAATCGGAATAAACGAGAGTGCTATTTTGGCAAACTTTGCCGGCCAAGCCGTAGTGGTTGTTGAAGAAGGAAAAGCTAAAATGTCAGACATTAAATTGTCTGTCGAGCGGCTTAATCCGGAAATGGCGATAGGGTTTGTGGTTAATAAGTCGGTACATAACGATACTGATGGAAGCGGATATTATGGATATTATTATGCCGAGCGCACGAATTAACACACATACCAATAGACTTGTAGCTGCTTTGTCATCTGCGGCAGCCTTGACTTTCAGTGGGCATGCAAGCGCTAACTTAGAAGTAACGGCAACAGCGTCTGCAGAAAGTGTATTTCAAGATGTTGATTCACAAGAAAACGGCACATTTTCGTTTACAACGCTTTCAATTAATCCCGCAGTAAATGCGTCTTATCAATCGCGAACGTTTAACGGTTTGTGGCAGGGTAAACTTACGCACCTTGAACGCGACCAAAACGATGCAAGTCGAGAAGACACCTACGGTGAGTACAGCTATTCAGCAAATTGGGCACCGCTTGATGAGCTGCTCGTTTTTCAGGCCTCTGGAGCGCTAAATTATCAAAATGCTCAAGCGGGTAATTTTTTGGTTTCTGATTTTTTTACCAATGCCGATGCACTGGCAAAAACCCGCTCAAACAGAATAGGCGTTACTAGTACAATTTCCCAAGGGGATTGGGTTCGCGGTACCGGGCAAGCCTCTTATTCTGACGTCGCCTCTGAGCGAAATGCTTTAAACAACGGGTTTGCGCTGAACAACGACACTTATCAGCTTTCCGGCACCCTAACTAACGGCGACCAGGCTAAGTACTTTATATGGAATATTACCGGCAGTTTTCAAAATACCGATAGGGCACAAGCTAATCAGGGAGAATTTGTTTCACGCAATGCTTCTGGGTTTGCAGATATTCACTTTCTACCAAATTGGGCTGTGAGGGTTACCGGGACACACGAGGGCAATCAGATATCAGCTCGTACTGACACGTCCAGCCTAGTACGTGAATTTGACTCTTATGGTGCGGGTATTACCTATCGTCAAAGCACAAACCGCTTCATATCATTAACAGCTAACACCACAAGTTCAGACTTAGAGGATGATGACAACGAAACCTTTGTGGGATTAGACGCCCAGTGGGCTTTAAGTGCTCGAACACAAATTTCAGCGACTTACGGTAGACGTTTCTTTGGCGAAACCGCTTCTGCAAACATCAACTATAACTCAAAGTACTTTCGAACTGCTTTCGGTTACTCTGAAGACGTTACTAACGTATCACGATTGCTTGCAAACCCAGAAAATTTGGGGGTATTTGTGTGCCCCGCTAATTCCGGCTCTATTGCCAGTTGTTTCCAGCCCAATAGCTTAAGCTATGTGCCAAACGCAGATGAACAGTTTGTTCAGATAACCACACAAAACTTAGAATTTAATGACGATATTATTATTCGTAAAGCAAGTAACTTTCAGATGGGATATGACTTTTCACGAATCACTGTTGGTATGTCTTTTCGTTACTCTGAAGACGATGCTATTGACCAAGACAGGCTAACTCGGACTTATTCTGTAGGCTCTACTCTTGCGTACCAGTTAGGTAGTTACACCAATATTAATGCCAGCGTTAACTACGCAGAGATAACTCAGCGGTCAGACACTTTTGAAGGTGGAGACAGTGAAAACTGGAATGCTTCACTTGGGTTAGAGAGAACCTTCGGTAGGTCGCTTACCGTGAACGCAGATTTGAATTATGTTGATAGAAGCGGCGACCTTTTGAACGGCGGAGGTGGCGTTGGCAACGGCTTCTTCGGTGCAAACTTCACTGATAGACGCTTAACACTTGGCGTAACCTATACTTTCGATTGATTTGTTTTATTTATACAAATACGATAGTACGAAGCCACACGAAAACATTGTTTTGCTTTGGTGAGGGCAAAATTACATTGCCCTTTTCTTTAATCCACAAACACAAACCTGTATCGTTTAAACTGCTTTAATTTAAAATAGGTCAGCTTTAAAAAACTGTAGCATAATACATTAACTGTGCATCACTCCGCTTTACTATCATCACTCTTCAGCCTCACATAAGTCTTAAATTTCTTCTTCATCAGCTTATCAACATACTGAGTCATTTTGACTTTTTGCGATATGGCATCATCTAGCGCGTCCACCAGCTCAGCCAACATATCAAGGTAATACTTTGTATCGCGAATAACGTTGCCCTCTGGCGTCATTATCGTTTTACTTTCTGGGCTGTCGGCAAAGCCCATGTGCTCAGTCACCTCTGCGCCTGACTTATCAGGCTCGAACATTTCAGCCTTCACTTCTTCAATCACTTCATCGATAGACTCAGCGTTGAAGGTATCTAGTTCTTCTAAAAAGCCGTAAAGCATGATTCTATCCATCAGGGTATTCACTTTGCGCGGAATACCGCGAGTGAATAGATGGATTCGCTCAAACGCTTCATCAGAGAAAAGCTGTGCACCGTTCCATCCAGCATGATGCAATCGGTACTCAATATAGGCTCTGCACTCTTCCAAGGTTAAAGGAGCCAAATGACACGATGCAACGATGCGCTGCCTAAACTGCTCCATATTAGGGGCGCGCAATATAGGCTGCAGTTCTTCTTGCCCTAATAAAAAACTTTGAATAAGCGGCTTACCATTGAATTGAAAATTGCTCAGCATACGAAGCTCTTCAATAGACTCTAATGGCAAATTTTGTGCCTCATCTACTAAAAGGAGTGCTCGACGTCCTGCTCGGTTTAGCTCAAACAGGAAAATTTCTAAGGCTTTTAAGATGTCTGCTTTGCTTCTGCCTTCAGTAGCAATATCAAATTTCGACGCCACCATTTTCACGAGCTCATCTGGCGACAGCTTTGGTGTTACAATTTGCGCAGCGGCGATATCGTCTTCAAGCTCTTCAAGCAGGCTATTGGCAACTGTGGTCTTCCCTGTGCCTATGCCGCCCGTTATCACGATAAACCCTTCGGCTTGCGACAATCCATATTGTAGGTATGACATTGCTCTTTTGTGCCACTTACTGGCAAAGAAAAAAGCAGGGTCAGGCGTTAGCTGAAACGGTTTCGAGTTAAGTCCGTAATAACTTTCGTACATGAAAAATACCGTGTGATGTGGCTGTTATTAACGCGTAGAAAATAACGCGCATCTCTGTTTATTTTAGCCGTTTATGTTAAACGTTTATGTCAGCTATTTATGTAAGCTACAAATTCCCAGCAAAAATGCTAGACGGTGTATATTACAACACCTTTTACCAACCCTAGCCCAGCTTATTTTTTGTTATTCGTTCAATAATACCTGTGGTCGAAACGCCATCGGCAAAACTAAGTACTTTCACTTCTCCACCGTTTTTTATAACGTCCGTACCACCCGCTATTTGGCTAACGCTGTAATCGCCACCTTTAACCAACACATCAGGCAGTAACCTAGCAATAATACGCTGGGGCGTGTCTTCGCTAAAGGGCACAACCCAATCTACTGCACTTAATCCTGCTAGCACAGCCATTCTTCGGCTTTCGTTATTTACTGGTCGGCCAGGCCCTTTAAGCTTGGTTACCGAACTGTCAGTATTCACCGCAACAATTAACCTATCTCCTAACTGAGACGCCTCTTCCAAATAGGAAACATGGCCCGCGTGAAGGATATCAAAGCAACCGTTGGTCATTACAATGCGCTCACCTCGCTCTTTTGCTGCTTTTACCGCAATAGCGAGCTGATCTTCATTCATTACACCGCCATCTAAATGAACAGACTCTTCACCCAAAGCTAGCGCTAGCTCTGTGTTCGACACTGTAGAGGTACCCAATTTACCTACCACCACGCTTGCGGCCAAATTAGCCAGCACGCAGGACGCTTGAAGGGGAAGCTTACTCGCCATTCCCACTGCAATGGTAGACACTACCGTATCCCCAGCGCCGGTGACGTCGTACACTTCTTTTGCTTTAGCGGGCAAATGAAATTCTGTATTGTCACCCTCAAACAATGTCATACCGTCTTCAGAACGGGTAACTAGCAGCGCGCCTATATTAAGATTTTCTTTTAATTTACTTGCTTTTTCTACTAGCTCTTGTTCAGAACCTACTTCACCAACCACGCCCTGAAGCTCATCCCTATTAGGCGTAATAAGCGATGCACCTGCGTATTTTTTGAAATCGCTTCCTTTGGGGTCTACAACCACCCGCTTACCTTTCGCTAGCGCTTTTTCAATTAATGCCTCAGGATTACTTAAACATCCTTTTGCATAGTCGCTTAAAATAACAATATCGGCTATGTCTAGCGCATTATCAAAGGCCTGCTCTAACGCCGATTTGTCAGTATTAGCGAAACTTTTTTCAAAATCTAAACGCAGTAACTGCTGATTGCGGCTCATTACTCTAAGCTTTGTGATCGTATCGAAACCATCGACGGGGAAGAACTCACAGTTAATGTCGTGAGTGTGCAGACGTTCTTTTAGAATGTTGGCGTTTTCATCATTGCCGCACATACCCAGTAATGTCACTTTTGCACCTAACGTAGCTACATTTACCGCTACATTGGCGGCGCCGCCTGGGCGGTCTTCTACACTATTTACGTTAACAACAGGTACGGGGGCTTCTGGAGATATGCGCCCAGTACCGCCACTCCAATACCGGTCTAACATGAGGTCGCCGACAATAAGCACGTTCGCTTTGGTAAAATCTGGTAATATCATGGCACAACAACCCTTTCCGATCTTTAATTCTATTGGAACCAGTATAACAGCCATGTCGAGCAATACCCACAAGCGAGATAATCTCTCTGAAGCAAAGGCCGATACTGCCTGGTACTTGTATTTGATAGAAAACAGACTAGGGCAACTTTACACAGGTATTACTACCGATCCCAAAAGGCGAATAGCTCAGCATAGGGGAGAAAAGGTGGGCGGAGCAAAAGCACTGAAAGGTAAAAGTCCTCTTACCTTTCGTGCTATTTTTCAACTATCAAATAAGTCGGAAGCTGCCGTGCTTGAGTGTAAGGTTAAAAAGTTAACGCGAACTCAGAAAAACTACATTATTCAGTCTGGCAAACTTGAACTGATGAATAAGGGCAATATGCTCAAACTCACTTGCATAAGGGCCGAACTAGTAGACTAGCTACCCACCCAAAACCGCATTGATAATCATGGCATTACCAATGCTCAACGTGAAACCTAACGCGGCCACACCGATGTTGTGCTGCTGATCAACTTCTTGACGGAAGTTCATACCAAAAAGAATAATCTTCTTATTCGCCAGCACTAACAAATGCAAGGCGATAGTTAAGCCCACGCTCACCAATAACCATCCGGTCACGTTACTGACATAACCCGTAGGCTCGTAAATAAGTAAGTTCTTCGCTGCAGACACTATCATTGCAGTACCCAACAGGTTCCCTGCATGTTCTATGGCCAACGCTATTTGGCCTCCTTCCAGCGCACCTTGAAAAGAGTCATTCTGATTGTCCTTAGCATACCTAAATTCAAGTATGCGGGTCATCACTAGCAGCATGGTCAACACCACCGCAAACCCCGTCACAATGGCGATAACCGCATTCATGTCGCTACCGTTCACCCACAGCATAATATTACGAAGCACAATGGCGCTTGCAACTAAGCTAGCTGCGTCCACAAGGGCAACACTTACACTGCGCTCTGCAATCATTTCAGGGGTATCGACTTTGTTAAGCACGAGTTTGTCGTGAGCATAACGTCCAAACTTTACCAGTATTATGCCTACAAGACCGAAGGTTAGCATGGCAACTGCAGCATCTTTATAGCCCATACCCACATGCCGCCCTACAACTGAACTCAGCACAATACACAGCGACAACATGCCTCCGGCAATGCTTATACCAAAAGCGAAATTATCTTTTACACCAAGCTCATCGGTTACTGATGTTTTCCTAAACGCCCCCGTTAACCACTTCATTACCATTAAAAGCGCGAGTGCTATGCCCACGTCCATGGCGAGGTAAATCAACAATTCTTCGGTAAGGGGTACTAGTTTTACTAAAGCTTCCACGCTATCTTTGCTCCTTGCACTTTACCAACTGAATAAACAATCTATTCATCGGCCAGCGAAACCGTCATTTTTTACCCGGTTTAGTTTTCATTCGCTGGCATACATTGCTACTACGCATCGTAAAGTGATTAATTTTACAAGACTTGAGGTTAATGCGAGTATTATGCCAATAGAAAAGGAAAATAGCATGGCTAACGTTGAACTAGCTGAACAGTATTGGCAAAAATTAGTGTCAGTTTACGAAGACGGGAGCATAAAAAACAGCACAGCAAAGTACCCGAACGAAGAACATCATGAAGGAATAGAAAGACATAGCCAAGACTTATTGACACATAATTTGGCGGATAATTTGACGCACGATTTTGCGCACAATAAAGCGGAAATTCTTACCGCATTTTCTCGTTCAGCGTTTTTAGCAGAGCACCTTATTCAGTATCCCCACACGTTAGAGAGAGTGCTTACTCTGCCTCCTTCTGATAATCACTCTTGCAATCTTTCTAGCAGCCAAAATGATACTGTTGGCAGAGCCCCTTCAGAGAACGTTTCACATCATTATCGCGCCGAGGTTTCAAAACGCTTAGAAGGCGTCAAAACTGAAGATGAGCTGTTGTCAGCGTTACGGGAGTGCAGAAATACTGAGATGGCTCGCATAACCTATGCTGATGTGTTAAATAAACAAGCTATTTTAACCTCTCTCGCTCAAGTCTCCGCCCTTGCCGATACACTAATAGTTGCCGCCTATAACTGGCTATATAAAGATGCAGCAGCGCGATACGGCATACCCGTATCAACTCATAGCACAGGGCTTTATCCAAAAGACGGCTCTGGCCAAAGCACAGCACCCTACCCAGCACATATGTATATTTTAGGTATGGGCAAACTAGGTGGTAGAGAGCTTAACTTTTCTTCCGACATTGACCTTATTTTTGCCTATCCTGAAAAAGGCGAAACTCAAGGGGGTCGAAAAAGTATTGAAAACCAGCAATTTTTCACCAAGCTAGCGCAAAAGCTAATTCAATCACTGAATAAAATAACAACCGATGGGCAGGTGTACCGCGTAGATATGCGATTGCGTCCCTTTGGCGACTCTGGGCCGTTGGTTATGCACTTTGCTGCCATGGAAGATTATTATCAAGACCAAGGCCGCCATTGGGAAAGATTTGCAATGGTAAAAGCCCGTATTATCAATGATGATAATTCTGACGATGCACAGGCACTTAAAGACATCCTCAAACCCTTTACCTTTCGCCGTTACCTCGACTTCACTACTCTTGATGCCTTGCGCAACATGAAAAAGTTAATAGCCACAGAGATCAGGCGTAGAAAGCTGAGCAATAATATTAAGCTGGGGGCCGGCGGCATTCGCGAAGTAGAGTTTTTCGCTCAAAGTTTTCAACTCATCCATGGTGGCAGAGAGCCAAGCCTTCAAAGTAAGTCACTACTTACTACGCTTACCGCGCTTTCAGATATGGACATTGTTGAGCAAGATGTCACGCAAGAATTAAGAGACAGCTATCTGTTTCTTCGCAAAGTAGAGCATACGTTGCAACAGTGTCGCGACAAACAAACCCAAACACTGCCAGATTCCGATTGGGAGCAAGAGGCTCTCATAGCGGTTATGGGCTTTGAAACATACGAGCATTTTCTAGACGCGCTAAGTGCCACAATGAAAACCATCCATGGGCATTTTAATGAGCTTGTGGAAGAATCTCATGAAACTCATTCTGATGAAGATAAGCTGTTCGGTGCATGCCAAGACGCATGGCAACTAACGTTAGAAAGCGATGAATTTATAGATGCTTTTAACGATCATCTTTCAAACCGTGAGGCCATGGGTATTTTCAACATGCTGATAGAGTTTAAAGATACTCAGCGCAATTACCGAATTGGACAGCGTGGAGAAGATACCCTCACAAAACTACTGCCTGAAATTCTCTATGTACTGGTTGTTCAGCATCCGACGAACTCTGTTCAGGTTTTATCACGATTGCTAGGCGTGATTGAGGCTATAACGGGTCGCACAACCTACCTTGATTTGTTGCTCGAAAACCCTGACGTGCTGAAGCAATTGGTAAAGCTATGTGAGAGAAGTGGCTGGGTTGCGCAAGAAATCAAACGCTTTCCACTGCTATTGGACGAGCTCCTTACCCCGTTGTATTTGGGCCAGCAAAACACCGATGTTGCCACCAGTAAAAGAGAATACGAGCAAGATCTCAGGCAGTCTATGCTTCGCATTGAGCAAGATGACGTGGAGCTACTTATGGATGCCTGGCGTCAGTTTAAGTTGTGTCAACAGCTTCGAATTGCCGCTAGCGATATCAGTGACTCACTTCCCATTGCCAATGTAAGCGACAAATTGACTGTATTAGCTGAAGTGATATTGGAAAATATTGTCAGCGCCGCGTGGATGCAAATGAGTGAACGCTACGGCACGCCATCCCACTTAGAAGGCACTGATAAGGGGTTCGGCGTTGTAGGTTACGGAAAGCTTGGAGGCTATGAATTAGGCTATGGCTCTGATTTAGACTTAGTATTTTTACACAATGCGCCAAGCGGTATAACTACAAACGGTAAAAAGCAGATAGAAGCTCAGCAGTTTTATATTAAACTGGCCCAGCGTATTATGCATTTATTGAACACAAAAACGTTATTCGGACAGCTGTACGAGACTGATTTACGCTTGCGCCCCTCGGGTAATGCTGGCCTGCTGTGCTGCCATGTAAATGGTTTTGAAAAATACCAAAATGAGGAAGCGTGGACCTGGGAACATCAGGCATTGGTAAGAGCCAGAGCCATATGCGGAGATAGCAGTGTCATTGAAGCATTCAATGCCGTGCGCAAGCGAGTACTGACGAAACAACGAGAGCCATCAAGCCTTGCTGAAGATGTGTGTAAAATGCGAATAAAAATGCGTGAGCATTTATTGTCTAAAACCGAGCAAAAAGTAGATTTAAAACAGTGCGTAGGCGGTATTACTGATATTGAATTTATGACCCAATACTGGGTACTCTCGAATTCTCATAAGATTGAATCGATGACGCAGTTTACCGATAACCTACGCATTTTAGAAAATGCCGTTGAAAATGACATTATCGAAGCAAACACCGCCAAAAGCTTGCAAAAAGCCTACTTGAAACTCAGAGAGCAGTATCACCATTTAACGCTGGCCGATTCAAAATTTGCGGATCAAACCGAAGAGCTGGATGCAATACGTCAAAAGGTGAAAAAACATTGGGAAAAACTGTTTGGAGAAAGCACGAGTAAGTAGACACTAATAGCTAATACGTAAAAAAAATCTGCTTAGATATTACTGCACTGTTAATTCACTCACGCTAATTCAACTCACGCGCTATTAATTCACGTGCTTACATTGGTTTTTAAGTAGCTTAGTTTCTTCTGCCGTTACCACTAAAGAGCGCTGTTCTGCGCACAAATACGCTTTTACTTCGCCCTCAAAACTGCTGTCTATTGCATTTGCAATGCTCGCTAACGACCCCGATACAGTATTGTCTAACTGAAACTGATACTTTATCACGAAGTCTTGCTCTAAATTCCATATTAGCTGCATTCCCTCGTCTTGAGCGTACTGAGAAATAGCCTCACGCAGTGTATTTCCCTCTTGAAACGTGCGGAATTTATGCTCACCAGTCCAATTCGACTCTACTGGGCGTGTTTTACTCGCCATTTTTTCTAGCTTGCTATCAAGGTTAGGATCCACGCCAGCAATGTCTAACACAAAATCCCCCTGCTCTTCTTTTAAAGGATCGGTTGCCGACATTCTAAACTCACGGTAAAACTCGCTGAGACCTTTTGATACCGACTTTTCTTCCTTTTGACTTTCGGGCACAGGAGCCGACTCCTTAACCTCAAGAAAATAGATGAGTATGCCAGCGGCGACAACTAGCACTACTGCCAGTATGATTTGTTTCGCCCAAAAAGATGTACTTGAGTAGCTTTGTTGCCCCATGAAACTTAATACCTAACTGTTGTTCTTTAAGTGAAAGCCGCTGTGTAGAAACGGCTCAACGTAATGCTCTTACCTTGAACTCTTTTCCCTGCTATTGCCATAGTTCATTCTTATTAATAGAGCGATGGAGACGTTTTAGACGGCCTCGTTTTAAATCTTTTGTGCATCCATAAGTAGCTCTCGGGCTGCTCTTTTATCGCTTTATCAATATGCTCATTGAGCAACGTCAACGCGGCATGATCTTCCATTTCACCGAGGCCGAGTAACGGTGGAAAGACTTTAATTTTATAACCACGCTTTGTATATTGCGAAGTAATTAACATGGGAACACTCTCGGAGCGACGAATAAACATCAAGGTCGCGGTTGTTGTGGCCGTATATTCAACTCCACCAAATGGAACAAAAATACTTTGCTTCGCCCCATAGTCTTGGTCCGGTAAATAAAGGCAAAGCTCTTTGTCGTCCATTGCAGCTAGCAACGCTTTCGCATTTCGTTTATCAATCATGTATTTGTTCGACTGATTGCGACCATGATATTGAAGATAGTCTATAAGAGGATTGTTGTGTTTACGGTAAAATGCCACGCTAGGATATGAATAGCCAATACCACGGCACGCAAACTCTACATTCATATTATGCAGAGCCATACCAAATACGCCCTTACCTTGGGCTTTAGCCGCTTCTATATGTTCGGCGCCTTCTATTTCGAATGCTCGCTGCACCCTCCAAGTAGGCCACCACCAGCCCATGGCTGTTTCAAAAAGCGCCATGCCCGTACGGCGAATATTTTCATTGTATAAACGGTCTACTTCATCGCTCGATAAAGCGGGGTTCCAAAGCTCGATGTTTCGCTTGGCTACTTTTGCACGCTTAGGTACGATAATCGCAATTAGCTTACCAGCACCCGCTCCAATACCTCTTATAATAGGCAGCGGTAACCAAGTGATGATATAGAGCAAACCTACAGCGAGCCATACCAACCAATAGCGTGGACCAAGAAAAGAGAGGGTGAATTTAGGAGCTTTTATTGCCGCAGCCAAGGTGTGTTTCCAATATATAAAAAGATATATAGTGTATCAGAACGAATTATTATGGGCTACGGGATACAAGATTCGCAAAGCGTACTAAAGCGCGTGTATGCATACTGACAATACTTAAACTCTAAGTAGTCCAACAAAAGCTAGCAAAACAACGCGCTTTAAAAATAGTAAGCTGCAATTAATAGGTTTTATCGATCTGCTTAAGTTTTTTCTCGAAGGAATCATAGTGATCACTGGAGTCGTAATCAAAATGGTATTGGTTATGAAAACCGAATCGCAGCTTCACATTAACGTCTTCGATATACAGCGTATACCCATCGTGATCGGTAAACGCTGTAATGCCCATCAACTTGTATTCATCGCCCTCTTTCGAGCCATGCTGGCGAATTTTATCGAACACTTGAAGTAAAAACTTGCTGTCTAATTCGTTTTTCATTGTAAGTACCTTCCTTAACTTAATAAAATTAGTACTCTTTCACGGGATCTTTGGATTGGTCACAAAATCAATCAATTGAAGTTGTAGCGGAATCCTAAGCTGAGCATATTGGTTGAAAAGCTATCTTCCCCGCCGATGTAAGTATATTCAAAGCGCACCATCGAATTCTGTGAAACATAATAATCAAAGCCAAGCCCAATTAGACCAGCAGCGATACCATTATCAAAACTGCAAGACGCAGATGCTGTTTCGGTGCCACATGGAATAGTAGCTGCCACGTCCACTCGGGCAACGCCCAACTTATAAAACAATTCGCCCGTGGTGCTACTTGCCTTACCTAGCACAGCTAAATAAAGTGCTTCACCCTCAGCCTCTGCACCATCGTCGGAATAATCAAAAAGGTTCAAGTAGCCGGCTTCTGCATACCACTGTCTGTGAATTTTATGACCATATGCAACACTGTAAGCGACTTCACGATCGCTGCCACCGTCGAATTCAAAGTCCGTATACCCTACAGATACTAACCCGTAGTTTTCAGGTGCTGCTTCTGCTTTAAAACACACTAATGCTCCCGCTACTAGTGCACCTGCTATCCATAAATACTGCTTCATCTAAACCTCAAAAATAATATTCTAGTGAAAATTGAACATGATCGTCTCTTCGCAAGAAATAAAACGGATCTTCCGTGTCGTCAGAGGAGAAGAAATATCCATTTAATTTCCAACTCCAATTCGCGGTTAAGCGGCTAGATGCCTCAACAAAGCCGGAATATGTTGACGATTCATCTAAATCTTGCACAAAACCAAACAATACCTCAGTTCCAGCGATATCATTTACGATAACTCTCAAACCTGTCATTAAGTCGTTTTGTCCTATAGCGAAAAAATTATCGTCTCGTTCATCATATTGATATTCGGCTAAAACGCCTAAACCGTAGCGCGAGCCCCAAATACCTTGTTTAGTATATTCAAAACCCGTGACAACCGCCGCAAAATCTTCTGACTGCCCGCTTCGGTAAATAGACTCTAACTTTAAAAGCCACGCGCCCGATACTTTTAACACATCAATCCCGAATTGATCTATTTGCGCATAAAGAGGAAAAATAGCGGGTTCGCCATCTTGATTTAGCGTAGTAAAAAGTTCGGGTTCTCTAGACGTTCCTGAAAATGCGGACAGGCCAACTTCCCAGTCAGCGATAGACGATTGCCACCGTATTGCTATGTCGAGATTTCGTTCTTCATCATCAGACTCATACAATGCGTCACCTATCGCAACGGGGGGCCTTAGGCGACCACTGTCTCCCTGAAATGTCCGCTCTCTAAAGTATGGTAATGCATAAATCGAAAACATACCGTAATCAGAGAAATAGTTAAAATTTACCATAGGCTGGCCAAGTTTGACCTCACCATCTACGCTCTCTACTGAATCAGTTTGATTGATAATATCTACGAGATGAAGAGACTCTGTTTGGCCCCAAAACACCTTACCAATGCCAACTCGTGTCTCCCAAGAATCCGCATAATGCGCCCATTGAAATTCTCTTATATCTCCATGGGTTCTTTCATCATCATGCTCGTCAATGCGATAGAACGGCTTAAACACCAACGTATCGGCTCCGTCGTTCCACTGCGTGTAAACCTCAGGCATCAAAAATACTGAACTGTACGTGCGCTCCTGATTCTCATAAAGTGCATCTTGAAGGAAGTACCGTTTCTCAAATCCAGCGGAGCCAGTGACCTCTATCTCTGCATAACTATTATTGGCAAGTGCTAGCACTCCACATAAGGTGAAAGCTCTGATCATCGCGCTCTTTTCAACCTATTTTTATCAAAATCACTTTCTGACAGTTCGGTGTCAAAGTTGATATCTTCAGTTATTAAATATGTCGATTTACGCGTTTGTACGTTTCGCATCTCACTCCGCATAGGCCGCCAAAACTTGTCTTTATATAGTTTATATTCTTGAGGTGTCAGTACCTTTAACAAGGCATTCTTTTTATCATAGAACTCAATTTTCTGGACTCGATAGTGGGATTTATCTATCCACACCTTCTGTGAGGTATAGCCTGAGTAGTCATAATTGGGCGTTTGTCTCAGTACAAAACAGACCTCGCCATTGACCTCTTCCTCGCCAATATATTCATAAGAAAATTTTTCTACTTCATAAGATGTCATATCTTCAAAAGCAAACTCACTGCCAACAAATGGGCCACTTTTATTTCTCGAAGATATTCGTTTAACTCTCTTCAATGCAGGTAAGTAAATCCACTGTTCGTCAGGCTCTAGCGCATGAGAGAAGCTAAGAAATGCAGTTCCTTTAACGTCACGTGGAGAATTAAAAACAGTGAGTGCTTTATCACCATCATCAGAAACCTCCAACGATTTAACGTTGAGTTCACGCTGCGCTTCCTGCCCCTGACTATTGCGTAAAACCATAGTCACGTTTGCTTCTGTGGTACCCCAGCCAATATCCCTTTGTTTCCTTTCTTTAGCAATAGTCAGTGCTGTCGCGTTATCGGTTTCAGACGCAACAACATGTGTTGCCCCAATTAAAAGTATAGTAAACAGCGAAACGGTTTTACGTATTGATATCATGTATAACTCTCTCTTTTTGGCTGTCTGTCGTCCCCAATCCAAGCTAATAAAGCAGGGAGGAAAATAAAGTCCACGATTAATGCGGCCACAATGATAATAATCGTTAAAATTCCCATGTGTGCATTTAGCATGAAACTAGACGAGGCCAACACCGCAAACCCTAAGGTTAGAACAATGGTAGTCGTCGTCAATGCCATTCCCACTGAGCTAAATGCAAAAATAACACTTTCGTGGGCACTTTTATTCTCTTTTCGAGCGGTTTGATACTTTGATAAAAAGTGAACGGTATCATCAACAATAATACCCATAGTCATACTGATGACTACGGACAGCGCCATATTAATTTCACCCGACACCATGCCCCAAACACCAAACCCAATGGCAGCAGGAAGTAAATTAGTTACCAGACTCGCTGCTCCTAATTTTATCGACTTAAGGGCAAATAATATGAGCCCAGAAATTAACGCAAGCGCTAAGACACTCCCCCATACCATGTTCTTCATATTCCGCTCACCTATATGAGCAAACATCAATGGTGGACTTGCAGCCTCAATTCTGTACTTATTATCCAAAGAATTGAAAAAGTCTTTTGCGTCTTTTTCTAGTTGAGTAATTTCGTTACTGCCCAAATTTTCGATCACCGCAATGACTCTCAAGGCCGATTTATCAATATCTAATTGATTACCTAGGTCTAAGCCAAAAGGCAGGGACATTTCATAAAGTAGTAAATACTGTGATGCCAATTCAGAGTCGCCAGGAATAACGTGGAATGCTTCGTCATCCCCATTCATATTCTTATTCAAACGTTTTAACGTATCTGTGAAAGTAAGAACGTGGTTTACTTCTTCACGTTTAGTCAACCATTCAGAGAACAACGCCACATCACTTAAGAAGTCATTCTTGGTAATGCCATACGGAGTATCGGTATATAGCACGAAATCAATGTTAGACATGCCGCCAAATATTTTCTCATTCACATCCACTGCCTGTCGAAACGTGCTTCTTTCGTCAAAATATTTGACTGCTACATCATTGAGCCTGTTGTTCATGGCAAATGCACTGATAATAACAATGGTACTCAATGAAAAGACGAGGAGTACTTTGTGATTCTTCACAACAAACGCTCCCCAGCGAACAAATAATGTATTGTTAATAGCGCTGCCGCTACTTAGTGGTTTTAAAACAAGCATTGAAGGAAGCACGGTTAACGAAAATACGCAGGCGAGCATCACGCCCAACGCAGTCATATTTCCTAAATGCGCTAAAACAGGTACGGCAGAGAAGTTGAGCATTAGAAATCCAATTGCCGTTGTTACGCTTGTAATAAAAATAGGCTTTTTATTTACCTTCACGCTTTGTTCGATAGCGTTATGTGCCGAAAACCCCTTACTCAAAAAATATTTAACACCAACGATGATATGGATACAGTCAGCAACAGCAAGTGTCGTAATCATTGTGGGTGCATTAACCGTGGCGGTGCTTAAGTAAATGCCAACCCAGCCAGTTAAGCCAACGGTAATGGCTATTGATGCAATAACAACTGCCATAGTGAAAACAGCGGACCAAACAGAGCGCACGATAATAGCTATAGAGACAAAAATAAGTAGAAACATAGCGGGGATCAATGTTTCAGCGTCACTCTGCGCTGCTACGGCAAATGCGTCGTTCATTATGACCATTCCCGTAAGATAAATTTCATGGCCAGGATACCGCTCGAGCATTTCTGCCTTAATTGCTTTAGCGGCTGTTGCAATTTCAATAACGGCCTTTGTTTGATCTCCCTCAGGAAGCTGTATTGTCGTGTCTACGACCAATGCTTCTTTATTTTTTGAAACCAGCCTACCGAGAATCTCAGGGGTTGAGTCCACCACTTTTTCAATTTGAGCTACCTCTTCACTATTTTGCAGCTTCTCAAATAGTAGGTCTTCGACTATTAAGTCTCCATCAAGGTCGTATGTATGCTGATAATTTGTTATCGACTCGACTCTTGTCGATAGAGGGAGTTGCCATGCAGCTTCGGTTATATCGTAAGCGAGGTTAAGCGTATCTTGATTGAAGACATCATTACTCTTTGGCACAATCATAAACGCAACGTTTTCAGTTTTATTGAAAACATTTTGCATCTCCTCAAACGCCATTCTCTGTGGATCGCTTTCCTCAAAGAACACCTTATAATCGCCACGAAAATAGAGATTTTGAGCTCCAATTAACGCTAAAGCCATCACCAATAACGTGAAAACTAAAGACGCCTTGGGAAAAGCTAAATAGAAGGGCTTTTTTGACTTGTGAGACATCACAACATCCTGAGTTCTAATTCTGCAATAAGTGTATCGCTTAAACGTGAATTAACATAACCCGTAAGCAGATTTTTGTACTTCAGCACGACTTTTTTCACATATTTCGCCCGACCGCAAAAAAACCTGTAAAACTTAACTAACTGTTTTCTTTGCACATTACAGTATTTTAACTTCTTCATCGACGATTTTTTTTGATCTTTTGTAAATTTGTTGTAGTATCTATATCAACAACTGGTCAGATGAGCGGATGAGTAAATATGAGTATTAGAACTAGCTTAAAGAAAGTGCTACCCCCAATTTCAATTACAGAACAAGAAGCCCTAGATGCGGGTGACGTGTGGATTGAATCTTCAATTTATCAGGGTAAACCTGATATGCAGGCACTTCGCGATATCCCTCAGGCAAAACTGAGTGCGGATGAGCAAACATTTTTAGATGGTCCAGTAGCAGAGCTATTGGACATGATTGATGACTTCGAGCTTGGAAACGAAAAGCATATCCCACAAGAAATTATCGATTTCTTGGGCAAAAACCGTTTCTTCTCAATGATTATCCCTAAGAAATTTGGCGGTTTGGAGTTTAGTCCATACGCCAACTCTACGATTGTTGCCACCATTGCTGCGAAAAGCGGCGCGATTGCGGTAACAGTAATGGTACCTAACTCGTTAGGCCCGGGTGAGTTGTTGATGCACTATGGCACTACAGCACAACAAGACTATTGGTTACCTAGATTGTCTGACGGTCGCGACATTCCATGTTTCGCCCTTACCAGCCCAGAAGCAGGTTCGGACGCGGGTGCGATACCAGACGCGGCAATCGTGACAAAAGGCGAATACAACGGTGAAGAAGTGCTTGGTCTTCGCGTAAGTTGGGACAAGCGTTATATTACACTTGCACCAATCGCAACGGTTCTTGGTCTTGCTTTTAAAGTATTCGACCCAGACCAACTACTTGGCGATAAGTTTGAGCACGGTATTACATGTGCCCTACTTCCAAAGTCGCACCCTGGTGTAGAACTTGGAAACCGTCACGACCCGATGGGCGTTCGTTTTTATAACGGTACGACTCGTGGTCAAGATGTGTTTATTCCAATGGATTTCGTTATTGGTGGTCAGAAGAACATCGGTCGCGGTTGGCAGATGTTGGTGAGCTGTTTAGGTGCAGGTCGCGGTATTTCATTACCAGCGATGGGCGTTGCGACTGCTCAATCAGCGTTTAAAGGCACCGTTGAGTATTCTTTTGTACGTGAACAGTTTGGTTTACCTATCGGTCGTTTTGAAGGTATTCAAGAGAAGATGGCAGACATCGCAGGTAAAACATTCCTGCTAGAGTCTATGCGTGTGCTCACCACTGAAGGCCTAGGCCTAGGTGTTAAACCTTCTGTAGTGACTGCTATTGCTAAATACCACATGACCGAGCTAGGTCGTGATGTATTAAACTCAGCAATGGACGTGCAGGCAGGTAAGGCCATTCAACGTGGTCCTCAAAACACGTTGGCAGGCGGCTATTCAGCGCTTCCTATTGCCATTACGGTTGAGGGTGCAAACATCCTTACACGTAACCTAATGATTTTCGGTCAAGGTGCAATGCGTTGTCACCCACACCTTAAAGATATGGTTGACCTAATTCACAGCAACGAAAGTTCGGCTGATGCAGAATTTAACAAAGTACTTCGCAAAACTATCGGATTTAGCGTTAAAAATGCGTTCCGCAGTTTAGGTAAAGGCTACTTACCTTTCTTACGCGAATCTGAGTCAGCGTTACCAGAAGTACGTCAGTATGAAAAGCGTGTAAACAGCATTGCTGCGAAACTAGCGCCACTTGCTGATTTGTCACTTGCTGTACTTGGCGGCGACCTTAAGAAAGCAGAGCTATTGTCTGCTCGCTTAGGCGACGTAATGAGCTACTTATACGGAGCAATGGCGGCAATTCGCTTCTACGAGCAACGTATTGAAGATAGAAAGCTGGCACTTCCGTACTTTGAGTACGCGATGCAGTGGTCTTTACAGCAGGCTGATCAGGCAATTGTTAACTTTATCAACAATTTCCCGAACACGGCGACTCGCGGCCTAATGCGTTTGTTAACTAACACTTACACAAACAGCGTTAAGGGTATTAGCGACGACCTAGTACGTGAATTGTCACTAGCTTCTATGCAAGACAACAGCGTGAAAGATCAGTTAACTCACCTAGTACGTGTTATTCCAGGTGATGGTAACGACATCAACGAGCAAGCGTTTAAAGCGAAACACGCCGTTGCTCACTTGCTTAGCAAAGTGCAAAAAGCGCTTCGCAAAGAGCCAGTGGTTCCGTTTATCTCATTTGAGCATGCGCTTAATAAGCTTCAAGAAAAAGGCGTTGTTAACGCTGAAGAAGCAGCAAAACTGCATGACTACAATGAGAAGCGCAAGCTAGCAGTGCGTGTTGATGAATACACGTTCGACTTGGAGTTACTTCCAGCATCGCAGACATTAACTGCGGTAGACGGTGGAAAGAACGCTGCTTAAACTGTGTCTCAACGACAATCATATAACGTCAAGTACGAAGCGTTAAGCATTACGCACTAAGTACGACGTATTAAGTACGGTTTATTATGTACTGTGCGCTCAATACATGGCGTTGATGTAAGAATAGTAAGATAAGGCTCCAGCATTTAGCTGGAGCTTTTTTGTTTCGGTGGATATTTCTTTATATTTTTCTATCATTAATAACATTAATTCTGTAATCGTGAGAAATCATGCCCCCGCGAAAGTCAGTGGCGAATATGCTTTTGAAGAACCTGAGTGTCTTACTTTTTGTCTTAGTCGCTATACTCGTACAGCCTAAAATACCTTTGGCCAATGCTGATGAAAAAAGCGCCCCCTATGTAATAGGGTATATCGACCATCCCCGCATACATGAGTTTTACAAACCACTTATCAAAGAGGCTTATAAGCAAATAGGTATTACTGCTTCCTTTGAAAAAGTAGGTGTAAAAAGAGGGCTGAGACTATTAAACGAAGGGAGAACCGACGCTGACGTTATTCGCTATGATGTAGTAACGACAGATCACGCCAATATTATTGCGATAGAACCGCAACTATCACGAGGCGCATCATTTTTACTGTGCAAAAAAAGCGTTAAATGCCATGCAGATATTGTAAACGATCCGTTGGCGGGCATTGCCGTTACGTCTCGCTTTTACCAAAACTTTAACCGCCAGTCTGAACCTTTCAGCGCTAACTTTTATGAATTTGATGACTTTTATCACATCTTGCATCTCGTAAACACAAAACGCTTCGATTACGCAATTGCTCCAAGCGACTTTTCAGAATTAACTCTTTTCGATGACTATGACTTAACGTACATACCGCTAATAGAACATAAACTAGTGCATGTTATCCATAAAAAGCACCTTCACCTTAAAGAGAAGCTATCAGTAGCAATCGCAACACAGTTGGAAAAACATCAATTAAGGCATGCCAACGAAAAGTAAAGAAAGAAACTTGCAAGCTCTTTCCACTCATCAACAAAAATGCCCGCTTCAAGCGGGCATTTCGTTAGCTAAACTAACTAATGTTAGTCGAACATGTACTTAAGAGATAACACGGTTGTACGACCATTCAGTGGACGGGCACGTACGTAGCTACCTACCTCAGCAGAACCTTCTTCAGACTCTGTGATGATAAACTCATCCGTTGCGTTGTTAACGTTAAGGGCTACTGAGAACTGGTCATTCACCCAGTAAGTAGCAAACAAGTTAACCAGTGTGTAACCTTCTTGCTTAAGGTCATTGTTGTCTTGCACATAGTATTCAGTTGACCCCTGAAGTGATGCACCTACAGACCATGTGTCAGTGACATACTCAGGTGTAATTGTCCAAATCCAGTCTGCTTGACGGCGTGGCGTATTGCCTACAATTGCAGCGTTATTTACATCATCGCTAATTTCCGCATCTGTCCACGTTACGTTACCTGACATAACGAAGTTGTCAGTTGCATTCCAGCGACCTTCAAATTCAAGGCCCATGGCTTCGTATTCACGCATGAACGTAAGGCCGCTTGTGACTTCTGCTTGCGTATCTTCTGTTACTGTGTCGAACAACGTAGCGTTAAGCATTAGGTCTGATGTGCCGTACTTATAACCTACTTCAAGTTGCTTAGTGGTATCGAAACCAGAAGTAGTGCTAGTTAGGCTACCATCTTGGTTAAGTGTACCGCCAATTTGTAGCAAGCGGTCAGCTATTGCGCGGCCGCCCTTAGAGTAGCGAGCGAAGAACGTTTGGCTATCGCTAAGAAGGTATGAACCACCCACCGAGTAAGACGTGTTAGTTGCATCGTAATCAACGATTTGCGAGGCTGCACCTGCGCGGTTCAGATTAATAACACCACCGCTGATGAAGCCAGCGTTAACGGCCGATGCATCTTCGATTTGCTCAATAACGCCGTTGCCGTTGATATCAAAATCTGTGTTACCACCGCAGCATGAGTTGATTAGCTCACCAGATGCTTCAACCGTGTCGTGACGAACTGACGCATCGATAAGGATGTTGTCAGACAGCTCGAAGCCAACGTTCATATAAGGTGCAGTTGTTTGATAGTTTAAATCCCATTCCCAGGAAAGGAAGCTTGGAGACAACAAACCGTCAGATACCAACTCAACGCCATCACCATTAGTGATGTTTAGCATTTGTGAGTTAGAACCATCCAAAGTCTGGATAAACGTTTGCCAGCTCGACCAGCTAGTCGCGATTTCTTGATTTGAGTAGTAGTAACCAACTGTTAGGTCAACGCCGTTATCAAATTCTTTGCGAAGG
Source organism: Alteromonas sp. P256 (assembly GCF_036864455.1). NCBI lineage: Bacteria > Pseudomonadati > Pseudomonadota > Gammaproteobacteria > Alteromonadales > Alteromonadaceae > Alteromonas > Alteromonas sp. P256. The sequence continues at coordinate 36,032 of NZ_JAZETM010000004.1, forward strand.
CTGAAATCGTTAATCATGTTACCAAGATCGTTGATTCGCGTATCAAACTGTAGGTTGGTAAACGCTTGACCTGAGTAAGCGTTCCCCGCACCTGGGCCATTCGCCAATGTGACTGTAGTAGTGTCGCAGTTAAGCGCATTTCCGTCGCCGTCAGTGGCGCCTGCACATAACGCTGAAGCAAAATTAGACACGTCACCAGGGCCAGCTGGGAAGCCGTCTGTGAACGGGGCAATGAATCCACCAGAGATATCTGAAGTACGGAATTTGTTAAGAAGGAACAAGTTATCAGCAACTTCTAAATCAACTTCGATGCCGAAAGAGCTTACTTTTGACTCGATGCCATCACGCACATCACGGTTTTCTGGATTGCCAAAACTATCAAATGTAGACACATTTGTATTGAATGCAGAATTTAACGCCTGTGAGCTTGCATCGTAGTTTGGCACCGGACCAAATTCACCATCGCCTTTTACAAGCACGGGAGAAGGCAAATATGTTGAAACCCTATCATTAAGGTTTTTGTAGTAAAAACGAATGTGGCCGTTGTCTAGCATCTTAGTGATGTTGAACTTAATTTGACCACCTTGCTCACCGTTATACCCGGTTTCACGTGGGCCTTCGCCACCACGGGCAAAACCGGCTATGTGGTAATACATGTCGTCACTGATTTCGCCACCGTAGCGAAAGTCTAGACGAAACTCATCATAATCAACACCAAATGAGGTACCAATTGCGCCGCCGCCAACTTCACCAGTGTTGCTTATCATATTGATTACACCGCCTGGTGAGTTACTTGCGAATGTTGATGCAGAACCCCCACGAATAGCTTCTACGTTAGCAACAGACCAGTCATAGCGGATGAAGTTATCAGCGTTACCAAAGTTGATATCGCCGTATTCTAGAACCGGAAGACCATCTTCATGAATTTGTAAGAACTTTGAACCACCGGTTGCCAGAGGAATACCACGAATAGTGATATTTGCATTACCGCCACCGCCAGAAGATTCAGCACGGATACCAGGAAGTGCGCGAAACACTTCAGCCGTAGATCGAGGCGCAAGCTTGATAATATCGTTTTCGTTAAATGAGCTTACTGAAACACTCGCTTCCTGCATAGTCGCTCCACCAGGCGCGGCAGTAACTACGATTTGTTCATACTTTTCTTTACTCTTTGTTTCAGCATCTGATGGTGCTGCTTCTTGGGCAAAAGCAGTTCCAGAAAGTGCTGCGCAAACAGCGAGTGTCAATGCGTTTAGTGTGTGTGTGTTTTTCATGTCATCTCCGGCGGTGTGTTAGAGCCTTGATATCCAAAATGCTTACTTTATGAGACACAGCGATTGCACCCGCTGCTTAATCGATTAAGAATGTATACCAAGACTTTTATCTTGTAAAGATTCTGTGAAGAAAATTTTCAAAATTCGGCATAACAAACAGTATAACGAACATTTAATTTACAGAATTTATGATAACTTAACCAACAAACGTCTAGCACAAACAGAAAATTTAAACGTTTAAGAAAGAATACAAAACCCTTGTTCAGTGAAGGCTTGCGCCACGTGCTTTACTCTTACAATAGATGAAAGCATAGTACATAGCGTCTAAATGAGTTAAAACTAGCCCTGCGGTTTACGTTTTTATCTATGCTATTAACTAATAGTTAAAAATAATTGGTTGATAGTGTTAACAAGTGATGAACGTGCTATCCGAATTCGGGATTCTAATTGTCATGTATAAGTCATTGTAAAGAGGAAGCGGAAAACCGGAGAGAATGGGTTATATTTATCAATAAGCATTGATACTTTCCACGCAGCCATAAGCAGTAACAATTGATGCTGTACCTATTTATACAGTAAAAAAATTTATAGTGTAGTTATCTATACGTTATTAGTTATCTATACGTTATTAATAATCTATACATTAGCAATGAAAAGAGGCGCCTACTTTGCATCTTTACGATGATGATATACCTAAAGAGAGCGTAGACAGGGATACAGTGAACATGCTCATGGAAAACTCCGCTGTCAGCCTAGTCATGACAGCATTTTTGTTTTCCGGGCTTATATTCTTTTTTCAGCCCACCGACCCATCAGTGTCAAAAATAAAAATTTCGCTGTTGTTTGCAATGGCCGTCACACTTTTTGCTCGATGGGTAGATTCCTTCTACTGGCGCAAAAGACTTCGAGGCACCGAGTTTACCCCAACACCCGCTCTACTGCGTTTTTCTGTAGGCTTAATTACAACAGGCACTATTTGGGCTCTTTATACTACCCTTCTCTACAGTTCGATGGGAATGATTGAGCTTGCCGTTACCATGGTGGTCATTGCCAATATGGCAGCTGGAGGAAGTACGTTTCTCGCGCCCAGCAAAATATTAGTGGTCTTTTACGGAACAGTATTAATACTTCCTATATCTATATGCGCGCTGTTTAATGATGATGAATTTTTTGTTCTTGGTGTTTTCGGCATCGTTTTTTGGGTTGGCCTTTTTACTAGTGCGTTTAGGTACAACAATTTCTTCATAAACACGGTTCAACTCAAAGCTAAGAATTTGATGCTGGTAGAGCAAATGAAGCGAGAACGCCAGCAAACTGATAGAGTGAATCAGCTTTTGCGTAACACAAATCAGCGACTTGATGACGTTAACGGCAGTTTAGAAATGAAGGTACAAAAGCGTACCGAAGATCTTTTTCGTTTATCTAATCACGACCCACTTACAAGCCTCCTGAATAGAAACGGTTTGCTGAAACATATGAATCCATTGCTTGAAAAAACAAAGGCAGTGGACGGAACATTTGCCGTTTTGTTTGTAGACTTAGATGGGTTTAAGCAAGTGAACGATAGCTTAGGTCATAAAATAGGTGACATCGTACTGACTGAAATAGCGCAACGGCTCAGCAAATATTGTGAAACCAACCACCTTGCACGATGGGGTGGTGATGAGTTTGTTGCACTTCTTCCCTATGTAACTGTAGACACTGCAAAAACTGTTGCTCATGCGATGCGAAGTGGTATTACCATTCCAGTCACAGCGAATAAAAATCAAATTACCTTAGACGCTACTATTGGCATTGCCATGTTTCCAGAACATGGTGAAAACGATATGGATTTAATTCAGCACGCCGACCTCACTATGTATGACCAAAAACGCAAGCAAAGGGGTTCTGTTGGCGTATTCAATGAAGCACTGCACAATGTGGTAAAACGCGAGCAGTATTTATGCGAACGTCTGCGAAGCGCTATAGATAATGACGAGTTATGTGTGCACTATCAACCTATTATAAGTGTAAAAACAGCAAGGTTATCGTCTGTCGAAGCGCTGCTACGATGGCACTGTGACGGAGAAAATATTACACCAGATGTCTTTATCCCCCTTGCGGAGCGCTCAGGGATGATGCCAGAAATAGGCGCTTGGGTACTTAATCGCGCGTTAATCGATTTATCACACTGGCATGGGTTTGAGACACTATGCTTGTCTGTCAATGTGTCAATAGCACAATTGTTAGATGATGAATTTATAAAGATTTTAGATAATGTACTTCAAACCACGCAAGTAACACCGTCGCGGTTATCGTTGGAAATTACCGAGAGCGTTTTCGCAAACGATGAGGAATTAGTAACAAAAAGACTGCAAGCATTGGTAAGTCAAGGCATAAAGGTATCTATCGACGATTTCGGAACAGGTTTCTCGTCACTCTCTCGACTTCAAACCATGCCATTTAATTTTATAAAAATAGACAGGTCTTTTGTAAAGAATACATCTGAAGAGAGTGATACCATAATACGGGCGACGCTATTAATAGCGAGAGAGTTCGGCTGTGAAACCATAGCTGAAGGCATCGAAACAGAGCAGCAATTTAAGCATTTAGCAATGCTGGGCACAGATTATCTACAAGGTTTCTATTTCGCTAAACCCATGAAGCTTGAAGATTTAAAACACTGGTATAACGAAAAAAATTAATCACCATGGCACAACTTTATTTTTATTATTCTGCGATGAATGCAGGAAAATCCACTTCTCTTCTTCAATCTGCCTATAACTACCGCGAGCGCGGTATGCACTCAATTATTTATACTGCTGGGCTTGATGATCGTTATGGCATTGGAAAAGTGACCTCTCGAATTGGTTTGCAGGCTGATGCAAAACTTTACAGCAAAGGCGATGATTTATTCGCCTCAATTAAACAAGATGAACAAGAACGTCCTCTCGACTGTATTTTTATTGATGAAGCACAGTTTCTTACTAAAAAGCAGGTTCGCCAATTGGTCGAAGTCGTTGATGAACTTGATGTGCCAGTGCTGGCTTATGGGTTGCGCACAGACTTCTTAGGTGAAACCTTTGAGGGCAGTCATTATCTTCTTGCGTGGGCCGATAAACTGTTCGAACTAAAAACCGTCTGCCATTGCGGTCGAAAAGCGAATTTTGTGGTAAGACTGGACGAACAAGGCAACGCTGTTACAGGTGGAGACCAAGTTCAAATAGGCGGAAACGACACCTATGAGTCTATGTGCCGCAAGCACTTCAAGGAACTGGTTTGGAACGCTTGAGCGTGCTCGAAATGCTTGGACATACCGATACCGTGAACTAATTATAAATAAATGAAATTAGCAAAGGTTTTAGCATAATTAGCTGAGAATGGTTTCGCCCAGCTTTAAATCAAAGGGCAGTATTTGCTTGCGTTCCTCACCGGCGAGCAACGCTTTGGCGGCGGCCTCACCCTTGGCAACACTAGACTGACACACAGTTGTTAAATGTGGCCTAGCTCTATCCGCCTCCTCAATGCCATCAAAACCTGTAATTTTGAGTTCGTTTGGCACATCAATGCCCATAGCTAATGCGCTGTGAAGCAGCTCTAAAGCAATGATATCACTCATGCATAGCACCGTATTAGGTCGCGGCGAGCTCATAAGCACTTCTTTCGCTGCTTGTCGGGCGTAGCTTCTGTCACTCTCGGGAAGGTGCCAAATCCATTCATTGTTTATCTCAATGCCCAGCTCTTTTGCAGCGCGCACGTAGCCATCTAAACGACGATGTGAGATTGAACTGTTCACATCAATCAACGGACTATCATAAATTCTGCAGGTAGTCGGTGAGTCAATTAACCGCAAACCAAGTATAGCAACAATGTCATTTTCATCGATTGCAGCTTTGGCTACTTCATACGCCGCGTTTTCGTTATCAATGTTAATTGAAGGCACATCATCGATATCAAAATCCACAGTAATGGCGGGCTTAGACTGGGCTGCAATTTCTTGCGCTAGTTTATAATTACGCGGTGCGCCATAGCAGATAAATCCATCCACAAAGTCTACTACATCTAAAATACTGTTTGAATCACCGGCGTAGAGAAGCAGGTGCTTGCCCTGTTGCTGAAGTGTTGTGGACACCCCTTTGATAAACGTACTGGCTACCGGGTCGCTCACCATATAGGCAATGCTGTCTGCAAGCACAAGAGCAACAATGTTTGACGTGCCCTTACGTAAAATTTGCGCAGCCTTGTTTGGCCCTGAATAGCCTATGCGTTCGCACTGGGCGAGTATTTCTTCTCGTTTCCCTTTTGATAATTGATCGGGGCGATTAAAAGCATTTGAAATAGTAGCGGTTGATACGCCAAGTTGTTGTGCGACATCTTTAAGCGTTAACTTAGTCTTATTCATTGTAAGTAACTCACTGTGCGAATCTTAATCGATAACTGCTATGGCACCTTATCGAGCAGGGCTTCGCACAATACTAACATTAACTTAAACGTTTAACCCAACCAAATTAACGGATTCATAACCAAAACTTAAATATTTTCCATAAACTTAAACAAAAGTTGAAACGTCAGATGAGCCCTACCGAGTACCAAATATTTTATCTCCGGCATCGCCTAAACCCGGCAAGATGTAACCACTCTCATCAAGACGCTCATCAATAGCCGCGGTAAAAATATCAACATCAGGGTGCTTATCTACCACGCTGCGAATACCCTCTGGTGCAGCCACTAAGAACAATCCCATGATATTTTTGCACCCTTTTTCTTTGAGCAAATCGATAGTAGAAATTAAGGTGCCGCCAGTGGCCAGCATGGGGTCGACAATAAGTGCCGTCCGCTCATCAATATTTTTTACCACCTTATCGAAGTAAGCAACTGGTTGAAGAGTCTCTTCGTCTCGATACAGTCCTACTACACTAATTTTGGCATTAGGGATAAGCTCTAACACCCCTTCTAGCATACCTAAGCCGGCGCGCAAAATTGGCACCACAGTAATCTTTTTGCCTTTGATCTGCTTTACTTCAACATTGTCACCAGACCAGCTTTCAATAGTCGCGCGTTCGGTAGGTAGCGTTCGCGTTGCCTCATAAGTTAATAGGTTACCTACTTCTGACGCCAATTCGCGAAAGTCTTTACTGCTGATAGTAGCATTTCGCATTAATCCTAATTTATGAGCAATAAGAGGGTGCGTAATTTCATGAACAGCCATAATGAATTCCTAAATAGATAATCAACGTCATACTATAGTAAATGTTATCGCATGCTCTGTCGCGGTTTACGCAACATCCAGTGTTCCGCCATCGGGTAAAGTCACCTCTATGGTTAAACTTCCGCCAACGGCAGCTAAATACGCAGCCGCTCGTTGCAAAGACACATCTTGAATGCGTTTAGATTCAAGTTTACTGACCCCCGATGCTGTCACCGATAATGCCATGGCCACCACTTCTTGTTTAACTCGATGCTGTTTTCTGATGTCGCCTAATGTAAGTTCTTTCATTTGTTATTACCGAAAAATTGAGGGCATTAAAAAAGCCCAGTTAGTTCACACCTTCTGGGCTTTTGCAAAACGTTCTTACCTATGCCCAGAAGCGAATACTTGCCCCTGAACAACACGCGTCAGGTGCGGTCAGTAGATAAAATTATAAAAATAAGATAGTGAAACGTTTTGCATGATAACTCTCTTATGTCTTTGGCTTTAAAAAACTATTTTCTGGCTTCTAACCTAGTAAGCACACTATTGCCACTGAGTGAGTTTGTGCTCACTAGATATTTCTATGTGTAATCAACAACAAGCTCATCTGCATCGTTGTGGATGCGATATAGTGGCTTGGATAACACTTATAGTTAAACATACCATCGCTACTGGCAATAACAACCGCTTTCCTAAAAGGAAAGTGGATAAGATCGTCTTTGAGCTGCTGCAGCGCTCTCTCTATCTCTTAAAATGCAGTGCCAATATTCGCGCTTTTTAGCTTAGTTAAAAATGCAGGCACCTCTGCACTGCCCTCTTCGGGTGACCAAGGTGCAAAGCCCTTATCTTCGGTGACATCGTAAGGGCCTTGCTTTACTTCCATAAAGACCACAGGCTCAAAACATACCGTGGCATGCCAGGTGTTTGGCGGAATCTCCAACCCTGTACATTCCCCACCTGCTTTCAAGGTAATACGGTTGGTCATCACACCGTGCTCGTCGAAAAATAATAAGTCCAATGCTCCTTCAACTACCATAAAAAACTCCCACTTATGGCGCTGAATATGCTGGTGAGGCCTGACATAAGAGTCGGGAAGCATAGCAATGAATAAGCGCTGCACGATATCATCAAAAGACTGATGTACATTTAAGTTTGCCCGTTTACGCGGGCTTTTTGCAGCCTCATTTTTCAATGCGGCGAAAGCGGCGCGGTCGAATAGTTGCACATTATTCATTGCATTCCCTCGTCGTTGATAGGTGAACTGAACCTAGCTATTGAATTAGCTATTGAATTAGCTATTGAATTAGCTATTAAGTAAACTTCTGAATTAGCTACTGTATTCGTTGCTCAGTGATACAGATTGTCATTGTTATAACCTGTCTAACAAGAATAAAAAAACGAGCATTACGCTCGTTCTTTTTAAACATACCCTAACATGCCTATCTTTGCACGCGCTAGGACGTGCTTACCCTTGCAAGCGCTGGCTTACGGTGCTTTAAACGATGATAACCCATCCATTAGCACGGTCTTGAGCTCTTGCCCCTCTTCCGTATCAAGGTAAGCCTTAACGCTCTCAACGATTTGCGCAATTTGCTGAGTATCGAGACCTAAGGCGTCAAATTGCTTTTTCAATTCATTCATATTTGAAAAAGATTCGCTGTATCCAGCCGCCTTATCAAGCAAGCCACCAAGAGAGCCTTTACTGCTCACCTCACTCACATCAGGTGCCGCAGCAAGTAGGCTGTCTAAATTAGGCAGCTTTGATTTAAGCGTGTTGATTTGCTCTGCCGAGATATTTTTTTCAGCATAGCTAAATAGCGCAGCTAAACTTCCCTTAACTTGCTCAGAAGTCATACCCGTTGCATCTTCAACTGACGTCATCATTCCTTCAATTGTTGGGCCCGTCACTTCTTCGCCTTCTGCGGCCAGTCCTAAAAAATCTTTGACTGAATCTAGCCAACCTTCTGCCTGTACCTGTGGTGCAACAACTAGCATGGAAGCTAAAGCAAGCGCGTATACACGTTTCATAATTTTTCCCTAATAATTGATATTGCCGATAGGGTAAAACAAAACGCGTAAACACACTATTAGCTTTACGTATGATTTACGTTTAACTTTCTATACGTAATCTCATGACTTTTTTTAGGCCATCGAGTGCATTTATTAATGCTACCGTTGTGCCACTTCTAACCAGCCACCTTCAATATTTTTTACGACTTTATCTGAATGACAAAAAACGGGAATTGCCCAGCTATCGCCCGTTTCGTCAGACTGAATTCGGCTGTCTGGCCACGTGTACGCCGCGTGGGATGACAGTAAAACCCAGCTATTTTTAGTATCAGAAGCCTCTGTATTTTTAGACTCAATATCAGTAACCGCTGCACCATAAGGCTTCCTTCCCAACGCTTTCCAACCTGTACTTGAGGTATTAGCTTCAACACCTTTTGGGCCAAATCGAAGCATTGGCTCATCTTGCTCATCGAGAACCACCATATGGTGGTCCCCGGTATAACTCACTCTAATCGCACTATCGACGCCAGGTATGATCATGGCGCTGAGGTTGGCAATAGGCGTAGCACTGTTATCTAGTGTTACCAACGTGCGTGTTTCTGGTGGGTTTAGCGATTTGAAATAGCCATCAATCATCTCACGCTCGCCATCTACTGCAATGCCTATTTGCCACTCATCGGCATGTTCATCACTTTTAACCAGCCGTTGATCGTACCAACCATAATAGTTATTTTTACTAACTTGAGTCCATTTTGCCTCTATATTCCCATCTTTCACCCACTCAGGTAGAGGTCTTGGGCCCGCAGTTTGAACCTTAAACCACATCGGGTGATCCCAATTTGCAAACACTCCTTGCTTAGTGATACGAATAAACGGAGTATTGTCCTGTGCAAGAACCTCCAACCTTCCTTCACCCGAGTAAGCAATAAGAATTTCGTTGCCCAATGGTGAGCTTTGTATTTGCGTTACAACATGACTATTTTTGCTAGCGTTTAGCACTGGTTGCCATTCTCCATCCACCTTGCTGCTGCCGTGCGCATAGATAGCCTGAGAAAACACAATGAGCAATAAGCTTATTAGACGTAGTTTCATAATCCCCCCTATCGACATACGTTAGATAGTGCACCGGTAACGCTAATGGGCTTTGATTCAGAAGGAACCAAGTTACCTTCATCATCTCGTGCGTTGACAAACAGCATATAATCGCCAGGCGGCACGACGGCCTGCTCTTTAGGCATTTGCACTACAATTCTGCCGCTTCTATGACGCACAATAGGTAACTCTACGCTTCGTTGGTCACCGTCGATAAGGTGTGTAATATTAGTGAGTCGCACTAGCACAACCGATTCAATTCGCTTGTTCATCGCTTTCGTTGCTTTGTCACTGTTTTTAAGTCTAATTTTTAATCGCTCACCTACGTGCACAGACTTCCTTCTTTTTCCAATTGAAGGGCGATCGCCAAACATGTAGGGCGGCTTGTAGATTTCAAAGGAAGGGTCACGTCCGTCATTAGGTGAGAAGCCCGGCAACGTTACGCTGTACGCATAAGCAGTATTAATGGGGGCATGACCACCAATTAATACACTTCCATCAGGCAGTAACGCTGCTGAGTTATGATAAGTTCGTGGGCGGTTTTGTTTTGCAACCTTTCTAAAGGTTTCGGTTTCAGGGTCGAATATTTCAGCCTGTAAAATCGGCACTCCAGTACCAGGAAGTACCACCTCGTCTCTGTCAGCACCTGATACCACTAGCACTTCACCAGTCGGCAGTAACACACCTGTGCCATACCAGCGACCTTGTGACAAACTCCCTGTCGAGCGAGAGTCATACAGCATGGTTTCTCCCTCGATGGTTACAGAGTCGATTCGCGCTAGGTTTGTGCCCAAGTAAAGCCCAGGGCTAGTGGCTGCAACGCCAGATAGTACGCCACCAGCAGTTAAAAACTCTGCCTTGCTGTACTTGCCATTTTCATCGGGCTTAAGTGGCATCATCATAGAAAATGTGGAGCCTCTGAAACCTGCGCCTAATACAGACTGCACGTCTGCTAGCTTGGATGGGTCGTCAATAATAGGTGCTAGAGCGTCAAAAGGATTGGCAATAAACTCTTCAGTTAAGCCGCTAAGCAGCCCGCTGAGTGATTTATCAGCTTCAGTGTTGGTAATATTGAGTAAGCTGGTTAAGTCGCCCAAGCCCGCTTCGCTTAAATGCAACGGTAAGCCAGCAAACCCTAAATCGGCCCAAGTTTGCGACTTAGGATCGTAAGCTGCAACAATATTCCACAACGCTTGGTCGTAGCCTTGCCCGAAGGGGTTAAATGCTTGTCCGCCACCGTTGTAGAAAACATGCCCATTGGGCAAAAGGTGTAGGCGTGGGTATAGAGGCAACGAGCGCTCAGCTAAAGCCCCATTGTCTGTCCACTCTCCGCATGAGGTATCGTAGGTTTCGGTTACCGTTACGTTTCTACCTGATGTCTCAGGGCGCGTTAAATACACTGGCTTTACGAGCTTAGTAACGCCACTGGCTACAAATACGTTACCGTTTGCCAGTGACACCGTGCTTGGGTACCAGCGACCAAAATTCATATCACCGGTTTTACGCCAGCTATTATCGTCAGGATTAAAAATTCGGCTATTTTTAAGGCCTTCTAACTCAGACAAGCCAAAGTTAATCGGCTGACCTAAAAGCTCGGTGTTCACTCCAGGTTCATGGTAATAATCGGTGCCGCCAACCGCCATCAGTTCGCCGTTTGGCAACCCTACTAAATCTGCACAAAAGAGCGCGCCATCGTTGTTAGTTCTATCGTCATCCGTGCCTAAATCGATATCAATAGGATTGCCGAGAAAACCTGAAATGTCACCGATAAGGGTTTCTGAGTCGTTGCCATCAGGATTGGCCCCCGCATCAACAGGCGACGGGGCAATCCAACTCGCGCTGCCGTTTTTCATAGTCAGCACGCGTGTTTGATCGTTTACAATTGCTGAACCAATTTCTAGAAGCGCGTTGTATTCAATGTTTTCTGTACCCTCAAGGGCATTGAAATACAAAATACGGCCATCATTGAGAAGTGCCAAACTTCCCGCTGCAGGTTTACACTTTAATACCCCTTCATCATTCTCTTCGCACTTTCCATTGTCAGGGTAGTTATTAAGGGGGTTTTTAATATTGGTATTGTTTTGATCGGCAAACTCACCAGTCACTAGCGGCTCTTCAAATGGATTGGTAAATAGTCCTTTTTGTTTACATATTTGTTCGTTCACACATTCGGGGGTGACAATGGGCACCTTTCCTTTATTGCGATCGGCTAGTGCAAAGTGGGAGGTAATACTTAAAGAGAGCAGTGTTAATGCGGGTACAAGTGATGGGCGTGTTTTCATTTTTGGCATCCTGTTGTTTAAGTTTACATGCTGTCGAACAACGGCGAAACCCACCCGACTTGTTAACAACATGTAAACCAAACGACTTGCGTTTCAGATTGGATGCAAAAAAATGAAAGTTTTTAAAAACGCGTAAAAACAGGTTTGTTTATTTAGACTTTTTCATGCGGCGACTTTGCTCCTCACGCTTCTCTTCACGCTTTTCTTTTCGGTCTTTTTTGTCAGGCGTTAAAGAGCCCGTTTTGAATTTCTGTTTACGCTTGGCCTTTGCCTCGGCTTTTTTCTTAGCCGCTTCTTCTATCTCCATTTGTTCTGCCACAAGCATTTCAGGCGTTTCAAGAGTTATGCGACCTAACTTGCCAGATTGAAGTTCTTTTAACAGTATTTCACAAATTTTATGCAGATTTACGCGCCCACCGGCCATGATGGCACCACGACTTTTTGCCGCCGCTTCTAGAAACTCAATCTCTGTATCTGGCAGTTCATCAAGCTTATATCGCTCTTTTAAAACGTCAGGGTAAGCCTTTATTAAGTAGTCGGCGGCAAAAAAACCAACGTCATCGTATTCCATGGCCGTGTTTTTTACCGCACCAGAGGAGGCTAAACGATAGATGGAGTGTGGGTTTTCAAGTTTCGGCCACAGCACCCCCGGGGTATCGAACAAAATAATACCGCTTCCTAAATTTATACGCTGCTGACTTTTTGTGACGGCAGGCTCGTTACCTGTTTTTGCGATAATTCGATCGGCAAGAATGTTAATAAGCGTAGATTTTCCAACGTTTGGAATACCAGTGATCATCGCTTTAATCACTTTAGCCTGGCCATCTTTATGCGAGCATATGCTGCGGATAAGCTGCATAAGCTGTTTGCTGTTACCCGGATTATCGCTTGATGTAGTAATGGTTTTAACGCCGCGCTCTTTTTCTAAGCTTTCTTGCCAACGGGCCGTAATTTCTGGGTCGGCTAAGTCATACTTATTCAAGATTTTAATACAGGGTTTATCGCCGCGTATTTTTGCAATTTCAGGGTTTTCACTGGAAAAAGGAATGCGTGCATCAAGCACTTCGATAAGTATGTCTACCTGGCTGAGCGACTCTTTTATTTCTTTGAGCGCTTTGTGCATATGACCGGGAAACCACTGAAGAGCCATGCGTTATTCCTATGTGTTTATTGAGGGCTGAAAAAATATAAGTAACAATGAATGCAAACAAAATTAATCGAAAATCGTGGTCGTGCTATGACGTTTAGTTAACATGATAGCTCGTAAGCACAAATATTCACCGCACTAGCAAGGTTCAACGAGTCTATTTTACCACTGCCCGGTATTGTAAATGCAGTAGCGTTTAGACGCTTTACATCCTCAGTAGGTACGCCACGTGCTTCATTGCCAAAAAGGTAACATTCGAAGTGAGCAAAGCTGTCTGATTTTACCTCTTGCCCGTGCATGTCCAAATAAGCGAACTGAGAAAATCGTGATGTTAAGCTTTCAAGTGGAACATTAAGCTCCATATCAGCGTGAAAGATTGCTCCCATGCTCGACCTCACCACTTTAGAATTAAACGGGTCGACACTGTTAGGGCTTAGCAACAACTTAAACTCACCAAACCATGCAAGCGTCCTCAGTATTGTACCAAGGTTGCCGGGGTCTTGTACCTCATAAAGATAAATACAGCGCTTTGAAGTGGCGCTACTTGCCGACTTTTGCATCTGCTCTTCAGCTGATGCCGTGTGCCGCTGCTCCTCTTCATTAAGCATCGAAGGAAGCGGCACCCTCGCGATAATCCCCTGAGGTGATTTTGTATCGCTTATTTGCTGCATTTGCACTGAGGTGACTGTTTGAACCTGGATGACATCATCGCTAAGCAATGGCGCATATTCTGCCTTTGCAGAGTCAATCCAGGCTTCATATTCTGGAGTAACGTATACCGCCACCGCGCTTTTAGGCGCCGACTTCAATAACTCTAAGAACAGATGTTCACCTTCCACCAAATAATAACCGAACTGAGTTCGATACTTTTTTTGGTGTAGCTTTTTCACATCGCTTAGCTTCATTAACGTATGCTCCAGAGTCTAAAATTGTCACACCATCTAGAATAGGTGCGCCGCTTGTGGGCGCAAGTTTAAGTTATATGGGTAAAAACTCAAGGTGAGAATGGGGGCACTTTTAAATTTGCCGATTTCTTACCCCCTTGAAATGTCTTTGCTATGTGACTAACTCATTCCACCTCTGTCTTAAACAGATGTAACACTGTAAGAGGCTGTTTTTTTGTATTCTTACCAAACCAAGCACAAATTTTTAGTTATAGCGCGAAAGAGGTGTCATAAGAAATCGTGAAAATATCGTTGAAACGGATTGTGACTATTTGTTCCAAGTAACCTGTAAAAAGCCGGAAAGCTAATACCTACTATGACTGCTATAAACCGCAACAATGACTCGCCAGCGACCACAAATAGCGAAAACACAGAAAATTCTGAGCGCTCTGTGGCAATAGAATCGTATTTGCAATACACCAAAACTATATTGCCAACGATGGCCAAGTCATTAAATCGCCTATCAATTAAGTCGGCAAATCGACTTGTCACATGGCCCATACATAACGACCATTGCTTTCAAAGGGTGGTGCTAGACACTATTTGCCAAGCACCATGGTATGACGTTATTCCATCTCCTGCTTATAAAAACCTGTCTTTAGAACAAGCGCTAGCAGCAAAAGCACTGTGCGAAAAGATAGCAAATAACCAAGTGTGCCTAACCACCTTAAATAATCAATCGAAGGCTTGGAGAAACAAGCAAGCTAAGTTCGATTTTTAAGCTCTGAATTTGTATTTGACTAAGGGAAACTATGCCGCAAAGAACATCACCAAAAGATGCATCAAGAATTCATCGAGCAGAAGATTTGGAAGACGTGGTAGTCGATAAGCGTGCTCAGTGGAGAGCCAATGGTGCAAAGGCACGACGAAGACAGCGTCGATACAAAAAAAAAAGTGATTACGTCTTTGGTACAAGACATTTATGAAAATGAAGCATTTGATTAGCAACTCGATGCAACGTATGCTCAATGCAGGTTCTGGTAATACCAGTTTACGTAATATGTAAAGGGCATAACACTTATGGCTTTCGATTTTAACATTGAGAACGACATTGCAGTAATCACCTTTGACGACGGCAAAGTAAATGCGGTGGGCTTTGATTTAATAGAGAAATTTAATACTGCACTTGATGAAGCAGAAAACAATGCAAACGCTGTTGTATTTCATGGCGGCGAGGGAAAATTCTGTGGCGGTTTCGACCTTTCTGTGATGAAAGGCGATGATAAAGCGGAGCAGCATAGGCTTGTTCAAGCTGGTGCAGACCTTATAGTACGCTTGTACGGTTTTCCACTGCCGGTGATTGTTGCAGCAGAGGGCCATAGTATTGCATTAGGCGCTATCATGCTAATGGCAGCAGATTTGCGTATAGGCAAAGATGGCGGCACAAAATATGGGCTAAACGAAACGGCCATTGGCATGGTGCTGCCCGCATTTGGTATGGAGCTCGCCAAAGCAAGGTTGGCACTCACATCACAAACCGAAGCGTTACTATTTTCTCGTATATTTGAGGGTAAAGACGCGGTAAAGGCGGGCTTTTTAGACGCGGCTGTACCTCAAGATCAAGTGCTTCGCACTGCACTTGGTTATGCTGAAAAGCTCAAAATGCTTCCTCGCGCTGCTTTTGCCGAATCAAAAATACAGCTTAGAAAAGACACCATTGCCAAAATGCAAGGCTAACTCAAACGTTAAGCAGTGGTAACGCTAAATGCGTTCTATCGTTATCACTGCCTGTTTCTCTGCTTTTTCAATGCCTTCTTTTGACCAATTAAGCCAATCACCTAGCCCTGTTGTTGTGTGAACAAAAGCGGTGCCATTACGACCGGTTTCTTTTACTCTATACAGCGCCAAATCGGTTAACAGCATGGAGTGCTCCCACTGATGTAAGTCGGTTTGAGATTTTTCCCACGGAAGCCAAATGGCGCCCATGGACATGGTTAACGGCGAATGCAAGCCGAGCTTATAATGCAAGTTGGTGAGCGCAGCATGAAGCCTGTCGTTAAGCGCCTTAAAGCTTTGCTTTTTAATGGTAGGAACAATGAGTAAGAATTCTTCTCCGCCCCATCGCAACAGACAATCCTCCGGTCGACTGACACTTTCTATCGCATCTGCGACGTAAGTCAGCACGCTGTCGCCTTTGTCGTGGCCAAACTCATCATTGATGCGTTTAAAGTTATCTAAATCTATAAGAAATAATGCGCAAATATCTTCAGATACTTCTTTACCTGCATGCTTGCCATCAGCGTTTTCATAATCAATTTGTCGCACATTAATAGCGTCGAAGAGCTTGGGAAGATACTCTTTTATCGCTCTTCTGTTGCTAAGCCCGGTTAGTGGGTCGGTGTTGGCCGCCTGTCTAAGCGCATCATTTTTTTGCTCTAGCTCTTTATTCACTCTCTCGTAAGCTAGGGTGCGTTCTTCAACCATTTTTTCTAGCATATTGTTTCTTTTCATTAGTGCGCGCGTACGCACCGAAAACAACAGCCATCCAACAAAGAGAATGACAATTACCGCGACGCCTCGCGCCCACCAGGTTTCCCACCAGTAAGGCGCAACGTTTATCGAAAGCGTGGCAGGCGGCAGCCACTCATCACTGCCTATTTTCGCAGATACCTCAAAAACGAATTCACCCGACGGTAGGTTGGTAAAATAAGCCAGCTCTCGTTGTCCTGCATACACCCAGCTACTGTCGCCCTTGGTAAGCCTATATCGATATTGCGGTACCTCTTCCCCAGCAAATATTGGCTTGGTGTACGCCACTTCTAAATTACGTTCGTTGGTGATTTTGATAGTTGAAGAGGCAAAGGTGAAGCGTTCGCCATTTTGATACACGCCGGAGATAACGACTGGCGAGAGCATTGGTTGGCGTTTGGTAGTATCAACCGACAGCACACCTGCTAATGTTGGATAATAGAGTTCGTTGTTAAAAACGACGCCTCGATTATTTCCAGCGCCATTACAACACCGAATGTCTTTTCTCGATGTAAAAGTACCGTCGTCTCTTAGTACGATATGCCGTTGTACTTGCTGTTTATAAAGACCCGATAAGTCGACAGAAAATATACCGCTTGCGCCTGAAACCCAAAGTTGATTTGCAGCAATATTGATATTGAACAGATTTTGAAATGGCAGCCCATTTTTAATGGTGTATTGGGTCCATTTGCCTTTCTTATCCTTCTGGAACAGGCCATCACCATAAGTAGCAAAGAAGAGGTGTCCATTAGACGACTCAGCGATATTCGATACAAAGGCACTGCTCACGCCAGCCATACTAACTCGTTGCCATTGAGGGCTGCTATTACTATTAACATTGGTACTACTATCAGTATCGGTACTACTATCAACATCGGTGCTGTATAGTCCTGACTCTGTGCCTACCCACAGTGAACCGGTTTTAGCGCGATGGATACTGCGAACAGACTGAGAGTCAAAATAAGTAACCTCAATAACGTTTTCCCCCTGCTGTTTAAACAGCCCGTTATTCGTACCTAACCAAAGGGTATTCGCGTCTTTGTATAGGGTATTTATTTGATAACCTTCAAAACCGTTTACCGCCATAACCGCTGATTTTTCAGTATTTACACGGTACAAGCCGTTGCGTGTGCCTACCCACATTGTCCCATTATCAATCAGTAAACTGTATGCATCATTTCCGTTTAACGCGCTTGAGGGAATAACCACCTGCCACTGCTCATCATCAATGCGCTTATACACTCCCATATTTGAAGCCGCGTACACACTATCGTCAACAAAAAATGACCATACCCTTGCCTTTGCAAATGACTGCCCCGCCGCTTGTCGAGTGATAGCCGAGGGCCAAAGCAGCACGAGGCCGTTAGCCTTCGTACCAAGCAATGTGAGTTCATCACTTTGATGCAGCGTAAGCACGTCGTTCACCAAAGACGGCGTCACTACCTGATCCCAAGACTCCTCAAGCGTGCCTTTTACTGGGCTTACGTTATATGCCTTGCCGTCCATTGTAAGAAGAAGTGGATGACCGCTGTTGTTTAACATTAGCTTTCGTATTTCATACGACGTAACCTGGGGAGTCTCGGTGAGAGAGCAATTGTCTGCTGAGTGTATAAACGAGCGAAGCCGTTTGTTTTCAAGGATATAAACACGTTGATTTGCTGACTTAAGCTGAGCGTATTCTCGCTCACGTGTTAGAGGATATTCACAGGTAGCGTTCGTCGCAGCATCAAAATAAACGAGTGTCTTATCTGCGTTTAAAAGCCATATGCCGTTACCGTCTATGCTTGCAGCGCTGAATTTGGCTTGTTCTTGTGGCCCCCCGTTTAGCTGTTCTGGATGCTGTTGTTTTGGATGCTGTTGTTTTGAGTGCAGCTCGTTTTGCTCTGGGTGCTTCCCGTGTTCTAAAGCACTTGATGTGACTAGCTGATTATTCTCTAGTGACCACAGTGACGTCCCGAAAAACCATAATTGCCCATCGGCAGACTGATCAATGTAGGTTATCCGGTCTTGAAACTGCTCAAATTCAACTGCATCAAACGTGCCCTTAAAATAACTCACTACGCCGCTGGCGGTCGCTATCCATACCTTTCCTACATTATCTACGAAGAGATACTCAACCCAATTTGAGGGAAGCGAGGGCTCATTAATGGTATTTAAAATTTCAAATTTTCTGCCATCAAACCGAGCCAATCCATTTTCAGTGCCTAACCAAAAAAAACCATCGGTATCTTGGGCAATAGCATGAACTGATATTTGGGGGAGACCTTTAGTGACAATGCGCTGCCCTTTATCCAATGCTTGTGCATTTGATACTTGCCAGCGCTCACTGCGATAACCTTCCGACGCTATCGCATTAATCGACTTTATACAAAGCAGAATCACTATCAGCAATAAACAAGTAACACTATGTAGGTGTCTTGAGCGTAAAGACCCATTTAAACGAGAGAACATCTGGCCCCACTGTAGGCTAACTATCGTAAACGCTAAATCAATAAAAAAGAGTTATGCAACATTTTCTAACTCAATATTGTATGCCGTATAAACTGCGTGTTAACGGGCGAATAATTGTTCACCAGCTTCAGGATGTCAATTGTAAACGCAGTAAGTGGTATAATTAATTGTCCACTTGCACTGACATCTTAATTTTCAAATGACAATGCTTCAAACGGCAATGTTTCAAACGGCAATGCTTCAAACGGCAATGTTTCAAACGGCAATGTTTCAAACCAGTAGCTATTAAATAGCGGCTATGCAAAGCGCCAGGCAACAAACCGACTTTGTTTATTACCCTGCCCCATGTTCACTACTCTTACTTGGGTGGCACGGTAATACCCTAGGCTTTTTTCGATAGGCTTTATATGCTCAGACTTAGACACTAAACACGTAAACCAGGTGACGTTTCGCTTAAATTCAACACTCTCTTTTATCATTCGTTGAATGAACGCTAATTCTCCGCCCTCGCACCACAGCTCGTTAGCCTGACCTGCAAAGTTCAAACTCGTCTTTGCATGTGATTTTTTTCCAGCCTCGGCACGGGTATTTTTGCCCGAGCGCTTTGTTCTGTTCGCGGCTAAATTTTTATTTTTACGCGCACTACCGGTAAGCGCATCCTGTGCAGATTTATGAAACGGAGGGTTGCACATGGTAAACGTAAAGTGGTCATCGTCATCAATTATTCCCGCGAATATGTTATCAGAGTGCAGCTGTCTTTTTATCTCAATACGCGACTGCAGCGGGCTATTATTTCTCACTATTGCCGATGCATTATCAAAAGCGACTTCATCAATATCGCTTCCTACAAACGACCAATCATAAACTTGCGATCCAATAATGGGATAGATAGCGTTAGCACCTACCCCTACATCAAGCCCTCGTACCTTATTGCCAAGCAGCGCTTTTACGTTATTCACGCTTTTTGATGCACTTGCATTCGGTTGATTGTGGCCCGCATGTTTTTTCAATGGTTCTGGCCCCGCGAAACAATCAACGAGAAGATCGGCTATGCCATGAATATAGTCTGCGCGCCCGGGTATAGGTGGACAAAGGTAACCTTTTGGCAAGTGCCACTGACTAACAGTGTAATAGTGCGCCAGCAATGCTGCGTTTAATGCAACAACAGCCTCAGGATTGGCAAAATCAATACTCTTCTGGCCACTTTTAGCGAGGATAATGTAGGGTTTTAATGGAGAAAATGAGGCGCAAAGTGCGGCCATAGGGTATCCATCGATGTGGTAACTGCGAGGATGCATTGTATTGCTTTTATACCTTACGTTTAACGTTAAGCGTTCTCTACTTTGTATCGGGCATGTCTAGATTGTACTTCTTATACAATGCCAGAAGATGACCATTAGCTCGTAGCCTATCAATGTGCTCATCGAAGTGACTTTTCAACTGCTTTCCACGTTCGTTAAAGACAAAGGACCAATAGAGCTTATAACGCCCAATTGTTTCCACTTTCACTGGCAATTTTTCGTCAGCGTTTTCCTTGAGCAACATAGGAGCGATAATGCTGTGCAAATCGACAAAATAATCTATCTTGCCTTGCTGTAAAAGTATAAGTGCCTGTTCGGCGCTGGCTACCGATACTCCTTTCGCCTCTTTGGGTAACGCTGCGTAAAAAATATCACTCTCGTACCCTGCTCTGTAAGCGCCTATTTGCGAGGCCAAATCTCGAAAATCAACCTGATTAATCTGAAGTGAAATAGCGTTAATATCTTCACTGAGTACTGGCAATTCAGACTGATAGAAAGACCTTGTCTTTGGCAGCGCTCCCGTAAAATCAATTTCACCTGTTGCTAAGTTCTTAAGTGTTCGTTTCCACGGAAAATACTCTACACTTAACGAGAATTGTGGCTTAGCAAATATCTTAGCTATTAACTCGTGATAAAAACCAGACCCATCTGAGTCGGTAAAATTTGGCCATACGTCTGTGCCCCATTTGACTTCTTGCAGCGATAACTCAGAAGCTGAACCGTCCGTTGTTGCTCTGCTGTCACTGGATATAATTACCAGCAAAAGAAAAAACCAACAAATTTGTTTCATTTACAATCCTTTGTTAAGACTAATATGCTAATTTGGTATACACATTTGTTTTTGCAAACGTTAGCAATGTTAGCACATGAAAGGAAATTTATGAGAGCGTTATTAAGGAGTTTTTTGTCACATTCACCATTATTGTTTGTGTTTCTATCGTTACTATTTTCAGCGCCCCTCGCGTGGTCTCAAGACGTATTGTCCATGAAGCAGCGAAGCGTTGTCATTGATAACATCATCGCTCAACGTTTTGATACTGTTTTACCTCACATCATGCGACGAGAAAATATTGACATGTGGGTTATTATGTCTCGAGAATACAACGAAGATCCGGTGTTAAAAACAATGCTCCCGTCCACTTGGCTGTCGGCCAGAAGACACACCATGTTAGTCATCTATGACCAGGGTGAGGGGAAACCCTTAGAGCGATTAGCCGTAGCACGCTATGCGGTTGCTAATAGTTTTGAAAAAGCGTGGGATAAAGAAGAGCAACCCAATCAATTCAAAGCACTCGCCAACATTATCAAGCAGCGAAACCCTAGCAAGATTGCCATCAATACTTCAGACGCTTTTGCCCTCGCCGACGGCATGACCTCTACTGAAAAAGCCCTGTTTTTGTCGGCGTTACCGAAAGCCTACAAAAACCGTGTGGTATCTGGCGAGAAGCTATCTATTGGGTGGCTAGAAACACGCAGCGACATGGAAATGGAGTTCTATCCCATACTGACGCGAATCGGCCATAACCTTATTGCGACTGCATTTTCCAATGCGGTGATCACACCTGGCGTTACCACCACTGATGATGTTGTGTGGTGGTTGAGAGACAAAACCAACGAGCTAGGTCTTAAAAACTGGTTTCACCCAACCGTGTCAATTCAACGGGCAGACAGCGAAGCTTTTGATCAGATAAAGGCCTTCAGCAAGCGACCAGAACAAAATATTATTCAACCTGGCGACCTTATTCACGTTGATTTTGGCATTACCTATTTGCGCTTAAATACCGATCAACAGCAGCATGCCTACATTTTAAAACCTGGTGAAACGGATGCGCCTAAGTACCTAAAAGACGCACTTACCAAGGGCAATAGGTTGCAAGATATCTTAACCACTAATTTCCAGAAAGGTCGTTCAGGTAATGAAATTTTAAAGCGCTCTCGAGCCCAAGCCATAGAAGAGAATATAAAGCCCACTATTTATACCCACCCGCTTGGATTACACGGGCATGCAGCAGGACCAACCATTGGCATGTGGGATGCGCAAGAGGGAATCCCCATAAAAGGCGACTATCCTATGTATGAAAATACCGTTTATTCGGTTGAGCTAAATGCCGCTGTGATGATTGAAGATTGGGGTAAAGAAGTCAGGATTATGCTAGAGGAAGATGCGTTTTTTGACGGTAGCTCGGTGTCTTACTTAGACGGGAGACAAACAGAGTTTCATTTAATTTCTTCTGAAGCCAAGTAAGCGCAAAAACACAACGTTATCGACTGAGCGCTAATAAAATGAGTCAGTAAAACGATTCAGCAGAACAAGAGCCATATGGGCTGAGAGAAGTTAGCCACACAGGCTTGAGGAAGAAAATAAAGTGGCGGGCCTTTTGCTTTGTAAGCAAAGGGCCCTGAAACTGATATTGCTAATAGCCTTTATTCGTAACGCTACCCTAACGGTTATTCGTCAGCAGTGCGAACTTCTACATTTTGCGATTTGTAGGTACGAACAAAATCAGCGATGTCTTTGCGATTACAAATCACGCTCTCACCTTTCAAACCATATTTAGTTAACGCTTTGTCTTTACCGATGGTGAGTGCTTCTAAACAAGCCTGTGATGCGGCATTGTTATTTTTAGCCACTAGAGCAACTTTCTTAGCATTTTCAGACACTTGATTATTTCTGTACATGAACGCAAACGTTCTTAATGACTCTCCATTACAACGAACTGACGCACTGAATTCATCAGAGTCAAAACCATTCGCGCGCACTAAGCGAAGCGCAGGCTGATAGCCTTCATTCGCAGCAGTTAAACACACTTTTGTTTCGATGTTTTCATCCACAGGCTGTAAGCGAACGTCTTTAGCAAAAGACTGAGTAGCAGCAACAGAGAAAAGAAGTGAGATTGCAAATGTAGACAGTTTCATATGTATTCCTATTTTTGTAACTTAATTAGATATCGCGAAAGCAATGACTACATTATGACCAAAAAGAGGGATAAATAAAGCACTTTATGTAACTTAATTACAAAAATGAGTAAAAAAACATTCAAATTACGATAATACTGAAAGTTATTTACATAAAAGCATCTCGCTTATCGTTTTGTTTACAATTCCAGAGAATGCTATTGACGGTTTTATAGCGAAGATATTAGGCGCGCTTGGTCTGTTGGGAACAAACGCGCTTTTTTAACGGATAGACTCTTCAATAAAAGGGGCGCCTTCAACAGCCTTTGTTGAATTTAGCTAATAAGGTCGTGCATCCAGTTCAACGATGGGAGTGGATTTTCAGGTTGATAGAAAAGGCGGTTCAGCCTACCGAGCAAATTAACAGAGTGGTTGGGATCTTTATGCTTCATTCTGTGTGTGCTTTCTGTTTGCAAAAACTCCCAAGGTTGTAGATTCAAATGGTCAATCTCTTCTTGGGTAACGCCTAAAGAAGTGAGCGTTGACAAAATCCGCTCGGTCTTGCTTTCTGCAATCGGTATCAACGTATTGCTGTACATGTCTACCAACGGCGCATTAACCGCTTCGAGAGTGTGTTGAATGGCATTCCAAACCATATCATGATCAAAGTGCCACCCTCGTGGCGCATAATACCCCTCTACTTCCCACTCTAGTTCAGCATTACTCACAGCAATTGAACTATCTGCCTCAGGCGAAAACGATAAGTCAGGTTTTGCACCAATATTGTAAGCATCTACGCTCATGGCAATACAAATAACCAGGTCGCCACAGTGTTTTTTATCGGTAAAAAGCGCCTCAAATGCAGCTCGCTTTACTCCCATCCAACCATGTACTTTTGAGGGTTGCTCTACAAAATGACGAACGTCATTAGGCAAATCTTCTCCGTAGCGCTCTATAAGTAATGGCAACGGGTTTTGCTCAGGTGCCTCGTCGGGCATCCACACTTCGTATTCTTGGCGATTGTCAGCTTTTCCTCGACTTTTAATACCGTAAGATAGATTCACTGGACGACAAATACTGCGATCCTCATCGACCTTATGAAAATACTCTGAACGTATTCGCTTTATAAAAGGGGCATCTAAGTTTGCAAGGGCCGCTGTGGGATAACGATACCCAATTTCGCTGTTCTCTACCATTTTGAAAGACGGTATGTGTTTTTCTAGCTTTGCTTTAACACCGCTTAACATTTTCACATTTGGCAACACAATGCTGCGCTCAGGCTCAATGGTCAGCCTTTGCCCATCCTCGGTGATGAACTTTGGCACTTTGTGAAACTCGTAATTCGCAAATCCGAGGGAATCTAAGGCGGTATCGCGATACTGAGATAGCTCAGTAAATAACGATGTGTGATTTCGAATATGTTTAAACAATGGACGAGATGTGGACATACGTATTCCTTGTTTTCGCCCTGGCTCTTCTTCTCTTTTAGCCTGGCGAATGGGTATTATCTAATGATAAAAACTGATGCCAAATCTGCGCACCAGTATCGTCGTAATGTCTAACTAATTCTGCGAACTCTCTTCGCAGCGATTCATTTATCAATGGTGAAGGTAACAACGGGTCAAATACTAACTGATGAAGTGCACTGTCCCCAATTTCAAACGACTCTTTTGTGGCGTCTTCTAGTGACAGCGTTGGCAGGCGATTCAACGATTCTTTTAGTTCAGTTACGCCCTGCTGATAACGCTTCTCCAACCCCGCAGTATTCCACAATTTACGGGTTTGTGAATGTAGCTTTGAATCTAAATCGAATGCGCAAAAAACCACTGCCTGTTGGCTTAATCCTAATACCTGCAGCTTTTCTCTAACCACACCGGCACCACCTTGAATGTTTGCAGGTCTGATGTACATATCAGGGAGCAGTTTTTTCAACCCAAGGATTTTTAATGCACGGTCATTCCGTCTAGCCTGTTTCTTATCACTTTTAGCAAGCATATGCGTTTGCACCACTATCCAATCGCCGTTCCAGCTAGGTAGCAATGAGGTTTCTGCATTTCGCCAGCTATTGATCTCTCGCGCAAATTCCACGCCCTCATTCCCAAGCTGGTAATATCCCCTATCGACAAGCGATAACACGCCAGCACTGTGTAAACGGTTAATAGTGACTCTGATGTTATTTTCAGAGATATCAAAAAGGCGACCTACTCGCACGGCACTTGACGCAGTTATTTTTACCTTTGCTCTTGAGCCTAAAAGCTTAAGTAGCAATTTTCTTGCAACTGGCTTTTTAGTTTCCGCTTTATTCACACAGCTTTCCATTTAACGACAAATTATTGAGGGCAATCTAACATCAAAAATTACAAACTTTGACTTATTTTATTATCTTGTGTAATTTCTTACTTAACTTTCTAGCTCATTTCTTAGCGAATTGCTTGTTTAAGAGAGAACAACCGCCAGGCCAAATATTATGATAGCAACAAACAAATTTCATACACATGAGGTAGAAAATCAACCTTATCCGCTCCCTGCTTACAATCTTTGGCTAGCTGACCCGCTACTACATAGTATGGTGAGACAGCACCATCATGCTTCTGTTCCCACACTGCTAGAGCAGTTCGGCCAATACAGTGGTCACGCGCAGTTCGAACATGGTGAACTTGCCAACAAAAATAAGCCCATATTGCACGCGTTTGACCGATATGGACGCAGAACTGACAAGGTAGAATTTCATCCAAGCTATCATGCTCTGATGGACTCGGCCATGGAGCATCAAGTTCATTCATACTCGTGGCAAAACAACTCAGAAAGTGGAGCTCATGTCATTCGCGCCGCTCTTTTATATATGCATAGCCAAACTGATGCAGGTACTACTTGTCCGCTAACGATGACTCATGCAGCCGCACCCGCTATGAGGCACTCTACGCAACTTCCCAAATATTGGCTCGATAAACTGATAAACGGGAAGTACGACCCGCGAGAACTCCCGGCATTTGAAAAAAACGGCATTACTGTGGGTATGGGCATGACGGAAAAACAAGGAGGCTCCGACGTAAGGCGTAACACTACCAAGGCTGTAAAACACACTGACGGAAGCTATGCCATTACCGGACATAAATTCTTTTATTCTGCGCCAATGTGCGATGCCCACCTTATATTGGCTCAGGCAGAAGGCGGTCTGAGCTGCTTCCTTCTTCCTAGAATACTTGAAAGTGGAGAATTAAATCATGTTCGTATTCAGCGCCTTAAAGACAAGCTGGGAGATTGGAGTAACGCATCATCAGAAGTAGAGTTTCAAGAGGCGACTGCTTATTTACTTGGCGAAGAAGGTCGTGGTGTATCTGTGATTATCGATATGGTATCGCTCACCCGACTCGACTGCATGATTGGCTCTTGTGCTCTTATGAGACAGGCTCTCGTTCAAGCAACACACCACGTTGGCCACCGAGACGCTTTTGGCAATACGCTTATCAATCAGCCTCTCATGCAAAATGTGTTGGCAGACCTCACCATCGAGAGCGCGGCGGCTACTGCGCTAACTATGCGAGTAGCAAAGGCCGTTGATGAAAGCAGTAACAACCCTCATGAGGCTGCCCTCGCTCGCATTTGCACGGCTATTGGCAAATACTGGATTTGTAAACGTACCGCAACGTTTGTGAATGAAGCGCAAGAATGTCTCGGTGGTATTGGCTATGTGGAAGAAAACATAATGCCGCGGCTGTACCGCCAAGCGCCACTAAACTCAATTTGGGAAGGCAGCGGCAATGTGCAATGTTTGGATGTGTTGCGGGCCATGGCAAAAGAACCAGCAACACAGAAAGCGTTATTTACAGAACTACAAAGCGCTAAAGGAAAAAATATGCATTTCGATGAGTATGTTGCGCAACTCTCTAAAGGGTTTAGCAATACTGAAGCATTGGAAATGCGCAGTCGTTTGTTAACAGAGCAAACTGCGATAGCGCTTCAGGCTTGTGTACTGCTAAATAACGAAGATGCTGAAATACGCAATATTGCACACAGCTTTTGCGAGAGCAGGCTGGCCGGCCATCATGGGTTGGCATTTGGTACGTTACCGGCCTCTACGCCATGTGAGGAGATTATTACTGCAGGGGCTTTATCACGCAGAGAATAGGGTGAAAGCCAGAGCGCTTGGGATGCCCTATTGTCGGGAGAATCGACAATGGCATTCAGTGCTTCGTTCACACGCTCTATGACGTTTGCTCCCCACGCATTGTTGGTGCACCCCACTGCACCAGGTATGGGGGCCTCCCCCAACTCAGTGGTGTAGTAATATTGCAGTTTACTTTCCCCCTCGGTACGCGTGAGATATGTCAGAATAGCTGGATACTCCAATGTAAAATCAATGCGACCATACTTTAATTGGTTGAGTACTCTAGTAGCACTGTCTGCTCCAGCAATTGTTTCAAAACGTGGATTACCTTTTGCGCTTTCAACTATCGTCTGCATCACATCGGGATATTTTCTTGCCACTGGCTTTGCGAATGTTAACTGAGAGTTCTCTACTAAGTGTTTAAAAGAAACTCGACCATCGCTGTCCAGAAAAGGCGCAATAGTTTCAGGAAGGGCAATGACACCAGGAGGTAGATACTCAACATTTGCGTTGGAATAAATCCACTTGCTACTTCGGGACCTTTTAATCAAACAAGGAAAACAAAGGTTCATATCAGCATCAACCCTTTTACTTATTCTTGAGTGAGGCATCCGAACTATAGTGTGTTTTGCTTCTGGCATGTGAGCGATTATCGAGTTAAGCATTACGTCACCTATGCCTTGTGACGCATATTTGCCCTCAAATATATGAAAAGGAGGTGCGGGGTTTACCGCCCAGGTTATCGTTACTTTTTCTGTCTTATCCACCAGCATTACGTCGCCGCTTGGCGCATCCGCTGCACTGGCGGCGAAGCACATCATAAAAGCAGTCATCGAGAGCAATAGTTTGAACATAAGTCATTTCGAGAAGTTGAAAACAAGCGAAGTATTAACGATGTTTAAATTTTCAACAATTATGAATTAGTCTAATCATTCATAAGTGATTACCCTAGATGTTGCCATTGATGCTGCAATAGGCGATCCTGTTGGTGCTGAACCGCAGGGGCTTGTGGCATAATCTGACCGTAATCAACTGATTGCAAAAGCTCTTCTTAAGCGGCAAAAGGCGATCGACAAAAAATGAGAGATAAAACGATGAGAGAACGACTTGGAAAGATCCAACTGCTTTTCTGTTTGATCGCGTTCGGTGGTTTGTTAACGGGCTGTGCTTCTAACGCACCGTCTATCAGCTTGAACGAAACACAAGACTTTCAAAGCATTGATAGCTTTCATGTGAAGCCACCGCTAAACAGCGTAAACTCAACGCTTGAAAACAGTATTGCAGAAACCATAGCCAATGTAATGACAGAGAAAGGGTTAACTGAGGTTTCAAAGGATGAAGCTGGCGTTTTCATCGGTTTTTTCCCTTTTGTTGAATCTAAAGATGACGGCACACGTTTAAACATAGGCCTAGGCAGCGGCACATTTGGTCGTTCGGGCGGAATATCGATAGGTAGCGTGTTTAGCATTCCTGTTGGAGAGCAATTTACAGAATATCAAAACTTGCAAATAGACATCACAAAGGAAAACACCTTTGTTTACAGTGCCTCGGGCAGTACCGAAATTAAATCAAATGATGCGATTACCGTTCAACGGGCGCTAAACGAACTAGTAGAATCACTTCTTGCAAACTACCCAACCAATAAAGATAAATAACAAGCAGATGGCAGTGAATCGCGCTATGCTTGGTACAAAATACAAAACAATAAACCTCAAGCAAAAGCAAGTGGGCAAAGACTAAGATATGGTTGGGCAAAAATCGCTCTCTTTACAGAAAAACCTTACGATAAGGTTACTGCGCGTATTGCGATATAACAAATCACGAACAGAGCGTGCGTTAAGTCTATTGCCTCTTGAAAACAGACCTCTGTTTCATGTATTGCCATTTTTAATACACGTTAATCACCCCGAATTACCCGGGTATGTTGAATCGCCTTCTAACGATGTATTAGTGCCATTTGGTATCAACAATTACTCATTTAGAAAAGATATTGAGATGGCGCTGACGCGCTGCTTTCCTTCACTTCAGTCCTTATTTGCTGATATTAAATCTATTTGGCCCCGCCAGCGGTGCATAGACTCGCTGGTTTTAATGGGCAGCATAGGCACAATTGCGCAAACCGACACCTCAGATTTTGACTATTGGGTGTGTGTAGACGGAAAGCAGTTTTCTCCCCAATCCCTCGATTTATTAACTCAAAAACTAAGAGCAATTGAGCAATGGGCTGATAAAAAATGGGGTACTGAAGTCCACTTTTTTCTCTCTGATATCGAGAAAGTAAAACACAATGACTTTGGCGTTGCAGACGGAGAAAGTGCTGGTTCTGCACAAGCATTGTTTTTAAAAGCGGAGTTTTACAGCACTAACATTGTTGTAGCGGGGAAAGTGCCCTTTTGGTGGCTAACGCCAGAAAAATCTACCATAAAGCAATACGACGGCATTTTGGGAAGTCTTGAAAAAGGAGGCTCTCCCGACTTAGATTGGTTTATGGATTTAGGTCATTTGGAAAAACTTGATGCCGGCGAGCTATTTGGCGCGGCCATATGGCAGTTAGGTAAGGCAATGGACTCGCCATTTAAGTCGCTGCTGAAAATGGCAAAGTTAGAAGTCTATCTGGCCAATATTGGCAGCGAGCAGCCGCTGTGCAATACCCTTAAAAAGCATGTTCACTTGGGCTCTGAAGCGCCAGGAAAAGTGACTGATATTGACCCCTATGCGCTGATGTTCAATGAGCTGATCACCCACTACACTGCTTATGGCCAACCAGAAGATATTCTTATTTTGCAGCAATGTTTGTACCTTAAATGTGGATGTAGTCTCAGTCAGCCCTTGTATGAAGGAGAAACGCCTAACTTTAAGCGACGAATTATGGCAGCCTATGCAAAAAGCTGGGGCTGGAGCAGAAGGTCATTAGAGCACCTTGATAATATTCAACAATGGAACTTTAACGAGCGTGTTCAATTAAGTCGTCGCATACATCGCTTTTTACTGAAATGCTATAGACGTATCTCCAGTCAACTTGATGGCCAAACCCAAATCATGGATGAAAAAGACATGACGGTACTCGGTCGCCGGTTGAGCACGTTTTACGGTAAAAAACACAATAAAGTAGAGTTTCTTCGCAGAGCATTTGATGAAAGTTTATATTGTCCTACCGTAACCATAGCCGTGAAAACACTTAAGAATGGCGATGAGATATGGACCGCTTACGCGGGTGATAGGCTGAGCAAGTCGGGTATTATCGATGAATCGCAAAAAATTTCACAGGCATCTAATGCAGTGGCGCTACTTGTGTGGTGTGTTGCCAGTCGCATAATGGACACGAATACAAAAATTCACCTAGATTACAACTACTGCGAAATTAGCGAGCTCGACCTAAATGACCTGCTCAAACACCTGTGCGCGTTGTTTCCACCAGTACGGGTATCTGCATTGCCGCGAGAGGATCTACTGGCCCCAGAACGCATTGAGACATGCATGGCATTAGTTAATTTTCCCACCCTTCGCCAAAAACCTACCGTAGAAGATGTGTATGTACTTTACAGCACTACCTGGGGTGAGACTTTTTTAAAACACGATGCGAACGTGCTAGATAGTCTCTGGTACGAACTTTCAGAGGTATCGCCAAAGCCTAAGTGCTACGTTATGGTGCCTCGCGGAAATCAACAGTCTCGTATTTTAGGTGAGTTTCTTGAATCTACAGACCTTTCATTTTCCGTGGTTCATTGATGTAAGGTTTACTTTTTCCTATTAGCTATTTGTTTTTGAGTTCTTGCTATAAATTGATGTCGACTATTTCGCCCTTTCGTTTCTCCCTCGTTCTTTTACACTTTTCAATCCTGACTCGCTCTTTTTGTACCAGTAACACCAAACCTCAGCTGATTTAATCTACCCTTTTTTTACATTGGTGAAAAAAGAACTAAAAAAACTTGCAAAGAGCGATTACAGGTGTAATCTTAAATAAAAGACTACAGTTGTAATCGAAAAGGTAGAGGTGAGCAAGACCATGTCTAAACCCGATATTTCCAATGCAGAATTTGATGTACTCGACGTACTGTGGGAGCGCAACCCTGCAAGTGCGAGCGACGTGGTGCAAACCTTGTCTAGTCATAAAGAGTGGCATGAGAAAACAATTAAAACCTTATTAGGCCGACTAGTAAAAAAGGGCGTTATTGGTTTTGAAAAACAGCAGCGTCAATATCTGTATTACCCACTTATCGCTCGAGAAGACTATACCGCACAAGAAACAGAGAGCTTTGTTGGCAAGCTTTTCAAGGGCAAAATCACACCATTAGTAGCAGGGTTTGCAACCCAGAAAACATTGTCAAAAGATGATGTAAACGAGTTAAAAGCGTTAATAGCACAATGGGAAGAAGACAATGACTGAATGGTTAATAGCACAACAAGGTGCTTTAAGTATTGCCCTTGGTTTAATGCTGATAGCAGAGCGATTTACCGCAAAGATGGGCGCTTTGTTTACCTATAAATTGTGGACAATAGTGCCAGCTATTTTACTACTCAATAACTTACCTACTAATAGTATATTGGTAACACGCTATTCAATCTCTCAGTATACGGTGAACACGACACCCACAGTGGCAACGCAACACGTAAATGTACTATTCTATTTATGGGCTTTAGGAGCCGGTGCGATAATCATTATTACCCTATTTCATTATCTGTCCGTCAATTCCTCTTTAAAAAAGGTAAGTATCAACCGTGACGTCGTGTATTACTCATTGCAGGCACGTTCCCCCATATTATTTGGCTTTATTAACCCTAAAATAGTGCTGCCCTTGAACTTTGAGCGCATGTTTTGTGAAGCGCAACAGCAAATGATTATCGAGCATGAATCTGTCCACAAGCATCACATGGACCATCTGTGGAATGGTTTTACCTTCGTTTTGATAACGCTTTTTTGGTTCAACCCTCTCGTTTGGATTGCGCTTAAAGCATTTCGAACTAACCAAGAGCTAGCCTGCGACTACAAAGTCCTATCAAACAAAAGCGATAAGGAGACACTTATTTATGCAAAAGCACTCGTGCAGTGTGCCGAGCAATCCCCGCAGACATTGAGTCTGTACCCTACCTTTGGAGAAAAAAGCACCATGAAAAAGCGTTTAATGTTAATGAAGGAAAAATTTCCGCAAAGCAGACTAGCGGCATTTGCTGCAGTGGCACTGAGCGTATTACTAATGGCAAATACTGCTGCGGCCAATATGCCGCCATCGCCGAAAAATCATGCTGAGGGAAATGGCCATGTACCAAATGAGCCGAAGGTAAATGAAGCCTCACCGATAGCTCACGTTTCACCGACTTACCCTGAAGACGCCGCAAAGACAAATACTGAAGGGTATGTCGTGTTGCAATTTGATATTACAGAAACAGGCGCTACTGATAACATAACGGTAGTCAAGTCGTCGCCTGAAGGCGTATTCGATAAAAGTGCCAGTAGCGCTCTCAAGCAGTGGCAATATAAGCCGCGGGTTCAAAATGGCCAAGCATTAAGGCAAACAGGGTTATTAGTGCAGCTTGATTATAAGCTGTCTTCTGACGATGCTGACTAACGAAGAGAGAAAGTAAAAAGAATACTAAAAGGAGCGCGGCTCCTTTTAGTGTTTTTATAAAACGGCATAAAAACGCTTACAAGATATCAAGCGCGCTGTTCTAATCTTTTAAATGCGGCGCGCAGGTTTCTGCTACCTTGCTGGCATCAAAAATTTCAATCCAATAGCCGTCGGGATCTTTTATAAACGCAATGCCTTTCATAGCCCCGTCATTTAACTTTTTCTGAAATGGTACGCCAAGGGCTTCAAATCGCTCGCAGGCAGCCTCTGCATCTGGCACGTGAAAACCAATATGGCCAAAGCCTTTTGGCTCACTGTTACCGTTGTGGTAAGACACATTTTCTGGGGTGTCGTCCCAATTGTGAGTAAGTTCTAACATCGCAGGGCGACCGAAGGTTTGCTGCGTGCGCTTCTCAGCGTCATCGCTTATATTCGAAAAGTCATCCCCTGCCGCTAGAAAATACAAACTAAACTTCATCTCTTCAAAGTCTAGTCGCTTTATCAGCGTCATACCCATCACGCGGGTATAAAAGTCTAAGGTGCGCTTTGGATCAGCAATTCGCAACATGGTTTGATTAAAGACAAACCCTCTTGTTGCGTCGCTTTTTTCTTCGCAAAGCCCGTCTGCATTATCGAAATGTCTACTGGTCGGTGTATCTATCGCTTTAGCCATAAGGGTCTTCCTCGCTTTACATTAGTTGTCCATATTAATAGCAACACTATGTGCGCTGAACACTTACCTTTCAACTGCCGCTCGCCCGCCATTTTTGCTATCTATCGATTTCCTTGCCGACTTCTAGCTTAGTGCAGAAGAGCTAGTCCTTACTTCGCACAGAGTCTGCGGGCTTATTATCTACGCGATAGGTATTACTCTTTTTTTTGACTATTTGTTTTTTAGCGCCTGAGTTTTTAAGGTTAAGGGTTTTAGTGCCTGCTTTCTGTGTTTCAGACGAGCCAGACTTAGCCGTAACACCACCTTTGCTTTTTGATGCAAATGCATTTTGATTGGACGTGCGAGGTTTCGTATTTTGGCGATATTTGATTACCATGCCTTGTAATAAATTTCGTACAACCTGGTCGCCGGCCGCTTTGTAGTTGCGGTGATCAGGCTTTCGAAATAGTGCTGACAACTCGCCTTTGCTCAGCCTGAAATCAGCCATATACAATACGGCAATCATATCTTCGTCTTTGTAACTCATCGCAATGCGAATTTTTCGCAGTATTTCGTTATTACTCAAGCGCTCTTTTAGGCCGAGCACTTTGGGCGCTTGTCCTTCTTGCTTACCACGATTTTTGATAATTAAACCATCCAAAAACATCGCAAGGATCTTGTCTCTACATGGCAAATAACCCTCTTCATCCTCTTTTTTCATGATGCTATGAAGGTAATCAATGTCCATTTCGTAATTCATCAGCTTAAAAATACTGATAGCCGCGGTATCGTTTATAGCAAGCGCATAGCGAATGCGGCGTAGAACATCGTTGTGGAACATGATTGATAACCTTTAAGGATAGAAGTAGTTATTGTGTTTGATTACGCTAAGGCCTTTTGAGCACAGTGCTATATTCAAGCGAAGCGTTTTATTAAAGCAGAACGTTTTACTAGTTCATTGCATGGTGCTTACCCATTCTCAGCGCACAAGTAGGTCTATAACAACGAAACATGACGGCTCATGCAACAGCTGCAGCAGTTCGCGCAGCAGTACATGCGGGATGCGTATAGTTTAACTCAGTTCAGGTTTTACCGCCATCTCCATGCTTGTAAACATCATCATAATGCTCAACATAGAAAAGCGCCTATGGTGGCGCTTTTTTTGAATTTGAAACGTTTTGCATTAAGAGCTTGTATTGCAGGCTTACTTGCTCACCGACGTATCAATTTCCCGACTCATTAGCTTACCGACTTGTTAATTTACCGACTTGTTAATTTACCGACTTGTTGGGGCTTTAAGGTGAGTAGAGAAGAAATCAACAGTGCGCTGCCACGCAAGTTCGGCATCTTTTGGGCTGTAACGACTTGTTGAGTCGTTGTGAAAGCCATGCTGAGCTTTGTCGTAAACATGAGCGGTATACTCAGCCCCATTGGCCTTCAGCACTTTTTCATACTCAGGCCAAGTTGCATTCACTCGCTTATCATTCTCGCCAAAATGCAGAAGCAGCGGCCCATTCACTTGGGCCTGTAACTCTTCTTTTGCAGGTGTACCGTAAAATGGAACGGCTGCATCAATCACATCAGGAAGGGTAGCGGCTAAAAGGTTACTAATGTATCCGCCGAAGCAAAAACCAACCACACCAAGCTTGTCTGAGGTCTTTTCAAAGTGACTTAGCCATTTTGCGGCCGCCATAAAATCGTGTTCAATTTTTTGTCTATCGAGACTGTGCTGCATTGACCTACCGTCATCATCATTACCAGGATAACCTCCTAAGGGAAATAAAGCGTCTGGCGCGAATGCAATAAACCCTTGCATGGCTAAGCGTCTTGCAACGTCCTTTATATAGGGGTTCAGCCCTCTATTTTCATGCACCACAACAACCGCCGGCATAAGGCTTTCGGCACTAGCCTCAGTGGGCACTACCAAATACCCGCCTCCAGTACCATGGCCTTCAGGGGATGGAAACTCTTCGTATGTTGCTTTAATGGCGGGGTCGTTAAAGGACACTTGTTCAGCTTTAGCATAGTCAGGGATTAGAGCGCGGCCGATAACACCGGCAGACAAACCTGCGATGGACAATGAGGCCACGCGGGTTAAAAATGTGCGCCTGTCTATGTTGCCATGAGCATATTCGTCATACCAATCAAAAGCTTCTTGAGGGATTGTTACAGAAGGTTTATCTGTTTTCATTCTTTTGCCTGCCACGTTGTAGGATTAATCGTCTTAAATAACATTGAGCATAAAGTAACCACACCTTACAGAAATTTACGGATCAAGAACGAAAAAACGGGACTAAAAGCCAGGGTTATCAGGCTAACGACTTTATACATATAGCGCTATCGAGAACTGTTTTGCTGCGGCACGAGTGCTCTTACACAGCTCAACTTCATAATGTTTGCTCTAAAAAGCTTCTTTCGCATTGCGTTAACACAAGTGTATCGACTTACTATCTACATTGAGATTATCTGAAGTCATTTTTTCTAACAAAAATGTAATATCACCTTGCTAAATTCCGACTAAAGTCTAAGCATATAACTCATTAAAATAACCCTATAACTACTAAGGTTTCTTGGAGAAGCTCGTGAGTAAACTTGGCCTAAAAACACAATTAAGAATAGCTTTTGTTACTGTTCTGCTTATTGTGCTGATAATTTCTTCAACTGCTTTAGTTAGCTCGAATAAAACCTCATTTTCTTTTGCTGATTATCAAATACAAACGACAAACTCAACTGTTATTTCTGAACTCCAGGAAGGCTTGCTGATGGCAAGAGTACAAGCGATCAAATACTTTTCAGAACAATCCGATGAGCATATCTCAAATTTCGAACAGTGGGCAGCCGTTGTCGATAAGCAAATTGTTATTGCTCGCCGAGACTTTGTCGATCCGCAAAATCAGAGAAATATTCAACTCATCGAGAGCAAATTCAACGAGTATAAGAAGGCTTTTCAATCTTTATCGCAGCTGTATGACAGCAACTTATCACCATCTCAGGCGGTAATTTCTGCCCGCGACAGCATTATCAACGACAAACTCAACGTACTAGGTCCCGAGTTAGCCGATTTACTAAAATCAACGACAGCCAGAATTAATCGCATTCAAGAAAAGTTGGGCACTGAAGTTAGTGACATAGTGGTCATATCAAACACCGTGATATTGATACTGGTTATCGTCGCTACATTTATCTGTTTGGCTATATCTTATTTTTTACCACAAAAAATCTTGCGTACCGTGGGTGGTGAACCGAAAGATATTCTGCATATTGCAGATCAATGCGCTGATGGCAATTTGAGTTCAATTTCTACAAATACATCAGATAAAAATGGCATATACAAAGCACTTTCAAAAATGGGGGCAGAACTTAAAGGGGTTATTAGCGATATTCGAAACGCATCTTTGAACGTCAATCATCTTGCCACTACTTTAACGGATATGTCTGCCACTACCTCATCGAGCGCACAGCAACAAATGGATACGTTAAACCAAATTGCGGTTGCCATGGAAGAAATGACGGTCACCATTGCGCATGTTACTGAAAATGCGCAACATGCCGCCACATCAGCTGAAAATGCAAATTCAAGTGTCCATTCTGGTAGCAAGGCCATCGAGCAAAGTGCACAAAGCCTCACAACGCTTGTGACTAAAATTAATAACGTCTCATCGTCAATCGACAGCCTGACGCAGGAAGCTGAGAGCATGAGCGCCATCTTAAATACAATAAATGCTATTGCTGAACAAACAAATTTACTTGCTTTGAATGCTGCCATTGAAGCCGCTCGAGCAGGAGAACAAGGTCGCGGTTTTGCCGTTGTTGCCGATGAGGTGCGCACGCTTGCCACGCGCACTCAGCAAAGCACCGACGACATTCAAGAAAAGCTCACTAGCCTTAAGAAAGAATCAGATAAAGCCGTTCAGTTAATGACTGAAACATCGCATGAAGCAGCAAACACTCAAGCGGCGTCTCAAAGCGCACAACAGGCATTTGAAACAATTAAAGGTTCAGCTGAAGCAATCAATAGTATGAATCAGCAAATTGCCTCCTCTGCTGAAGAGCAGGCCACGGTTGCAAAAGAAATAAATGATTTAATAGTAGGCGTGAACTCGCTTGCCGATGAAACATCAACAACTGCGATAAAAACCGATGAAAAAGTGTCAGAACTTACTGCTACAGCGATGGCCCTAGAAAAACGATGTGCATATTTCAGCGTGTAAATTAAACAGGCCAAGCGGTCAGTGATTAATAGAACCGTCGACAATAATAATTAGAACCGTGACCTGCAATAACTAAAAGTTATGACGTTGGCATTACATATACTTCTCTTACACATGCTTTGTCGCTGCTTGATAGTGCGTAATTAACCGCATCTGCAATATCTTCTGGTGCCAACTTATCTTCTTTAGGTTCATCAAAAAATGGTGTATTTACCATACCAGGGCAGATTGTTGTGCATTTTCCACCCCATTCACGCATTTCCTCGGCTAAGTTTTGACCGAAGCCA
Source organism: Alteromonas sp. P256 (assembly GCF_036864455.1). Classification (NCBI taxonomy): domain Bacteria; kingdom Pseudomonadati; phylum Pseudomonadota; class Gammaproteobacteria; order Alteromonadales; family Alteromonadaceae; genus Alteromonas; species Alteromonas sp. P256. The sequence goes on from NZ_JAZETM010000004.1 coordinate 73,892, forward strand.
TAAGCGAACCACTTGCTAGCGCCATATACTGAGCCTTTAAGAGCGATGCGTCCAGCTACTGAGCCAGTGAGAATGAAATGCCCCGTGCTTTCTCTTAGAAACGGTAACCCTGCTTTTGCTGTGTATAAAAGACCATTTACGTTCGCCCCCAGCATAGTTGACCAGTCGCTCACATCGCCTTTTTCAATGCCTGGCGAACTCGCGCCGGTTCCCGCATTGGCGAATACGACGTCTATTTTTTTGAAGTGCTCGTTTATTTTGGCAAATGCGTTCTCTATTTCGTCAAAATCACTTACATCGGCCTTTACTGAAAACGCATTTTCGCTACCCAACTCTTCCACAAGACTGTTTAGCTTATCTTCACTTCTTGCAACTAGCGCAACGCGATGCCCCTCTTGCACGAGTGATTTGGCCGTTGCCTTACCTATACCGCTAGATGCCCCCGTGATAACAACGACTTTAGATTGTTTAGTCTTACTCATAATTAGGTTTTCCTCTTTTCTTTCTATTCACCGAATTCTTCAAAATACTACTCTCCAGAGAAGCTCTGCTTGAGAAAGCTCTGCCTGAGAAAGCAGTGCTGTAGAAAAAATGTACTCTTACTTTTAGCTCTCCTTACTATGTAACTTTGCTCAACATGAAGCTAGAGAGGTGCAACAAGCGATCCAAAAACGCCGGTCCATAAAAAACATAAATCACTGATTAATATATACTTTAATTTTATCACCCAAATAATGGTCTCTGCATGTTCTGTTTATTTTTCAACGGGCAAGAAGTTCTTACAGGGCCAAAAATAACAATAGCAGATATCGGTTAGCTAGCTTAATCGCCATCATATTAGTGCTAGAGTTTAGTTGCTTATTAATTTATGCATCAGGTGGGCGAACCATGCGCTCTTTATTAATGCAAAGCGACAATGTGCAGTTAGTGAACCGAATAGCGGGCACACTAATGATTGGTGTGGGCATTTGGCTAGCGCTTACTTAGCGCTTAAAAAGCGGTTGTTTAGCCGTTTTCAGCGGCCAGTAGCATGACTACCGCTTTTACTCTGAAAGCCCTATGCAGTATAGTATTAGCCCGTTTCAGATGTGTATTCGAATGCCCAACAAACTACGAAAAGTCAGTCGACATCTTCACTTGTGGATTTCCTTGAGTATTTTTCTTCCCGTCATCATCGTGATTGGTAGCGGCCTGCTGCTGCAGGTGAAAAAAGAGATAGACTGGATCCAGCCGCCAACCCAAAAAGTAAGCCAAACTCCTTTAGAAGAAGCAACAGACTCGTCCAGTACCATAATAAGTTCGCAACAGATTTTAGAAGCGGTCCAAACCGTATCCAACGCCCAGTTAACGCGCTGGGAAGACATTGACAGACTGGATATTAGACCGAACAAAGGCATCATAAAAGTACGTGGCAATAATCATTGGGAAGTGCAGCTTAACGCCTACACTGGCGCGGTGCTGCAAACAGCGTATCGACGTACCGACACCATAGAGTCTATCCACGACGGGAGTTGGTTTTTTGAAGGTGCTAAGCTTTACCTGTTTCTACCCGCCGCTTTGCTTCTTTTTGTCATTTGGTTAACTGGCATAGTAATGTTGTTCACCACGCTGAAAAGTAAATATCGGAAAAAACAGGCTCGCTTGCAGCAGTCTAGTTAGTACAATCTGGTTAAAACAAGCACTCTAAAGCAAGTCTTTTGAAGCAAACTCTCTAAAACAAAAAACGTAGCGCAAACTGAATGCTGCGACCTTGAGCAAAAGCCGCCCTGTCATCAGCACTCACGTAAAAAAGCTGATTAGTGAGGTTTCGAATACTCACTCTTCCATTCACTTTATTATTGAACGGCAAAGATGCCCCAACATCTAACGTCACTACCCTATCTAATGACCGCTCTCCATCAGCAACGTCGGTTTTACTAGCCCGATAAAGCACGTTTGAAAAAAAGCGTATTGTGCCCACCTGGTACCCCACCGTGAGCCGATGATTGTGCGCGGGAATATCCGCGATAACATTCCCGCTTTCGTCCTCTCCTTTTATCCAAGCACCGCTTAACTGCAAAGACAACTTGCTATTATCCGGTGCCCAATTAGCCGTATAACTCAGCCCATTAATAGTGGCGCTATCTAAATTCACGTATTCCAACACATCTTCGCTTACTTCTGTGCGCTCGATATAGTGATGTATCTTTTGACTAAACACTTCTGTGGTTGCCGATAAACGTCTGCTTTTATATGAGAGCGCACCTTGGATGTTCACAGACTGCTCTGTGTCCAAGTTCTCATCACCCAGCACTGTACCTCGAGGGGTTACTCCAGAGAAAAAACGTTCTGTAAGCGATGGGTTTCTGAAAGCGCTTGAAACATATAAGCTTGCAGACCAGTGAGGAGACAGCATATAGCTAGCACCAGTGAACCCGCTGACGTTTAGCTTTTTTACGTTATATCCATCTCGACTCTGATGCTGCCAGTCAAGGCGTGTACCTACCGCTACAGACAGCTTCTGGAACGTTCTTGAGGCGTCCATCACGCCCGCTACTCCAACCTCACTGGCATCAAGTGTGGTGATGCTAAAGGCGTCAGTCTTAGCAACTTGTGCAGGGAATGCTTGTATAGGGATTGCTTGTAAAGATAGCTCGTGTATAAAGAGAGCTTGAGCTGATATTGCCGCCTCGGGTGTTACTTGAGCCCCTAGCGATGTTATCGGCGTTTCACTTTCATTAATTCTTACTCCTTCACGTCCTTGTAGTTGAGCTTGCCAATTCACTCGCCACATACCTACACGCTGCCTACCTCCAATATCACTGCCATAATCGAATGCTTTGCTTCTGCTTTCATTAATGCGCGCTTCTGGCCTTAACGTTTGCGTATCTAATTGAGACTGATGCCACCACACATTGCCAGTCATCTCGTCGAAAACCGCGCTGACCTTGCCTAGCCAATGGGTATTGTTAGGGTATGTTGTCACTCTATCTTGTGGATAATCACTGCTCGACTTTCCAACATTGCTATTGTGTGAAAACAGCGACCACGCCTCAATGATATTAGATTGCTCCGGCTGATGCCGTATAAATAGCGCAGTTTGCTCAAATTGCTCAAACAACGCATTGCCATTGGCATCTTGCGTGTTATCTGCATTGCGATAAGAGACTTTCCAATCAGTGCTTCCAGCATAGGCATGGCGCTTATCAGTACTGGACGTAAATGAACTGTCAGCAAAGCCTTCATAACCGTATTCTTGGGTTTCACCATTGTTCAGCATTGTGACATAAAGACTCTGCTCATTCGGTGCAGCAATCTGCAGGTTAACCGCGCCGCCTATTGCACCAGAACCTAGATATGTCGACGCTGCGCCAGGCACAACTGACACCTGAGTTATCCATGAAGGGGGTATAAAGCCAGCACTTGCGCCGGCTCTCCTATCACTAAAAATACGAACGCCGTTTAACAGCGTTTGAATTCGCCAGCGGGAAAAACCGCGAATACTCACATTTTGAATTTGCCCTCCCTGCCCGTTCAGGCTGATTACCGGGGACTGCACTAATACATCATTAATGTTAGTGGGCTCGGCAACTGAAGACTGTGAGTAGTTATATAGGGGAAGGATACGCTCAAGCGTATCGTGGTAGTAGGGTCTCGTAGCCTTTACCACTATGTTCTCTACATCTGATTCGTTAGCGCCTAATTTGCTAACCTCTGATTGTTCAACCGCTGCACAATACGCTGGAAACGTTGCTAATACAAGCGCTGTCATAAGCGCTAGTGTAATGACTAATTTGAACATAAGCTGTGTACACACCGCCAAAGGTGCACTACTGCGCATGATGTACAAAGAAATAGAGAATCGCGAACCTGTCATAGCGCTTATGTTATTTTGTTTAGAAAATTTAGGGCATGTTGATAAAAAGAAAACGGCAGTGAGAACACTGCCGTTTTTAAGGGTATAACACCCCGTTTATTGCATTAACCGTTATTCAGTAATAATCGGCAGACCAGCTGTCCATGGGCCACCAGCATTCACTATTGCACGCTGTAGCTCAGGTACGGTGGTTTGCTGAAGTGCACTTACGCGCTTACTTACTGCAACCAACCCTTCGCTAGCATAACGCAATTGGTCTTGATGCTGCACAGTAGGTCCATAAGAAGACCCCACGGCAGAGCGAGCGTAACGTAAACGGCTGGTTATATTCGCAGGCTTTATCCCCTTGCGGTCGCGAGACTCTAAACCATAAAGCTCGCGGCTTAAGGCATTAATTTCAGTCTGCACATCGGCAAATTGTGTTTCAAGCTTGCTGATATCACCCTGAGTACGGTTTATAGCACTGCGAAGTACTTCCATGGTGTCTTTCACATTAGCCAGCACGCTTGTAGTGGTTACCGCTCGTTTTTGGGCGTCACTCACTTTACTATCATAGGCAGCACGTTCTTGTGCTGTCGCACCTTCTAGTGCACCTTCGTAGATAGACTCAAGCACAAAACTAACAGGTTCTGCCAACGGCGTTATTGCAGTACCTTCGCGCTTAAACAGCGTTGCCGTGTAGCTGCCTGGTAACGCCATTAATGCGCCACGTGAACGACTAGCACTTTCTTTATCCGTAATAGGCATTGCATTCGCATAGGTCATATCCCATGTAACTCTGTGCAAGCCTTTCTTGGTGCTTCCTTCTACCCGGTTAACCACATCACCTTTAGCGTCTTTTATCTCAAGATAGACGGCAGGCGCAGCTTCTTGATTTTCTGCTTCAACCGCTTCCCAGCTTGGATACTTCGGATATTTGCCTTTACCCTCCATAAGCTTTTTCTCAGCTTTTTGACGTTTCTCTTTCGCTGTCAGCAGGCTGTCTTTAAGGTAATAAGTCAGCGTTGCGCCATGCTCTGGGTTTTCTGCTACATAGCGGTCGTCACCGTCTGAATCTGTATGGTTATCGTCGGGTTGATACCACTTAACTGGGCGACTAGGCGCAAACAGCAGAGCATCTTCTTCCATCGACTTTTTCGTTAACGAGCGAAGGGGTGCATAATCGTCGAGTATATAAATACCTCGACCAAACGTACCGGCCACTAAATCGTTCTCACGACGCTGAATTTTCACATCTCGCGTTGAGATAGTAGGCATACCACCTTCAAGCTCTACCCACTGCTCTCCACCGTCGACGGTAAAGAAAATACCGAATTCAGTACCGATAAACATCAGGTTTTTATTTTCGTGGTCTTGAACAATACGCCACACTAAGTGTTTTTCAGGCAGCTCATCTGCCATGGATGTCCACTTTTTCCCTAAATTAGTCGACTTAATCAGATACGGTTTATAGTCGCCATATTTATGGTTATCTAGCGCAACATACACGGCATTAGGGTCAAACAAGTCAGCGCGAATATCATTCACATAAGCGGTAGCAGGAATACCGCGAATATCATCTAGCTCTATCTTTTTCCACGACTTACCGCCGTTCGTAGTTACCTGAATAATGCCGTCGTCGGTGCCAACCCAAAGGATATTCTCATCAACCGGACTTTCAGCAAAGTTCGCAATAGTGTGATATTCAGACATGGCATATAAATCCCAACCCGCCTCGACAGACCAGGTTCGTCCCATCATGGGCATATGCATGCGGTTACCATTTTTAGTGAGATCGCCCGACAGTGCAGTCCAGCTGTCACCACGGTCGTCAGAGCGCCATACGCGCTGCGACGCAAAATAAATTCGCTTAGGATCGTGAGCAGATACGTTGATAGGCGCATCCCAATTGAATCGCTCCGCTGGGTCGCCCGGCAACGGTTGCGGTTTAATGTACACTCCTTCCTTCGTGGTCATGTCCACGCGAGTGAGGTTACCTTGCTGCCACTGAGAATACACAATATCTGGATTACCCGGTTCAACAGCAGGTTGATGTCCGTCGCCGCCAAGGGTCAAAAACCAGTCTTTATTCTTAATTCCTTCTTCGCGATTAGTTCGCGAAGGGCCGCCTTGCGTAGAGTTATCCTGCGCACCGGCATATACATTATAAAATGGCTTAGTATCATCTGGCGCGACTTTATAAAATTGGGTTAATGGCAAGTTTGCCATAAAGCGCCAGTTATCCATTCTGTCATGAGACATATAAATACCGCCATCCGACCCCATTAAAACGAAATCTGGGTCGGTGGGGTGAAATGCCATCGCGTGATCATCAACATGTTTGCGCTTAGTATTAATCGGCGTCCATGTTTTTCCGCCATCGTCAGACACTTTACTGTAATTGCTGGCTATGTAGACTCTATCCATTTGGTGCTGATCAGCAAAAATTTCCTGATAGTAGTGTGGGCCAGTACCGCCACCTACTTCATCAGACATCTTCTCCCAACTTGCGCCTTTATTCGCTGAGCGATAAAAACCGCCTTCGCGATTGTCTATCTCAATCGTCGCATAAAGTACATTGGAGTCGATGGGTGAAATCGCCATTCCAATTTTACCCATGTTGCCTTTCGGCAAACCGGTCTTTAATTCAGTCCAGGTTTCGCCACCATCGTCAGAGGTGTGAATACCGGCTGCTGGGCCTGTACCCACGTAATTTGCAACGGTTCTTTGTCTTGACCATGTTGCAGCATAAAGCCTGTTGGGGTCGTTCGGATCTAATAGAAGTGATGTTACCCCCGTCCATTCATCATCAGGGGTAAGTACCCGCTTCCAATTCTCGCCGCCATCGGTGGTTTTATACAACCCTCGTTCGCCGCCTTTAGACCATAAAGGGCCTTGCGCCGATACCCACACAACATCGGGGTTTTCTGGATGAATGATAATGTCGGAAACATGCTCTGACTTTTTAAGCCCCATGTTTTTCCACGTTTTACCGCCATCAAGTGATTTGTATACACCATCGCCAAAACTGATATGACGACCGCCGTTATTTTCACCCGTGCCAACCCAAACAATGTTTGAATTACTTGGCGCAATGGTGACATCGCCTATTGAGTAAACGGCTTCATTATCGAAAATAGGTTCCCACGTCGTGCCTGAATTCTTCGTTTTCCACACACCGCCAGAACCTACCGCGGTGTACCAGGTTGATGGGTCGTTTTGATCGATGGCGATATCAGCTATTCGCCCCGACATATAGGCCGGGCCGATACTTCTCATTTCCATCGCTTTAAACGTGGCGCTGCTGAAAGGGGCGTTTTTGTCTGTCTCTGATTTATCTGCAAATGCTGGCACGCTTGACAGTGCCATGGTTACAGCAACTGCAGCGTTAATTATTTTTTTCATTGTTATTGCCTAGTTTGTGAACTTTCCATTAATGACGTTACAAACAAGCGTACAAGTGTTCAATGGAACAAACGACCAACTAACGATAATAGAGGTCAGATGCATGGAACCATCTCTAATGGGAAAGTGTTGGAGGATGACTAAAAACACATATGCTGGCCAGTTTCACTGGGCATAGACTGCTGATAATTTTGATAAAGGCGCTACTTTAGAAACAGTTCAAAGTCAGTCCCCAATCACTTGAAAATACGGCACTTGAAAATACGGCACGTGAAAATACGGCTCGTCAAAATACGACATAAGGAAATACCCATGAAATTTAAATTCAGCTATGCAATTGGTGCAGCGGCGCTTCTCCTTATGCTTGAAGCTGTTTATGCATTCATTACATCTCCTGAACTAAATACCCACCACGATAGTTTACAAACCGCATTACTGTTTATCATTCTTGGGATTTGTTACGAACTTCTTGAAGCAAAAAAAGACGTAAATGAAGCTCAAGAAAATGCAAATAAACAGCAACGCAAAAGGGCAAGCTAAGGTAACATTTTAATGTATTGTGCTCGACAATGTTAAAGTAGAAGCAATATCCAAAGCATAAACGTAGACAGATTTCAGGTAATTTAAAAGAGTGAAAGGGCCTCTTTAAAACGTGACGATATCATCGTTAATCAAATGCCCTACCACTGCACTTTCTTCGGCATCGACAAATGCCATGTCGATAGCTTTCGCTCGCCCGCGAGTTACTTTTCTATAGTTGGGGTGAGAGTAAATATAGGTTTGCTTAGAGCGTAACGCCTCAACCACTCTCTCTGCCAGCATAGATACCGGAATACCAGATTCGACGGCAGCCGCCGCGGCCTGCGCACCAGCCATGAGCTTGTCTTTACTCATTCGCTTTTCTTTTGCCACTGCATATTTTTCTTGCCTGTTGCGATAAGACTCATGAATTCGCGTTTTAACAAAGGCAGGACACAGCACAGATACATGAATATTGTGAGGCTGTAGTTCAGCCATCCAACTTTCGGTCATCGATACCACCGCAGCTTTCGATGCACAATATGCACCTGCGTAAGGCATTCCCATCATTCCTGCCATGGACGCCACATTTAAAACCCAGCCGCCTTCACCGTGCTCTTTTATTGCAGGTACTGTTGCCTGAGCACCATAGAGCACGCCCATCACGTTAACATCCATCACCCAACGCCATGTCTCGTGCTCAGCGTCTTCAATCTTGCCAGGTGTACCGCCAACGCCGGCGTTATTAACCACCATATGTACCTTACCAAAGGCTTCCTTTGCCTTTTCCACAATGGACTCCCACTGCGTATAGTCGGTAACATCTAAGGGGCAGGTAAGAACGTTGTACCCTTTTTCTTTTAACACGTCGCTTGCCTCAGACAACGTGGAAGAATCAATATCTCCCATAACAATGTTCATACCCTGCCCTGCCAGCGCTTCGGCAACAGCTAGCCCTATACCACCGGCTGCGCCGGATATAATTGCGGTCTTACCGTTAAATTCGTTAGACATACTATTCATCTTTTATACTCTTCATGACTTGGCTTATTTGCTGGACCTAGTAGCTGGGCCTATTAGCTTGTTGTGTGGCTAAGAGCAGCGACCCATTAATGTTTGATATGTAGAGTATGATGAAGGAAAGTATAGACATACTTTATTTGACTGATTTATTTAGCTTCATGAAATGAATATTGAATTGGATTACAACGTACCGAATTTTATTGTGTATTTTCTCGGCATCGATATAAAAATCAATGTGGTAAGTGCTAGTAGGTTAACAAGCGCTTTTAAACAAACGCTTAAAGGGCAGTATAACAGTGACATATCCGCTTCACTGACTTAAGGTAAGGATTATCAGAGCGTTTGAAAAAGCGCATCTTACTAACAGGTTTATTATGAAAACTACGTTGACTAAAACAAAAACTTTTTCTGCTTTTTGTACTGTGTTTTTTACGGCATACATTACGGCGTTCTCCGCATTAACAAGCGCAGCGTCCGCTCCTTTGGTGTCTATCGACACTCACGATAACTTTTTTAATGCAATAAAAGCGCACTGCGGTAAAGCGTTTATTGGAGAGGTGACAAAGGATAACGTAGGCAACACATTCGGCGGCGCACAGTTGGTTATGCATGTAAGGGAGTGCTCAGATACTAAACTGCATATTCCATTTCACGTCGGGGATGACGCCTCTCGCACTTGGATTGTCACCAAAACAGGTGCCGGGTTAATGCTTAAACACGACCATCGTAATGAAGATGGCAGTTTTCACACCTCTACCATGTATGGCGGACACACTGATAGCCGCGGCTATAATGAGGTTCAGTCATTCCCAGCTGATGCATACTCAAAACAGTTATTTATCGACTCTGGCATTAATGCTTCCACTGACAACGTTTGGCAGATGATGATTTACCCAAAGCGTTTTAGTTATCGCTTAGTGCGTCCTGCAAGGGAAGTTCAAGTAGACTTTGATTTAACAAACCCTATTGACCTACCAAAAACGCCTTGGGGATATACTCCGCTTCCCTAAACTAAAAAGTTTAACCATTAACCTGCCCTTCCCGCACTGTTGTCAGGACCATTACCAGCACTATTACCAGCGTTATTACCAGCAAGAATAACGCTAATCTTAGATACCTCTGAGCACTTATGCTGACATGCTAATCGAAATCCTTTTTCTAATTCCGATGACGGCAAATTCGCCTTTTCAGCCGCTGTTATCACTAAGTGATTATCAGCTAAAAACTTGCATTTACCGCACGTACCAGCGCCATCACATACCGAAGGTAACTGGACTCCTTCCCGAGAAAGCCCTCTAAAAAGGCTACTTTTGGGATCAAGTTTAACGGTTAATGTTGTTGATGAGTTTGAATGAATGTCACTGAGAGGAAGCGCGTTAGCACAAAGTACAGACACTGACCGGTTTTTACTGAAGATTGATAACGAAAAGTTTCCCTGCTGATAACGCTGAATCAACAACATCACGCCCGACACAGAGAGCATGAGAGCCGATATTGCAAATACAATAACTAGCCCGTGATTGAAGCCCCCGGTATTACTATAATCCATAAAATGAAGTTTAAACATCAGCGCCTTTAGCCTAGCGTCATCATTCACGTGTTTGATTACTTGGCCGGTTACGCTGTCTAAATAAATTGCAGTATTGTTATTATCATTGGCAGACACTTTCCACATTGGGTTTTGTTGTGCAGCATAGTCTGAAAACGGTGGTTGCAGTAACTCTGGCCTACCCAATGCGCTGTCGCCGGTATACGAGCTATTGGCAATCTGTGATATTTGCGCAGGTGTTAGCGCCGTTCTATCACCACTAACTGCATCAAATAATAGTGAAGAGCGAGGTTGATAAGCATGCGGCCCCTGGCGACTAATTACATGATAATAGGGATGCTCGAGCACCCACACTAATTCTATTTTCTTAAGCGGCTTAATTGGGTGTGAAAAGCGCTCCTCTAGGGCTAGCTCTTTAACTGGAAGCATTTTGAGGAAGAAGGCATCTCGGCGATTAGTTTCCTTAATGGCTAAGTTTGAGGGCTTTGCCCCTCGTAATTCGTTACCGCTCGCTTTTTCGGCGTCCATAAGGTTGAAGTAAAGCCCTGTCACAAGCCAAATTAAAAGCTGCGCCCCCACCAATAACGAAAGCCATTTATGCACCCATGGCGCCTTTAGCTTGAAAGACGCCATCAGCGAGTATGCTCACTACGCGCTTCGCCAAAGCGTACAATGAGTAACACGCTTCCTGAAAGCACAGCAGCAACGCCTAAAGCTGCAATAATAAACAGAAACCAGTTTGCAACATTTTCCCCGTCATCGTAATCCATAATATGAAAACGCCACATCCAGTCGAATATTCGCCAGTAATCATGGCGTTTGGTGACGACTTCTCCTGTTTGCTGATTAATATAAAACGTAGGATTGGCAATGCCTTCAAACTCAACTTGCCATACAGGAAGGTGGCGAGAGGATAATTCAGCAGGCATTTCTGCTGAGCTTTGGATTAATCTAGTACTCTCTATAGCGTCAGATTTAACGTAGTAATACTGGGCAATTTGACGGGCTGCCTCTTCATCAATACTCGGTTTTCGTTCCCCTGTACTTCCATCAACAATAAATTTACTGGAGCCAGTTGAAACAATATAAATTGGGCTACCCATCAACTGCGTGAGAGTGAATTTAGAAGCATTAGGGTATTGTGCAAATAGCGTAGACATCGAAACGTTGACAGAAGAAAGGTTCAACGTCGTTGATTGAGGCTTTATTAATGATTCTCCGTGTATATAGTGAATATCCATACTTACCATATACACGCCAGTGAAAGTCCACAGCAGAAACTGTAAGCCGACTGCGACCATCAACCATCTGTGGTACTTCCTCGCTGCAGCTTTAAACTGCAGCGACTGCCGCCACCTCATCAGACTAATCAAGGTGGGCAGATTTGTGACTAAGACCGTGGTCGAGATTGTGATTAAGGCCACTATTAAACCTGCGATTAAACACACTGACTTGGGGCTTTTTCACCAATAAATATAACGCAGGCAACACGACAAGCGTGAGTATTACGGCACTTGTCATGCCGCCAACCATAGGGGCTGCTACCCTGCTCATTACCTCAGAGCCTGTTCCTTCACCATAAAGAACCGGCAGCAAGCCTAGTATAATGGTTGCCACCGTCATCATCACTGGGCGCACCCTCATTCCAGCCCCTGCCAGCAAAGCGTTTTGAAATTCCACAATGGATATTGCCGTGCCTCGCTCTGTGGCTTGCATCTTAAGTTCGTCAAAAGATTGATTTAGGTACACTAACATGATCACGCCTATTTCTACCGCCACTCCCGCCAGTGCAATAAAGCCTACACCGGCTGCCACCGAAAAGTTATAACCCTCAAAGTACATTAACCATAAGCCGCCAATCAATGCCATTGGCAGTGTGACTATAATGATGGCTACCTCGCTTAAGGCCTTAAAGTTAAGATAAAGCAAAACGACAATAATGGCGATAGTTAACGGTAATACGTAGGCTAATTTTTCTTGTGCTCGCTCCATATACTCATATTGTCCCGCCCACGTTATTGAATAGCCAACAGGAAGGTCGATATGTTCCTGCAAGTGTGCTTTTGCAGTAGCGACATAAGAGCCTAAATCCACATTCTCAATATCGACATACACCCATCCATTGAGCCGTGCATTTTCGCTTTTTATTCCCGAAGGCCCGGTCTCAACGTTAATATCTGCCACGTCCCCCAACGCAATGCGCTGTCCGTTTTCTGTTAACACCGGTAATCGCGCCAATTGCTCAGGCGAGTTTCGGTAATCTTGTGGATAGCGAAGGTTTACTGAATATCGCTCTTGTCCTTCAATAGTTTGCGTTACATTAATGCCCCCAACAGCAATCGCCACCACTTGTTGAATATCATCGATATTTAGCGCGTACCGACTGGCCTTCTCGCGAGATATGTCAACGGTGATATACCGCCCGCCAGCAACTCGCTCTGAGTATACTGAGACGGTGCCAGATACGTCAGCCAATGCTGTTTCTATTTGCTCTCCAATAGTCTGAATTGTATTGAGGTCTGGCCCCGCTACTTTTATTCCAACGGGCGTTTTAATCCCCGTCGACAGCATATCGATGCGCGTTGTAATCGGCATGACCCACGCATTGGTTACCCCCGGGAATTGTATCAGTTGGTTTAACTCCGCTTTTAGCGAATCAGTAGTGACGCCGTCTCGCCACTGCGTTTTTGGTTTTAATTGAATAAAGGTTTCAATCATTGTTAGCGGTGCAGGATCGGTAGCCGTGTCGGCTCGCCCCACTTTGCCAAAAACCGTGTCCACCTCGGGCACCGTTTTAATCAGCTTATCGGTTTGCTGTAATAGCTGCCTTGCTTTACCTATAGCAATGCCTGGATAGGTAGTGGGCATGTAAAGTAAGTCGCCCTCATCGAGGGTAGGTATAAACTCGCTGCCTATCTTGTCGATGGGCCAAAAACCCACTGCGGTGATAATAAGCGCCAGCGCTATGGTGGACTTTGGAAACGCCATTACTCTTTTTAATACCGGCAGATACAGGGCAATTAGCAATCGGTTGAGCGGGTTTCTTTGTTGTGAAGTTACCTTTGTTCGAATGAAATACCCCATAAGCACCGGTACTAGCGTAATTGCTAAACCTGCTGCAGCGGCCATTGCATAGGTTTTGGTATAGGCTAATGGTGCAAACATTCTGCCCTCTTGGGCTTCTAATATGAATACGGGTAAGAATGAAACGGTAATAATCAGTAGACTAAAAAACAGCGCAGGGCCTACCTCACTTGCCGCATTTGACACCACATGCCAGCGGTTTTGACTATTTAAGGTATCGCCATTTTTGTTCAGCTTTTCTATATGCTTGTGCATATTTTCTATCATCACGATTGCGCCATCGGTCATTGCGCCAATGGCAATGGCGATGCCAGCTAACGACATAATATTGGCATTAATTCCCTGTAGGTACATAACGACGAAGGCCATCGAAATACCCAACGGCAGTGTGAAAATAGCCACTAGGGATGAGCGAATATGAAACAGAAATACCACGCAAACCAATGCAACAATAACGAGCTCTTCTAGCAATGTATCCCAGATGTTATCGACCGCTCGCGCTATTAATTTTGAGCGATCGTATACCGGAACAATCTCAACGCCTGAGGGTAAAGAGGACGTCAGCGACGCAACTTTATTCTTTATTCTCTCTATTATTTGCTGGGCATTTTCGCCATAGCGCATAACAACAATACCGCCCACCACTTCGCCTTCCCCATTGAAATCAGCAACGCCACGGCGCATTTGTGGGCCCACGCTGACGTAGGCTACATCGCCTATGCGAAGTGGCGTTCCCTGCTCGTTTAATCCAAGGGGTATGCGCTCAATATCGGCAACCGTTTCGATATAGCCCGTCGTCGTGACCATGTACTCAGCTTCAGCCATTTCAATAACAGACGCGCCAGTTTCTTTATTTCCCCGCTGCAGGGCGTTCTGTATGTGACTGAGGGGAATGTTGTAAGCACGAAGTTTGTTTGGTTCTACCTGCACTTGATACTGCTTTACCATTCCCCCTACAGATGCCACTTCAGAAACACCAGCCACAGTTTGTAACTCGTATTTTAAAAACCAGTCTTGAATACTTCGAAGCTGACTTAAATCATAATTGCCTGTAGTGTCGATGAGCGCATACATGTAAACCCAACCCACGCCTGTAGCATCTGGCCCTAACTGGGGTTTTGCCGAGGCAGGCAACGTTTCTGATACCTGGCTCAAGTATTCCAGCACCCGGCTTCGAGCCCAGTACACATCGGTATTGTCATCGAAAATAACATACACATAAGAGTCGCCAAAATAGGAATAACCTCTAACGGTTTTCGCTCCCGGTACCGAAAGCATGGCGCTGGTTAACGGAAAAGTCACCTGATCTTGCACTACCTGTGGCGACTGCCCTGGATAACTGGTTTTTACAATTACCTGCACATCCGACAAATCAGGTATGGCATCAACTGGCGTATTTTTAAGCGCATAAATGCCTGCGCCCCCCATTATTAACGATAGCAAAACAATCAATATACGGTTTGCGATAGACCACCTTATAATCGCCTCAATCATGATTCATATCCTTATGATTCATGGCTTTATGATTCATGTTTTCATGGCTCATATTCTCATGAGTCATATCTTTGTGGCTCATACCTTCATGGCTCATATCTTCATGATTCATGTCTTCATCGCTCATTCCCTCGTGGCTCATTCCCTTATGCATGGGCCTCTTCAATAAGGGCTTGGCGCTTTTATGTGCCATGGCGACCACGACAAAGTCATCACGAATTTCAAAGGTGAAGTTAACGGAATCACCAATGTTAAATCTAGTAAGGTCGATGCTCTGTGCAACGTGAAAATCCATAGTGGCGGGCGGTCTATTCCATTTCTCGATGGCCCCTCGGCTAATATTCACGATGCGCGTGGATGTATTAACCGCATTTATCACCCCTGTCACTGTTGCTGATGACACCTCTGGCGTTGCCATATTCGAATGAGAACCCGCAAAATGAGATGCATCTGAATGAGACTTCTCATCAGATTCTATGCGGCTAAAATCTGATGTTTTACTAGATTCGGAATCGAGTAAGAACTGCGCCGAAGTAACGACCCTATCTCCCTCATTAAGCCCATTTAAAATTTCAATGCTGTCCTGACTGACTCGACCTATATTCACGCTGACAGATTTGAATTTGCCATCGCCAATAGCAAGCACAACTCGGTTTTGCATGCCTGTGCGAATAACTGCCTCTTTAGGCACGACTAGTGTGGTCTCTGCTGCTCGAGTATGAATAGTCACATTGGCAAACATATTAGGTCTAAGCAGGTTATCCGAATTATCAAAAGCTATCCTAACCCGCAGTGTGCGTGTATTTTCATCTAGGGCGGGATATACATAGTCAACCGTACCTATCCATTCGCTTCCAGGTAAATAATCAAGGGTCATGCTTACCGGTAGCCCTTTTGAAATCTGCACAACATCGCGCTCATACACTTCAGCTTCTACCCAAATCTTGTTTAGTTTAGCAATACTGAACAGTGTATTTTCAGGCTTAACAAAAAAACCTTCTCGTATTTTGAGTCCGTCTACTACGCCTGATTGCGGTGCATAAAATGTGATGTTTTGTTGAACTTGCTGTGTGGTTTCTAGTTTTTCTATCAAACCTTTTGAGAGCTGTAACGCCTTAAGCCTGTCTTTTGCAGCATTAACTAACCCGCTGTTTTGTCGTCGAAGCGCAATAACTAGCTCTTCTTGCGCATTGACTAATTGAGGTGAATATAAGGTGTATAAAGCCTCACCCTTATCTACCGCGTTACCTTCTGCTTTTATGTAAAGCTTTTCTATCCATCCTTCAACGCGGGGGTGAATGTGCACAATTTCATCTTCATCGTATTTAACGTATCCCACTGACACAATGTTGCTGTTAATTGCCTTACGCTCGGCAAGCGCTGTCCTTACACCTAAGTTATTAATAACGTGAGGGTCTATTACCACAGTACCCTTTTCAGCGGTGGTGCTTGGTGTCGCGTCCTCGAATACGGGCACTAAGTCCATTCCCATGGGCGACTTGCCAGGCCGGTCACGGCGATAATCTGCGTCCATAGGGGCAACCCAATAAAGCGGCTCTTTTTCCGTTTCACTCTCGCTGCTGTTCTTAGTATTCAGCCCGTGATGAGAGGTTGAGTGCTCTAAAAACACTGTTTCAAATGCAACCTGAGCAATAAAAAGTGCTAATGCACCTAATGCAAAGCCAATTAGCAAAGGCTTAGCAATGAACGCAGAAGTCTTTGTAGTCCATGATTTATTCGCCATTATCTTACTCCCGCGTTCGTTTGTGTTTCAAAGTTACCGTGGTTTGCCTCTGATTCGGTACCTGCAAAAAAATAGTTAATTCGCGCCACCGTTTTAAGCGCTTCAACGTCTATATTAAGTGCAGCAATTTGCGCATTTAAAACCGCAACTCTCGCCCGTACCGCCTCAGAAAAATCGCCATCATCATTCGTGTAGGCGGTAAGAGAGGCTTCGGCTTGCTCATTGGTTTGCTGTAATATTCCTTGCCTGTAGAGAGTTTGCCGCTCTCGCAAACGCGCAAGCTGCTTTACCTCTACTTCTAGGGCACTTAACATTTGTTTGATAAGTAAAAATTTCTCTGTTTTCACGGCTTGTGAGTCTGCTATTGCTGCTGCAACCTCTTTATCCTGTCGATTCTTTGTGAATAGAGGTACATCAAAGGTCACACCAACCGAAAAGAAGTCTGCTCGGCTTTGTCCTGAGGGCATGTCGTCTCGGTATCCATAGTTGGCGCTCACTCCCCATTGAGGCGTGTATTGCTGCTTTGCCAACTCAGTCGTTTTCTCAAACACTTTTCTCTTTTGCTCTAGGGCTTTTACCGCTGGGTGTGCTACTAAAATCTGCGCCATTTGTTCTCTGGCATATGAAGATATATCCGCAGCTTCTGGGCTTGCTAATTTAATTGATGGCAACGAGTCAGTAAGTGAGAAAGGCTGGGGCTGGAAATTGGACTTAACGCTATAGCCCTGTGGTTCGTTATCGTATGACTGGAACCATTCGCTTAATTGAGCAGTGGCAGATTCCAACAACTGTTTTTGTGACACTAATCTATCTTCTAACTGAATAATTTCTAAATCTGCTCGAATGACATCCTGTTGACGCGTACTGCCTAATGCAGCGGCATAACTTGCCTTTGCTACTTCCGCCATTTGCTCAAACAGCGTGCGATCAGATTCAATCAGCGCAATGGTTTGCTGAGCTAAATACGCATCTAACCACAGCTCCGACACGCTTGCTTTTAACCTCGCTTTTCTGTCATTGCGAAGCTGCGCAAGTTTTAACGCTTCTATTTTTAACTGACTTTCTTTAATCGATAATGAGTCGCCCCGTGGAAGCAATTGTGAAACGCCAACATTAAACTGGGTCATTGCTTCTTGGTTTAGCGAGAATGAATTGGTCGGTAAATTCATCATGCCAACAGACACTTTAGGGTTGGACCATGCGCGTGCTGCAGCGCTTCGATAATTCGCCGCATCTTGTTTTAGTTCACTGCCATGAAGCCAGGGGTCATTTTGAAGCGCAAGTGAAATAGCTTGTTCAAGCGTAACAACCTGGCTTGAGGGTGCACCAATTACAGGCAAACAAACCCACAAGCAGCCTACAAACACTGCGAAAGCATTGGCTAAGCATTTCATAATATGGAGTCCTTACAAGTAAGCGTGAATGCAGTCGGACAAAGATGAAAGATATCTTATTCATCGTCATTTATGCTGCAGGCAAACCTACCGAATTTTATAAATTTAAGCGTTGGGATGGACTTACTAAGATGTATTCAGACACTGGGTAATGGCTGAATAATTTCTGAATATGGGCCCATGTTAAACATACGGTTGTGCGCGCTTTCATGAAAAAAAGACGCAACTATGCTGTTTAGCCAATAATGGGGGGCTTAAATAGAGAAGAAGATATTGATTTAGGTTTACCACGCTGCTCGGCAACCACTTGCTCGCTGTAGGTTAACGCCGTGATGGGATGTCGAGCTACAGCAACTAGACTAGCGTTTGAGCAAGTACTCGTCTCGCACATGCATTCATCGAAACAGCAGTTACCATCACTTATTGTCTTTCTATCTTTCGCACTCATCGTCGTTGAGCCTGACTCTTCGGCACCGGCATAAGCAGCATGATCTGAATGGTTAGTGTGAACTACATTTTGTGAAGATTCAGGCTTATGTTTGTCATGAACATCTGAATTAATGAATGCACTGTTAGCTACCGCTGAGCTTGCGTTTATGCTTGAGCTTGTCATGGAACAATCTTCGCTAGAGTGCTCGACAGAATGCCCGAGAGAATGCCCACGTCCAAGCGACTGACCACTTGAAGCAATCAGCATAAATACAATAAGCAAATATTTGGTATACGCTTTAAACATAATCCATCCGCAATGAAAACGCGTCGCAATAATATGCGATTCACATTTTGAAGTAAACGTGCCAGCAGCCTTTAAGAGAAAATCAGGCGCGCCGTAAGTAATCAAATTAACCAAAATTGATAATGACAAAATTAAACTGAATTAAGTCATATCATGCTTTTAAAAGCTTTCACTTAGCTTCAATGACTAAAAATAACACTTGATCACACAGCTGTAATAATGTAAATTTAAATAGTGAAAATTTATCTAAAGGGGGCTTATCATGCTTAAGACATTCACGAAGTTATTCGAACGCAAGCACCCATACGCAGTTGCCGCATACGTAGGCCGCAAAAACGCACAACGTATTTTAGATTGTAAAATCGAGAAAAAGTCGAAGCTTCTTGCACACGACTAGCTACTAGCATATGGCTCCGAAAGGAGCGATGAACGCCACGTTAGGCAGATTCATCGAGTGAGACATAAAATCCGATGGTGCAAGCCATCGGATTTTTTTGTGCCCATATAAATGTAACAGATACCTTTTCCAACGAAAAGTGTTAGAAACGCTTTCCCCCATGACAGAATAATTGCCCCACCTTTATTAACTTTAATTTACCCTCTTCTCAATAAGTTGCAGTGCATGTAAGAACCTGTATGGTAAAATAACATTCATTCAGGGAGTTCGCTGATAAAGCGCATTATTCTATTAAAAAAAGAGGTATAACCTGATGTCAAACTCGAAATATATCGTTATTTTAGCTGTTGCCGTAGTGGCAAGTATCACTGCCTGGTTCACGTTTTTTGCCAAAGAATCTGCGCCTGACTTTACTGCTTACGCCGCAGGTCCTGATCGAAAAGCTGCTTTTTTTGAATACTTCACGCCCATTATTGTAGATATAAATAAAGAGCTAGCCGCCGATAGACAGCAAATTCAACGTGCCTGTGACGCCGGTGAAACCGGTACATTAGACAAATTTCTAACCAAATTTCGCATTGACGACACTGATCTTGAGCAAGACTCTCCTTGCAATATATTGCTACGTCGGGCAGACATCGTCCCTGCATCGTTGGCAATTGCACAAGCTGCTAACGAAAGTGCCTGGGGTACCTCTCGTTTTGCCAAACAGGGGAATAACTTTTTCGGTCAATGGTGCTTCACAAAAGGCTGTGGCATTGTTCCAAAATCGCGAGATGCGAACAAATCGCATGAAGTTGCCGACTTCCGCTCGCCTGCCGATTCAGTAGAAAGTTACATGCTCAATTTAAATACCCATGATGCGTACAAATCATTACGTCGTATTCGTCAATCGTTGCGTAAAAAAGACGAAGCTGTCACTGGGGTTGCTCTTAGCTACGGCTTAAATAAATATTCTGAACGTGGTGATGAATATGGCAAGGAACTACGTGAAATGATCAGTTTTAACAAACTGTCATCTCTTGATAAATTAGCACTAAACGAAGCAGATTAGTTTAAGCAAACGTCGATTAAACTCATCAATGTACTGTGCATTCTGCTCACACGACTAAATGCCCTATGTAAATCAGAAAGACAAATAAAAAAGGAGTCGCATTACTGCGACTCCTCCGTGCTTTGGCCAGCAAATCAGCCAGCCAGAATGGTGACGAAAAAAGGGTTAGTTAGAACGTACCCCATTCATAGCCGATTCACTTGTTTTCAAAACACTAGACATATGATCACCTCCTTAGATATCTGCTAAACACAACCTCAATGTAGCATTTGTTTTGGGCATGTAAAGAGAGATTGATTTTCATGGCAAACTTTTAATCTTTAAATTTTCTACTCTTTTAAACCAGTCCGCCTAGATACTTGCTCACTCAGAAGGCGCTGGCAGGCTTCCTAGCAAAGCGTGGGAATGCATTACTATAGATGCTTCTCTATTTCTATCTCTAAACTCTCCGTTCCCTGTAAGCCAGTGTTTGCGTGTGGGCCCGCAAAAGTGAGCCAAATTTGCCCATCTTGAATCGTTACCTGTATTTGCATAGAACGCTCAACTGCTTCTGCCAGCGTCGCCGAAAGCGCATTAGGAAGTGTATACACAGATAGGTTCTTCTTCGTATTAAGCTTATTCTGCTCTTTCTTCCACCACACATCGAAGCTGTTATCAGTATAAGCATAAATCTTCATTTGCTTACTTTGATTGCAGCCTTTTTTAATGCGTTGCTCAGAGGGTTGCCCTAATTCAATCCACAGCTCAATGTCGTCACTGAAATTTTTTTGCCATAAATCTGGCACATCATCGTCGGATAAACCTTTTGTAAACTGCAATTGTTCATGGGCATTAACAATGAAAGCGATAATGCGCAGCATCATACGCTCGTCGTTTTCAGACGGGTGACGGGCGATGGTTAAATTGTGATCGTTGTAATAGTTGCGGTCCATATCGGTAATCGAGATATCCGCTTTAAATATCGTTGCTTTAAGTGCCATGTTAATCCTGATTGGTGTGCTCTAAAGGCCATTTCTCGTCAAAGACTAAGTACGCCGATACTGGTATTTTATTTTACTGGCCCTACTCAGTCTCTTTTGTTTGTTGTTCTAGTTTTATAATATTGTCGACCTGATTAAGTGCCCCTTCGAGTTCCTTCTCAAGGGCTGTTTTGTCTGAACCCTTAGCCTCCGATATCTGCTGACGCACACTCTCAACTTTGGCTTTTGCATCTCGAAGCGATTCTTCGTGCTGCGCCGCTAGTTCGGCTTTATCAAATGCAATTGCCTCTTGGGCATCATCATCCTCCACGCTAGCATTTGTCTTACCTGGCACATTAGTCGGCATCTTGGCGATAAATTTTTGTGTTGCCTCTGTGGGTCGCTGAGCAATAAAGTTAGGCGACATAATTTCAATATCGCTATTGTGGAGCGTATCTAAAATTGCTTTGTGTAAATTTGAACGTGCCGTTAATACACTTTTTACTTCTTTAAGCAGACCAGCAACGCGATAAGACACGCTGAAATCTCCCAGCTCACTAACCTGCACGTACCCCTCTTCTAAACCAGCCTCAAGAACTGCCTTGTTGAGCGCCTCGGTTACGTTAGTGTGATGAACATCGTAGCCAATAGAGATATTGGCTGTGATCAAGGTGCCAGAAGAGCGGATAACGGACACAGGGTTATTAACCAGGTAGCTGTTAGCTATATGGATCAAATCACGCTGCTCGGTTTGTATCTCTGTATCGAGCAATCCTTTTTCCGATACTCGCCCAAAATAATCATTACAACGAATGAAGTCGCCTGTTTTAAAAGGCTTGTTGAATCGAATGACCAACCCAGACATTAAGTTTGCAACTATGGTGGTGGATGAGAAAGCAATAACACCTGACACTAACACGCCAATTAACGCCAACAGCTGATTTCTAGAGCTTTCACTTACCGGTAGTGTGAGCGAAACCGCTATCAATAGTACCAAAATAATAACAAACACGACCATTTGTCGAGGTAAACGCTGCTCACTGGTTAATTCTTGAGCACGTCTAAATAATATCCATCGTACTGCGGTAATAACTGCCGTCCCAAAAGACAATGTAATAACCAGAGGTAACCACAGCGCCAAAATTTCCATGTGTATTTCGCCTATTTGCTTATTATTTAAACTGAGCCGCGAGTATTCGATTGTAAATACGCAACAACCACCGCTTTTACATCTGCATAGCGACAGTTTTCACAACAACCGAAGCCCGGTAACTGCCTTACTTTCATCTTAGTAAACAACGGCATAGACATACCAGTAAGAAAGCGGCAGTACGTATTTTCGGTTAGGTGGGTGTTTACTTTACCTTCAAGATGCTTATTAAGTGCCGTTATTGCGGTTGCTATTTCGACTTCATCAGGCGCCGCTATTGGGTTTGAGTAAGTCAGCTTAGCCACGTTGGTGCTGCACACGCTGCAGTGTCCACACCGCTCTGGGGCGCTTTTATCATCAAAATAGGCGGATAAATTGGCATTTAAGCAGCTATCGAGCTCAAAGAATCGAACAAGGGCTGCAATACGCTGAATTTCTTTGCGTTCATTGTCGGCAAAATAGTGCGCTAATTTTTCGGATAAGTCACTTGCAAGTAATGCCTGTTGATTCACCTCAAACACATCGGTGATTAAACGCGATGCCAATTCAATGTGGTTGTGCTCGTGCAAATATTCTAGTGCGCTAACGACTCTGCTTCGCTCGGCCCCGTAGTACTGATAAATATCATCAAAGTTAACCACACCCCACACCTTTTTCATTGATGTGTTGTTAAAAACTGCATTGAGAAACTCGCTGCGCTCTTTAGCAAACTGACTAAGAATGTCTGCTTTTTCGGTTATAAAGCGAAATTTAAACTCTGCAAAATACGCATAAAGTGGACGGATAACCTTGGCCAACTCTAATTGCACTAACAATGTTTTAAGCGGAAGCTGTCGAATATTACTTTTAGTCGATAGACTGTTTATCTGAGTTTCCCACTCATACACATTGTCGTTTACTGTTTCTGTGCCTTGAGAGGCAATATCATCGATAACCGCTTGAACGGCTTGTTGGTCAGGAGTGTCGCCATAAACAAAGTTTTCAATGGTAACCAAACCATCTAAATTAGCTAATACGGTGCAGTTAGCCGTTTTTCCGTCACGCCCCCCTCGACCAATTTCCTGACTGTAGTTTTCAATGGACTTGGGTAAGTCATAATGCACTACAAAGCGAATATCTGATTTATCTATTCCCATACCAAAGGCGATTGTTGCCACAACGACCTGAAGCTTATTGTCCATGAAGTCGTGCTGTATACGTTGTCTAACATCACTGTCTAAACCGGCGTGATAAGCACTTGCTGTATAGCCATTTTGTTGTAAAAAACGGGCTACCTGCTCAGCGCTTTGTTGCAGGGTTACGTAAACAATGCCTGCACCTTGCTGATGCTCTAATTCATTAAGCAATGCGTTATTTTTTTCTGACTCTACCACCGGCAACACATTTAAATTCAAATTTGAACGATAAAACCCAGTTTGAATAATATTTGATGGGGCAATGTCAAATCTGCGGGCCATGTCAAGCTTAACCTTTTTAGTCGCCGTAGCAGTGAGCAGCAGCACTAGAGGTATTTTTAAATCTTGTTGATAGGCGGGCAGCTTTAAGTAATCTGGTCGAAAGTTATGCCCCCACTCAGAAATACAGTGGGCTTCGTCGACCACCAGCATCGATACAGAAACCGATTTTATAAACTGCCGAAAACGCTCATTTTTAAACCGCTCTACTGACACCATCAATATTTTGCACTTACCTGAGCGCACGTCATTCATAACTTGCTTGTTTTGCTGGGGCGTTAGCGTTGAATCTATACTCGCCGCTGCAATGCCTTTGCTGTGTAAGAATGCGAGCTGATCTTTCATCAGTGCTAACAAGGGTGATACCACCACGGTAAGGTGCGGTAATTGCGTAGCCACAAATTGATAGCACAATGACTTGCCTGAGCCGGTAGGAAAAATAGCGAGCGACGACTGCTGATTCAGTAAACCTTCAACCACCTCCTGCTGTCCTGCTCGAAAGGATGAAAAACCAAATAGGCCCTGTAGTGCCCAAGAGTAGTCTGCGGTCATTGAATTGCCTGCTCCTTAAAAAACGGCTCTTACACAAGCTCGTTTAAATACTGGCAGGCATGATACCGCAATACATCAGTAATTTATGCGTTTAAACTTAAGACTTGCGTAAATCTTCAGGTGTATTATCAGCAACGACAGCGTTTCGCTCCCCCATGGGCTTATCTTCACCCACGGTGCTATCCACACTCGTTTGCAGCTCTATACTTGAGTTTACTTCAGCACCAATAAGGATAATGTAAGCACTTAAATACAGCCACATCAGCAAAATGATAATTCCGCCCACTGATCCATAGGTTTTGTTATAGCTGGCAAATTCATTTAAATAGATAGAAAAACCATACGAGGCCGCTATCCACAATACTGTGGCGAGTAATGCGCCTGGTGTCACCCATCGCCACTGCGCAGAGCGACGGTGAGGCGCATAACGGTACAGCGCAGAAAGACAAAAGTTGAACAGCACAAGCATGACAGGCCACGTTAGCCACATGGCCTGTTTATTATCAATTGAGCCACCTGCTACCCAACTTATTGTCTCGGGCAATATGGTAATGCATGCCAAAGCCACTATAACGGTGGCTATCATACAGATGGTGCAGGCTATACGCGCGACTAGGCCGTTAAAAAAGCCCCTACCCTCACTTTCATTGTAGGTAATGTTGCAGGCTGTGATTAATGCATTTGCTCCTTTACTGCTGCTCCAAAGCGACAAGAACAGGGTTAAAAAGAAACCCCAACCTAATGCAGAGCTCGACTTTTCCGTAAGCGTTTTAAGCTGCTCTTCAATGATATAGCTACTGTCGGAAGGCACCACTTCTACGAGTAAAGCCATATGACGCTGTAATTCTTCCGGCGACACGATGAGGCCATACAACGATATCGTCGCGCCCAACAAGGGAAAGATAGCCAACAAACAATAAAACGCGACGCCAGCAGAAATAAGAGGAATGTTATGCCCATTAATATTGGTGAAAATACGTTTAAGAATGCTCCACCAACTTTTAATTGTGAGCTCAAAAGCTGTGCTTGCTTCACTAAGGTGTGTATTGCTCATCGTCTCGCGTTAATTTTTTTATTGATAGGATAGATACAGCAGTGGGTATGACTAGGATTAAAATATTTTCACACAGTTTATGATTTCAGCCAGCGACCGCTTTTAATGACAGGTGCAAAAAAACAAGCAAAAGTAAAATGAAGATGTATGCATTTCACTTGCCTTTCGTTTCAGTTACCTATCGTTTCAGTGGTTAAACGTTTCTCAGCTAGTTCAAGAGCGGCTGTCACTGCATCGGTTGCATCACAGGGAATATCCGGTATGACTCCCTCATTTTTCCAGCTTTCTTGGGTAGACGGATGTCGTAAATCGCCGTAGGTCATCACAAGGTTGATGTGCTCACTAAGTGGTGTGGTAGTCGATAGATAGCTCAAACCCATGGTACGCGTACCCACAACAGTCGCCTTACTTGTCTGTTGAAGTGTATAGGCTACAAATTCCCACGAACCCGCCACAAAAGGAGATGTAACCACAAAAATAGGCACCTTCTCACCCATTTTAAAACCAGTATCACTCGCCACTAGTAGAGAGGTATTATTGTGAGCTAGGGTAAGGTTTGCCAGGGGTTTACCAGTAGGTACAAAGTAACTTAAAAATTGCTTGGCAACATCTAAGTCGACGTAGCCAGCACTTCTTAAATCGATAATGATCGCAGTGGCGCTAGATAAGTAAGCTACAGCATTGTCTATATCGCTTTTTGCGTGCTCATTAAAAAGGTCGCCATCAATTCCCAAGTAGCCAATATTCGATTCGAGCAATTGAGTTTCAATGGTACTTGGAAAGACTCTATCTGGTACGTTGCCCAAATTTTCTGACCCAGACCGCCATGTAATCTCAAAATTAGCATCATGGCTTGAAGCATATAACAACGATTCGAGCTTTCGTTTAAACCGATGAAATTGATAATGACCGTCAAAGTCACCTTGGTTGAGGGAGGTGGTGATTTGCTCAGTCATCTTTTCCCGATGCTTTTCATGCAGGTAGTCTTTATCTACACTCACTATAAGATTATTCAGCGCCTTGACGACTTCTTGTTGTGATAGCAGTTCATCTTCAGCAGTCACACAAAATGATGCAAAAATCGACGTAAAAAGAAACGCGAAATATATCAGCAAAGTAGGAAAATGGCGTAAGGTTATCAAGAGCATTCCAGGTAATGTATTCAATGTATATGTTTGTCTTTGCCCTACTTTTTCAATAGCCAAGCGGGCTTATCACCCAGGTGCCTTAATCATCAGGAAAATAGGCAAACACTTCTTCTACAGATTTATCGAAGAGTTTGGCTATTTTGAAAGCTACCTCTAGCGAGGGGTTATACTTGTTTTTTTCAATAGCCATAATAGTTTGCCGCGTAACACCAACAGCCTCAGCAAGTGTTTGTTGCGTCATCTCGTTAGCAAAAAAGCGACATTCTCTCACTTTATTCGTAATCGCCATAATGGTTATACCGCGTCTGTTCTGTAAAGTATGATTTGATGTGTGAATCTCACTATTTCCGAAAGAATAAACATAAGTAACAGCACATGCACTTCAAACAATGGAATGGGAAAATAGGCTTTTATCGACGACTCAACACCAAGTGCATGGGGTAGCAATAACTGACCTAATGTTATGACTACCCCAATACTTAATACCCAGTGACCGCTGTTGTTAGCAGTTAACGCGATTAATCGGTCTCGCTCATCACCTTCTATGTCGGCTTTAGAGCCTGCAACAGCAATGAGTGACTGAAAAATAATCTCTACAATGATGATATATAAAATAGCCTGACTTAAATTTCCCATGGCAATATCAACAGCTTGCTGCTCTGACACGCTAGCTAAATCAATGCTGACTACATTTAACGTGTAAGATCCAAAAATCACCAGTGTGGCAACGAGCGATAACCAGGTACTTTTTTCTTTTAGTGTCATGTTCATCAGTAGCTCCATTAAATTTTTTTACAGCGACGTGAGTTAAGACTTTGTGCGCTTGAGGGTGTGCTTACAATGAACCAAGAGTAATTAATTTATTACTCAATGTATAGTACTTTTAACTTTTAGATTGAAATAAATTACTTTTGAAATTTATACGAATAAAATTGAAAGCAGTAGAAATGGAAGCGCCAGTGTGGATAGAAGAGAATCGTTCGTCGCGCACCGCTTATTTAGAGTAAAAATTCATGAGTCATTGAGAGAAAGCATGCGTGCGATTGTCAGACGTAGTAAATGCAACAAATCTGTCTTATAGTAAGAGCGTATAGTGTGTAGTCAATGGCAAAAGGGAATGATGGATACTGTTAAAGAGGGATCGCTAGTTGTTGTCGGCACCGGCATCAGCGTTGCTGGTCAAATGACGTTGGCGGCAAAAAGCTATATAGAAAACGCTGACATTGTGTTCATGGGTATCATGAATAAAGTGGGCGAACACGTCGTAAAGAAAATAAACCCTAATAGCATCTCCCTAGATGACCTTTACGAACAAGGCAAATCCCGAGCAATTACTTACCATCAAATGGCTGATCGCATTGTGCAAGCCGTAGGTGAAGGTCACAACGTGTGCGCCGCTTTTTATGGTCATGCAGGTGTATTCGTCACTCCGTCTCATGAAGCGATTCGACGAGTGCAGGAACTCGGTTTAGACGCTAAAATGTTGCCTGGTGTGTCAGCGGAAGATTGCTTAATCGCTGACTTAGGCCTAGACCCATCGCGATTTGGATGCCAATCGTATGAAGCAACTCAGTTTTTGTTTCGTGACTACAAAATCGATCCGTACATGACTCAGATTGTCTGGCAAATTGGGCTAGCCGGAGAAGCCTCGCTCAGCGTGTTAAATGCCAATCACAGCCAACATGGGCTGGCGATATTGACAGATGTACTGATACAACATTACCCCAAAAACCACGAAGTGATTGTTTACGAAGCCGCTACCTTACCTATATGTGAGCCCAAAATTCAAAAAATATTGCTTCGCGATTTACCACAGGCAAAGCCAACGTTAATTTCAACTCTTGTTGTACCTTCATTGGGTCTGCCCGCATATCACCAGGAACGATTAGCACGCCTTGGCCTGACAAAAGAACAAGTCATCAATTACCGAAACCCGAAAGTAAACTAAATTAGGAAATAACATGGCCAACTCGCTTATAGATTTTTTAGAAGAATTAGACACTAATAGCAACTTAATGGAAGCATACAAAAAAGACCCCGTGGGGACCGCCGAAAAATACGGGCTCTCTGATGAGGACTTAGTGCTTATCAAAGAGCAAAACTGGGATGAAGTGAGGAAACGGTTTAACGATGAAAGTAAAGCCAATCGTGTAGTGAGTTATTAAATTACGTGAAAGTTGCAGTACAGCAGTTTATTTTTGTTGTCGTTGTTTTCATCGGTTTATCGATGAAAACTGTGATGGCTATGCAGAATATGCCGCTTCAAACTACGCTCGTTCAAAATAATACGCCAGAAAATGGCCTCGGTCAGATACAACCCACACCCGCGCTGTTAAGCTCTCTTGAAGAGCGCATCAAGCAAAATGAGCCATCTGTAGAAACCACGATTGAAGGGCTTTCTCAGTACTTCATTGAACACCCTGGCGATTACCACCACGCCCGATTTCTTAATTTAAAAGCGTATCGCGATATTTTAAAACAAGATTATGTATCAGCTTATCAACAGCTTTTAGATGCTCGGGAATATGCCAAGGTTGGCAATAACGAGCTAGCCCTTGCCGAGTCATTTCGATTGGAAGGATTTATTTTAGATTTTTCTGGTGAGCATGGGCGAGCACTAGATGCCTTGAATCACTCCCTAGAGCTATATAGTGAATTAAATAGCGAGGAGGTGCTATCGGTATACAGTGCAATGGGAAATGTGTATGCCTCCCTCGAAGACTTTGAAAAGTTACTGTCGTTTAGCCATCGGTATCTCTCTTCTGCGCAACGATTAGCAAATAAAGAAAATGAAGGTATTGCGTACTATTTTCAGGGCTATGCACATAAAGAGTTAGGCAATTATCAGGATGCAAAAGTTAGCCTACTGCTAGCGAATGAAGTGTTGACTGAAACTAAATACCCCTTTGTCGGAATTGTATACAGCTCTATGGCTGAGCTACACATCGCTCAAGGTAATATGAGTGAGGCGCTACGAAATCTCAACAAAGCAGCAGAAGCTGACCGCAAGGTTGGCTTTCTATATACCGAGGGACCTCGCCTGCTGCAACTGGTTGAAATTTATTTACAGCGAGGGGAGGTCGAACTGGCTATCAGTGAGCTTGAGGCAGGACTAAAAAAAGAAGAGGTGCAGAACGACAAGGCGCTGCTGCTCAGGTTTCTAGAGCAACTCATCTCACTATTCGAATCAAAAAACGATTATCAGTCGGCCTTACAATACTCAAAGCTGTTTCAAGAAACCTACAAGCAAAGTTTTAACGAACAACAGTCTAGGTTACTTGCGTTAAATCGCGTGCGTTTAGCAATAGCAGAAAAAGAAGACACGATTCAACTGCTTGAGAAAGACAATCAATTAAAAGAACAGCGCAATATTATTCAACAAAAAACCAATACTTTTCAGCTTTATTTTATTGGCGGCGTTATTTTGTCTTTAATTTTAGTAATAAGCTTATTGCTTAGAACTCGGCAGCAGCGCAGTGCTCTCAATAAGCTAGCAAAAGAACTGCAAAAGGCTACCGACGCAAAATCTGATTTTCTTGCTCGTATGAGTCATGAAGTACGAACTCCACTTAATGCAATTATCGGGCTTACAAAACTTTCTCAGCGCGCTGCTGAAAGTAAAGACCAGCAAACCAACCTGTTACAAATAGAAGGTGCATCGAAAACACTATTGAGCGTAGTAAACGATATTCTCGACTTTTCAAAAATTGAAGCGGGAAAAATGGATATTGAGTCGACGCCGTTCAATATTGACGCGTTGGTTAATCAGGCAATTCGATATCACCTGCCCCGCGCTAACGAAAAACAGATTGAGTTAATTCAGCACATTGCCAGAGATGTTCCTCACAATTTAATTGGGGATCCGCTGCGCATACAGCAAATTTTAAACAATTTTTTAAGCAATGCGCTTAAATTTACCGACGATGGACTGGTATCTGTTAGCGTGGGGTGTGAACTTGTTGCCGACAACGTACTGCTCGAATTTGAGGTAAAAGATACTGGCATTGGCTTAAATAACGAGGAAAAAAACAGGCTGTTTCAGCCTTTCAATCAAGGCAATGAATCTACATCTCGTCGCTATGGGGGAACCGGATTGGGTTTAGCCATATGTCAGCAGCTCGCCTCATTAATGGGCGGAAAAACATGGGTTGAAAGTAAGTTAGGCAAAGGCGCTAGCTTTTACTTTACGGTAAACGTAGAACGCAATTCAGCAGTGAAGATAGTGTCACCCTCTAAACAGCTGTCTGCCCTAAAAGTGTTGGTTGTAGATGATGTAAGCTTATCACGGCACGCAATATCAGAAGCGTTATTGATGGCTAATATTGAAGCTGATCTTGCCACCGGCGGTCAAGAAGCCATAGCCAAATTGCGCAACGCTACGGCTAACAATGCACCTTACGACTTGCTTATTTTAGATTGGAAAATGCCCGATATTGACGGCCTTGAAGTTGTCGCGATCATGAACCAAGAGTTTGCTGCTAAGCCTCCCAAAGTCATTATGCTGTCGGCGTTTGAGTCGGGCCAAATGCGCGAACAGGCAACACGCCTCGGTATTAAGACCTTTATCAAAAAGCCTTTCGGGGCCAGTGAACTCATCAATAATATTCAAGAGTTGTGTCTAGATTACCGCGCAAGTGCAGAAGTAATAGAGACAGACGTATCTGGATTCCCGTATCTTGCCGGTAAGAATATTCTGCTTGCTGAAGATAATGCGCTTAATCAAAAAGTGGCCTTGGGTTTACTCAAAGACACCCACGCCAATATTCAAGTGGCCAGTAATGGCATAGAGGCAGTCGATATACTTCGTCGCAATAGCGCTTTTGATTTAGTACTTATGGATATCCAAATGCCCGAAATGGATGGCTTAGAGGCAACCAAAGTCATTCGCAGTGAGCTGCAGCTTACGATGCCTATTATCGCTATGACGGCACATGCTATGCAACAAGACATCGACAAAAGTATAGCGGCGGGTATGAACGCTCACCTCAATAAACCTGTCGAGCCGGAGAAACTATTTAGTGTACTGGCAACCTTAATTCGCGAACATAAAGCCACTACAGTCGGTATTGAAACGAAAGAGTTGAACGAAATACCTGCCAATGCTGAACCTCTTAAAGCACTTTCTCGCATCGATAAAACAAGAGCGATGCAGTCTTTGCTTAACGATGAATCTTTATATACAACCTTGCTTACCGACTTTTTAGCACTGCAAGCAGAGCGTGATGCACTTGCTCTGGCCATTGCTGATAAAGACTACCCTTCAATCTCCCGAATTGTGCATATTTACAGTACTGCTCTTAAATACATTGGTGCATACGAACTCGCTGAATTAACACGCTCTGTCGAACTCACCATTCAAAACCAAGAAGAAGGAGCAGAAGACTTTGAAACAGACTTTGACAAACAGCTTGAAATAATGAGTCGCGCGCTTGCTGAAATACATGAAGCAGTTAAGGTTAACCTCAACACAAACGGCACCTCTACACGCTAGCTATTATGGTAGCTTTAAACCGTATCGCTGGTAGAGCCGTCGATGTTGGTGATTTCATCAACATGTAGCTATGCTTTCATTATAAAAACTGAAAAGGACTTTTTCACTAAATGCACACAAATATATCTCTTGTTGAATTAGAGCATCTGTTGGAATTCGCGCCCTGCGTACTTTACAAATACGTGCTATTCCCTAACGGCGATGGGAGACTTTTGTATGTAAGTGCTGGCAGCAATGATTTACTGGGTTTACACGCTAAAGACATGATGGACGATATCGATAATTTCTGGAATATAGTTTACCCCATCGACTTAGAACGACTGCAAGCAGAAGATAATAATGCAAACCAACAAGGCGACTTTTTTGTTTCAGACGTTCGCATAAACAATCCAGCAAAAGGTATGATTTGGATTAGATTGTCTTCTAAGCCAAGTGATGAATTCTATGAAGGGCATCAAGTTTGGACAGGCTATATGGTTGATATCTCTGATACCAAACGCCTTGAAGCTGAGTTAGAAGAGCGCGCTCGCCGAGATGCCATGACACAGTTGTGGAACAAAAGCGAAATAGTTAACGCATTGAGCGAAGAGCTATCTCGTTTTGAACGAGATAATCTACCTTTCTCAATAATGCTCATGGATTTAGACCATTTCAAAGCTATTAACGATAACCATGGCCATCTTGTTGGTGACGACGTGTTACTTAAATTCACCGAAATTGCCTCTTCACAGCTTAGAGAAGTCGATATTTTAGGTAGGTTCGGGGGTGAAGAGTTCTTAGCTATTATTCATAATGCGTCGCAAGAGGATACAATGGTCATTGCCGAGAGGATAAGACAATGCGTTGAAAAAACCTCTTTCACTGAAGGCACGACCCCGTTTTCAATTACGGTCAGTATTGGGATTACTGAAGTCAAAAAAACACATAAGCAAACACCTGAAGAGGTGATAAAGCGAGCAGATAACGCGCTTTATCAAGCAAAACAAGACGGGCGGAACACAATTAGATTCAGGTAACCGTGTTGTTGAGGCTACATAGAGGAAATGGCCAACATTAATGCTCTTGATTTTTAAGACTGATATACTATGGCTGAATTTACTTAAATAAAGAGCAATGCTTTAAAACATGACTAAACACCTCCCCCATTTGGTAGGCACGCTGTGAAAATACCTAAACGCCTACAACCCCTTGTCGATGATGGTTTAATTGATGCAGTAGTAAGCCGCTTAATGAGTGGCAAAGAAGCCGATGTGTTTATTGTTCGCTGTGGCGACCATATTCGCTGCGCAAAGGTTTACAAAGACGCGGTAAAACGCAGTTTCAAAAAAGCGGCTCAATACCAGGAAGGCAGAAAGGTACGAGGTGGTCGTCAAGCACGGGCTATGGGTAAGCGCTCAAGCTATGGCCGTCAGCTAGAGGAAGAGATATGGCAAACCGCAGAAGTTGACGCCCTATCACGCTTAAATGAAGCCGGTGTACGTGTACCTGATACCTATTGCTGTGTTGATGGTGTATTACTTATGGAGCTTGTTTTAGATGAGAGCGGCGATGTCGCCCCTCAGTTAGGCCATGTCTCAATGAGTGAAGATGAGGCGCTCAAGCAACACAAAGAAATGATGCACAACATTATGCTCATGCTTTGCGCCGGTATTATTCACGGTGACCTCTCAGAATTTAACGTGCTTGTTGACGATAAAGGCCCAGTAATCATCGACTTGCCACAAGCCGTTAATGCCTCGGCCAATAATAGCGCTGAAGCCATGTTCGCCCGCGACGTAAACAACATGCGTCGCTATTACGGTGAATTTGCACCCCAGCTATTACAAACGAACTATGCCAAAGAAATGTGGGCTTTGTTTGAAGAAGGTAATTTAACGCCTAATTCTACGCTGACTGGCGAATTTGAAGATGATGACGAAGATGCGGATGTGGGTGCCATTCTTGAAGAGATTCAAGCTGCTGAAGATGAAGAAAAAGAACGCCTAGCGCGTATCAACTTTACGGATGATGCTGAGTAATCGCTCTCAAAAGCCGCAACTATTTACAGGCGACATCAGCTAACGACGAAAGCTAAATTGGGGCAGCGGCACTTTTACCTGGTTTTACAGGTAAATAGGCCACTGCCCAGCACTATTAGATGTTTGCTACAACAGCGTTGTAGAAAGCTTCTGGGTTAGCCGCTTCGTTTGCTGCAACAGATACTGCCATTTCAGCACGCACAGCAGTAACCACTTCTGCACGATCCGCTTCGTTGACTTCTAGAATATCAAGCATTGCCGTTAAGTGTGCGCCAGAACCTTGGCTAGTCTCTTCAATGACATTGTTGAAGTTGTTTTGAATGAAAATAGCTGCAGTTGCCATTTTGCCTTCACATGAATCAACAGATGAAATTTTTGAAGAAACCGCAGTAGTTCCTAAATCCCAAATGATGTTCGAGATAGCAGCTGCTGTGCCATTGTCGTCAAAAATCATAGCGCCAATACCACAGTGTTTCCACGCATTGATGTGGTCATCAGCTGCTACATTTCCAGCAAAAGCAGTAGTCGTAAGAAGTGCTGCAAGTGTTAATTTTTTAAACATTGATTATTCCTCTGATTTTAAAATTTATTTTTTATTTGATTTTCAATAATAATGCGAAATGAGCACGCCAAAGTCAGTACCTTGCTTATTATCAATATTAACTCTCACATCCCAGCGCTGATTAATTAAGTATCGTGCTGATATTGAGAGATAGTGCAGGTCCTTTGATGGTTGATTTACAAACCATTGTTGGCCCACTGCCAATGACATTGCTATTTCAGGCGTAACATGTGCCACGCCCCCCACTTCTGAACCTACAGCAATAAAGCCGCCATTCAGATTAGAGCTCGTAATGGAAGTACTGAGTGCCGCATATCCCACAAGGTTGTGGCGAAATACCCAAGACTTCCCTATAAAACTGTCTATGTAACCCGCGCCACAATCCACGCAATTATTTGCTTGGTCGCGGTAGCCAAAAGCTAACTTCCAAGCCCAGTTGCTATCTAGTGGTAACCCAGATTCAGATGCATTGAGGTTAATAATGCGTACCGGTGTAAACTCCTTAACCGACAGTCCTTCTGCCTCAAGATACCGAAGGCGTAAATTAAACGTGGTGAGTTCAGAATAAGGAATTCGCCCCGGATTAAGCGTTAGTAAATCATAATAATTCGCGCGAAAATTTAGCTCACCGGCCATACCACCCGCTGACGAGTCGTAAAGCGCTAAGCCGATACGAGTAGTGTCCTGCGCCTCATGGGGAGGACGCCTTTTCACTGCATCCCAACTCGTCTTCACAGGTGCCATAGAAAATCGCTTTATCATGGCCTGCCGCTTTTGCGCTTTTTGGATATCGGTAAGGTCGTCTTCTTTTTGCTCAATAAATGCAAAATAGTCGTAGAGTGTATCTATTACTCGTATTGCAGACGCATCCGTTAGCGATGCAAGCTGTTGATGCGCCTCTTGAGGTGCGTTTTCCAATAGGGTTAGCAGTACTTGCTGTTCTCGAGGGTTTAGCTGTTGCCAGCGATCGTACAGAGTCTGTTGACGTGAACCGTGGTAGATAACGTCACTAAACATTATTCGATCGCTCTGATGGCGCTGCATCATCACCACTAAATCAAACGGCATCACCCATATCTTGTTGGGAGCAATAAGCGGCTTATCGAACACTAAACCAAGCAACTTTGCCAGTTGGTAGGCGCAGTTTTGCTCAAAAAAGTAATAGGTCATAGTGGCATTTTCTAGCTCCCACAAATGGGCTAGCAAAAATTGAATATCGTCTTGAGTTAAATTGAGCTTGTACTCCCACATGTCACGCAGCTCTGTTTCGCTATACGTTAAATGGTGGTGATGGTACTTCTGATTTGAGAACTTGCCTTGGTATCCGCCAAATATTCCTTTAGTGATATAAACCAGCTTATTTTCATCAGTTGGAACCTTGGCACCATAAGAGAACGTGTTGTCTAATAACCCCTCTTCTGAGCCGCTATTAAACTTTAAAAACACGTGACCAAACATAGACGCAGGGTTACCTAAATAACCTGAAGCAAATATGAGGCTTGCGCTTTGGGTTGAAAAAGCATCTAAGTACTCTTGATACTGAGGGCATTTAACATCAGGAAAACTCAGCTCAGGCAGGTGCTTGTTAATAAAAAGCTTACGCGCAGGGAACTGGCATTGGCTAGTTGGCTCGTTAGCAAAAGCGCTTATCGTTGCTTTAAGCTCTGCTTGGGGATACTTGAAGCCGTTTTCTGCTAAGTAAAAGTTTTCACCGCTAGCATGTAACGACACTGCTGTTTGCTCGGCATGCAACAGTTGTTTCCACACGCTTTGCGACGCAGCGCTATCTACATCAAGCGTAACGTTTGCAGCAAAAGCAAGAGACACAGTTGAGAGAAGCAAAATACAACAACGAATGAAAAAGGTATACAACACCAGTTCCTACAATAAATCCATTTAAGTTCACAATGCCAGTGCTGACAGTTAACTCTCTAAATGCAAAAAGGGGATAAATATGCCTGCAGCCATGCAGATATACAAGCTGTAATTTAAAAAACGATGCAAAATGAGAGATTGGGGCGAATATTGATACGAAAAAAGCCAGTTCACACTACGACTCACGGCTGGCTTTTTATATAGTACCAATTTAACTAATACAACGTTATAAAAGCACTATCGATTACTTAGCTTCCGGCATGGCTTCTAATGTATCAACAATGTCACTATTACCACTTAGTTTCGCAAGGTCTACTAGATAGTCCTTTTCCAGTGATTTAAGAGATTTACCGTCTAGCCTCGCTTTAACTTCATCAATGTCGCCATTGGCAATTGACGTTTTTATTGCAGCAAAGTCGCCGATGGACTGGTCGTTTTGGTTACTTTCATTATTTGGATTACTGTCTGATGTGTTAAAAGTCATGTATTGTCCTTAACATGTTGATTGATTTGTGATGCTTATCCACCCTATTTGTTTGAATAAGAGCGTTGAAGTTGCCCCTCAGCACTGAGCCTTGTAACTAAAGCCGTGGACTAAGCCTCGAGACCAGGCCTTGAGATAATTTTTTGAAACCGGGTTTTAAATTCAAGTTTTAGATAGAATGTAGAAATGTATTACAACGTTTACTGTGCTGGTTTAAAGCCACTTGTACATAACCAGCGCATCGACAAACCCTCTTTTCGGGTGATTAAATGCGTTGGGTAACCGCCCAACAGTGTCGTACCCAAGTTTGTGCCATAAGCGTATGGCACCCTCGTTAGTTGAAGCAACAAAGTTAAACTGCATTGCCTTATAACCTAACTCTTTTGCCATGGACTGAGAATGCTCACACATGGCCGTTGCTACTCCCTTTCCGCTTGCTGACGCCGCAACCATGTAACCACAGTTGCAAACATGAACCCCTGGGCCTGCGTGATTAGTTTTAAGATAATACGTACCGACCACCTCACCGTCATCCAATGCTATGTAAGTTTTGCGGGGAGTTTTGACCCAGATATTAAGTGCTTCTTCTTTTGAGCTGTCTGTGCGAAACGCATAGGTTTCGCCCGCTTTTGCGACCTCATGAAAAATAGGCCATATAACATCAAAGTCTTGAATAGAGGCTTCTTTTATTTCCATTAACGCGTAACCTTTTGGTGAGGTTAGGGAGCGGTCTGCAAACTGTCCTCCCTAACGCTATCTACATTACTTATGACTGTAACAAAAACCGCGTTACCAAGTTTCGTTTTATCACAAATAATGCCACCAAGCGCTATGTCGCTATATGCTTTGTCACTAAATGCTGTGCCAATAAATGTTATGCCGCCAAAGCACTGGTCGTACTCATTTAATCAGCTTTCTGAAGCTTTATAAGGCGTCCGCCCTCTTTGTCCTCAAGTACGTATATGTTGCCCATACCATCTTGCTCAACTTCACGTACTCTTTTGCCCCATTCGTAACGCTCTGCTTCATCAACATTCCACTTACCTTTGTCATCCTGGTTAAAGCTAACTCTAACTAAGGCTTGTGAAGACAGACCGCCGATAAAACCATCGCCTTGCCAATCTTTATGTAAACTACCCTTATAAATAATAAAGCCTGCAGGACTTATCGCTGGTACCCAAGCTTTTTCCGGCGATTTAAAAATAGGAATGTCTTCGTGGTTTGGGATCTTCACGCCAGAATAATGATCGCCTTGCGACACCGTTGGGTAACCATAGTTACGTGCCTTCTCGATGATATTTAGTTCATCACCGTGACGAGGCCCCATCTCGTGAGACCATAAATTGCCTTGCGCATCAAAGTCAATACCCAGAGGATTGCGGTGACCTAGTGTCCATATTTGTTCGGTTAGGGCACCATTGCCATAAAAAGGATTATCTTCTGGCACGCTTCCGTCTGCATTCAGGCGTACAATTTTACCTAAGTTCATCGCCATATTTTGCGCAGGCGTAAACTTTTGTCTTTCACCAGAACTGATAAACAAATAACCATCAGGGGAAAACGCCATGCGATGTGAGTAGTGTCCGTTTCCAGTTACCTTTGGTGATTGACGCCAAATTAGCTCTCTGTTCGATAGACTTGCGCCCTTATCATTAATGGTGAGCGTAGCGCGCTCGACAACGGCTCCACTAAACGCGTCATCGTTAGCATCCCGCTCTACATAGGAAACGTAGATAGTATTGTTCGATGCAAAATCTGGATGCACAATTACATCGCCCAGGCCACCT
The DNA here is from genome assembly GCF_036864455.1 of Alteromonas sp. P256. Taxonomy (NCBI): domain Bacteria; kingdom Pseudomonadati; phylum Pseudomonadota; class Gammaproteobacteria; order Alteromonadales; family Alteromonadaceae; genus Alteromonas; species Alteromonas sp. P256. Next base: position 112,660 of record NZ_JAZETM010000004.1, read on the forward strand.
TGCCCACGTGCGTTAACCTCAGGCACATTGTCGACTTTAGCGCGCTTTTGCTGATTTTCATCAAGCAACCACATTGCACCTGTTTTTTCTGTCACCAAGCTGTGGCCATCAGGTAAAAACGCCATCGCCCAAGGATTATCAAACGATGTTATTGCGCTGCCCATCAGCACCGTGCCTTCGCTGCCGATCATTTTCACCTGCGTTGGTGAGTGAGACTGAGCTAAGGCCCCGTATGAGGTTGCAACTAGCGTACAAATTAATGCTATTTTCCGCGGCAAGGTTTGGATACTAACTGATCGCGTTTTAACGGATTGTTTTTGCGCGTTTTTCTTTTGAAGATTTCTCTTTTGCATGTTTTTGTGAAGAATCATCGTCTCATCCTGATGTTGAATCTTAGTTAAAGCTCGTGAACTCACAGCATCAATGTCACATGCCATGTCCGCGCTATTACACTATTCGCTACGAGCCTGTTGAACTTCGTATGCTTGCCACTCATTTTGTGCATCCATTACTACTCACAAAAGACCGAGCCCAACAACTAGACACAAAAGCTAAACGCAAATACTTGCTACAAAAGGCTAGTCAAATGGACATATGGCAGACAAATGATAATTATAGGTTATGTTTACGAATCTCAATTCGGTTAGGCTCAACTAAAGTCTATATCAACTGACCACAGTCAGTAATCCTGACTATCTTGTTGTATAAATCTTCAGTTTAATGTGGCACCTCTGCGTGTTCAATGCGTTCAAGCGTGAAGGCATCCACCTCATTTTTATTAAGCGTAGCACCGCGCAAACAAAACACCACGTTTAACGGGCTCCTTTGAACAGACAGAGAAAATAAGTCGACAAATAATCACGCATCATTGCTCTACAACACGTATCATATTGCTAATTTATTAACATTGTGAATATCTCTTTTATGCCCTCGTCCCAGTCATCTTCTGCGTCTTCTCTCATATCGTCTCCAATGTCATTTGGCGAATTAGGTCTGTGTACCGAATTGGTCACTACTGTTACTGAAAAGGGCTACACGAGTGCCTCTCCTATTCAACAACACGCTATTCCAGCAGTACTCAATGGACGAGACGTCATTGCAATAGCTCAAACAGGCACTGGCAAAACTGCGAGCTTTTCACTGCCAATGTTGCATTTACTGGCAAATACGCAGCCTTCAAAACCACATGGTGTAAAAGCGCTCATTGTTGCACCAACGCGAGAACTCGCAGCGCAGGTTGCGAAGAATGTTGAAAGCTATAGCGAAGGGATGAATATTCGTTCGACGGCCGTTTTTGGAGGTGTACGCATTGAGCCTCAAAAATTTGAGCTTGCGCAAGGGGTAGACATTCTAATTGCAACACCTGGCCGCTTAGTCGACTTATACAAACAAGGCGATATTAATTTTGAGCACATCAAAATGTTGGTGCTTGATGAGGCCGATCGCATGTTGGACTTGGGTTTTGTTGAGCATATTCATTTTATACAAAGTCTCTTACCTAAACAGTGTCAAACGCTGCTATTTTCAGCCACGTTCTCAAAAGAAATCAAGGCACTAGCTGCCACTATGCTCAACAAACCTATGACAATTGAGCTGGCAACGGCTCACGATCATATTGAAAATATCACGCAAATATTGCACCCGGTAGATAAGGAGCGAAAGCACGAGCTCGTCATTCATCTTCTTAGAAGCAATGACTGGTCTCAAGTATTGGTTTTCACTCGCACTAAACGCGGTGCAGATGAACTAAGAAGCGAATTGGAAGCAATGGGTATTGCTGCAGAATCTATCCATGCTAATAGAACGCAACACGCGCGCACGCAAGCGTTAGATGGCTTTAGAAATGGTAATCTAAAAGTATTAATAGGTACCGACCTCGCCGCCAGAGGCATCGATATTCAGCAGTTGCCGTGTGTTATTAATGTTGATTTACCCTATGTGCCTGAAGACTACATTCATAGAATAGGCCGAACGGGCAGAGCATCATCAAAGGGCTTAGCTATTTCACTTTATAGCGACGACGAGACGAAGCAGCTAAGGTCAATTGAACGCCTTACTGGTCGGCAATTTAAAAAGACGTTTATTAATGATTTTACACCAAAGCCAAAACCACCAGCGGTTAAAAAGGATAAAGTAGAAGAAAATGCATACGGCAATTTCGAAGCTTTTGATAAGCCCATAGGCAAAAGAAAATCGAAAGGGCGTAAAAAGCGCAGATAGCACTCAAAAATGTACTTTTAAACGGTGTAATTCGCTGCAGGTCTGAGCAGCAGAAGGCGCAACTTGAACAAAAAAACAACGACACAGCTATTGATTAATTTGGCGGTGTTTGCAATATTATTGAGCTCTGTTAACTCAGCTCTGCCAAATCAAAATCACAAATTCAATGCCAATAACTTATTACTTCCCGTTCAAAATAGTGAACTGATATGAATAACTTAACACGCTATAGTGCCATTCTTACGACTACTTGCACTGCCATATTTCTACTGGTTGCTTGCAATAGCGACTCTAACGATACACTTAGCGAGCTTAATGCCAGTCGCGCGAAGTGGGAGGGTGCGAACATCGACAACTATCAATTTGATTTCAGCATTTCATGCTTTTGTATTGCCGACAACACTCGGCCACGGTTGGTGGTAGTTAATGCAAATCAAGTTGAGTCGCAAACTATCAAAGAAAGTAACGTCGCACTGCCTCTAGATATAGGCGATACAGAAACGATAGATAGCTTATTCGAACGAATTGCTTTAGAAGAGAGTCGTGCGGAATCGTTGATAGTCGAATATCACCCTGAGTTAGGCTACCCTACATTTATTCAAGTAGACGGCAACGCACAGACTGCCGACGACGAATACACTATTACAGTAAGTAACGTAGTTTCGGTAGACGACATTACCTGCACTACCAGTGTGGAAAATGGCTTGATAGTGTCGGTTACCGACCAATCTACAAGCACACCGATTGCTTGTGATACAGCGGTTACGGCAACCGAAGGAGACTTTTCAGAAGCAGCCACTGGTACCTGTGACGGGGAGGAATCAATCGCTATGCTAGCTGAGCGCCCTGGCTTTTATTCAATTACCGTTGAAAAAGCAGGCTACCAGACATTTCAGGTAGACGACTTTGGTATTGGCAAAGACTTATGCCATGTGCTGCCTAGAGAGCTTGAGGTGGAATTAGTACCAGAGTAATGTAGCGAGATTGGAAAGTCGCTATGTCTACTTTCTTACCGCTCGAAAAACACATCAATGAGATCGGCTAGAGACTCCTCTAGCCCTTCTACAAACACGTCAATGTCGATATCGAAGCTGTTCATGTATTTATCCGCATTCTCACGAGACACAATACTGTTTTTGAACTGAAACTCTAACTCTGGCAGCGATTTGTCATAGCGTGGTTTAATTGACCAGCGCAAACAATGACCGTGATGATTTTTAAGCTTCTGCTTAGCAAACACACAAAATTCTTCCACGTAATCTGGGCCTTGCGGCCCAAGGCAGCCAGGCTCAACGCGAAATGTCACCAGCAGCTTTTTGTATATTGGGAGCTTTGTTTCCATTGTCTCTTTTAACGGCTTAAAAATTTGAGTATGAGCACATTGCTTTAATATTACCAGTGTAGGGTTAACTCAGGAACTTAGAAAAGTCGCTTTTAGTGAGTGGCTTTGCCAAGTGATAGCCTTGGAACTTATCTACATTCATTTCAATTAAGGCTTTAAAATGTGCTTCGGTTTCAATACCCTCTGCCGTCACCTGTAAGCTCAGGCTTTTCGCCATTGAGTGTATGGCAAGACAGAGGTTTTTGGCTTCGTGATCATCCACAATATCTTTAACGAAACTGCGATCAATTTTCAAAATGTCAAAGTTTACACTGCGTAAATAACTCAAGCTGGAATAGGCAATACCAAAATCGTCAATGGCCGTTTTCACCCCTAGCTCAGACAGCATTCGCATATTTTCTCGAACCAGCGCTAAGTCGTCTGCAAATACACGCTCGGTTAATTCAAGTATCAAGTTATCGCCTTTCAAGCCATGCTTGTTTAAGCTGCGGCGAGTTACATCAACCAAAGCACAGTCGGCAAGTTGTCGATAGGAAATATTTACCGACATACTAAGCGCAGAATGTCCCATTTTCTGCCACTCTCGCAGTACCTTACAAGCAGCATCTATAACCCAATCGCCAATGTGTAAAATTTGGCCACCATCCTCGGCAATTGGAATAAAGTCATCGGGCGAAATAAAGCCCAGTTCACTGTGCTCCCAACGCAGCAAAGCCTCAGCACCACAAAGCACTTTGTTCTTATCGAATATAGGTTGGAACACCAACGACAATTCATTCTTATCTAATGCAAAATTCAAGTCTGTGTTGAGGCGAAGTTTGCGCTGTAAATCAATGTCGTAATCTAAGTTGTAAAAAGCGAATGCGCCTTTCTCGTTAATTTTAGTGCGGTACATAGCAGCATCTGCTTTGCGAAGTAAGTCGTTTGCATCTTCACTATCAACTGGGTATTGCGCTATGCCCACGCTTGAGCCAATGTTGTGTTGCCTGTTTTGGTAATAAATGGGCTGTAATATCACCTTTTGCACACGCTGTACTAAGCGCACAATTTCATCTTTAGAGGTGTCGATTTCACTTAGCAATATAAACTCATCACCACCGAAGCGACCGATGAAATCCCCTTCTCGTACACAGCGCTCTAAACGACGAGCAACTTCCACTAATACCGCATCGCCGGCTTCATGACCGTGCATATCGTTAACGTCTTTAAACTTATCAAGGTCGATAAAAATAACGGCAAAAGACACGTTAGCGTGAAGTTTAAGCAAAGAAGCAAGATGCTCTTGAAGCATCAGGCGATTTGGCATTTTGGTGAGATGATCGTAATGAGCTAGGTGAGACAGCTCAGATTCATGCTTTTTGCGATCGCTAATGTCTTCGATGGTGATCAAGCTGTGTCGATGTTCATTTTCATCCAAAACGCTAAGTGCTGAATATTCAATCCAAACAATTCGGCCATCTTTGGTTTGTACCTGTATCTCTCGTGTCGGTTTATCTACCGTATCTGCAGCAAAAAGCCGGGCGGCGTGCAAACATAGCGTACTCACTGGTTGATGAATTAGCGTATCTTCAGCAAAGCCGAAAGTAGTATGAGCGGTGTGATTAGCGCGTTGTATAGTGCCTTTTTCATCTACCAACAACACACTTTGCGCTTTTGAGTTAAATACCCCAGAAAACAAGTCACTTTCAAACGAGGCCAGTTTAAGGGCTTTACGCAAAAACAACATTTTTTCGTTTAGCGTAAAGTAATAGGTGAGCATAATAAGGCTGAAAATTGTTAAACACATCAGGCGCGTAGCCAGTGTATAGCCCATGTCACCCTCGTAAGGAAGTGTGTCCATTTGCTCGGGCCACACGTAATAGTAAACGGTGCCAAGCACACTGATAAACCAAAAGAATATTTGCCCGCGCCATCCCATTGTTCCACCAGCAAGGATAGGAAAGATAAAGATCCACGCGTAATGGACAGTATCAATACCCCCTGCAAAGGTGACGTTTGCCATGTGTATGGCAAACATACAAAACAGCATAATTGCTGCCGCTAGCGGTACATTATTGGTTTTATTAAGCGCGACAACGTTCATCAAAATAACAAGCACACCAATGGCCTGAGTGATAACCACCCAATCTTCCATAAAGCTGTACAGGTCTTTGAAGGTAAGCCCCAAAACGATGATGTAGATAAAGCTAGTGAAATTAACGATAGAAAACACACCCGATGATCGAGCGCTTATAAAAAAAGCGCTAAAAGCCGATCTCGGTTGTTCAATAGTCATTTTTTCTGATGTCATAATTTCCTATCGGTAGCCTTCTTTTTCTGAGGACTGCTTCTCTAAAAGCTACGTTTATAGTGAATACAATACAGTTTGACAGTTAATATCGTTAAACTTATAGATTGAGGCCTAGTCGAATTGGGTTGGCTACTTCGAGTGTATAGCAACAAGAGTGTATAGCAAAAACTCGCAATCTAGAAACAAAGTCAGAACATACCTTAAAGCAGATCTTAAAAGTAAACATCGAAATGTATAGCTATACCTCTTATGAACCTTTAATTAGCCCTTCGCGTTTACAACTATGTTAACTACTTAGCTGCTTTATTCATGCTGGTTAAGTTCGTGCTGGTTTAGTATTCGAGGCTTTATTTAACAGAGATTTATTTTACAGAGCCTATTTCTGCAGGTTTTGCGAGGTATGGTCGAACCGTTTAATGAAGTCGCCACCACTACAAGGATTTTTGAAATGAAACATTATGCTATTAACACAGAAGTTGAATGGGAATGGGGCAACGGCAGTGCTTCGGGCAATATTCGAGAGAAGTTTACCAGCGAGGTTGAACGCACTATCAAAGGCTCATCGGTTAAACGAGATGCAAGCGAAACCGACCCCGCGTATATGATTGAACAGGACGATGGAAGCAAAGTATTAAAATCACACAGCGAACTGAAAAAGACATCTTAAGGTCTACTTAGCTTTAGCTTTCGATAACAAAGCCATCGATTTGCTGCTAGTGATTAAAACGAAGCAAGCGTACGTTTCAAATTATGAAACACCCCCTGCTCCGCTTTATGTTTGCTGATATAAATTACAGCTTAATTACGTTGTCTCCGCTGTCTCTATCAATCATTTTTACAAAGGGGTCAACCCCCACATAGGCTGGCTTTTCATCCACAGTCACGGTTATTGTATTTTCCCCACTGATTAATTTGTGCTTCTGGTTATAAAGCACCTGAGTGTTTTCAGACACGTCTTCAGGGTCTCCAGTAAATAGCGCAATATCAATGTATTCATCAACACTCCCTTGCGTTTCGCGTCCATCGCCGTTTGCCTCAAACTTGCCCGCCGATACCGTCATGGTTACGGCAAACTCACCGTCGCTTGTTTCTTCAACCTCAGCTGACAGCATTTTTAAGTCGAACAGGGTAATACGCTCAAACAAGTCTGCGATAAACTGCTTTTCCTCGTTCGTCGCCTCGGCATTAAGGGCAGCCTGCAAATCTAAGGTAGTTGGATACGGATCGTTTTTAAACTTATAGGCCTCTAAGAAGTTTTTTAGTGCCGTATTAACACGCCCTTCTCCTAACCTATCTAGAATTGCCATCATGACTACCGAGCCTTTACGGTAATGAATATACTGCTGGTCTTCGCTGCGCATAAACGGCATTTCTTCAATCAACTCGCTACCGCGATCGCGAAGGTAGCGATCCAATTCATACTTGAGGAAGCGTCGCATCTTCTCTTCGCCAAAGCGTTCACGCAATACCATAATGGCACTGTACTGAGACAAGCTTTCAATAATGATTGATTGGCCCTGAACATTGGCAGCACCTACCTGATGTCCCCACCACTGGTGAGCTACCTCGTGGGCGGTAACATAGTACACATAATCTATGTCATCAGGGTCGCGCAAATCTGCAATAAACCCAATTTCCTCAGAGTAAGGCACCGTATTGGCAAAACTCTGCGCAAACGACCGATACCCTGGAAACTCAATAATGCGCATTTGTTTGTGCTGATAAGGGCCAAAGGCGTTAGTGAAATAATCAAGAGAATCTTTCACACTTTGCACCATTACATCCACATTCCAATGGTGTTCAGGGTGATAGTACACCTCAATATTTACACCATTATGCGCGTCTCTAGTCACGTCGTGACGCGCAGAAAGGTAAGAGAAGAAATTGACTATTGGCGCATCCATTTTGTAATGAAAATAGTTACGGCCGTTTTCCTGCCACTCTTTTTGCAGGTAACCCGGCGCAATAGCGATTTGATCGCCGCTGGTAGATACCGTAGTTTCAAAGTCGATAAAGGTGACTCCCTTACCAAACCCACTCTCAGCATAACGTGAGGTATCTTCCAACTTATAGGCCCGAGGGCGCTCTGGCAGATCGCGCTTACGTCGCTCGTGTCGGTCTGAAATCACATAACGCCCGTTAAACCCAAAAGATGGAAACAGCGAGAAATTATCGATAAATGTACCATTTTCGGCTATCTGCAGATCGAAGCCGCCATCTTTGAACCCTTTATGCTCGCGCAACACTGACAGAGTACCTTCCCTCGTTTCACCCGGCATTAATGGTTTGTCGAAGGTTAGCCACGCCGCAGACAGGTTGTCGAAGCGCTCGGTAATTTGCGCGCCAGGTATTACCACATCCCATGTAGTCGTAAACCGTGGAATTGACAGCAAGGTGCGAGAAATTGGCTCATCAAACGGATTGCTGATGGTCATATCTGCCGACACTTCTACACGGCGGGCCTCTGGGTAAATATCAACGTTCGCATTTACCTGGGTGACGACCGGCAATAAGTCGTCTTCATACTGGCCAAACTGACTTTCGTATTCAGCTTGAAGCTCGAAGGTCTCATCTTGAGTAAGGTAAGTGTTTACCACCTTGGTGTTGTAGTGAATGAAGCTGCCCGTAAGTACGAACACGAGAAGGCTTGCTGCCAACACGGCCTTTCCAGACGCCCCTAACTGATAACCTAGTAGCTTAAAACGGTGTTTAAGTGATACTTCTGGCCCGCGCTGCCACAATGCATAACCAATGGTGAATAGCGCTAGCGATAACGCGCCCCAGTAAGCCATATACCAAGCGAAAGGCGCTAAGAACCATCCCCAGCCGTTAAGGTCGGAATACAACACGCTTGGCGCGTCGCTAAAGCTGAACATGTTGTGTTCTAAACCCAGTTCAGCAAATACTAAGCTAACAATGAAGTACGCCACAAACAGCAGCATACCCACAAATTTATTTGGGCTTAGTACCTGAATAAAAAATGCCAGAACCGCCAATAGCGCCCACGGAAGCCATGATACAAAATAGATCCCAATAAGATAGGTGCCAAAATCAATTTCGAAGTACCCTTGGGTAGCCTGATAGATAACGGTAAAAACAATGCCAATAGCAAATAGCACGGCGGTTACCGCCCACATTGCAAGTAGCTTAGATACCCAAAAGATTAGATTAAAAGCGGGCGTTGAATCGACGATATCGCCCATACCAGAACCACGCTCACGCCATACAATTTCGCCACTGTAATAGGTGATAACAATAAGCATCATCAACCCAAAACTTTCGCGAATAAACTCAACCATTTTATAGGTAAGCGGCCAATCTGGCGTACCGTACACACCGCCAATAGGCACAAAATACAGGGCAGACAGATTGAACAGCGTAAAAATCATCAGCACAAGTAGGGCCGGGCTAAACATAACTTGGCGCATTTCAAAGCCAATACGGGTAAGTAACTTATCAAACTGCCCGCCCGCCTTTGCTTTAATAGTAAGGTTAAGGGTTTTGGGTGGAGTTACCGTGGAGGCTTTACTTGGTTTTTCTTTACGGCTTTTTTGCTGCCAGCGCATTTGGTAAATACTGCCAACAGTGGCCAGTATCAATGCGCCAATGCCAAGCCAAATTAAACGGTTCTGCAGTAATACACCTTCTAATGACACAACGCTGGTGTTTTTATCAAACACAGTCCAGTAACGGGTTATCTCGGCATAGGTACGAAGACCAAAGGGGTCTAACAATGCGCCAATGGTGCGATATTCGGGCTCAGAGGTGACTACCCCGCTAATGAGGTAGAAAATGAATATACCCATTGCTACCAAGTACGCGGCCATTATTGAGCGAAGACGCTGGGCAACGGCATAAAAAATCATACCCAGTGCTAGCATGCTGGGCACTGAGAAGTAAAAAAAGGTAGTTAGGTAGAAACTAAGGTTAGTGGGCCCTATTCGCTCTTGATCTATCCAAGGCATTAACGAGCCTAATAAAATGGCAATAGGCACCATGGCAAATACGCAAATACTGACCAAATAGGCACCTAAAAAGCGGCCCAAATGGTACGACAGCGGCGTAATAGGCCGAGTGTATATTAGCTCGCCCATATTGCTGGAGTGGTTTCGCGTGGCAGTGCCAGACACAAAGTTAACCAACAAAAACAGCGCAAAAATACCCATAATAAGCGCGGTTTGAGTAATAGCAAACGAGCCGTTATACAGCACGTTACCACCGCCACCAATACGAACGTTATCGGTAGTGGTTGCCAAAAAAGGTAACAAGAAAAACGCCAGCATGGTGACGTAAAACGAAGGTTGGCGAAGGTAATATCGCCATTCAAACGCAAGGCTATTTAAAAACATGGTTATTCCCCTTACGCAGCAGTTGCAGCGCGGCTATTGTGCAACGTAGAGAAATACACATCTTCCAAATTAGCTGGCGCCTGTTCAAACCCTTCTGGGGGCGTGTCGGCCATTACATGAATAACGTGCTTACCGGCAATTAAACGGACAGAAATAATATTAAGGCTCTGCTCGAGTTCGCGGTACTCATCTTGACTCACCTGCTTGCGCCAAATGCGTCCCGCCAGCTCTGTGGTGAGACTAATAGGGTTACCTTCTAATAAAATTTCTCCCTGCCCTAGCACGGCCATTTTCGGGCAAAGCTCTGATACATCATCAACAATGTGTGTAGAGAGTATAATAACCTTCTCTTCACCTAAGCTGACTAACAAGTTGTGAAAACGATTGCGCTCTTCGGGATCGAGGCCAGCGGTAGGTTCATCCACAATAATAAGGTCAGGATCGCCCAATAATGCCTGAGCAATACCAAAGCGCTGACGCATACCGCCGGAATAACCACTTACCGCTTTGTCTCTGTGCTGCCACAAATTGGTGTGAACCAACAAGCTTTCCACCGCGTCTTTACGCTCAGGCTTGCTGCTAATGCCTTTTAGCACGGCTAGATGATCTAGCAGCTTTTCTGCACTAATGCGCGGATATACACCAAAGTCTTGCGGTAAATATCCGAGGCACTGACGTAACCCGTTAGGATCGGCCAGTACATCAATATCGTTAAATTGAATAGAACCTGTATCTGGTGTTTGAAGGGTAGCGATAGTGCGCATTAAAGAGGATTTGCCGGCACCGTTAGGGCCAAGTAACCCAAACATTCCTTTGGGAATTGATAGGTTGATGCCGTTAAGGGCTTTAACTCCATTGGGGTAAGTTTTGGTGAGACCGCTTATGTTGAGCATGATCATTCCTTTGTAGTAATTGTTAGTGACGCGTTCTTTTTATTTATTGTTCAAATTCTAAACTACGCCTAAATGATGCACCTGTTAATGCGAAACTTGTAACAAAGTGAGAAAAGAATGAATTTGTCAAAGCATTGTTGGTAAAATTGCAAATTAAAATTAAGAAATATTTACAGATTTATTGGGAAAAATACTCACCACCAGACAAATACTAGCTTTGCAATGGCATTAAAAGACATATTTGCTTTACTCACACCATCACTCTACAGGCCCTATTACGGCTACATTTCATACATTAATTTAAGCAAGGTTTTAAAGTAGGCCTATGCTTTGCACCTTCAAACGTGAACTCACAAAATGAAGGGATACATTATGTTACGTTGGGCATTAATATTTTTAGTTGTTGCAATAGTTGCTGCCGTTCTAGGATTCGGTGGAATTGCAGGCTCTGCAGCGGGTATAGCCAAAATTATCTTTGGTGTTTTCTTAATCTTACTGGTTGTATCACTCGTGATGAACATGGTGAGAGGTAAGTAGACAACCGCAAGCTAAGCGATGGGTTTAATTACCCATCGCAGCTTGCGATAGCTGTTTCACACAGACTTTTCACGACCAATTTAAGGAGAATACGATGAGTGACAAATTAATTACGACCGTAGGCATTGGCCTTGCCGCTGCATCAGCTGGCATGCTGGCCAGAAAAACGCTGCAAAAATCGTGGGAAAAGGTGACTAACGAACCTGCTCCTAAAGATAAGGGAAGTGACAATACCGATCTTCAAGAAGCCGTAACTTGGGCAGTGGTATCGGGCATTGGTGCAGGTGCTGCTAGAATGGCGGTTCAATACGCGCTGGATAAACGCAACTCCAAGTAGCTGTTTTCCTATTTCAATTTGTCTTTATTGCGTTGAGGTAAGCGCCTAAACTGCGCCGGACTTTGACCCGTCCAGCGTTTAAACGCTCGACAAAAATTTGCAGACTCCCGGTATCCCAATATGTCAGCTACGTGATAAATAGTGTATCGCGCATCCAAAAGCAGCTGCTCGGCATTGCGTAAGCGAAGTAACTCCACTATTTGTTTGTAAGAGGTATTACAAGACTTTAACCGTCTTATCAATGTGCGTTCAGTTAAATTCAATTGTGTACTAATCATTGCTAGATTAGGAAAGGGTTTGTCCATACCTAGGCTTTGTTTCGCTTGGTCAAAATGCTGGTTCAGAATGTGTTTGACCTGTAGATCTATTCGTTTACTGCTCTGCTGAAGTTCGAGCAATTGTTGGCACTTTTTAAGGTTGAGTTCGTAGGACTCTCTGTCGGCCATTGGCGATGGTTCAAACCAGATTTTTTTTGAGATACAGATCTTATTCACATCAGCATTAAAAAACAGTTTGGAATCATACGCGTTAATCATTTCATCCCTGCGCCCTGTTGCATTTATTTTGAAATGAAGGGATGTTTCGTTTTTTGGAGCGTGCCCAAGCACAAGACCTATCAATATTTCAAACGCGCGCATTAGGGCTTCAAAGAAAAAGGACTCAAATTTTTTGTCGCGTGTTGTGTCTAACACTTGAATTTCAATGTATTCCTCTCCCTCCACTATTTTTCCAGAATATGTTTGGCAGCGTAGCTGAAACCACTCTAAGAATGTTTCTAAAGCTTTACCTAATGTCGGTGCGCTAATTGTTGCATAACCCACAGGACCGTGGGCTGTCACGCCAAGATGCTGACCAAAGATCACTGCCAAATTCGGGTTGTCAGAATTCTTCAGCAAGTTGTGCACCAAAGGAATAGCTTGTGCGATATCAAAGCTACTCTTCATCTGAATATCGTCAAGGCTGATAGTAGTTCCCTCAAGCAGCACCTCAACGGGTGCAAAATCTAATGAGATTGCAATCAACAAATAGGCTTTGTTTATCTGAGGTAAATAATTCATGTTCATATTTGCAAGAACGCATTTGTCAGTAAATGATAATTAATTTGTCATAAAAAGAAAGGTTAATTTGAGCAATGGCAGTTTATTGTGAGCACGATGTGAAAAGAGGGCGAAGTTATGAAGAGCGTAGACCAGCCTGCTACAGCTGAGCTAGGAAACAAAGACTATCCAAAGGTATGGCAAAGCCACATACCCCAAATTGCATGGGGAACGTTACTTTTATTCATTGGCGTAGCCGTTGGTTATATTGTCGTACTAAGCTCAACCGCAAATGACTATTTGCCATACCCAATAGCCACTTTAATGTGCACTTATTTCGCGTTTGTCAGCTTTACAGTACTGCATGAAGCCGGTCATGGCGCTATTTTTCAAGTGGATTCTAAGTTAAAGCCATTTGAGGCAGCTATAGGCTGGATTGCCTGCTTGCCCTTTATGATAGTGCCTTACAAATTTTTTCAAAAAATTCACGACAGGCACCACGCATTCACTAATGATCCCGACCGCGATCCTGATAAATTTAATTTGGGTGAGCGTTGGTACCATGTTGTTGCAGCAAGTATATGGCTGCCCCTTCAATATTACACGTTAGCGTTTACCCGGTATCGCAGCGTTCAAACGATTCGAAATACTTGGCCAAGCACGGTTGTTTATTTAGTATTGATGGCTGCCTTACTAGTAATGCTAGTGTGGTCTGGATACGCTATCGAGCTTCTATGCTTTGCAGTCATTCCTGCAGTGCTAGCCATGTTCATATTAGCGATATTTTTCGACTATATTCCCCATCATCCTCACAAATCACTATCGCGCTATCACAATACGCGTATCTACCCAAGTAGTGTGCTTAACATACTGCTTCTTGGGCAGAATTATCATTTGATTCATCACCTTTACCCACGCTTACCTTGGTACACCTATCGAAATGTGTATATGGAAATCTTGCCAGAATTGAAGAAAAATAATGCGGCGATAGAGAATATTGGTCATGGATTTCGACTGAGTTTTATGAAATCTACTGTGATGAATCAATTACTAGATTATGGTCATGCCATCAACATGCTGGTAATGGTGAAAGATATCGAAAAACTTACTAATGATTCTGTAGCCGTCACTCTTCAGCTTCCACAGGGGGAGAGTTTAAAGTTTAAAGCAGGCCAATACATTACCGTGAGCAAATGGCTGAACGGGCACCATCAAACACGATGTTACTCTTTGTGCGATGCGCCTGGCTCTAACACGTTACGCATTGCGGTTAAGAAAACAACAGAAGGGCTTATGTCAGGTTTTATTAATCAAGACTTGAAAGTAGGTGATGAAGTAGTTGTAAGGGGGCCTTTTGGCACTTTTGTTTATCCCCCGAAGTCGACAGGTTATTCATACAACAGCAGTGCTTCAAAAATTGAGGAACTCGTTTTGATTGCTGGAGGCAGTGGTATAACACCTATATTGTCGATAATGAAAACAAGCCTGGCGACTTCTGATCCCCTAATCCATCTAATTTATGCTTCTCACAACCACGATGAGTTAATGTTTTTAAAAGAGATAGATGAATTAATGTCCTTATATACTGAACGTTTAAAGGTGAGTTACGTGGTTAGTCGCCATTCTAAAGAGCGATTAGGTACTCATCGTCGTTTATCTGAAGATACATTGACTGAATTAATCCAATTCGGGGGCAATCGACATTACTACATCTGCGGCCCGATTGGACTAAAAGAGATGACCGTAGCTACGCTATCAAAGAATGATGTAGAAGAGAGCTGTGTGCATGTTGAAGAATTTACCAAAGCAGTGAACGAACCGCATGGCGAACAATTTAACGTTAGTATATTAACGGAAAATAGCGAAAAACATATTATCAAAGTCGCTACTAATCAAAGCATTCTTGAGGTCGCTAACGCTCGTGGCATTGCCATTCCTCATGCGTGCGGGGACGGAACCTGTGGTTCGTGTAAATGCAAATTACGTTCAGGCAAAGTAAGGCAAATAGATGCATCGATTCCAGGGATTACCGACCTAGAACAAGCTGCGGGTTATACGCTAGCGTGCCGAGGTTTCCCAGAAGGAGACGTGACTATTCAAACCCTATAAATAATCAATACTAAAAAAACGATACTAAAGAGACAGGCACAATATGACTCGCTTCTTAAGTGACTGTCTTAATTAAAACCTTCTTTATTAAAACCTCTTTTAAAGTGACTGTCTTTATTAAAACTGTTAAAACCACGATCCGAAAAACGTGAGAGAAAGATTGTGGTTAATTTGAGCCTCTGCTGAAGAAGCACCAGGCGAATGTATGTAGTTGTTCATATATCCAACTTCAATGCGCCAATTATCATTGAGTTGATAAGCTGGGCCAGCATAGAATCGATTTTGATCAAAACCACTTTCTTGCCCCCATTGTGTATCATTGAGAGTTACAAATAGCTCATCCCAAACAACAAAAGACCACTTGTCGCCTAGCGGCTTTTCCCAGCGAACAAATTGTCTAATTCTGTGTCCTATGTCGTCGCCTTGTTCATCGCGATAGAGGTATTAAAGAGACAGCCACAATAAAACCGTCGCTCTTGAAGCGCTCTTGAAGTGACTGTCTTAATTAAAACCGTTTAAAGTGACTGTCTTAATTAAAACTGTTAAAACCACGCGTTTAAAGTGACTGTCTTAATTAAAACTGGTCTTTATTAAAACTGTTAAAACCACGATCCGAAAAACGTGAGAGAAAGATTGTGGTTAATTTGAGCCTCTGCTGAAGAAGCACCAGGCGAATGTATGTAGTTGTTCATATATCCAACTTCAATGCGCCAATTATCATTGAGTTGATAAGCTGGGCCAGCATAGAATCGATTTTGATCAAAACCACTTTCTTGCCCCCATTGTGTATCATTGAGAGTTACAAATAGCTCATCCCAAACAACAAAAGACCACTTGTCGCCTAGCGGCTTTTCCCAGCGAACAAATTGTCTAATTCTGTGTCCTATGTCGTCGCCTTGTTCATCGCGATAGCGCTGTTCCAGACGCGTTCGCGCCGATAAGCTGCCGCCTAAAAACGGCCGCAATGAATAAGTCGCTTGCTGCCAAAGACGGTCTTCTTCAACAGTGCCGACCTCTGAATCTACCGTAATTCTAGCTACACCTAACCACAGCGTGAGGTCGTCAGACATACGATAGCCTATACCAGGGCGAAAAATTGAAACACCTAACTGAGAGGCATCGTCTTTAAATCGTAAGTGTCCATCAAACCAGAACTGCAAGTTACCCGCTTTATCAGCGTTACCAGCAAGGGCAACAGCATTCCATGATTGAAAATCGTTTGTTGTTGCGTGCGATTCAGCGTTGCACATCAGCAGTAATGATAAAGCAGTAATAGTGATTATTGTATTTTTTATCGTGCGCATAAAAACCTCGGTGTGATGAGCTTTATGGTGCTCTAATGAGAGGTAGTGCGATATGAATCATTTCATATCGCACTAATAGCGAGGTTTAATTTGATGATGGGTTATAGGGGAGTGACGACTGATGAGCGACAATACGCAAATCACCTTCGTTGTCTTTCACGTAAGCAAACGTATATTCCACTTTGGTCTCGCCGCCAGTAGTGTCAGTGAAATAATAATTACCCATTGCAACAGCCATACGACAGCTATTGTTAATAATTCCCACGTTGTCGAACTTCACTTTGGTATATGGTTTTATCGCAAAACCCTTATCTTCTTCGTAGGCATCGTTACCACCTACGAAGTACGACAAAGCAGCATCAAAACTTGACCTAAACTGATCGTTAGCCGCTAGCGTGGGCTTAAATAAAACGCTACTTAAATCATAGCCGTACATTTGCTGAATAAAATCGGCGGCTTCGTTAGAATAATCACCTTTATTAGAAAAAACGCTGCCAATTCTAACAATGCCATCACCCCACATTTTCTGTGCGTTAACTACCTCACGTTCAGTAATGCACTGATTTGAATACAAAAGCACATCATCTTCGCTCTGATGCTTCATCATAGCTGCGCTTTTGGCTGTATCATTACTCATTTGGGGCTTTGCCACAGCAGCGCAGCCAGATGCGATTATCACTGAGGCAGTTAAAAGAGTAGCTTTCATTATCGATTGAGTACGTAATTTCATGAGTAGACTCCCACCTAAATAGCATTGATTAATACAAGGCACATCGCTTTGTATTGGTTGCTATTAAGCATATACATCTATGGTTAAGAGTACTTTTACTGAACATTAAAAGCAGATTAACAGCAGGTGGGCATTAGACAATTCGCTTTAAAGGAAGTAAAAGCGACAGAAGCCAAAAACGAGTTAAGTTTATAAAAGCTTATCCATGCTTATTTCTAATAACCTTTGCATTTTTTTACCGGCAGCAGGAAGTAGACTTTCATCTGCATTAGGCACAGATACCTGCGCGCTAACGGTGAATTCTCGACCGCCTTGGTAATATGGCACACACACATGTGCAAGCACTACTAACTCTGTGGTACCGCGCGTTTCACTTGGCCCCCACCCTATTTTTTGAAATACACGCCATTCACCCTGACTTGCTTCGTCTAAAATGACTTTGGCGCTTTTGCTTGTACTTGTGACTTTATCAGCTTGAATACTGTTGGCAATTGCATGCTGTAACATTACTGAGATACCCGCGCTCATACCTGCAAAGCGTTCGTTACCTAATGAGTTTCCGTTACCATAAAAAAGCGTTTTAACATCGACGGCCTCAAGAGCTGGATGCTGAGTAAGTGGGTCGCGCGTATGACTGGCCAGTCGTTTTAAAAACTCCGCCTGTGCCAGGGTTGTCATTGGCTTGTTGCCTGTTAACCCGCAGCTCTCGCAGCGATAAGTTACATACCCTGGATCATCCGCTGCGTTTAAATAAGGCTGTAATTGTATACTACTCGTGCCATCAAGCATTTGCGCCTCATAAGAACTAGGTTTATATGCGCTAGGACCATAAGCACCTCGAAAATATATGTTGGGCGTTGAAAGCTTTAACCAACCGTCGTAAAACAGCGCGCTGAGATTATCTCGGCCAGCAATATTGGCAAACAAAGTGGCGAGTGCATTTGAGTCGCCTATCGACGTGCCAAAGGCTTCATAAGTATTTATAGAGGTGATCATATCAGCAACGTAAGTGCCGCCAACTTTTGCTTGTGCTCCTAAACCCTGCTCACGCAATTTGGCTATAGCGCCAGTAAAGGCAAATATCTTCGATGAACTCCACGGCTCGTAAAGCGTATTGTGACTAGTATCGTTACTTAAATAACGATAAGCCAACGTATCCTCTGCCTGTGCAAAATCAACGACGAGAATACGCCCCTCTTGCTCTGGAATATCAAAGAATTCCGTTTGATGGGCGATACGCTTTTCCCATCCATACTTGCCGTAATTAACTTCATTTGAGGTTTTAAACGCTGTATCGGCAGTTTTTATATTACATTGCTCGTGTCTGTTAACCTGGTTGGCTGGTAAAAATGGTGCCACGTTCATCACTTCATTTGAAAAGCGTGTGTCATCACTGGGGCTAAATGCTAGTGTTGTGGCAACGCCTTCATCTTGAGGTGATATGGAGCAAGCGCTGAGTAAGGCTAAAACAATGCAACAAACGGCAAACGTGTAAGAAGTCTTTGCGTTCTTTGGATTAATCAAGCCAATAAGGCTCTTTAAAAAGTTCAAAATGCTAGCCCCAGTTGACGGTTTTGTATAAGTATTTTTATTACTTGTTGGATAGTTAAATTCAACTGCCACTCTTTTACAATAGCGATTTAATAGATTAACGCCTATTACCGCGGAAGATAAATGAACTCGTTATTGCAAAAGGCATGCTTTAAAAAACAGACCATTTAATGCATTGTTCAAGTTGACCGTGCAATTTATTAATAGGACTGCTGTAATCCTCCCTAAAAAAGCACCAGCCTTTGTTACCAGTTGATATGGCTTCGTGTTTTATACCAAAAGAAAAGTAAGGAACGGAAGTATAAATGAGCTTTTCAGTATTTTTAGCAGGTTTTTCACTTGGTATATCTCTTATACTTGCCATTGGTGCGCAAAATGCGTTTGTACTCAAACAAGGGCTGAAGCAACAGCACGTTTTTGTTGTTTGTTTGATTTGTGCTTTATCAGACGCTATTTTGATCACACTTGGTGTGGCAGGTTTTGGTGTAGTTGTACAACAATTTCCACTTATCGAACAACTGGCTCGTTATTTAGGCGCAGCATTTCTGTTTTTTTACAGTGCACTTAGTTTTAAGTCAGCCTTTACGACAGATCACGCTTTACAGGCACAGGGAAAAGAAGTTGGAAGCCTTTTAGCGGCAACAATGACATGTCTTGCTTTTACATGGCTTAATCCGCATGTGTACCTCGACACGTTTGTCTTGCTAGGCTCAATATCTACTCAATATGAAGGGCAGCAAGTTGCATTTGGCTTAGGCGCAATTTTCGGCTCGTTTGTTTTTTTCTTTTCGCTCGGATACGGCGCGAAATTACTCATTCCTGTTTTCAAAAAACCTAAAGCCTGGAAGGTACTCGAATTTATAATAGGGTTTGTTATGGCCGCGCTTGGGGTGAGTTTACTGGCGTAGTTAACTGAAAAGTGTGGTGAGTAATGTGATGAGAATATTTTTCGGCCCTAAGCCAATAGCGCAAGCTTAGGCTACATAGCTGTTTTTATAGATACTGAATTATGTGTGCCTAGTAAAAAAACCTGTTAGGCTTACAACTTAGTAGCTAAGGAGGGCTGTCTATTCAATTGTATCTCTCCAATATATTTATCATTTGAGAGAGGTCTCATGAAAGCAAGCTATTGGATAATTCTCATCATTGTCACATCCGCGTTAGCCTTTGCAGTTGGTCGTAATACCGCGCAACAAGTAACACCAAATTCAGATAAGAGTGTTGATTTAAACAGCACGTCAAACGATAAAGAGTCGTCACTAGAGGCGAAAAACACGCTTAGTGTTAACAGCAATTCCGCAGATAAATTATCGTCACATCTGCCTGAAAGCTCTCCTAACTCAATGGAAAATATTGCTGCTGAAGTAGGTGACTTAATAGCCAAGATAGAAGAAAACCCTAAACAAGCAAAGTCAATTCTAAAACTGGTTGCATTACTAGAAGCGTTATCTACCGATGAGCTATTAGCTTTGGCTCCGTTGTTCGAAAATAGCAATGAATTTCAACGAAGTCAGCTCTATCAGATTATGACTGCGCAATTGATAGAAAAAGCCCCCGAACAAGCATTAGCTTTCGCACAACGTTACAACCCAATGCCAGAATTTCCAATTTACTTAGAATTAATAAAGGCACAAATTGCTGAAAAAAAGCCTGACCTAGGCTTTGAGTATTTAAACCAAATGCTAGAGCTTGCTCACGAAGATATCGATTTAAGTGCAAACTCTGCTTTATTAAATGTGCTAGCTAAGTCCGATTTACCGCAGTTAATAGATACCCTCGAAATATTTAAAGATATGGGAGTCAGCCTTAGAAATAGTTTGACTTCCATAGGCTTTGAATTAGAAACAAGCGAAGAACATCTAAACCTATTTAACGAACTAAGTCGCTTAGATGATATGTCGATATTAAGATCTGTCATTATTGATTGGGTGAAAATAGACCCTACCGCTTTATTTGAACGTTTAAATCAGATTGAAGATATCGCTGAGCGCGAAAGTTTGGAACAAACCGCTTTTTACTTTTGGATGAGCGATTCACTGGAAGATGCCGCTGACCATTTTTTAGCAAATGCTTCAAATGAAATTAAGACGCTAAAAGATATTATGCGAGCATGGCCAGATAACAGAGCCGATGATGCCTTAGCGTGGATATCTGAACAAAGTAATATTGATACTAATCGATATAAGATTGATTACTTAAAAAAACTGAGCTATTCCGAGCCGGAAGTTGTGCAATCCCACTTAGCTGATATCAACTTAAATGACGACGAAAAAATAGATTTCTATCGTAATTTATACAATAGCTTTAACAGCAAAAGTAGCAAAGACGCAGAGCAGTTTCTAAATACCCTTTCATTCAAGGATGAGATACTCGATGTAGCGGCAGAAAACGAAAACTCTGGTAATAATCGAATAGCTAAAATAAATCAGGTTTTTAATAAATATTTTGACTTCAAATATAAAAAGGCTTTTGCCCTTGCCATGGGGGACGAAGGAGCCTACGCATACTCCTATGTAGTTAACAAACCCTCTCAACATGAAGCTAACCAGCAAGCACTTAGCCAATGTGAACAGTATCGTTACAAGCATAACGTTAATAATCAATGTGAGATTTATGCTGAAGGCGATGTGAGAATGTTTAATTTAGTGCCATAGGCATTTTATTCACTGCGAAAAGGCATGGTTCACTTATTAGGTGGTTCAGAAGCCACCATCAAGAATTAATAAGGGAGTATGAATTATGGTCATAAAAACAAGTGTGAAAGCTGTACTTTACTTAAGCTTGTTTTTCTCTACAAGTGTATTTTCATCGGAAGATAAACCCTCCAACATATCCGAAAAAAGTAACAAAGTAGAGACGATTGAAGTGACAGGACAACGATCGAAAGCCTACTATGAGCGGCTTTTGTTCAACTCTATAGTCGATTTTTACGATGCTTACAATGCGGTAGCATCCAATGACGACTTCAAAATTAAGTGTAAGCGGCACCCCAAAAAAGACTCATATGGAATGACAAGACGTTGGATGGGCCCGAAGGAGTGTCAGTCAAGATTCGTAAATAAAATATTAAACGAATATAGAAGACCAATATTCTCCGACACTGAGAGTACAATGCTGTCCGGTTCTGGGATGAGATTCACTATAAGTGAAAGAAAAATAAAAAATTAATTCAAGAACAAAGAGCGAAACAAGTTGCCGATATGGCTGCACGAAATTGACGCGATACCGGCGTTAAAGAAGAAATTCGAAAAGCTTAAAGACGCCAAACTTCGTCATGCAAAGCGAGTAAGTTCAGACGACGATTGATGTATGCTTCGTTAATTCGTGTCGATAATAGGTCACTTAAGTTTCCATCTTATACATGATTCGTTGGGATTAGCATGCCTGTCATACTTAGTTGTGGCTTACTCGTTGCTTAGTTGCGTTCGAAAGCAACTATTGAGACAGCCATAAGTACGACTAATACATCAACTATCAACTTTTGTGACATCCATAAAACAACCTTAAAACTGATCCTCAATACACTTTTCTCAGAGCACTTTTTTCCTCACAATATTTTAAGTGTGAATCATTGCTAGAGTTTGTGAATGCCTAAAGCCAGAAAGTCTCAAATTAATTTATTCGATACGCCCTATTATCACTGCATTTCTCGCTGTGTTCGTCGCGCCTTTTTATGTGGTGAGCAAGATGGGAAAAGCTTTGAACATCGACGTCAATGGGTAGAAGATCGCATTCATATTCTAAGCGACGTGTTCGCAATTAATGTGTGTGCCTACGCAGTAATGAGTAACCATACTCACCTAGTGTTACATGTTGATAAAGATACAGCTCTAGCACTATCAACAGTAGATGTTATCCAGCGTTGGCACACTCTTTATAGAGGAACGCTGTTAACACAGCAATATATGTCGACGTCAACTCGCGAAAATCTAAGCCAGGCGCAAATAAGAACGGTAGAGAGTACTGCCGCGTTATGGCGACAGCGACTGTATGATATAAGCTGGTTTATGCGCGCCCTCAATGAGTATATCGCCCGAGCGGCCAATAAAGAAGATGAGTGCACCGGACACTTCTGGGAGGGAAGATTTAAATCGCAAGCGCTTCTGGATGAATCGGCGCTTGCCGCCTGCATGGCCTATGTTGATTTAAATCCGGTACGCGCAAATATCGCTAAAACGCCAGAGAGCTCTAACCATACCAGTATTCAGTATCGTATTCGCGCGGCCCGTGTGGGTGAAACGCCAAAACGACTCATGCCTTTTGCGAGCGATCCACGGCAAGATATGCCAAAGGGCTTGCCTTTCAATCTCAGTGATTATTTACAACTTGTCGATTTAACAGGCCGAAGTATTAACCTACACAAACGCGGCAAAATAGGTAGCAACGTACCGAACATTCTAAAACGTCTCAATATACAAAACGAAAACTGGTTAACGTTGACTACACAGTTTGAACATTGCTTCAAACACGTGGCGGGAAAAGTGATAAAGCTAGAGGAATTTGCACATAAACGAAGTCAGCAACGGGTACACTGTCGTCAAAATGCCATGCGCTTGCTTGGATAATACATAGTTTAAAGGTTTTACACTTAAAGACAGCAATTAATTTATCAACTTCTTTCATTGAAAGAAGGCGCTATGTAAGTAACTTTATAACGAAGCACCAATTCACTTTAGCAAAGGTGAATACACTTAATCTTTCCTGACTTACTGAATACCTCCACTCATGCGTAAGACAACAGATATCGTTGCTACACGTGTAATTGTTATTTTTCTATGACTGCCTCATTCAGTTCTTTAGTTCGTAAGGGCTAATTGAAAGTAATTCATGAGGCCCTTTTTAACATGACTGTCTGGGTCAGTTGTTGCCTAGTTGGTTCGAATTTTAACATGACTGTCTGGCTTAGTTCCCGAATTTTAACATGACTGTCTGGCTTAGTTCCATTGGTTCGAGTGCCTGTCTTGCGTAGTTGTTGCTTAGTTGCCGCTAGATAACACTTTGAAAGCATTCATTCAGTGACATTAATTAAAAAAGTTTAAGTGACTTCGTACAAAGAAAACTCTAGTATCAAAAATGAACGTAATTCGAATAATATTCGAATATTGTTCAATCAATAGCTAACAGCGATCGAAATTGCAATTTTTGTCAATGAGGATTACATGACAACAGCAGCTAAATTAACTAGTGAAGAGCAACAACGAAAGATTTTGGATGCAGCTGTTCAGTGCATTGCTGACTCCTCAGTAACAAGCTTCACCATGGCAAAAGTTGCGGAAAAAGCTGAGCTTTCCATGGGTTCGGTTTACAAACATTTTCAGTGCAAGGAAGACATTGTGATGGCTTTAACCAGCGCGTCTTTTTCGCACATCTCAACAGTTTTTCAGCATGTGTTTAATTTACCTCTCAGTACACCTGAAAAAATTATCGCGCTTTGTTTACTGTCGCCCAAAAAAATGCAGCTATTTTCTTTTGACAGCGAACTTGAGTCTTACGCAACGAATGACGCCGTTATTCGTAAAGCATCACCTCTTTGGACACAAAAAATGATTGAAGGGGGAGCCTTATGCGAGCAAACGTTCAAATCGAGACTGGCTGAAGGTATTACCGCTGAAGACTTCGCAAATGATGTCGACCTAGACGCGTTCATTGAAGAAATCACCGTCAGTGGCTGGGCAATGAACGTAGGGTATGAGCAAGTTTTACGTGTGCAGCAATCTCGCCAAATTGTTGAAGGCAATGCTTCTTTATCAATGCCATTGGAGACAATGGATCCACTCGTTCGCAGTATGGTTAGATTGATTAACAGCTACCCATGGCAATATCCATTAACACAAAATGCGGTATATAGAACTGCAACATTACTTACTGAAGAGAACCTTCGATAAAAGAGAACACAGTTATGAATATTAAACGTTGGTTAGTCAGTATTGCTCTTATCTTTGTGGTAATTGCATCACTAGGTTTTGTAAAGTTTCAGCAAATTCAAGCTGCTATAGCCTTCGGTGAGTCTTTCCCAGAACCATCAGGCAGTGTAAAAAGTGAAGTAGTAACTACGCAGCCTGTATCCAATAAATATGAAGTTGTGGGAGCAGCAAAAGCCACAAAATCGCTAATGCTTACCACAGAGTTTGCAGGCCCTATTACTTTTTTGGGTTATGAACCTGGCGACAGTGTAAAGGCAGGCCAAGTGTTGCTTCGCCAAGACACCAGTATTGATGAAGCCAACTTAAAAGCGGCTCAAGCAAGACATAAATTAGCCAAAGCACAATATAGCCGCCAAGCAACATTATTAAACCAAAAACGAACTAGTCAAAACGATGTCGACATTGCTGAGGCAGATATGTCTATTGCTGCAGCAGAAATAGAACGGTTGCAATCTGTAATCGCCAAGAAAACCATAATTGCACCGTTTGATGGCACGGTTGGTTTAGAAGACTACCAAGTGGGTCAGTTGCTTGATGTAAACACAACCGTGACTGGTCTCATTGGCAACTCTAATGAAATCTGGATTGATTTTTCGCTGCCTCAAACAGCAAGACAGCCCGACATTGGCAACAGTATTACTGTAAGCACTATTGGGCAAAACTCAAGACAGTTTCAAGCCTATATCATTGCACGCAACCCCCAGATAAATGAGACGTCGCGACAAGTCAGTTACCGAGCGTCACTTAATAATGAAGACAATCAGATAACACCAAATCAAATGGTAAACATTGTTGTTGAGGGTAAAAAAGTGAATACCGTATTGGTGCCTACCAACGCGATTTATCGTGACCATACCGGTAGCTACGTTTACCTCCTAAAACAAGACGAACAGAATAACTGGCGGGCACATGCCGTGGCTGTCACCTTAGGTAAACGGATGAGCAATAAGCAGGTTGTATTAAGTGGGCTTAGCGGCGACGAGTTTATAGCAACTGAGGGCGCTTTTAAGCTTTCAGAAGGCTTATTGGTATATACACAAGCACCAAGTAAAAGCCGCATGCGCGGAGAACAACCATGAGCATGCAACATGACAATAAGCCTTCAATTATGGACGCATTTGTTACCAAACCTGTGCTTGCTATTGTGTTGTGTGTATTAATTTTACTTGCTGGGCTAAACGCCGCCAATAATATTTCCGTACAGCAATATCCCAAAATCAAGAGCGCCTCATTGGTGATTAATACTGTTTATACTGGCGCATCTGCCGACGTGGTGAAAGGCTACGTTACCGAACCCATTGAGCGTGTTACCTCAACGGTGCCCGGTGTAGATTATGTCGACTCGGTTACAACAGCAGGCTTGAGCAAAGTTACCGCTTGGTTAGAGCTTAACCACGATACCACCGACGCACTTTCTGACCTTACCACCAAACTCAATCAAATTAAGTTTGAACTACCAACGGGTGCAGAAGACCCTGCTATTGATATTATTCGCGCAGACAGCCCTTACGCCGTTTTTTACCTAGATGTGGAAGCGAAGAACGAAACGCGTAGCGAGCTAAGTGACTATCTTATCCGCAATGTTATTCCCGTACTTAACGATATAAGCGGCGTACAGAAAGTGACGCTAGAAGGCGGTCGTAACCCAGCAATGCGTGTATTACTCAATCCAGACAAACTGGCGGTCTATGGATTGAGCTCAAGTGAAGTTTTCTCTGCGCTCCAAGCGAACAACACCATAGCCACTTTGGGTTATAGCGAGAACAATCGCCAGCGCATCGATTTAATGGCGAATACCAACTTAAGCTCAGTCACCGACTTTGAGCAGCTAATTATTCGAGACGACAATGGAAGCCAATTAAAGCTGGGAGACGTAGCACAAATAGCCTTGGGTGAAGCTGAAGGGATCGTCACTGCCCGACTTGATGATAGAATAACAGTGTTCTTGGCAGTGTGGGCGCTTCCTGGTGCCAATGAAATTGATATAGGTGACGCGTTGTACGAGCGTTTAGACGTGGTTAATGCAACGCTGCCGGAAGGTATGAGGATTACTACTGGCTACGATGGCACTTTGTACATGCGAGACTCAATTAAGGAGATTTTTATCACATTAATTGAGACCGTACTTTTGGTAGGTATCGTAATTTTGTTAATGATGGGGTCTTTTCGTACCGCATTGGTCCCTCTTGTGACTATTCCTATATCGGTGTTGGGTGCCATTGCGGTTATCTCTGCCATTGGCTACTCGCTTAATCTACTGACCATTTTAGCAATTGTACTTTCTGTTGGTTTAGTTGTAGACGACGCCATCGTGGTGGTTGAAAACGTAGCCAGGCATATGCGCGAGGGGAAACCTCGCCTGCAGGCTGCGCTTATTAGCTCAAGGCAATTACTGGTTCCCATTATTGCCATGACACTAACACTTGCAGCCGTTTATGCGCCAATTGGCTTTTTAACCGGTTTAACTGGCTTTCTATTCAGAGAGTTTGCATTCACCTTAGCAATAGCGGTACTTATTTCAGGCGTTGTTGCCGTTACGCTCTCTCCTATCATGAGCGCTTATGTTAGCCCTGAAGGTGGCAAAGAAGGACCGTTTACACAACGAGTAAATCGCTATTTTGACAACTTGCAGCAAGCATATCAGCGCTTACTTGCGCGCTGCTTTGAATGGCGAGCACAAATTACTGTTATTGCTATTGTATTTTCCTTGCTAAGCGTGCCCTTCTATTTGTTTTCACAAAAAGAGTTAGCCCCTACTGAAGACCAAAGCGCAATCAATGTTGTTGTAGAAGCGCCGCCAGAATCATCGCAGCAATACACGTCTGCAAAGATGAATGATACGGTTACTGTGCTGAACGCATCTGAGGGCGCTAAGTTTACTTGGCAAATACTAACGGCATCGGCAGGTTTTGGTGGTGTTGAGCTTGCCCCTTTTGATGAGCGCGAGCAATCAGTTCACGATATGCTTTATGACCTTTACGGACGTTTAGGCAGTGTAACTGGGCTAACACTATTCCCTATACTTCCCGCATCACTGCCAACCGCAGGCCAGTTTGATGTTGAAGTGGTGTTTCGCACCACCGATGATGCAAAAACAATGAAAATGTACGCCGATAAAATTATCAGTAAGGCCAATGCGTCAGGCAATTACATGTTTGTTAATACCGACCTTAAAATAGACTTACCTCAAGCAGAATTGCGCATTGATAAAGCGCTGCTTGCAGATTTAGGGTTAACTGTGCAAGAAGTTAACAATCAACTAGGCGTGTTGATGTCGAGCAATTTTGTCAATTACTTCAACAAAGACGGCAAGGCATACCGCGTAATACCTATTGTTGATGACAGCAGTCGATTCAATCCCGAGAACATTTTAGATATGAGGGTACGAGCAGACTCCGGACAATTGGTGCCGGTGTCTTCATTTGCAAGCTTAGATACCTTCACGAGCCCTCGCGTTCTTGGCTCGTTTAATCAACAAAGTTCATTTAGAATTTTAGCCGGTGTGCTCCCTCATATTACGAAAGAACAAGGGTTAACTACTATTGAAGCTATTGCGGCCGAGATTTTGCCTGCAAGTTATTCAGTAGACTACGCCGGTGAGTCTAGGCAATTGCGCAAAGAAGGTAACACTATGCTTGGCGTATTGGGCGTTGCGCTAATTATTGTTTATTTCTTGCTGACTATTCAATTTAATAGCTTTAGAGATCCACTAGTGGTGCTGCTTGGCTGTGCGCCTTTGGCACTAGCGGGGGCACTGATGCTGCCATTTCTATCGCTCACTACCATTAATATTTATAGTCAAATAGGCCTTGTTACACTTATTGGGTTAATTGCGAAAAACGGTATTTTAATTGTTGAATTTGCCAATCAACTGCAGCTGTCAGGTATGCAAAAGCTGGAAGCAGTTAAAGAAGCAGCGGCCACACGGTTGCGGCCTATACTGATGACCACAGGTGCAACAGTGCTTGGTCATTTTCCGCTAGTGCTAGTAACTGGCGCTGGTGCTGAGGCCCGCAATAGCATTGGGATTATATTGGTAGCAGGTATGTTAATTGGCACCTTTTTTACACTGATTGTTCTGCCGCTACTCTACGCTGCGTTGGCAACTCGTAAACAATCGGTGCCAGAAAAATTTGCACAGTGAACATGACTGAAAAGACCACATCAGGCCTTTACCTCCCGTTCGCGGTGATTATCTACACCTACTAGACATAACAGACCGATGTGTTTATTTGAATCAACAAGAATAACTAACGAGACTAACTAACGAGACAGGCACAATAACTAACGAAGAATAACTAACGAGACAGGCATAAAACCATTTGCGCTAGCTAATGCAACCCAATTACTCATTAACTGGGTAATTTAAAACCGGTCCATTGCCCAAACACAGGTGTGAAGCGCGAGCTCAATTTTATTTGACTGCCTAACATGCCTGTCTCGTTTAGTACCCTTTGACTGCCTAACATGCCTGTCTCGTTTAGTACTAACTGGGTAATTTAAAACCGGTCCATTGCCCAAACACAGGTGTGAAGAGCGAGCTCAATTTTATTTGACTGCCTAACATGCCTGTCTCGTTTAGTACCTTGACTGCCTAACATGCCTGTCTCGTTTAGTATCTTTTAGTATCTCGTTTAGTATGCCTGTCTCGTTTAGTAGTAGGTCTCATGCCTGTCTTGTTTAGTATTACCGCGGGACAAAAAATCAAACACATTTTCTCTCACTATGCTTGTTGAAATAGGCTTAGTTTAACCATTGACAGTATTATCACTTTATTGTGTGAGTAGTTAGCCACTTTGTAAAAAATGTCTCATCATCAAGCGGAGCATCATAAAAATATCCCTGCGCATAATCACAATCGAGTTCCTTTAACGCCTCTGCCAATTCAGCAGTTTCAACGCCCTCAGCTAGCGTTTTTAAACCAAATATCTTTGCCGTCGATATAATGGTTTTCACGATTGCGAGATTAGCCTTGTCGGTAAGCAAAGTTTTCACAAAATGCATGTCTATTTTTAGTACATCAGCACTCACATCTTTCAAATAACTAAGCGATGAATGACCCATGCCAAAGTCATCAATGGCTAATTGAAACCCTGAGTTACAAAGAAAATTCAATAAGGACAGCGCTTTCTCAGGTTCTTGCATCAACCCTGTCTCAGTCAATTCAAACTCAAAGTCGGCAGCAGAGAGGCCATGTTGATGAATAATATCTATGAGGTCGTTTAAAAAGTCGCTACTATAGAGATTGCGTGCAGAAAGGTTGATGGCAAATTTCGCGCTAGTTGTTGCGTACAGGTTGATGCCCCTAGCCTCCCATGCATTTAGTTGCTTACAAGCAGCATCGACCACCCATACCGTTATTTTATCGATCAACCCTCGCTCCTCGGCAAGAGGGATAAAATCAGCGGGACTGACGCGCCCAAGCTCAGCGTCACACCATCGCAAAAGTACTTCAACGCCCGATAATGTATTAGTACCTAAATCAATTTGCGGCTGAAACCGAAGACTCAGTCCTGAAGCATCATGATTGAGTGTGTCTTCAAGTCGCCTCATTATAAGCGCGTTCTTTTGAATTTTTTCGCCTAGCTCTGCGTTGAAATAACAGTATGGCTCATTGCTTTCTATAGCCTGTTCTAGCGCAATGTTAGCACCGCGCAGCAGCTTGTTGTAAGAGTCTGCATCATTTGGGAATATTGCTACACCCATTTTAACTGTCACAGAGACTTCAGCATTATCAATGTAAAAAGGTGTTGCCAATAATGTGGTCAGTCTGTCCAGCAAGCGTGTCACTCCTGACTGTTCTGTTACCACGGCTGACAGCGCAAAATTATCGCAGTGTAAGCGTGCTAGTGAATCAAATTCTCTGTCTACTAATTCACTGTCGAACTCATCTAGTTCGCTTTCTGGCGTGATATACCGAGATATAGTATCGGCACTTCTTATAGCGCCATTGAGTCGATGCGAAATCGCTTTAATCAGCAAATCACCAGTGCCATACCCCAAAGTTTCGTTGATATCGTTTATATTGCAGACTTGAAGAAACATC
Organism: Alteromonas sp. P256; assembly: GCF_036864455.1. NCBI lineage: Bacteria > Pseudomonadati > Pseudomonadota > Gammaproteobacteria > Alteromonadales > Alteromonadaceae > Alteromonas > Alteromonas sp. P256. The sequence continues at coordinate 143,329 of NZ_JAZETM010000004.1, forward strand.
GTGGCAATGGAGTACCGGTACCGTTTGCTTAGTGATATTAGGTGAGTAACACGCTCTTCAAACAAGTGTTTGTTTGCCAAACCGGTTAAATCATCGAAATAGGCGAGTTGCATGATCCGCTTCTCTTGGGCTTTAATCTCGCTTAAATCACGCCATACGGTCTGCACACAGGTCTTGTCCTCATACAGTACCGGTGTCATGGTGACTTCAAACGGAATGCTGCTACAGCTGGATAAATAATGTATTAATTCGAAACGCTGAAACCCAGCCACTAGCGCACGGCCCGAATGCTCGCGAATTTCTGCGCTAAACTTCGCAGATATGTGCGATAGAAGTTGCGTTTTATTGACCAAAAATTCGGCATCAGCCGATAAATCCAAAAGCTCAAATTGCCGCACCGCGGCATCATTACACTCTATGAATTGATTATCATAAATAATACCGATAGCGTCGCTAGATTGTTGTAAAAGCCTATCAACGTGCGATTGATTATTTGCGCGGATTTGTTCTAAATGTGCTTGAGTTGATCGGTCGCGCAAAATAGCGATGATAATTCGTTGGCCAAACGCAGTGGTTACCAGTTGCATGTGCACGTCAACCGGTTTGGATTTATTGGTGGCGTTAACGACGGAGGAGGTGAACCTAAGATGCGAGGAAGTGCCCTCAAGAAGTGGGATTACCATTTTAGAAAAATCAGACGCGCTCATAAACTGAAACAACTGGTGCGGTTTAAGCTGCTTAAATAGGGCTTCTGAATAAGCAAAATAACCTAACGCACCTTCATTGGTATAAAGGATAGTAAATTGCGCTGCATCGATAAAAATCACTGAATCTAAAGTTTGGTCTACAACACTTTTAAAGTTGGTGAGCGCATCCCTCTGCGCTTTTGACTCGGTGATATCCGAGGCGATAATAATGAAGCCAGAATGCTCCCCTTTGTCACTAAACGTCGGACTACATGTGGCCTTTATCCAAAAGTCGTTATGGCTTTTGTGCTGATGAACTGCTTCAAAATCAACATCGGTGCAATTGTCTACGGCGTACGTAAGGTTTGCAAATGTGCTTGACGGCGTTTTTGAGCTGGACCAATAGGTTAACGGCGAGTTGCCGATTACCGTTTCAAGCGTAAAGCCACTGGTCTTTTCAAATGCATCGTTACACCATTGAATATCAAACTTTGCATCTGTAATGATAACGGAGTTGGTGGTCTCTTTTACTACCTTTGCCAAGCGTGCGTTTTCTTGCTGGCTAATATAAAGTTGTTTCTTTAACTTTCTTGCTTCATACAGTGCTTCGAGTGCATCAAGTAGGGGCTTAAGATGTGTAATTAGAGTTTTATCATACCCTTGTTTTCGATTGGCTAGCCCAATCATGCCTATTAACTTTCCTTCATGGAAGTAAGGAAGACCAAGGTAAGCAGCAAGTTTAGGGTGGCCATCGGGAACCCCTCCTGCTCGATGGTCCTGAGCCGGGGCATTGCTAACTACCGGTTTCCCTGTGCGAAGCAATTCACCTAATAGGTTGTCCTGTCGGTGAAACTCAAGACCACTTTTTTTACGCTCTTCGTACAGTGATTTGGTCTGTTTATTCCAAGCAATATTGGTTAACACTCTTACCTTCAGATAGGGTGAGCCATCGCTGGGATGCAACACGTCGCCAATAAGGCCAAATTTACTGCCCGTCAAGTTAAGTAATTCGTTTAGAAGTATCTCTAATGCGTCGTCAAACGGCATATCCGAGATAAAGGATTGCTGAATGCGGTTAATAGCGGCATGAAGGTCAAGTTGAAAGTCATACTGGGTAGAAAGGTTACTTTTTGTTTCAAACAAATTCTTTTGACTCGCGTACCCGTAGGCGTCTAAGGCAAGCGTAATATCAACGAGGGCAATTTTGTTGAGCGCAGAGATGGAGGCGACTGCAATCGCATTATCGCCACAGTAGATACGCCTGATACAAGACGCTGCCATTGCTAAGTATACCCCGTAGGCTCCGATATACCACTCTGCCGTCAATCCTATTTTTTGGTGTGCGAGTCCGACTAACAAACGATTTTTAGCGTACGCCAAATCGTATTTTCCTGAAGTTAACTCTAGAAAATATCGCGCTTGTTTGTTACGCAGTGACTCACGTACTGTCTCAGAAGATAAAATATCGCTGACAATCGAAAAGGCCATGAGATGGTTGTAAAACCCGTCAATCAATTCTGCTTCATATCTTTTCATGGGCTCGTGCAGCGCAAGAAGTAAACTAACATCACTGTCTTTGAGTGAAATAAAAGCCTTGCGTTGCTCGAAAGTGGCTTTATCAAGATTAATAACTTGCAATATATCTTCTATCTCATTCATGTAATTGCGACTCCTGTATCATTTCCGACCCGCAAAAGCGCATGTCAATGCGCTGAGCTATTCAAAAAACTTATAAGAACGACAACATCAAACCGCCATTTTAGCGATGACCTCGTTGCCATTGGGATCTTTGGGAGATTCTCCTAACTGATTAACGTCATCAAGCACATGCGTGATATCTTGAGTGGCATTGATAAGCCTCGATGCAGTGCTGGACATTTCCTCTGCGACAGTTGCATTATCGCTAATCTTAACTCTCAGTTTATCCAAGCCGGCGTTAACCGTACCGATGTTGTCGCTTTGTGCGTGTGTGGCAGTATCAATACTCTGTATAAGTTCTAAAACGTGTTTAACATCGTCGTTAATCGCTGCAGTCTTTTTTGCAACATCGTTTACTGCTTGCTTACTGTTAGCTGAAACGCTAATCGCGTCATCAATTAGCGTAGTGGTCTCTTTAGCAGCACTCGCAGAGCGTTGTGCTAACGTTCTTACTTCATCAGCTACAACAGAGAAGCCTCGCCCAGATTCACCTGCGCGCGCTGCCTCTATAGCGGCGTTTAAGGCCAGTAAATTAGTTTGCTCCGCGATACCCTCAATAACCTGTATGACTTTACTAATGGAGGCGCTTGTATTGGTCACTTTGTCGATAAGAACAACCAGTCTCTCCATGGCTTCGTCAATCGTTTGCGCTCGCTCGCTGAGCTCTGAAGCGGTTTGTCGCACGGCAGCAACACGCTCAACATTGGTATAGGCTTTTTCCTGTATAGCAGACAGAGAACTGGCCATGCTCTCAGAGGTATACTGAAGCGCTTCGGTAGCACTGAGTAACTCGCTACTTACCGTTTCTACACGAGTGGAGTCGTCTCGCAAAATATCAGGCAACCCTACCGCTTTCTTCATAACTTTGGTTAAGGCTAACTTATCAGTAATGTTTGCAACTACTTCTACATGTCCAATTTTTTCTCCCGACTTTGCGTATAAAAATGTAGTCTCGACGTCAAAATCTTGGTTCCACTGATGAAAGCGTGTTTTACTTTTGTTTTTTCTCAAACATTCCACGCCGCAATCAGGCGTTTTGCAAATGTTGGCCCCCCAGTTGTTGCATGCCATACCTAACACACTCTCCCGACTCACTCCCAGAGGGTCTGTCGCGGCTTTGTTTACGAACGTCCACTTCATATCCATGTCCGTGACGGAGAGAGGCATGGGAACCGAATCGAGCAACTGCTCAAACCAATGCACCTTATCTTCTTGTCGCCTAATTAGCTTAATAAGAGCCAACAATGTCATTGCCGTCAGTGCCATGGATAAAACCAAGATATAGGAAAGAGGTTTGGTTACATTGAATGCACAATACGTTAGCACTGCTTTATTTATCAGAAGCAGGGAAACTGATGTGATATGCAACTTCTGCCTGTCAGAATATGATTTCATCGTTATTTAGTGACTCCGTAATAGTGTCGATTCTCGTAATCATGCCCCATGCCATGTTTAGCAATGATATGAATATAGAGAGGGGACTGACCGATGATAAGAAGAAGGGCGTCCACGTTTCTCATTTTCTGAATAACGTTGTGGGGTATTGATGAAGCTGATGTGTCTGGTGTTAGCTGTGACGATTTTATCCACTGCTGTAACGTGAGCATTATTTCCTGATTTAATTGAACGATTTTATTGGCTGTTTGATGCGCAACTGTATCCACATTATTCTCCCTATTTCCTAAGCGCTGATTTTTATTACCCACGACCTCAAATTTTGCTCGCGCATAGTAAGAACGAGCAATACTTACGTATATTAGACTTTGGGATGAGCTGGTTTTTTTTTCCTTAAAAAAGCCTATTCTTAGGATGCTTACCCTATATTTTTAAAATTAAATAAAATTAATGGCCATAAGTATGACGGGTAAATCAGCCAGTTTGCTTTTCAAACCAACATTAGTGGCAAAGCTGCTCGACCAAAACTACTGTAAAAGAACACTCAAAATTGCGAATATTTTGCCACTCGACATGAATCATCGGTTTTTTTAGCGTTTAAATTAGCAAACAGATTTTGAAAAGGCTGTGTAAGCCGACTACGTCAAATTTTAGCCCCCGGAAGCCCTATTAGCTTTGAGACATGCCTATATTAACCAACAAGACTTACTGATAAGACAGGCATAAAACCATTTACTCTAGCTACTGCAACCAAATTACTCACTAACTGGGTAATCCGAAATCGGTATTTGGCCAAACACAAGTTTGGCCAGAGAGAGCGGTTTTATTTAACCCTTAACTATTGACTGCGATGAGCAACAACGTCTACTCAATAGCACCAATAGTCCTAATGCATAAAACCCTAACCCCGTACTTCCGCCACCTGAGCTAGGTCTTGTCTCTTGAGGTGGTGCTGTTGATTCGGTGTTATCTGCAATAGTAATTGTGATTGAGTCGTCACTGCCTGTGACCGCGTCAGAAAGCGTTAATGTTACACTTTCAGTGCTTTCTTCAATATCATCGTTGTTTAGCGTTACCGTAATGGTTTTAGAGGTTTCCCCATCAGCAAATGAGACGGTTTGCGCGTTAAGGGTAACATCATTGCTGTCTGCTGTTCCGCTTTGAACGCTAAGCGACACGTTAACATCGCCTGTGCTGCCATCTACTCGATTTAATACCACATTAAGCGTTTGACCTTCATCGCCGCTCATTGACGTTTGAGCGAACTCTACTGTGCCAGTGTCACCTTGTTCGTCAGACACAATTGTTACGGTCGCATCATCTTGTGTTGAATCGATTTTTACGCCATTGTTTGCATGTAACTTAAAGCGTACTTGTTCGTTAGCTTCAATGTCACTGTCGTCATTCAGTTGAATCTCAAAGTCAGTAGTAGACTGCCCATCGTAAACAATGTGAATGTCTTGTGATGCAAAGTCACTTGGCGTTGTATCAAGGTAATCATCAACAACCACGTTCACAAAAGCGTCTTGGTCTTGAGATAAACCATCCCATACAATTGTGCCACGGATAACGCTATTTGCTTCGTCTACTGAGTTATCCATCACTAAGGATGCAACCCCGGATTTTGGTAGCACTTCTTCATATTCACTTAGTATCCCCGATTTCCTATCAAAGAAGCCGCTCGTGATATAGTCACGATAACCCCTGTTAACATCTGCAACATCAAGAATGCCGCACTGTTCACCTGTTCCTGATACCGTGATGTTAGGGTCTGAGAAGAACGGTAGTTTTTCTCCAAATCCGCCTGGTCCCATTATGGTTTGCTTGTTGTTACAAACCGCCGAGATACCGTATTCAGATAGGTGATATGAAAATTCAAATTCTCTCTCTGAACGGTCATGCTCCATCCCATCATTATGACCAAGTTCATGAGCCATTGTGCTAAGGCTACGACTTTCGCCACCTCTACTCGCTGTTGTATAGGCTACATTTCTTCCTAAAACAGCCTGTCCAACCTTTGGTACCGCACCATTGTGAACCGAAAATAACACAAAGTATGATGCTGAATATTCAGCATATCTTTCACCTAAAGCAGTCCTAGGTGCAAAATCGTTGGAATCTACACCGATTATATAGTTGTTAAAATAAGCAACGCCACCGGCATCAGAGTTTAATCTATCGTTATCGAAATCTTCATCTAGCTTAACGATACCGGCAAGACTACGACGAATGCCGATGCCGCCGTATTCAAAAGCCCGGTTGTTGTATTCTATTGACTTATCAATGAACGCATACACCTGCGTAATATCACCGCCAAGACTATCTAGTAAATCTTGCGTGTAAAAAGCGAGAATGCTCGTTTCGATGTAAGAAGCGGGTTCTACATAATCAAACATCGTAAAGTCGCCTGTGCTAGGCATTTGCACGTTTTTAAAATCAAAGTCTCTGAGGTCAATATTTAAAGGGCTAAATTCGTTCCCACCATCAGGGTTCTGATCGATATACGATGTAGCAAATGCGCTAGTTGAAAGTGCAACTGTTAGTGCTGCTGTAAGCAGTGTTTTTTTCATGATGAACCCTGTAAATTTTTAAATTTTTTAAGATAACGAGCGAGCAGCATGAATAGATGCAAAATTATGCAATTAAATTAATTAGACTTGGGCGCGCTTTATTTTTAAGCCTCAATACCAAAAAAGGCGAACCAAACGGTTCGCCTTTCAAATCAATGTCAGCAGTTCAACACCAACCTACCCCTCAATATAGCTCTCTATGCTTGGGCAAGAACAAATTAAGTTACGGTCGCCGTATACGTCATCAATACGGTTAACCGTTGGCCAGAATTTGTTTCTGTGTACTTCTGGTGCAGGGTACGCCGCTAGCATGCGGTCGTAGCTGCGGTTCCAGTCGCTATCACAGATGTCAGCTAGCGTGTGCGGTGCATTGTGAAGTGGGTTGTCTGTTGCATCCCACTCACCGCTTTCTACTTTCGCTATTTCTTGGCGAATGCTTATCATGGCGTTAATGAAACGGTCTAGCTCGTACTTCGCTTCAGACTCGGTTGGCTCTACCATTAATGTGCCTGCCACTGGGAAGCTCATTGTTGGTGAGTGAAAACCGTAGTCGTTTAAGCGCTTAGCAATGTCTAGCTCGGTTACGCCACTGGCTTCTTTTAGTGGGCGAAGGTCGATAATACATTCGTGGGCTACGCGGTCGTTGTTGCCTTTGTAAAGTATTTCAAAGTGCCCCTCTAGCTTCTTAGCCACGTAGTTCGCGTTAAGAATAGCCACTTCCGTTGCACGGCGTAGGCCTTCGCTACCCATCATTTTGATGTACATGTAGCTAATAGGCAAAATAGATGCACTGCCCCATGGCGCACCACTTACCGCGCCGCAGTCTTTACCCGCAGTTTCTACGTTTATCACGGTGTGATTTGGTAAAAACGGGGCAAGGTGCGATTTTACGCCAATTGGCCCCATACCTGGGCCGCCGCCACCGTGTGGAATACAGAATGTTTTGTGCAAGTTAAGGTGCGATACGTCTGAGCCAATGAAGCCTGGTGATGTAATACCCACCTGCGCGTTCATGTTAGCGCCGTCCATGTAAACCTGGCCGCCGTGCTCGTGAACGATATCGCATATTTCTTTCACCGTTTCTTCGTAAACACCGTGAGTAGATGGGTACGTGATCATTGCGCATGATAGGTTGTCGCCCACTTCTTCCGCTTTTTTGCGAAGGTCGTCAAGGTCTACGTTACCGTTTGAATCACAGGCTACTACCACTACTTTTAAGCTAACCATTTGCGCCGAAGCTGGGTTAGTACCGTGGGCAGAACTTGGAATTAAACATACGTTTCTGTGGCTGTCGCCGCGGCTTTCATGGTAGCGCTGAATAGCTAATAAGCCAGCATATTCGCCCTGCGCACCTGAGTTAGGCTGCATAGAAAGTGCGTCGTAACCCGTTACATCAATTAGCCACTCAGCTAATTCTGCAATCATTTCTTGATAGCCTACGGCTTGATCAAGTGGCGCGAACGGGTGCAATTGCCCAAATTCAGCCCAAGTTACGGGTATCATTTCTGCCGTCGCGTTTAGCTTCATGGTACATGAACCCAGTGAAATCATAGAGTGGTTTAATGCCAAATCTTTGTTTTCAAGGCTTTTGATATAACGCAGCATTTCAGTTTCAGAGTGATACTTATTGAACACTTCATGAGTTAAAATGTCGCTAGTACGTACTAACTCTTCTGGAATAGACTTAACGGCTTGTGTCGTTACTTCTGCATCTAGGTCTTCAACACTTAAACCGTTTTCTTCACAAAAGCCGTCACCTAAAATAACGTCCAATAACGCTAAGATATCTTCGCGGGTAGTGGTCTCATCTAACGCTACGCCTACTGCACCGTCTAAATCTGAACGTAAGTTCATGCCATTGGCATAGGCTTTTGCGAGTACGTCTTCTTTGTTTTCAACCATTACAGTGAGTGTATCGAAGTACGTGCTGTGCTTAAGGGCTACGCCTTTGCTAGCGCCTTTAAGTGTTAGGCCGGTTGCAAGAATGTCAGCGAAACGGTGAATACGCTCGGCAATGGTTTTTAAGCCCTGTGGGCCGTGGTATACGGCGTAAAAACTTGCCATGTTGGCCAGTAATACCTGCGCAGTACAGATGTTCGAGTTCGCTTTTTCGCGGCGAATGTGTTGCTCGCGAGTTTGCAGTGCCATACGTAGCGCTGGGCGATCCCGTGAGTCTTTACTTACGCCAATAATACGCCCTGGCAATGAACGCTTGTAGCTTTCACGGGTTGCGAAGAAAGCAGCGTGTGGACCACCATAGCCCATTGGTACACCAAAGCGCTGCGCGCTGCCTAGTGCAACGTCTGCGCCTAGCTCGCCAGGCGACTTAAGCATGACTAAGCTCATTAGGTCTGCCGCTACTGCCACAATGCCTTTTTTCGCTTGTACTGCGGCAATAATGTCAGAAATATCTTTAATTTCGCCTGTGCTAGTTGGGTATTGTAAAAGCGCACCGAATACATCGTGCTCTGCCGCTTCTTCTGCAGGGCCAGTTACAATTTCAAAACCAAACATGTCGGCACGAGTTTGCACAACGTCTAGTGTTTGTGGGTGCACATCGTCAGACACAAAAAAGATGTTCGCTTTTTTGTTTTTCGATACGCGCTTGGCAAGGCCCATAGCCTCGGCTGCCGCGGTACTTTCATCTAGTAATGATGCAGATGCTAGCTCAAGGCCTGTTAAATCGATGGTGACTTGCTGGAAGTTCAAAATAGCTTCTAAACGACCCTGCGCAATCTCTGGCTGATAAGGTGTATACGCTGTGTACCAACCTGGGTTTTCTAGCACGTTACGCAAAATAACGTTAGGTACGTGGGTATCGTAGTAACCCATGCCGATAAACGAACGGTTAATTTTGTTTTTCGCCGCAACCGCTTTTAATTCACTTAATGCTTCAACTTCTGTCGCACCTTCGCCGCATTTTAACGGTTCTGGTAGCGCAATACCTGCCGGTACGGTTTGCTCAATTAAATCATCTAATGAGCTAGCACCAATGGCAGACAGCATTTCTTCAATTTCGCCTTTACCCGGGCCAATATGACGGCGGATAAACGTATCTTTTTGCTCTAATTGAGCCAATGTAGGGGAAGTATTCGACATAACGTTGTTAAGCACTCTTAATGGTTGCCGCAAGGGCGTCGTTAAATCTAAAAGTTAAAAAGGGGCTGAATAATATTCATGCCCCTTTTTCAACTGTGTATCTTTCTAGGGCGTGTTGACCTTTGTTGTACGAGTTTTGGGCTAAATGAAAGCATTTTAATGCGCGGAACAGTCCTGTAGGCCTAGTGGGCTAAGTCAAAGGGCTGTGACAAAGAATAAAATGCTTACATAACGCCCCCTTCGGGCAACGGTCTGTGAGCTATTTACCCTGCGTTGTATGGTTTCGATTTAGCCCGCTAGACCTTCAACCATTCGCCTTGTCTAAATAACTCACAGACCGCTACAAAAATGTACATCAAAGATCAACACGCCCTCGTAACGAATTACTCTTCGTCAATGCTGTTTTCATAACCTTCTGCGTCAAGCAAGCTTTCTACTTCTGCAGGGTCTTCCGCTTTAATCTTAAACATCCAGCCTTCGCCGTATGGGTCAGAGTTTACTAGCTCTGGCGAGTCTTCTAGGTCTTCGTTAACTTCAATTACTTCGCCAGTGATTGGCGTGTAAACGTCAGAAGCCGCTTTAACCGACTCAGCAACACACACGTCGTCGCCAGTGGTTACCGCGTCACCCACATCAGGTAGCTCAACGAAAACCATGTCGCCAAGTAAACCTTGTGCGTGCTCAGAAATACCTACAGTAAAAACACCGTCGCCTTCAGAGCGAACCCATTCGTGGGTAGCGGCATAACGTAAATCAGTTGGGATGTTGCTCATAATCGTTCCTGTTAATCTTTGTCAATTTTGTAAACTTGAGACGTAAACTTATAAAACACTTTTTCCGTTGCGAACAAAGGAGGGCTTAACCACTTTTACTGTAACCCACTTTTTGCGCATTTCCACTTCTACTGTGTCACCCACATTGCTAGGCACTCGTGCCATGGCAATAGAATGGCCTAATGTAGGTGAGAACGTACCTGAAGTGATTACCCCTTCGCCGCTTTCTGTTTTTACTTTTAGGCCGTGACGAAGCACGCCTTTTTCAGTCATTACTAAGCCTACTAGCTTGTCGGTACCTGTTTCACGCAGTGTTTCGAGGGCTTTTCTGCCAACGAAGTCTCTGTCTGCTGGCTCCCAAGTAATCGTCCAACCCATGTTAGCCGCTAGTGGCGATATGGTTTCATCCATGTCTTGGCCATAAAGGTTCATACCTGCTTCTAAGCGCAATGTGTCTCGTGCGCCCAGGCCGCAAGGCTTAACGCCTGCGTCTAACAAGCTTTGCCAAAAGCTTGCTGCTTGCGCCGTTGGCACCATAATTTCGTAGCCCGCTTCACCGGTGTAGCCTGTTGTTGCAATGAAAAGGTCTTCAGCTTGTACGCCAAAGAACGGCTTCATACCGGCTACTGCTTCTTTTTGCGCCGCACTGAAAAGCGTTGCCGCTTTTTCTTTTGCATTTGGGCCTTGTACTGCAATCATCGCGAACTCAGAACGTTCGTTGATGGTTACGTCAAAATCTTCTGCTTTGCTCAACAGCCAGTTCATATCTTTTTCGCGAGTGGCTGAGTTAACCACTAAGCGGTAATTGGTTTCGTCAAAGTGATACACGATAAGGTCATCAACAACCCCACCCTCTTCGTTTAGCATACCGCTGTAAAGGGCTTTGCCTTTGTCTTTCAGCTTGGCAACGTCGTTTGCCAATAGGTATTGAAGATACGCTTTTGCCTGCGGGCCTTTCGCGTCAACAATGGTCATATGAGACACATCAAACATACCGGCGTCTTGGCGTACGGCGTGATGTTCTTCAATTTGAGAACCATAGTTAATCGGCATATCCCAGCCGAAAAAGTCGACCATTTTGGCACCAGCTTCTAGGTGCTTCGCATGTAGGGCGGTGGTGTTAGACATTCCACTTTACTCTTGTTGAAAGATAGAAAACGATATTGAGTATAGTTAGGTAACAATCGCGCAACAAATTGATAATTCTTATCACTACATTTGAAAACCTGATGTAGATACTAGAGAACATCAGAAAACGTTATATTCATTAGAGGAGTTGAGAAGGGCTTTAGACGAGCTGTAAAAGAGCTTAAGAAAAGCCTTCGAGGAGAGCCTGTTTAGCAAGATTAGAGAGCGTTGATAGAGCAGGTTTGCCAATTGGGGAAAAATAGATAAGGACTAAATAAATAGTGACAAAATAGACTGAGGCTAAATAGACGAAGGCTAAATAAATAGCGCAAAATAAAAAACGCTACATATTGATGCAGCGTTTTATTAAGAATGCGTAAATGTGAAGCGACTTAACTGTCGACGTTTTGGGCCTGCTGGCGCGACTCTAGCTCTACGGTAAGCTTTTCGGAAATGCGGCCTCGTAATGCCTCGTCTTGATTGGCGGCAAGAGAAATTTCACGGTATTTCTGCATGGCTATACCGCTGTCGGAAATCGCGGTTTGCATTTTTTCTCTGGCTTCTTGCTGAAGATCTTTAGCTTTTGCCTGATCGCCAGCAGCCTGAATTTCTGCCTGATACTTCTGCCCTATTAACTGAACCGTTAAATAGGCATCAACAAACTGATCTACCTGCTTTTCAGAAATTTGTATCTGTTGTGTGGCGCCCTGCTGTTCTTGAGCCTGTACGCCTTGTGCCTTGGAGGCTTGCGTATTTGTTTCCTGTGCAATGGCTGCACCTGCGCTTAGTCCTGCGGTTAAGGCGGCGGTGAGCAATGTTGTCTTAATAAGCTTCATTAAAGCTCCTTGTCATTTCGTGAATGTCAATTAACCCGATGAGCTGTACCCTTTTAAAAAATAAAGCCATAAACATATTGTTTAAATACAAGCCACCTAGCCAATTGTTGGTAACTGTGGTTTTGCCAGTTGCGGTTTTTGACAGTTACAAGAGGTCGGGCAATAGTGAGTTTCAAAAGTTCAAATACTAAGAGCAGAGTTTTCGATACTATTTTAGCCACGCACATTCGCCATTCATTCTCACCACCGCCTTATCACTCAATAAAACAGCCACTCAACAAGCCACTCAATAAGACAGCCACCCAACAAGACAGTCACTTCACAAAATTACTCCTCAACAAAACTGCTCCTTATCAAGCTAGCCCCTTAACAAAACTGCGCCTCACCAAGTTTGCTTTTTACTTCCCCAAATAGCGTAGTAGCCAATAAAGCAGTAGCAGGGCAGCATAATAGCGTAGGCATACTGCCCGCCTACCCACTCACTTGCACCGCCATATACCATTGGCAATATGGCGCCACCGGCTATTCCCATAATAAGTAGCGCAGAGCCTTGCGCGGTATATTTACCTAAATTATTGAGAGCCAACGGCCAAATAGCAGGCCATACTAACGCGTTAGCAAAACCCAGCAGTGCGATAAGCGCTACGCTGTTTGGCAATACCTGAATTCCAGCCCAGCCCCATAAGGCGTCTGAAATTGACGTACTTGTATCTGATGCAAGCAAAATAGCGCAGGTGAATAATACACCAGTAACAGCAGAGCCAAGCAGCGCGGCCTGCTGTGAGAATAACCGAGGAATACACACTAAACCGATGGCATACCCAATCACCATGGCCACCATAGTGTACGAAGTTAATGTAGTCGCATTGTCCACACCAAGGGATGAACCGTATAACCCTATTGTGTCGCCAGCCACTACCTCTACCCCTACGTAAAAGAACAGGCTTACTGCGCCCAATACCAAATGGGGAAACTGTAAAATACGTTTATCAGCTTGCGGAGTATTAACGCCACTGTCTACATTGCCAGCTCGGTCAGAGTGTTGTTCTGAGTTTTTTTCAGAATTGCCTTCCTCAATGGCGGGTAAATTGATTTTTGTAAAACCCAGCGCAAGTACGGTAAGCGCAATAGCCATTCCTATGTAAGGCTGTATAAGAGACACCGACATATCGTTAATTAACGCCGCTCGCTCTTGCTCTGCCATTGCAGCTAACATTTCTTGATTCACACCAGGTAAGCCATTTAGCACAAGCGCGGTAAATATAATGGGTGCTAATACGCCAGCGGCTTTGTTTAAAAGCCCCATAAACGCTATTCGCGCAGCCGCGCTTTCCTCACTACCTAATCGCACGATGAAAGGGTTAGAAGCGGTTTGTAGTATGGTTAACCCACTGCCCACAACAAATTGCGCGAGTAAAAATATGGGAAACCATGCGCTTAGGGCAGCAGGTACAAATAGCGCACACCCTAGCGCAATAATACCCAGCCCTAAACTCATGCCCTTTTGATAGCCTGTTTTTTCAAGTATTTTCGCCATTGGTAGCGCCATCACCACATAGGCAATGTAAAAACAAAACGCAATAAGCAAAGCTTGAATCTCTGTGAGTTCGCACACCATTTGTAAAAATGGAATAAGCGCACCGTTAAGCCAGGTGATAAAGCCAAAAATAAAGAACAATAGCCCAATACTGACTATTGGGGTGAAGCGCGCAAGTCCGCTTGGCGGTATAGCGCTTGTTTGGGCATGTAGGGTCATTGTTACGCTCTCTTTAAGTATTTTTTTGTATTTGTTTTTGTATTTTCTTTGTTATTTCGTGTTTTTTAGTAATTGCTGTTTATTAACACTTATTTAGCATTATCTCGGTTTCTGCCATGCTGCCAAACCTGATTAAGGTGAAGCTGCTCATCAAGTACAACAAAATTGGCCGCGGCTCCCGCTATTAATTGGCCAATGTTATTCTGGGTGCGAGTGAAACGAGCGGCCGTGGTACTTGCCATTACACTTGCACTTTTAAGCGTAATGCCTAAATCGTTAACACAGTGACGTAGCGCCGAGTGCATATCTAAACAGCTGCCGGCTAATGTGCCATCGGGCGTGGTTAACTTCTCCCCCGTGCGGGTGCTCGTGCGAGTGATCTCAGTATCAAAAAAAGCAATAGTGTCTTCTCTTCCCCCAACATGAGCCATGGCATCGGTGACAAGCATAATGCCCTCTTCACCTTTCACTTTGCAGGCGAGTTCTGCCGACTTTTCATGAAGATGTTGATGGTCGACAATAAGCCCGCAAATGGCATCAGATAAAAGTGCAGCGCCCACCATACCCGGCTCTCTCGAGGTTAATGGCGACATGGCATTAAATAAGTGGGTAAACCCAGTAGCACCAGCATCAAGGGCTTGCTGCACCACCTCATATGGCGCATTTGAATGGCCTAACGCAACAATCACATTCTCGTTAACAAGGGTATGTATGACCTCAGGCGACACATTTTCAGGCGCCACGGTAACAATAACTTGGCCAATATCTTTTCGCGTGTACACCGCCAACTCTTCATCTGACATTGTTCTGATATGAGCGGCCTTATGCACCCCTTTTTTCGCTACCGACAAATGCGGCCCTTCAAAATGAACGCCCATAATAGAGGGGTGATTTAAGCGTATTGCCTGCGATATAGCGTCGGCAGCGCTGCTGATGGTGGCAAAGTCATCGGTGATAAGCGTGGGAAACAAACTCGTAGTGCCAAATTGCGCGTGGGCATCAGCGATAATATTTAAACTTTCCAGTGTGGGGGCATGATTGAACATAACGCCGCCACCGCCATTCACCTGGGTATCTACGTAGCCAGGTATAACCGTTCCTTCAATACGTTCGTCAAAATTCACCATGCTAGCGAGGTGCTTACTGTTTGCAGTCGTTTCACTGCCGGTATCGAATTTAGCAGCGTCGACAATGTCAGAAATAGTGCCGTCTTCAACAATCATCACCTGCTGCGTTTTCCATTCAGCGTTGACTAAGATTGAATCGACATAGATAGTTTTATTCATTGTGTTTTCGTTACCTTATTAAGCCCGGGCGGGGTGTCTGGGTTAAGCCCCATATCAACCGCAATATGTTCAATATCTAAGTAGAAACGCTGCATAATTAGCAAGGGTAGCAAGCGAGGATGAAGGCCACTATCGGTAATCGCTCTAGCAGTAGTAATCGCTCTGGCAGCCGCATTCGCGCTGCCAGCGTTTATTTCAGTACATTGAGCGCCTCGGCCTATTACATCGCCAATAATGGTCCTGTGCAGTGCTTCACTTTCATCGTTAACAAGTAAAGACACTACTTTGAGCTGCTGCTCAACCAATGTGACTGGCCCGTGAATAAACTCTGCGCTACTAAAGGCCTCAGCGTGAATGCCTAACACTTCTTTTAGTTTAAGCGCTACTTCACGACCAATCGCATACCCAAAGCCGCGCCCCAATATAATAGTGTTTCGCGTTGCCCTTAGAAACTCAGTGGTTAGCTGCATGGGGGCACTCACCACTGAATCTAAGCTAGCTGGCAATGCCTGTAGCGATGCAAGTAGTTCATCGTTTTTACTCCAGTGAGCGCATAAATGTAATAGCGCAGACAGCGTCGCCAGATAGCTTTTAGTTGCCGCTACGGCTTTTTCTTCACCCGCAGAGATTGGAATAACCGCATCGGCCAAATGAGCTAATGGCGACGTTTCATCGTTTACAATTGCAATAGTAAACGCACCACCCTTTTTGGCAGATTCGGCTTGCCTTAAAATGTCAGGGCTTCTTCCCGACTGCGATATGACAAAGGCTACCGCATTATTTAATGTTAGCTGTTTATTGAATACCCCGGCGATACTCAGCGCTGCACTACACACGGGTATACCCAGCTCAGTTTCAAATAAATATTTACCAAATACCCCAGCGTGATCAGAGGAGCCGCGCCCAATAATGTAGATGAGTTGAGGATTAATACTGCGAAGCTTTTCGGCAATTCGCTTTACGTTGTCGTCATTTTTAGACAACTGATTTTGTATTACCAAAGGAGCTTCTCTGGCCTCTTTAGCCATAATTGAAAAATTCATTGTTCACCTGTTAACTTTAAGGATTCAAGATCGGAATATCGAGTTTTTGCGAAAAACAGTGCGCCTTGCTGAGGCGATGACTTGCTCGATACTGTGCGCGCCTGTATAGGGCTAGAAAGATGCTGAGAGTATATGGTGCTCAAGCCGCCGATCATGGCCAGAGAACAATCATTATTCGCCAGCAACACGTTTGCCACGCGATCAAGGTAGTTTGCACCCTCTGTAAACAGACTCACTACACTGTCTACCGACATATAAAGAAGTGGCAGCATCTGCTCTACTAGCGCGGCAAAGTGATGGGTATTAAAGGTGGCACACTCACTAACAATATCGTTTGCATTTTGCGTGTGAAGCGCTTTGCAAATTGTTGCCGACAGTTCGTCCACTGGGCGTAAACCATCTAAACACAGCAAAGTATGCTGCACGGCTTTTAAGCCAAGCCATGCACCGCTTGCCACATCGCCAATGGGAAATCCATGTCCGCCGATATCGGTAAACTCTCCGTTATTCCAACAGGTAGCCGATGAGCCCGTTCCGGTAATAATTGCAGCGCCTTCTTGCCCATTGTGCGCCCCTAAACAGGCAGCGTGCAGGTCGCTGAGTACATGCATTTGATGAAAAGGGTGAGACCAATCGCTAAACTGCACAGCTGCTTGCGCTATATTTGCACCGGCAAGACCAGCGCCGACCACGCACTGCTCTTTACCAATAGAGAGCCTTGATGCAGCAACCGCTTTTTCAATAGCTTCAACCATTGAGCGCTGTGCCAAGGCACTATCGCGCATAATATTGGCAGGCCCGCTTATACCTTCGCCAATTAGCATGCCATTGCTGTCTTCTAGACGAGCTCGGCACTTTGTACCGCCACCGTCTATTCCAATAAAAAATAAGTTAGATTTCATTCACATTTTCTCATGCGGGAATATGTCCCTAATTTTTAAAACAGCGCCTTTGATGATGACAGCGCTGTCATTTTTAACCAATAAAAACAACAAGTTAAGACGCAAGCTCATAACACTAAAGCCCGACTATACGCTTGTGTGCCTGCCACTTTTGTGCGCACGTGCACGCTGCTGTTAACAGGAAGAGGAAACGGCTGAGTAAACTCCCGCCATGTTTGCCCGTCGATACTGTACTCATTGACTAAACCAGGACGCTGTTTCATTACAAGGTGTTGCTCTTTAATTGCTGCAGCAGGTGTAGGGACCCGCAGGTTAATACCTTGCTTAACCAGTGCTGGAATATGCTGCGTGTAAAGCGCGTTTCGAAAATTTATCCAAGCCTGCTGGCGCTGGGAGTCTTTTTCAGCAGCGCTCTCGCTATTAGCTGTGCTGCTTAGAGAGCGCTCGTTTTGTGGCCATTCACTTTGTGGCCATTCACTTTGTGGCCATTCACTTTGATGCCAGGCACGCTCGGCTAGCGCTAACAGCCGCGGAAATACCATGTATTCCACTGCAGCTTGATTAACAGTGACTTCGCTCCAAAGCTGTCCCTGAATACCTATTACCGACGCGGTATTATTACTGTCGGATGTTTCATAATCGTTGCCCATTCTGTTTTGCCAAATACTGCTGTGTTGCGGCAAGTTTTCAGGCATAAAAGAAAAGATCTTTTCGCTCGATGTCGCCTTTGAACCCCAGTAGTAGCCAGGTTCATGAGGATGACTTGCATAGGGAAAATCAAAATACAGCACGTCTGGAAATGACAGCACTACCGGAATGTCTTCATTGGCAAAGTGGGCAACGGTGTCGTTTCCACCAGCTGCTAAAAGATGCCACACATTGGTGTATACGCTTGTATTATCTAAGGTAGAGGCGGCTTTTTCCATGCCGTCACTCCAGCCCCCTATTTCTAGCCCCGCCTTTGAGGCGAGTTGCTGTACTCGGGTGACAAACGCAGGCAGCATGGTGTCTGTATTGACTCCACTGGCCTGACATACTGGAGATTCAGTCCATGCCCCTGCCGTTTCATCCGCACCAATATGAAAGCGTTTAAGAGGTACGTCAGCCGCCACATGCAGCGCCTTAATCTCTCGCATTACCGTATCGATAAAGGTAAACGTACTGTCTAAACATGGGTTTACTGTGTTGTCAGAATAAAACTGAACGCTTTCGTAGCGAGTTGTGTCGTCTTTATCTACCAAGAGATATTGCGCTGCGGCTTTTTTATTACCCTCTTTCATTAAACGATGATATCGCGCGTTCATTGACACAATGGCAGCCCTCGCGTGACCCGGCATATCAAGAGAGGGAATAACTTCTATGCCGCGCTGATGAGCATAACGCACTAACTCAATGTAATCCTCTTTAGAGAGATAGCCATTGCCAATGGCACTTCTGTGCGGACCACTTCCAAGCTGCGGCAGTAGGCATTGAGTTTCAGACAAATCATGACAGCGGTATGCACCAACATTGGTTAGTTCAGGTAACGATTCTATTTCAATACGCCAACCTTCATCGTCACTAAGGTGCAAATGCAGAGTATTTAACTTATAGGTGAACATTTGCGTGATTACGCTTTTTATTGCTTGTTTACCGGGAAAATGGCGCGCCACGTCCATATGCATGCCGCGAAAGTTATATCGCGGTGAATCTTTAATAAAGGTAGCCGTAAATTCTCTGTCGTGTTGGTTGTAAAGCTGCATAAGCGTGAGCAGGGCGTAATTTGCTGCAACGTGATTAACTGCGCTTATCTCAATGCCGGTTTCACTTACAACAAGCTCATAACTACTATCGTTGTGTTTTGTCTGTTCGGCTAAAGAAGGCTTCGCAGCCGAATTGACAGAGGGTTTAGGTGTAGCATCTAGCCTCGCGCTCTGCTTTACAGCAGCACGCTGCGTGGGCTCATCACTAATGGCCACCGACACCATCAGGCCGTCGGGTTGCTCTTCAAGACCAAAGAATGACATTTGTGCTCGAGCAGGCGCTAGTAGCTCAGCATCTTTTTTAGAAAACCTTACGCCTGTCGCCCTTATAATGTTGCCCGTATTTTCTTGTACCAACACGTTGGGGATTACGTGGTGTGACCTATTTAGCCTTTCTAGAGGAAAGGTTACTGACGGCTCTTCTCGTTCCAACTTCTCATACATATACTCGCTATCCATAAGCGGCACATTATCGATGTTGGCTCGCTTATACTGCTCTTCATTTAGCCAATCACCCGTGTGCTGGTTAATAAGCAGCCCGCTGCCTGGCTCTTTTACCCGAGTAGTAGAGGCAACCACAACAGGAGATAGCTCGCCCAATGTAAGATAGTAATTCGCCATAGCGTCTGAACGAGATGCATGCCAAAACGGGGCAGCAACATCAACGCTAACAGCCGTATTTGGCGGTACAGCTTTATTAAATGTTAACCGATGGAGGTCGCCATTTAAGTGTTCAATCGCGATATCGCTTGTGGTAGAAAAACCTCGAAGTGGAGCGATATGGCTAAAATACAGTGAGGTGGTTGCTGCAATGGTCTGCGCTTTAGCACGCAACTGGATGCGCGAAGAAAAACAATCACCTTTTTGAATATAAGATTTACAAAATGTATCGTCGAGATTGCTAAGCACGTTGTAACTTACTTCAAGATGCTCCCCCAACGCATTTAACGCAGCTTGTTCTGGTTTGGATTTAGGAGCAGGATCTGCCTTCCCCATCTTTACTGCTGCGTTGGCATTAAGTGTACAACTTGCCAATAGCAACAATGATAAACCTAAGACACGTTTCACTCTATAATTCCTTGTTGTTTCGTTTGCTCTTTCAAGCCGCTCTTTGCACCTGCATTCTCAAGCTGTTTTATAAACCGCTACATCGACAATTACAGGGGAAAACTGTTGGGGCAAGAAAGATGCCCTGCCCCTCATTTGTAACGAACGCTTCTTAATGTTTTGTTCGGCTAAGTACCAATTAAAAAAGCACAAGCTCGCTAAAGTTCTAATTAGCTAGTGTTCTAATTCGCTAGGGCTATTAGAGCCCTCAGCTATCAAAACCTCAGCTATCAAAACCTCACCTATCAAAACCTCATGCTAGCGCCTACAAAGAAGCGACGTCCATTCGCACTTTGCGTTCCACCCAGTCGCTTACCATCACTTGAGCGAACATAATAGTTCTCCCAAATTTCATTGGTTAAGTTAAGGGCTTCAGCTTTAAGTGTAATGGTTTCGGTAATATTCCAGCTAAGCTGCGCATCAAGCTGCGATTGCTCGTCGCGGAATTGGTCGCCAATTTCGGCCTGGGCAATAAAGTACTCCGATCGATAGTTGTAGTTCAAACGCGCACTGTACAAGTCAGTTTCATAGAACACCCCTACGTTAAACGAGTCTTTAGACGTATTTGGAAAGCTCACTGTGCGCGAGGCTAGTGTTGCCCCCGTTATGTTGCCGTCGGCATCGGTCACGGGTACCGCTTCATCAACCTGTGCATCTGCTACATCGGTATACGTATAGTTTGCATAACCACCAAACCCATTTTCAAACACGTGCTGCACTTGCACTTCAACGCCGTCAATGCTGGTTGAGCCACCATTTTCTGGCGTTCTTAGCTGATTAATCTGCTGGCCATCAATTTCGCGAGACACGGTTTTAGTAAAGATAAAGTCATTAATGTCTTTCTTAAATACTGTAATTGCTGCAATGGATGACTCACTAAAGTACCACTCGGCACCAACTTCAAACTGATTGGCTGTTAACGGATCTAACTGCGGGTTACCGGCAGAGCCAGAGCTGGTTTCAGGCGTTAGGTTAACCGCTGGAGCGAGTTGGAAAGGCGCTGGACGAGTAAGCACCCGTGACGCCGCCATTCTCACTAATACGTCTTCGGCTAAATCGTAAGATAGGTTAATGCTTGGCAGCCATTCATTATATCCACCGTCAAACGAAACGGCTTCACCAGAGTTTAAGTCGAAGCCATTAGAGGTTGAGTCGGTCTCAACATAGCGTAAACCCATATTACCTCTAAAGCCCTCACCGCTAAATTTTGCCATAACGTAAAGTGCGGTGATGTCTTCCTCTACTTCAAAAGAAGATTCTGGCAAGAAGCGATCGGTAGTGCGGCACAGCGTTGTTTCATCGCCTGTACACTCGGCAACGTCGTAGAATGCGTTGTACATGCTGTCTTTATCTGGGAAAAAATAGCTTGCCGCTACCGCATTGGTTTCGCTGTGAGACACGTTAAGCATATCGCCGGTCCAAAAATCTGACGCAGGCCCCAAACTTCCCTCGCCTACTGGCGCTAAATTAGCCAAATCTGTTCTGTAACGCGACTGTGAAAAACTTCTATCGCGGCGTTTCACACCCGTTTTCACCTCGGTGATAGCGCCCCAGTCTACTGAGTGCTCGTAATCAAACTGTACGTAGTTTTCAGTATCTTCTGTGCTGTTGAATTGGTCGAATATGCCGCCTAGCCACATTTCGTCAGTCGGATTAGCCAGCCACGGACTTGCCGTTGTGAAGTCGATGTAAGGCGAATCACCGCCTGGATTATAAAAATCGAACGCAGCTCGTGGGTCGTTAGCATCAGCCCAAAACTCGGTAAAGAAATCGCGGTTTTCGCCCTCGCCCGTCGTGGTACCAATTTGGAAGTGCAGCACGCCGCTGTCGGTAAGATAGTTACCTTCAATATCGATAATTTCTGTAGACATTTCTGAACCGTCACGGAAAATATTGTCATAGGCAATGAATCGCGCCCACGCTGGACGCTGCGGTAAACCAGTGACATTAAGCGATTCTACAACGCCGTCGCTCACAGTACCCGTATTGGTATCTGTTCCCATATACGCAATGCCGCGAAATGGAATACCAATAAGGTTTGAGTTAACGTTGTCTGCCTTAAGGGTAGAGGATAAATAGTGCACCGACATATCGAAGTTATCGGTTGGTGCCCATTGTGCAGTTACATCAAAACCAACGCGTTCGCGGTCTTGTTTAAATAAGGCAGAGCCCATTCCCCACGGCAGTGCGCCTTTTTCCTGCGCTCCACTTGGGGCTTCTATAAGCGGGTCGATACGCGCAATGCTAGGCCCAAACCAACCAAAGTCTTCGTTAGTTTCACGTTCCACGGTACGTTCTTGGTATGAGCCTGAAAACAAGATACCAAAAGTTTCTTCCTCATTTTTC
Source organism: Alteromonas sp. P256 (assembly GCF_036864455.1). Lineage (NCBI taxonomy): Bacteria > Pseudomonadati > Pseudomonadota > Gammaproteobacteria > Alteromonadales > Alteromonadaceae > Alteromonas > Alteromonas sp. P256. The sequence continues at coordinate 165,696 of NZ_JAZETM010000004.1, forward strand.
CAGCTGTATAAACCCGAGACTGATGGGTCTAAAGCATCGGCAATATCGCCGTACTGCCCTTCGATAGACAATTGACCAGAGTTCGCGTCTAGGTCGAATGGCTTTCTGGTTTTCAGTATTACCGTGCCACCTAATGCACCTTCATCAATATCAGCTTGAGACGACTTGTATACTTCAAGTCCTGCAATCATTTCAGAGGCTAGAATTTCAAAGTTAAAATTACGAGTGGCATCGGATAATACAAACCACTGCCCTGTACCTACTGCTTGACCATTCACTAAGGTTAAGTTTTGATCAGGCTGTACACCACGAATTGTGACGCCCTGACCTTCACCAAAATCTCTATCGATTGTAATACCTGGTACACGTGCTAGGGTTTCTGCCACGTTTTTATCGGGAAACTTGCCAATGTCCTCGGCTGTTATTGCATCGACAATTGCGTTTGAAAAACGCTTAGCGTTGATGTTTGCTTTTTGGCTGCCGCGAATACCCGTAACTTCTATTACTTCAGTTTGATTCTTTTTAGTTTGCTGTTGATCGTCTTGCTGCTGTGCTAGTGCAACCGGCACTATCATGCCGCTTAATGCGCCCATTGTAATGGCGAGGCGAATACTTCTCGTGAGTTTGCTTTGTTGATTTTTGTACATGGTTTTAACCTTCTCTCAGCCAAAATGACAACGCTGTCATTTATTATAATAATAAAATGACAGGCGCTGTTTTCTGCATACATTTAAAGATGACAGCGCTGTCATTAGGTGTTAAGTTACATGACAAGATGTGAACGCGCAATTAAAAATTTAACAAAAAAGTAATAAATGGAACTTATTTGTTGAAATTTAAAGCAATTTTTTGGTGAGGTGAAAATTGGCTGCAACAATCAAAAGTGTCGCTGAGTTGGCCGGTGTTTCAATTAAAACGGTGTCTCGTGTCGTTAATAAAGAAGGTACGGTTAAGCCCGATACACTCAAGCGTGTAGAACAGGCAATTGCCGAGCTTAAGTACACGCCAAATAAGGCAGCGCGAGATCTTGCCAGTAACGCTACCTCGGTACTCGGTTACGTTTACGACAACCCCAACGCCTACTACATTATTGACATGCAGAAAGGTATTTTAGATGTTTGTCGCAAGAATAACTTCGAGCTTCTTATTCATCCCTGCGATGCAAGTTCTGAGAATATTGCACAAGAGTTAGTAGATATGGTGGATTCTGCACAGCTTGCTGGGCTAGTCCTTTCTCCACCTCTGTCTGAAATGCCCGATGTACTGCACCATCTTAATGAGAAAAATATTAGCTACGTGCGTATTTTGTCTGGCGATAGCGAATTTAGCTCTACCCTACCTTATGTTTTGGTAAACGATTTCAAGGCCGCTTTTCACATTACTGAGCATTTAATTGCCCAAGGCCACAAACATATCGCATTTATCGCGGGTGAAGTCATTCACAAATCGACTACCGAGCGCTTAAATGGTTACAAAGCAGCGTTGAAAAAAGCCTCTATCCTCTTCGATGAATCGTTAATTATAGAAGGCACCTATTCATTTGAAACCGGGGTAAAAAGTGCTGATGTATTACTCTCTATGCCGTCACGCCCCACCGCAGTATTTGCTTGTAACGATGAAATAGCCGCGGGTACCTTGTTTGGCGCAAGAATGAAGGGTATTGATGTACCCAACGATTTAGCCATTGCGGGGTTTGAGGATAGCCCATTCTCAAGACAAACTTTTCCACCGCTGACAACTGCGTCTCAGCCCACCAACGAAATTGCGCAATCTGCAACCTCATCGCTTATTCAATATTTACGGGCTAAAAAGACAAAATCACAATTCGATAATTTAACCCAAACCTTTATTCCTCAATTAGTCGTGAGACGCTCCACTAAGGTTTCGCTATGAAAGCATTGCCCAATAACATTGTCATTGTTGGTGGAGGCAGTGCAGGCTGGATGACAGCCTGTTACCTCGCAAGAGCTGCTGAGCTGTCTGGCTCTCACTCTCAACAAAAACAACAAACCCAGCAGTCTTTGCCATCGAGCAGTATTACGCTGCTTGAGTCTTCCAACATTCCCACTGTTGGTGTGGGAGAGGGTTCTACCCCCTATTTACGACATTTTTTCGCCTATCTAGGCGTGGAAGAAAGAACTTGGATGCAAGCCTGTAACGCGACTTACAAAATGGGTATTAACTTTGAAGGGTGGAATAAAAGCGATGACTCTCACCCATCTCGAACGCCCTCTTATTTTCATCCATTTTTTTCAGCGCTTGATGTGCCCACTGCCGAGCATTACTTTAGTGCAGTGAACAAACGGCGGCATGGTAAGCCAAGCAATATTTCTGAGTCGCATTATTTTACCGCCGCTGAAATGGTAAAGCAGAACATAGCGCCCAACACCATAGTAGATAATGCCAATATCGATTACGCCTATCATTTTGATGCTGGCTTGTTGGGCGAGTTTTTAAAGCGTTATGCCACCAGCAAAGGGGTGATTCACAAAGTAGGCAATGTAGTCGATGTACACGCTCATGGTGATAACATCGAAGCGCTCCACACAGATTCACACGGTGTGCTGCATGCCGATTTATTTATCGACTGCTCTGGCTTTCGCGGTATCTTAGGTAAAAAAGCGCTGAATAGGCCAGTTATATCCTATGCCGACACTCTTTTTAACGATGCCGCGGTAGCCATACCCACTAAACGTAGTGACACCATCAAATATCAAACACGTTCAATAGCCCTAAAATATGGCTGGCAGTGGAATATTCCCCTTACCGCTCGCACGGGCAATGGCTACGTGTACAGCTCTCGCTTTTGTACATCGGTACAAGCAGAACAAGAGCTTAGAAGCGTATTAAATGAAGAAAACACTCTTAATAATAGCGCTTCTGGCAGCCCTGCCCGTCATTTGAAGATGGAGGTAGGCCGGTTAAATACCCATTGGGCGGGAAACTGTTTAAGCGTTGGTCTGTCTCAAGGTTTTATTGAGCCGTTAGAAGCGACCGCTTTGATGTTAGTGCAATACGCGCTTCATCACTTCATCGACTGTTGGCAGCAGCCCATGCCTGATACCCGTAAACACGCCCTATACAATAACGAAATGAACCGCATGTTCGATGGTATTAGAGATTACATTGCTGCGCATTATTATCTTAATACACGCACCGATACCCCTTATTGGGTGGCATGTAGAAATGAAATGAAGGTGCCAGATACCCTTGCCTACTTGCTAAAAGAATGGGACAGCGGCGCAAATTTTGAAGATGCATTAAACGAAGTAGATGCCAATTTAGTGTATTTACGCCCCTCTTGGTATTGCATTTTTGCTGGCATGAAGCGCTTTTCACCACTTAAGCACGATAGTGCACGTCATAAAGCAGCAGCGACGATTAACCCACAGCAAATGGTGAAAGATATGCTGCTTAAAATGCAAAAACCGAATACGAGAACCTATTGATTGAGTAATAGCGGTTTTCAATATTAACATTTACAAATATAATGTTGAGCGGGTAGGTAATTAGAAATACTTATATAATGAAACAGCTTTCGTTAGATAACTTGCGTACATTTGTGAGTGTTATTGAGCTTGGTGGGTACGCTAAAGCCGGCGACTTTCTTGGTCGTTCTCAGCCAGCTATCAGCCTGCAAATTAAGAAGCTGGAATCGCAGTTAGATCGAAAGCTTTTTATCAAGCTGGGCCAGCGACATGTGCCAAGTGCAGATGGCAATTGGCTGTATGCAAAAGCCAAAGAGTTACTTGAACTCAATGACAGCATATTTCGAAGTTTAACCCCTGCCCCGCTTAGCGGCCGTCTTCGATTGGGCATTCCCAATGAGTTTGCCTCTACCCTGTTGCCAGGGTTAATTGGCGAATTTTCAAAGCGCTACCCCGATGTATCATTAGAAGTCACGTCCTCTCTCAGCAGAGACTTACTGCACCCTAGCCAGCGAGATCATTTTGACCTTATTTTGGCGTTGGTGAATCCCGATGAAGACACCGAAGGCGAAGTGGTGTTAGAAGATGATGTGGTGTGGGTAGGAGATAGTGCGCATCCGCTGGTAGGTAGCACTATTCCCCTTGTACTGGCCCCAGATGGCTGTATGTATAGAAGCCGGGTAATAGAGCAACTCAAGCAACAAACATTTGCGTGGAAAATCACGTATACCAACGCTGACTTGGGGGGCATAACTGCGGCTATTCAGCAGGGCTTAGGCGTTACCGCGTTGGCAAAATCAAGCCTACCTGCCAACCTGACTTTGCTTAAACACCCTCACCTACCGAAATTGGGCAAGGTGAATATTTGCTTGTTCAACCAAGATACCCAGCACCCTGTTATTAGTAAGACCTTGGCGGATTTTTTTACGACACGGCTTAAAAATAACTAACGGGTGAAAGTGCTATACCATAGGCACTAGACGACCCAGCGGTTCCTCTAGCGATGCAGGTGGCTCAGTAAAGTATCGTGGGCCTTTGTCTGTCATATATAAACAGTCTTCTAACCGCACGCCAAACTCGCCAGGAATGTATAAGCCAGGCTCGTTAGAAAAACACATACCCTTTTTAAGCGGTGCTGTTTCGCCGCGAACAAAGTTCACGCTTTCGTGACCTTCCATGCCAATGCCATGTCCTGTGCGATGACTTAGCCCAGGTAGTGCATAGTCTTTGTCGTAACCTTGAGTAACGTAATAAGCACGCACGGCGTCATCCACCTCACCAGCAGGTGTGCCCACTTTGGCTGCATCAAACGCGACATTTTGACCCTCTCGCACAGTATTCCATACGTCTGTCACTTTTTGTGATGGCTTACCGAACACGAGAGTACGGCTGATATCACTTTGATACCCGTGCACACTGCATCCGCTATCAAGCAATACTACGGAGCCTTGCTGAATAACCTGCTTTGCATTGGTGCCGTGCGGGTACGCACTGGCGTCATTAAATAAGGCAAGACACCACGTATTGCTGCCACCTAACTGTTGCTGTGCTTTGTGCATTAAGGCTTTAACTTCAGCTTGGTTCATGCCTAGCTTGAGGTGCTTAAACACAACGTCGTATGCTGCAAGAGTAACTTCATTCGCCTTGTGCATCAGCGTTAACTCGGCAGCCGTTTTATACATCCTGCAGCCACGGGTAATAGGCTCTGCAGGCACAATTTCCAAGCTAGGCATAGCGTTACTTACGCCGTTCACCACAAAGTAGCGAACGCTATTTTCAACACCTAACTTGCCGCTGGTAACGCCTCTCGATTTTAGAATGTCGGCAACAACGTCAAAGGGGCTTTCATGCTCTTGCCACACACGAACATCATCGCCTACTTTAAGAGACTCTAGTACGCTTGGCTTTTCAAAAAACGGAGTAACAACAGCAATATCCCCTTTTTGAGGAATAATAAGCGCCGTTAGTCGTTCACTGCGCCACCACTGAATACCAGAGAAATAGTCCATTGCCGCGCCCGGCTCGATAAGAATGGCCGCTATGCCTTGTGCTTTCATTAAAGACTGTGCGTTTTCTATTCTTGCTTTTCGCTCTGCTTGGGTAATAGGCTTTGCGTTTTCAGTGAGCGGTTTTAGTGATGATAGCGACGGCATAGGAGCAGTGCTGCTGGCGTCAGCACTGGAAGAGGCATTTGCCGCCACCGAAAGTGCCGGTGATAGCGCGAGCCCAGCGCCTGCAAACTTTAAAAAATGTCGTTTATCCATAAAATTCACCTGTCGTGTATATTATTATTTTTTAAATGGTTTCTTTGTCTACGTTTTTAGTACCGCTTTTCTAAATACACAAAGCGGTTTATAACCCCATTGCATGACTGACGAAGGCCTGCTTAATCGCCCCCACTTTATCAGTAGCCGCCAAGCCCACGCCGCGAATAAGCTTTTTAAGCGGGTCGTTACCGTCAAATAGCAACTTAAAACCATCCATGGCTGCAATCATCTTCATCGCTTCGGTTTTACGGCTGCGCTCGTAAGGTCGTAGGTTTTTGTGTAACCCAATATCGCTGCCCTCGTTCGACAGCTGTATCAATAATTCAGCCAGTGCTAGCGCGTCCTGCATTCCTAAGTTTGCGCCTTGTCCCGCAAGAGGATGAATGGTGTGGGCGGCATCTCCCACTAGTGCGATGCCGTCTTTAGCCCATTCTCTGGCGTAGCGCATGGTTAATGGAAATGCTGAACGCTGAGTTTCTAGCGCGGTTGTGCCAAGAATGCTGTTACTTGCGGCTGTAAGAGCATTGCAAAAATCACTGTCGCTCATTGCGGCAAGTTTAGCCGCAGCTTCAGGTGTTTGTGACCACACGATAGAACAAACGTTGGACTCTGCCATAGGCAATAGCGCAAGAGGCCCTGTTGGGGTGAAAGCTTGCCTTGCCACGTTTTCATGGGGCAGCGCGGTTTTGATATTGGCAACAATGGCCGTATGTTCGTAGTCTTTAAACGTGATTGGAAAACCTGCCTGCTGACGAACAAAGGAGTTAGCACCATCTGCGCCAATAAGCAGTCGGCAGCTAAGGGCGTCGTTATTGTCAAACATCACCATATTTTGATTTGGCCCTGACAGCACCCGCTCTATGCCAGATTCAAATACCTGAACGTTAGACTGACTTTCAACGCTCTGCGCCAGCGCATTAATTAATGCCTGGTTTTCAACAATAACGCCAAGGGCATCGCTGCCCATTTCTTCACAGCTAAAATGGATATCGCCAAAGCTGTCTTTGTCCCACACATGCATAGCCACGTAAGCATTGGCGCGGTTTTTTTGAAGGTATTGCCATGCGTCTAACGATTGCAAAGCAGCAATATTGGCCTGATTAATAGCACTGACTCGTGCGGTGGGCTTCTCGCCTAGGGCGGTTGATAAAGGGTGCTTATCAATTATCGCAACAGACAGCGAACTTTCTTTTAGCGCAGCGGCTAGCGTTAAGCCAACAATTCCGCCACCCACTATTCCAATATCAACGTGTTGCATAACTCTCTCTTGTTTCTTAGGTTAAGACTCGTTAGAGGCTTGGTTTGAATTCTTTTAAAAACTGATCAAGTACAGCTATGTGCTTGGCAATGGCTCACTTAGCACCTAAGCCGTATCCAGTGGTTTGCTTAACAAACTGCTTTTTAGCAGCGGGCAACATTCCAAGCGCAAGTAGCGATATATTTCGCCCTACAACAAGGGGAAAGTGACGGTTAGAAAATGTATGTACCAAGGTGTCGGTAAGCGCCACCGTGGTTTTTCTATCTTTGCTTCTCTTACTTGCGTATTCATGCAAAACAGCGAAATCGCCGGGGTCAGAGGGTGATGCTGTGTTGCGAGTAAGCACCGATATCAAGGTGTGGATATCTCTAAGACCCAGGTTAAAGCCCTGCCCCGCTATGGGGTGAAGCGCCTGTGCGGCGTTACCCACAATCACTGTTCGGTGAGCAGTCACATCGCTGGCGAGTTTTAGTGAAAGTGGATAGCTACTTTTATCGCTAACCTTTTCTATTTTGCCTTGGCGATAGCCAAAGGCATCTTGTAGCGCACTAGCAAACTCATTGGCCGACATGGCTAATAGATGTGCAGCTTTGTCAGACTTTACTGTCCACACCACAGAAAACCCGTTGTTTGATGACTTTTCACCGTCTATTTCGTTATCAAAGGGTAAAAACGCTAATGGGCCTGAGTCGGTGAAACGCTCGTAAGCTTTGTTGTTGTGGGCTAGCTGAGTATGCACATTAAACACAATGGCGGTTTGCCCGTAGTCGCTTTCGTTTCTGCCTATACCCACCTGCTCTGCCAGTGGAGAGCGCCCCCCATCGGCCAGCACCAGCAGCTTAGCGCGGTAACATTCGCCGTTGTCTAGAGTAACGTCGGTGTGGTCAACATGCTGCTTTACACTCACTACCTTCGCAGGCGCTACATGCTCGTAACTGTCATTAGAGTCTGCAACAAGCTTAGTCAATGCACTTAATGAGACCACCTGCCCAAACGACGAAATATGAAAGTCTTTTGCTGCTAAATTCACTAACCCTAGATGGCCACTGTCGCTTACTTCAATAGCATTAATGGTCGGCGGTAATTCGCCAAAGCTGTATTCTGCCAGCTTATCTAACTGTACGTTGAGTGCTTTAAGCTCTTGTACCGTGCGCCGAGCAAGAGCGATAACGCGGGTATCGGTAAATGGATTGAAGTCGTTGGTGACAGGTGTTTTTGTTGGTGCTTTTGTTTTCAGCGAGCTCGATGAAACTGGCGCTGCCGAATCAATCAAAGCGACTTGCAGCCCTGAGCGCTTAGATAGCCCTGAGGTTTGGGACAGCCCTGAGCCTGAAGACAGCCCTGAGTCCTGAGACAGCCCTGTAGCGAGAACGCAACCGACAATTCCGCCGCCCACAACAACTACATCAACACTCTTCACTTAGTACGTTCCTTCTCGGTGCATGTGTTCAGCCCAGTCTTATTAAAGGCTAAATTACGCCATTAATGCTTCAATTTCATCAATCTCTTTAGGCACGTCTTTAGTAAGAATGTCAACGCCGGTAGCGGTAATAACTACATCGTCTTCTATTCTTACGCCAATACCTTTGAAACGATCTGGCACATCGCAATCGCTGCTAATATAGATTCCAGGCTCTACGGTAATGACCATGCCAGGGCTGAGCGCTCGGTCATCCCCATCGTGTTTGTAATCGCCAACATCGTGCACATCTAAGCCTAAAAAGTGCCCTAAACCGTGCATATAAAATTGTCGCCAGGTTTGATTTTCTAAATTTTCCGCAACACTGCCGGATAATATACCGAGCTCAATTAACCCTTCGGTGATCACTTCTGCGCTGTGTGTCATTGCCTGAGGCAAAGTAACGCCCGGAGCCAGCATATCTAAAACGCTTTTTTGCGCTTTTAAGACCAAACTGTATATGGCGCGTTGTGCGTCGCTAAACTTACCGTTCACCGGAAACGTGCGCGTAATATCGGCAGCGTACCCTTGATACTCGGCACCCGCATCAATAAGCACTAAATCGCCATTGTTAATTTGAGCGCTATTTTGCGTGTAGTGCAGTATGCATGCATTTTCTCCGCTACCCACTATGGTACCGTAAGCCGGACTGCGTGCGCCCGCCATGGCAAACTCATGATGAAGTTCAGCTTCTAACTGATATTCAAAGCACCCCGGGTGCGCAAACTGCATGGCGCGTTTGTGGGCACGAGCACTTATTTCACAGGCCGCTTTCACAACCGCAACTTCACTTGCCGACTTATACACACGCATCTCGTGTAGCAGAGGCTGTATATCGTGCACAGTAGCAGGTGCAAGAGACTGTTTCGGTGCTTCTTTCAACGTCTTCAAAGCATTAACAATTAACTGTTCGTGCTGCTCATTTGCGCCAAGAGCCACATAAAGATGTTGTTGTCCCTGCATGGCTTCAAGAATAGCTTCTTCTAACTCTTGCTCTTCAAATGCCTCGTCTAGGCTAAATCGGGACAATGCCGCCTCAGCGCCTAATCGTTTTCCTTGCCACACTTCTGCTTGTTTGTCTTTGGCTTGCACTACCATTGCGCGGTAGCTTTCACCATAGCGGGGATGATTTGAAATGATTAACCATGCGTTTGGCTCTTCAAAACCCGTTAAATACCAAAAGTCGCTGTCTTGTCTGAACAGGTATTCCGTATCTCGGCTGCGGGTAACTAAAGACGCCGCCGGTACAATGCATACACTGTTTGGCTGGCACTGTGCCAATAATCTATCTTGCCTAGAAATAAACTCTTGCGCGCTAATCATAAATTCACAAACCCTGTCGGCTTTTTTTTACTAAAGATGGATAAAGCATGTATGTTTAGCAATCAGTGTATTGAAGGCTTTTCTTTTTGATCGTCCAGCAATGACTGCCCAAGTTCACTAAAGCAGAGAATTGCTGAAATCTTCACATACTCTTCTACTTCAAAAAGTGCCTTTTCAGACTCTTCGTCTGCATCCATTGGCTCTTCCATACGAGAAATGTCCGAAAAGTCTTCAAGTGCTTCTTTTACATCATCGCTGCACTTCACTAAATCTTGCTGGTGTAATCCAAACCCAAGCATGAAGCCTTGTACCCAATTAATCAGAGCAGCGCCGCGATCGTTTATAGGGGCATGATCTTCTGGAAGTAGCAAGGTAAGTGCAAACTCAGGTTCAAGCAACTGCTGGCAAGTTTGGTTAAATAAAGTCGTTAGCGTAAACACAACCGGCTCACTAAAGCTTTCGTCTTGATTCACCGTTTCGCTTAACGCTTCTAACCATTTTTGATCGGTAAGAGACATACCACCACACAGCATGCCGCAGAGGATGCCGTGTATTTCGGCGCCATCTACCACTACGCCATGTTGTGACAATTTATTGGTAACGCTGTCGTAATCAAGCTGCTTTTCCACTGATAACTCTCTTTATATTTGAAATTTGATGTAATGCATGGGAATTATTCTCTTTGCCTTTATCCGCTTTTTTAAGGCTTGAGCACACCCGCTTAGGTATGAGTGAACCACACGAAGTAAAACAACGCCAAAAAGATAACCACCGTGCTTACACTGTGGTTTTATAGTAGCAAAATCGGGATATAAAACCTACTTTTGCCAATTTGATTACTCACTGTTCAAGCGAGTGAGCAAAAGCAGTAAAACCTTTATCTTCTCTGGTAACACTCGTGTATTTCTACTAGTATTAGGACGTGGACAAGGACTTCCCTTTGCAACGGATAGAAAGCCCTAGCGTAAAGAGAGAACGCGGTTTTCTTGAGCTTGTCGTATATGCGTGTATACTTGCTGACCAACAGGTGCTGACCACATGGTCAAGAATAAAGTATTCTTTAAGCAGCTATACTCAACAACGCAAAGTTTTGCTACGCACAAGAGTGATCTCCTTCACTAGTACATGCGTTTCATATACCCTGTTGCGTTAATACAACAACAATGTTTCCTGGGATGTTTGCTAGTTCATTCATGTCCCTGGCCGATGCTATAAACCTAGGAAGTTGAAACTGTAACTATTGTGCAAGCTCGGCTCGTATCGAGAAGCCTACGGTCATAGTGATTCTTCCGCCCTGAACATTTCGGTTCACGGGCGAAAATGGACACGCGGCATTCTGGGAGACGCCCTCTTTCGACGGAAGAAGAAATGGCAATAATAAATTTTGGCTCCATTAATATCGACCACGTTTACCAAGTAGAGCACTTTGTTCAACCTGGTGAAACAATCGCCTCCACGCACTACCAAACCTTGTTAGGCGGTAAAGGCGCAAACCAATCAATTGCGCTAGCGCAAGCCGGTGCCGATGTTAGGCATGTAGGCAGTATCCACCAAAATGACGCCTATTTTAAGCAAGCGTTGATTAAAAAAGGTGTAGATTGTCGCGGCGTAAAATGCTCTGAGACTCCCTCAGGTCATGCCATAATCCAAGTTACCCCAAGCGGCGAAAATGCCATCGTTCTCTTTGGCGGTGCAAACCAAACCATTACAGCTAAAACCGTTATGGCCGCGTTAGATGACACCAAGCCTGCAGACTGGGTGCTAGCGCAAAACGAAACTAGCAGTATTGATGAAGTGCTTCGCCAAGCACAAGAAAAACAACTGAAAGTTGCCTTTAACCCTGCGCCAATGAGCGAGTCGGTTAAAGCATTGCCTCACGATTGTATAGACTTGCTTATCGTTAACGAAACAGAAGCCGCCGCGCTAACTGGTAAAGAAGCAATGGATGATATTGTTGATGAATTTAAGCAGCAGTGGGCCCACTGTGAAGTCATTATCACGTTGGGTAAAGCCGGTGTAATGATGCTGAGAAAAGGCGAAGTCATTAACGTTGATGCCTTTTCTGTTGATGCTGTTGATACGACCGCCGCAGGCGATACGTTTATTGGATACTTTTTATCAGCGTACAGTAATCACACAGACGCTAAACAGGCACTTAAACGCGGATGCGCGGCTTCTGCAATAGCCGTTACCCGCGAGGGCGCTGCGCAAAGTATTCCAACCCAGAAAGAAGTAGACCGTTTTTTAGCAAAGCATTCCGGCTAAAAATATCCCAGAGAGAATTTCATGGCACATAAAATAATATTAGATACCGATCCGGGCATTGATGATGCAATGGCCATATTTTTTGCATTTCAATCACCTGATATTGAACTGCTTGGCTTAACAACGGTTTACGGTAATGTTCCCGTTACAATGGCAGCGCAAAATGCCCTAACGCTTTGCGAACTGGCTGGCAAGAACGACATTCCAGTAACAAAAGGGGTTGGCATGCCTTGGGTTGGCGAAGAGTCGACTTATGCTCACTTCGTTCATGGAGAGCACGGGTTTGGCCATATTAAACCAGAGCCGCCTAAAGGCGAGCTTGACCCACGCAGCTCAGCACAGTTTATCGTTGATATGGCGCGAAAATACCCAGGTGAAATCACGTTAGTTGCAATAGGCCCGCTTGGTAACTTAGCACTAGCGCTTCGTTTGGAGCCAGAACTACCAAAATTAGTGAAAGGCGTGAGTATAATGGGCGGCGCTGCATTTGTGCCTGGCAATGTAACACCGGTTGCAGAAGCAAACATTTGGAATGATGCTCATGCAGCAGAAATAGTGTTTGCTGCAGACTGGGATTTGGTTATGTTTGGTTTAGACGTAACCAATGACGTGCCATTTGCACCTACCTTTGTTGACGTACTGGCTGAGAAAAACCCAACGCTAGGTGGCTTCGTTCAAGAAAGCGCCCAGTTCTATATGGATTTTTACTCGCAAAATAGAGAAGATAGAGTGTGTTTCTTCCACGATGCGTTTCCTATTGCTCACCTTCGCCACCCAGAGCTTTTTGAATTAACCGAGGGCCACGTTAGGGTTGGAACAGGCTCGCTAGACAGAGGCCAAACGGTAGTCGCACCTAAAGGCACAACACCAAGTCCACTTTGGAACGACGCAAATACGATCAAAGTGGCGACGAAAGTAGACCATAGTAAGCTTGAGAAATTGTTCATAGACACCTACGCTCTTTAGTAATATCGTTAGGGGAATCAATAGATTCCCCTAACGAACATGTACTTGAAGGTTAAAAACCAGAGCTATGAAGTCTGCCCCTGAGCCAGAAAATGAAAAAGAACGGTTAGCTGAACTTCTAAGCTATGACATCTTAGATACTGAAGCTGAAAAGCTGTTCGACGACCTTACTGCGCTAGCGTCACAAATTTGCGGTACGCCTATCGCGCTTATTAGTCTAATCGATCCGGATAGGCAGTGGTTTAAATCTCGTATTGGCCTTGCTGCCGAAGAAACACCTCGCGAAATCGCATTTTGCTCACACGCCATATTGCAGCAAAAAGTGTTTGAAGTGCCTGATGCCACCAAAGATGAGCGTTTTAGCGACAACCCTCTTGTAACTGGCTCTCCTGATATTCGATTTTATGCGGGTGCACCGCTTATTACCCCCTCTGGTCATTCAATTGGCACGCTTTGCGCCATTGATAAAAAGCCAAATAAACTAACAGAAGAACAGAAACAAGCACTAGAAACACTGGGGCAATCAGTGGTTGCTCACCTAGAATTAAGACGTAAAAATAGAGAGCTTGAACGCACAAGCCAATTTAAGTCTGATTTTCTGTCTTATGTCAGCCATGAAATTCGCACGCCGCTTAACGCGATTAACACGTTCAGCAATTTGCTAGAGAGTGAGGCACGAAAACTTTCGCTTCCGTCTCAATTTAGCTCTTCACTTTCGCACATTAACAAAAGCGGCGAACGCCTGCTGGAAATCGTCAACTCCGTGCTTGATATTAAGCAGATAGAAGCGGGTAAAATGCGTGTTATGCCACGGCCTATTAATACCAACGATTTTTTCACTCACCTATTTTCAGTTACCCGTGTTCGCGCCGAACAAAACGACATCACGTTTACTGCAACACTAGATACTAGCCTTCCAGCTTCTATCTATTTAGATGACACTAAATTTGGGCAAATTGCGCTAAATATACTTTCCAATGCCATTAAATTTACGCCCAGATATAAGACAGTGTCTTGTTTGGTAAAATACAAAAAAGGCGCTTTAATATTTTCTGTTATTGATGAAGGCATTGGTATTAGCGATGACGATCAAGCGCGCCTTTTTGCTCGGTTTGAGCGTATGGAAAATGCACATAAAATACCGGGTTCTGGTCTGGGGCTAAGTATATCTAAACAACTCGTTGAGCTAATGAATGGCTCAATAAAACTTAAAAGTAAACTGCAAGAAGGTACAAGAGTCAGTATCTCAATTCCGTCTGCGCAGATGGACCACAATCAGGTGGCAGAAGCCTCTCCTCAAAGTGCATCCGCGCAACTTTCTATTTCTAAGCCCGTAAATATTCTGATCGTAGAAGACCACCCTATTAATCAAGCAGTTATTGCAGCGCTTTTTGAGAAGTTAGGGCTGGCGTTTACCATTGTTGATACGGGTGAAGAAGGCGTCGAATACATAAAATCCAATCACGCCGACCTTGTTTTAATGGACATAAATTTACCCGGTATCCAGGGCGACCAGGCATCTAGGCTTATTAAAACTCAGTACCCTAACCTTCCTATTGTGGCACTCACCGCAGATGCTATTACTACTTCCGACAGTTTGAAAGAGAGGGGGCTGGACCACGTGTTGACGAAACCAATTAATGCAGCCAACCTAGTAAAAGTACTAAACCACTTTCTTGGTTAAAAGTACCTAATTAGAATGCCTAGTTAAGAATGCCTGACTTAAAAAGACTTAGGCTGAGCGAGCTTTAATCAAGCGAAAGTCGATTAGAATCACGAATAAAGGCGAGTTGGTTGGAGAGTAACATGGCGATGAGTAAGTTTTTACCCAATAATGAGCGTGCCGAGAGCACAGCAAGTCTTCGCAAACATTTGCGTAAAAGCCTAAGAAACGTAAGAAATAGCATACCGCCTGAGCAACGTGCGCATTCTGCGCTGCAGATTGGCCAACAGTTAAATTCTTTATCGTGTGTCACTAAGGCAAAGTCAATTGCTGGGTATTTAGCGAACGATGGAGAAATAAACCTTAGCACCTTTATGCAAGATACGTTTAGCCGTTCCAAAGGTATGCGCAAAAAAATGGTGAGCGGCATCGATTATTCATCTGCATCAGCACCTAAATCAGCGCTTACATCGATGCCCACAACGTTCTCACTGCCCGTGATACATCCTGTTTGTAAAGGCCACCTGCTGTTTCTTGAATATGGCCCACATACCACGCTTGTAAAAAATAAATACAATATTGATGAGCCTGAACTGGCCTGCCCAAACGTTATTCCCACTAGCACCATAGACGTTATTTTAATGCCGTTGGTGGGCTTTGATGGTAACGGCAATCGACTGGGCATGGGCGGCGGTTACTACGACCGAACGCTGGCATTTACTCAATTTACTCAACAAAAACCCATTTTGATTGGTATTGCACACGATGAGCAAGAAGTTGAGACCCTGCCCTTTGAGCCTTGGGATATTCCGGTAGATATTATTGTGACTCCAAACAGAATACTCAGCTTTTCTGATATTACGCCCTAATCCTAGATCCATTTCTTTTGAAGACATAAAGCTGCGATTTCGCGTCTTATCGGTTACACTCCAAGCAAACTAAAAGGAGAGTAACAATGGATCAGAACGCGAAAAAACAGGCAGTAGCGAAAGCGGCAATAGACTATGTTGAACAAGACAGCATTGTTGGAGTAGGCACAGGTTCAACCGTTAACTTTTTTATTGAAGAATTAGGCAAAATCAAACATAAAATAGAGGGTGCTGTATCAAGCTCTGAAGCCTCTACGGAAAAGCTAAAAGCGTTAGGCATTGAGGTTTTTGAACTCAACGACGTTAGCAACCTATCGGTGTATATTGATGGGGCCGACGAAGTCACCGAACACAAGCATATGATTAAAGGCGGAGGCGCTGCGCTTACACGTGAAAAAATAGTGGCTGGCGTGGCAAAAACATTCGTGTGTATTGTAGATGACAGTAAGCGCGTTCCTGTACTCGGTAATTTCCCTCTTCCGGTAGAAGTGATCCCTATGGCGCGCTCGTTTGTGGCTAGAGAATTAGTGAAACTAGGTGGCGATCCTGAATACCGTCAAGGTGTCGTGACCGACAATGGCAATGTCATTTTAGATGTCCACAATTTAGACATACTCAATCCTCGTGAATTAGAGCAAGCAATCAATAATATTCCCGGAGTTGTCACTAACGGAATTTTCGCTTTGCGCGGCGCGGATATCGTGCTTTCAGCAACCGATGAAGGTGTAAAAACCTTTAAGTGAAATACTCCTTTTAACTGAGGGCGTTTTCTGTTATTTTTCTTTTAGACGTCTAGATGGCTCAAGCCACATTTCGAACCGAATCACAACAGCGAGAGACAGCGAGTTCATGAGTACAGTTTCACTTGAGAAGGACAAAATCCGAATTTTATTGTTAGAGGGTGTTCACCAGAGCGCGCTCGAAACACTTAAAAATAACGGTTACACAAACATTGAGTATCTTAAAACTTCTCTTCCAGAAGATGAGTTAATTGAAAAAATCAAAGATGCTCACTTCGTGGGACTTCGTTCTCGTACCCAAATTACAGAGAGGGTGGTGGACGCCGCCAAAAAGCTTGTTGCTATTGGCTGCTTTTGTATTGGTACAAACCAAGTTGACCTAGCTGCCACTCAACGTCGCGGTATTCCTGTGTTTAACGCGCCCTTTTCAAACACTCGCTCTGTTGCCGAGCTAGTGCTAGGCCAAATCATTCTTTTACTTCGTCAAGTGCCAAGCAAAAATGCAAAAGCACACCGCGGGGAATGGGAAAAGACCGCTGTTGGCTCTTACGAAGCAAGAGGCAAAACGCTGGGAATTATTGGTTATGGCCACATTGGAACGCAGCTTAGCATCTTGGCGGAACACTTGGGCATGCGCGTGCAGTTTTTCGACATCGAAGACAAGCTAGTGCTTGGCAACTCAGCCCAAGTCAAGTCTCTAGAGAAACTGCTTAATACCTCTGATGTAGTCACACTTCACGTGCCTGAAACACCTGAAACGCAAAACATGATAGGTGAAAAAGAGCTCTCTCAAATGAAGCCTGGCAGTATACTCATTAATGCGTCTCGTGGTACGGTGGTTGATATAGACGCGCTATCGGAAGCACTTAAAAGCGGTCAGTTAAATGGTGCTGCCATTGACGTATTCCCAGTTGAACCCAAATCAAATGGCGAAGAGTTTGAATCACCTTTACGCGAGTTCGACAACGTAATTCTTACGCCTCACGTTGGGGGAAGCACCCAAGAAGCGCAAGAAAATATTGGTATTGAAGTGGCAGGTAAGCTTGCGAAATATAGCGATAACGGCTCAACGCTGTCTGCAGTTAACTTCCCAGAGGTATCGCTGCCAGAGCACAACAGCCGCTCACGCTTGCTTCACGTTCACAAGAACCAGCCAGGTATTCTTACGCAAATTAACCAAGCGTTTGCAGAGAAAGGCATCAACATTGAAGCGCAGTACCTTCAAACGAACGCTGAAATTGGTTACGTGGTAGTAGATGTTAAAGAAGACAGAGGCTATGAAGCCCTTGCTGAACTGCAGCAAATTGACGGCACTATAAAAACACGGATATTGCACTAGGTCGCACAGCATACTTGCTGAAAGCCTAGCGGGCGGCTGAATGCCTAGCGACTCGTTACAATGGTCAATAGCCACAAACAAAAGCGCCGCATCGACAAATATCGATGCGGCGTTTTTATATCACTACACAGTTAACCCTGTTTGTGTATCAGCTTGTTTAAAAGAAATTGTATACTAAGCTAACCGCTGTTTCGGTATCAAGGTTATCTCTGTTTTCAGCTACGTCTGAGTTGTGATCCATTTTGAATGACAAACGCATTGAAAGATTACCTGTGATCACTGCAGTGAGTGCTGATTCCGCACGAGACTTAGTATTTTCAGAACCCACTTCCGTACTCAGTGTTTGAGTAAACTTAGACGTGTCTGAAATCAACCATGTATATGCTGTTGAAGCACGAACAATTACACTGTCTTGATCTTCACCTTCTTGTGTTTCAACAAACGAGTAACCCGGACCGATTGAATATTCTAGTGTATGTCTCTCGTTCTGTAATACCTTTTGGTTCCAACCGAGTGCTAACGTAGCTTGATAATTAAAGTTGCTCAGGCGGTCATCTTCAAACGAGGCAAAGCCGAACAAGCGATTATCTGGATTATCTAATTTATAGTTACCCTGTGCAGAGGCGAAAAACTTTTGTGCTGATGTAAATTCAACGTCTTCACCGTCGTCACCCTCTACAGTCTCTTCTTTGTAAAGACCTTCAATCAGGTAATCATTGCTCCACATTTCTAACTCTTGATGCGCAGTGATACCGGCATTTATTGATGTGGTTTCTGTGTTACCCGTTGTTGAGATAAACCCTAACTCACCTTCCATAGTAAATGGCTTAGGCTTTGGCTTGTCTTGAGCAAAAGCAGAGGGTGCAAGTGAGAATGCGATTATGGATGCCAGAACGCGCTTTTTCATTGAACAGTCCTATTGATTAACTTTCCCTTCGTTACGCTGCGATCACTTCATTGACGACGCAACACAACTATTTTCAGGATAATGACAACGATATAAATCGCTGCTGATAATGTGTGCCGCGCAGTGTACCGATTAAAAATTGACAGTCAACGAGAAAAGGTCAAAAAATCGCCGAAAGTAGTAAAGCGTACAACGAATAAACAACGTTTAAAAAAATTGGTAAACAAGAGCCACAGAGGTTTCGGTGCTTAAAGGCGCTATGTCTTCCGCGGTATCTGTTTCATGGTTTAAAATGAAGGATAACTTCATGGCAAGAGAACCAAAAACATTAGCAGATAAAGAGGTTTCACTGCGGGATTTAGTGTTCTCTTCACCCGCTTCTGTACTTACAAATTGCCTTAATTTGGCACCTGAACTCCAGCGGTATTTATATTCTGCAGACGCTCTTACTATAACGCCGTCGTTCACCATGGTGTTATTGTCCGCCTGCGCCTCAATGAAGCTGTAACCAGGGCCTATGCTATAACGAAACTCACTGTCCTCGTTACGCCAGAGTCGCTCGGAATAACCCGCTGCTAGCGACGCACGGTGCTCATAACCAGTAAACCTGTCATCTTCATAATCACCATACATAAAAAATCGACGACCATTGGCAACAAGCTTGTAATCAAATTGAGCGCTACCAAAAAAGCGCTGCGCACTAATATCTCGTTTAGCGCCTATGGTGGCACTCTCTTTATAAAGGAGCTCTGCGAAGTAAACGCTGCTCCACGTTTCAGTCTCATGATCGGCATTCACTGCGGCTTTTACACTTGCCGCAGATGTATTTCCGGTGTTCACCAAAACACCAAGCTCGCCATCAAGATTGAATTGCGGGATAGTGTCGTCGGTGTCAGGTGTAAAGTCAGCGTGATACAGCGTTTGAATAAGATCGGTGGCCTGCGCAAATGAAGAGATGCTGGTGCACATAACGCACAGCGCGAAGCAGGTCTTAATGAGGTCAGTAAGCATAATTAAATTTACGTTGGCTTTATCGTTTTTGTTATTGGCTTTTATGAACTTTCTATTTGAGAGTGCTTTTAAGTAAAACACTTATTCAAGTCCATTTGAGCGTTGAGCCACGAGTTAGCAATGACTAGCTATAAGAACAGTCACTTAAGCAGTATATTTACTTATCCACTATATTTACTAAAGTGCTATGTTTACTAAAGTGCTATGTTTGCAAAGGCACTATTTGCAAAGGTACTGTTTGCAAATAACGCTTTGACTCATTTAATTAGTGCGGCAATTTTCACTGTTTCGCGCTCTGCGTAATCAGTGGCATTACTTACCATTTCCATGTCCAAACTTACTGTATTGGCTATTTCAGAAGTAAAAAGTTCAATACCTGAATGATTTTCTTTATCTAACTGACGCACAGCAATTCGATTGGACAACGCTAACACCCCAATTTCGCGATCTGATGATTGTCTCGCTTCATCGTTCACATGCGTGATTGGGTAGAATAATCCAATAGGTAAGTTCCAACTTTCCAATATGATACCGCTACAGTGTGCGAAGGTAAAACCGAAAACCTGCTTTTGACGCTGGTAGGGAAGAAGTGACTTGTCAGTGTCTAAATATTGTTGGTAAAGCGCTGGAGAACGCTTTGCTACTACAAGCTCGCTTAAATTTTGCAATATTCCCATGACAAAAAAGCGCTCTATGATCTTTACATTGGTACTCATAGCCAAGTGTTTGGCTACCATGCCTGAATAAACTGACGCGTGCCAATGTTGTTTTAAATCGATAAGTTCAGAATCAAAACACTTAAAAGCAGTGCTGGCTGTTTCAGAGACGACTAAGTTATACAGCGCCTCGCCGCCAATCACATTTATGGCTTTTGACACAGACTCAATTTGAGAGGGAAAACGGAACAAAGAACTGTTTGCAAGGCGAAGTACCTTAGCCGTAAGCGAGGGGTCAATACTGATTAAGTGACCTAGGTCTTCAGCGCTTGAACGCGGGCAGTCGAGTAATTCACGCAACCTTACGCACACATCGGGAAGCGCAAAGGATTTAGTGGCAAAGTTTACGTATTTCTTTATCGACATTAACACACTCTCAATTGGTCTTAGACGCGACTATGGCTACTGCATTTGACGCCTTTTAGCTCTCGTCTCAGCAGCTATTCATTATCGCGTTGCTCATTCTCAAACAGGCCTATTTGGCTATTTGTCTTCTTACTTTGTGATTCTTTTTGCTGTTTGCGCGCTCTGGTAATAATAGCGCGTTTGCGCCTCAAGCAGGCCGCTATAATCTGGCGTTTTGTTGTATCATTTACTTGAAGCCAATAAAGACGTTCATCTCGGCTTCTAAGACAGCCTTTGCAAAAACCTCGGGGCCCAGATTCGCAAACTCCAATACACGGGCTTGGTATCTCAAAGAACTCCAGTTGTTCAGACTGTGGTTTCTGCTGTGACATGATCTCTCAATGTTTTTGCTAGAATGAACTCGTTACCGCAGCCCTTTCTAATGTGATGTTAACGTTAGCGAACTCACAGCGCCGATTAAACACGAAATTCAACCTTACTGCTACTAGACATTAGCATCAAATAAGCCGATAGCTTCTCGGAGCCTTCAGCGTAAATAACGCCTTTAACTAATCTACTAGCGTGTAATCGATGGTCGATACCACGCGCACTTTTTTAATATGAGGGTGATAACTGTCTCTGCTGCTTATGCTAAAGCGACCTTGATTGGCTCGCTTGATTTTACCTAACGTACTTTGCGAATCTGTTGCGAACTTTTCAGCCACTTCTCTTGCATTTAATGTGGCTTCCTCAATCATCGACGGTTTCACTTCGTTTAATCGAGTAAATACGTAGTCAGGTTTATTTTCATAGCGATTCTCCGATAACACTATGCCCGATTTAATTAGCTTACCCACCTGCTGCATGACTATGCGAACCGTTTCTACTTGCGTTGAAAATACAGTAATAGTTTGAACACTGCTATATCTAAAAGAGGCCCTTTCGCCACCACCGTACTGCTGTGCAAGTTTGTCCGTAATCTGGGGTTTGCCAATGGTAATACTTTTTGACTTAATACCGCTTTCTTTTAAAAAGCGAACTACTGTTGCACTATTTTGCTCAATTCGCTCGTAAAGCTCCGGTAGGTCGTTACCCGCATCCACAAACTGAATTGGCCAAATAACTTGGTCGGCAACAAACTCCCGTTCTGATAACCCTTTTACCGTTACCACCCTATTCCAGGTTTGCATATCTTTCATCGATGCAGATAGGGTTGTACCCAGAAAAGCCGTGGCAACAATCATCCCCAGAGAAATTATTATTGCGGCGCCAACTTTCATATAACTAACCTCCTTTGTACGGCAGAGCTCAACTGAACTATTGTTAAATATACACGCTTGATTGGATGGACTCTAATTAATAGGAAACGACAAAGACATTTATCTCATTTGATTTCTATTTTCATTAGTCTATGGTTAAATTTAAAATCATGAAAAGGACAGTGTGATGAGTAAGAATAAGAGATTTATTGTAACACGCCAATTCGCTGCTTTTATGCTTTTGCTACTCATCTCCCCAGTAGAGGCAGGCTACGCTTTTTACATGGAAAGTATTCAAATAGAAGCGGCGCAAATAGAGAGCGCGAAAGTAAACAATAAAAATACAGTTAATGATGATGTAGAAAAGATAGAAGTATTAGGAAAAATGCCAGCCAATCTGCTGCGAAAAGCCTTCTATCGTCAAGAAGATAATTTTTTTGATCTGTACAACGAGCTTATAGATGAAAATCAATTTCGAATGGACTGTGAAATGCGCTCAATGCATCTTCAGTCAAAAGTTAAGCATCGCGCCTGCATCCCCCGATTTGTAGAAATTGAAAACGCTAGAGAGCTAGAGACTGCCGCTTTGAGGAGTGGCAGGCTTGACGCTAGCTCAATTTTGAACGCAGTGCCAGACAAAGCAGCCTTACGTTTAATCTATGCAAAAAAGAAAAAAGAAATGGCTAAGAAAATGGCTGACCTTATAAATTCAAACCCTGAACTTGCCAAGCGCTACACTCAATACGTAGAGGCAAAGACCAAATTTGAAAATGTGAAAAACCGTTAGTTGAAAAAAAGGCCACTCAATTGAGTGGCCTAAAAGGCTCCTTAAGAGAGCAACGCTTGGGTAGACGGAAATGTTCAATTAATAAAAACGAAGAATAAAAGCGCTAGTCGATACGCTCTAGCCTTTCCGTTTCAGTAAGTAATAAAACACCGGTGTAAGGATAAGGCCAAAGACGGTGACTCCTATCATGCCCGAGAAGACCGCTACACCCATGGCTTGACGCATTTCGGCCCCTGCACCAGTAGAAAGCACCATAGGCAATACCCCCATAATAAAGGCGATTGAAGTCATTAAAATAGGGCGTAAACGCAAGCGGCTCGCTTCTTTAATTGCCGCTAACGCGCTCATGCCGCTGTCTTGTAACTCTTTCGCGAACTCTACAATAAGAATGGCGTTTTTAGTTGCTAAGCCTACCAACACGATTAACCCTATTTGGGTGAATATGTTGTTATCTCCACCGTAAATTTTAACCCCTATTAACGCGCTTAGCAGGGTCATAGGCACAATAAGAATAATGGCTAGCGGCAGACGCAAGCTTTCATATTGAGCCGCTAAGACTAAGAACACCAACAGCACAACAAGTGGGAAGATATAAGCCGCTGCGTTACCTGCCAGTATTTGCTGGTAGGTAAGCTCTGTCCACTCGTAGGTCATGCCTAACGGTAATGTCTCGGCAAGAATTTCCTCAATAGCGGCTCTCGCCTGATCAGATGAATATCCAGGTGCAGGTGCGCCATTAATTTCCGCCGTAATATAACCGTTGTAATGCATCACTCTGTCTGGGCCGGCGCTATGCTCAACATCTAAAAAAGAACCAAGGGGGATCATGTCGCCCTGAGCGTTTCGTATTTTGAATTGGCTAATATCTTCTATATCTTGACGGTACTGTGCATCGGCCTGCACGTTCACCTGATAAGTTCGCCCAAATAGATTGAAGTCGTTCACATACAGCGAGCCCAAGTAAGCTTGCATAGTGGTAAACAAGGTATCTATGTTTACCCCTTGACTGACTGCTTTTTCCCGATCTACATCCACATCTAATTGCGGAACGGCAACGGTAAAGCTGGTAAAAGCATCGGTAAGCGCAGGATGCTGCCACGCTTTGCCAATCACTTCTTGAGTAACTCTCTCTAGCTCTTCAAACCCAAGGTTGCCTCTATCTTCAACCTGTAATCTAAAGCCACCAATCGTACCCAACCCATTTACCGGCGGCGGTGGGAATATGGCCACATAGGCGCCTTTTATCGAGCCAAACTGTTGATTTAGTGTAGCGGCAATGGCACCTGCCGATAACTCTGGAGACTGCCGCTCGTCGAAGGGTTTCAACGGTGTAAACAAGATGCCCGAGCTGGGACTATTGGTAAACCCGTTAATATTTAGCCCAGGAAATGCTACCGCGTCTGAAACACCCGGGTGTTCCATTGCAATACGGGACATCTCTCGAATAACTTCTTCGGTTCTGTCCAAACTTGCTGCATTAGGAAGCTGCGCAAACGCCACAAGATATTGCTTATCTTGAGGGGGCACATACCCCGTTGGCGTAGTAGCAAATTGATTGTAAGTTAGCGCAATAAGGCCGGCGTAAAGCACTAATACAATGCTGCTTTTACGGATTAATCCACCAACCGCATTGGTATACCCTTTTGCACTGCGCTCGAACAAACGATTAAAGGGCGCAAACACAAATCTGCCAAACACCTTGTCCATGCCCCGCGTTAGCCAATCGTTAGACTTGCCATGAGGTTTTAGCAACAGCGCAGACAGCGCTGGACTGAGAGTTAAAGAATTTATCGCAGAGATAACCGTTGAAATGGTAATGGTTAACGCAAACTGTTTATAGAACTGCCCTGTTAAACCGCTCATAAATGCAGTGGGAACAAATACTGCTGCCAGCACTAGCGTAGTGGCAATAATAGGCCCAGTAACCTCTTTCATCGCCTGCACGGTGGCATCGAAAGGCGTTTTACCCTCTGCGATATTTCGCTCTACGTTTTCCACCACCACAATGGCATCATCAACAACAATACCTATTGCCAGTACTAATCCGAACAACGACAGCGCATTGAGGGAAAAGCCCATTAGCTGCATAAATGCAAAGGTACCTACCAACGAAATAGGAACCGCCACTAAGGGAATAATTGAGGCGCGCCATGTTTGCAAAAACAGAACCACGACGAGCACCACCAACAACACTGCCTCAAAAAGGGTGTTTACTACCGCTTCTATGGAGCCTCTTACAAACACAGTGGGATCGTAAACAATGTCGAACTCTAGCCCTTCAGGGAACAGCTGAGATAACTCAGCCATGCGAGCGCGGACATCGTCAGAGATCTGTATTGCATTTGAACCTGGAGCCTGAAAAATTGGGATTGCCGCAGCCGGCTTGTTATTAAGTAGCGAACGCAACGAGTAAGTATTTGCACCAAGCTCTATACGCGCTATATCTTTTAGTCGCGTAATTTCACCATCATCGCCAGTTTTAACGATGATATTTTCAAACTCTGACTCGTCTTTTAACCGGCCGCGAACGTTGATTAACAGTTGAAATTCACTAGACCCAGTAGGCTGTGCGCCCAAACTACCAGCAGCAGCCTGTTGATTTTGATCTGCAATGGCGGCAACCACGTCGCCGGGGTTCATCTGCAGTGCAGCAAGCTTACTTGGGTTGAGCCATACGCGCATGCTGAACTCACCTGCGCCAAATAAACGCACCTGACCAACACCATCAATTCGCGCAAGTTCATCTTTTACATTTTGATCGGCATAGTTCGACAAATACAGCATGTCGTAGCGATTATCCGGTGACGTTAAATGCACCACCATGGTTAAATTTGGAGATGATTTTTCGGTCACTACACCAAGGCGCTGTACTTCTTGTGGCAACCGTGGGGTCGCGCGATTAACACGGTTTTGTACAAGGGTTGTGGCATCGTCAGGGTCGGTGCCAATGGCAAAGGTAATCGTGAGGGTCATACGTCCATCGCTTGTTGCTTGCGATGACATATACAGCATATTTTCTACCCCGTTAATCTCTTGCTCTAACGGAGTGGCGACGGTTTCTGCTATTACTTCAGGGTTAGCACCAGGATAGTTTGCCGTGACTACTACAGTGGGCGGCACTACCTCAGGATATTCAGTAATAGGTAGCTGCCATACCGCGATGGCACCACCGATGAAAATAAGTATGGACAATACGCCGGCGAATATCGGCCGGCTAATAAAGAATTGCGAAACATTCATTATTTAAGGCCTGCCGCTGCTGAACCGGTAGAGAATGAACCTCCTGATAACACGTCTTCCACCTGCGCCATGTGTTGAGTAAGTTGCGTTGCGCTGTCAACGCGAGACTGCCAATGCTCTAAGTTTGCAAGCGCATCTTCATCACTCATGGGAACTTTGTTTCTGGCCACGGTTGCGCCCGGGCGAACTCGTTGAAGTCCGTTAACTACAATCGTGTCGTCTGTAGAAAGTCCTTGCTTAATAATGCGCATGCTTCCTACTTTGTCGCCTAACGTGACTGGGCGGTACTCCGCTTTATTATCATCATTTACCACAAGCACGTACTTATTATTCAGGTCGGTGCCTATGGCTCTTTCTTTAATTAGTATGCCCTTTTCGTTGGTATCACCAGCAAGTTTTAAATGAGCGAACAAACCAGGAATTAAACGGCCGTTTTCATTGTCGAACACAGCGCGTACACGAAGAGTGCCAGTATTTGCATTAACCTGGTTGTCAATGAAATCGATTTGCCCCCAATGCATGTAATCGTTCTCGTTTGCCAAGCGCATTGCTACTGGCTGCTCACTCACTGCGGTAGAGGCATTGGTTTTATCAGACAAATAATTAAGGTAGGTTTGCTCGTCAATATCGAAGTAGGCATACAAACGGTCGGTAGACACGATACGGGTAAGTTCGGTTTGCCCTGCGGTAACAAAGTTACCTTCGGTGATATTAGCACGCGATACACGACCCGAAATAGGTGCTTCAACACGTGCAAAACCGCGATTTAATCTGGCAACTTCTAATGACGCCTGCGTTTGATTTAAACTCGCCATCGCTTGATTCTTCTCGGCTAGTCGAGCATCTAGAACTTCTTCTGATACCGCTTGGGTTTTACGCAACTTAAAGGCACGGTCGTAATTTTGCTTGGCAAGAGATAGTCGGCTTTTTGCTTCTTCAAGCTGCGCCGTTAAACGGGATACTTCTGCTTTAAAGGTTCTATTATCAATAAGAAACAAGGTTTGCCCTTGCTCAACATATTCACCCTCTTCATAGGCAACAAAATCAATATAGCCTGAAACACGAGGACGAAGCGCTACAATGTGCGGCGATTCCAGACGTCCGGTAAAGTTATCCCATTCGGTCAAACGCTGAGATACCACGGTCGCAACATCTACTGGCACACCTTGACTCGCTTGCATCATTTGGTCAGATTCCTGCTTATCACCGCATGCGGCAATAAGTGCAGTGAGACCTACCACTGCCATAAAACGGGTTAAACTTTTCATTGCAAGATACTCTTTAAAAGTTAGCTATAGGATTGATGGGAAGTATTATGCTAAAGTTAAAACAATAAAAATAATTATATTTTCATATGCAACACATCACATTTTATGATGCATACTACTACTGTAAAAGTTGCGTTAATGCTCGGTGCAAATAATGTAAAATGTGGGGATAGAGACAAAACTGCGCCCAGTAATTTGAGCTTCGATGGAGACTACAATGCGCCAACACGATTTAAATTTACTCATGATATTTGATGCCATTATGACAGAAGGTGCGATTACACGAGCAGCAGACAGGCTTTCAATGACTCAGCCCGCTGTTTCAAACGCGCTGTCGAGGATGCGAAGCGCATGGAAAGATGAACTGTTTGTAAAAGACGGAAGAGGAATTCAGCCCACGTCTTATGCAAAGAATTTATGGAGTCAGATTCAAGGACCATTAGGTGAGCTTGAGGTGGCGGTTAACCCCACCAATTTTGATCCCGCTACTGCTAAACGCACTTTTCGTATAGCCGCTACCGACAGTATTGTTTCTATGGTATGGGGCCCTCTTAGAAAGGTGATTGAAAATGAGGCACCCGGCATTAATATTCACGCAATTCCAAATTACGATATGGAAACAGACAAAATATTAAAAGACGCTGAGGCTGAGTTAACATTTTCAAAGCATCAAGAGCCTGATTCGGTAATTCGCGCAGAGCATGCGTTAGATCCTAGCTGGGTAGTAGTGATGCGTCCCGACCACCCCCTTGCTGCATCTCAACTTACATTAGATGACTTCGTTGCAGCTGATCATTTGCTAGTGTCGATGACCGGTGATGTTACTGGCCCGACTGACCAAGTATTGGCTAACCTTGGGTTAAAAAGGCGTGTAGCAATGTCAGTGAATCAATTTTACAACGCGGCGCCGCTGTTGAAAGAAAGTGATCTTATTTGTGTAGTACCGTCTTTGGTGGTTGAAAAAGAAATATTTTCTGGTGAGCTGGCTGTATTCGAAACACCCGTGGAAATTGTAAGCTCATCACTGTCGGTAATGTGGCACAAACGTCAAGACCAAGACGCTGGGTTGCAGTGGCTGCGAGGGCTAGTTGTGAAATTTATTCGTGAACGGGCGCAGCGCCACAAGTTACTGTTGTCGCAATGCTGCAGAAAAGGGTATTGTGAAGATACGGTGAAACGCCTAATGGCACAGCGCAATATGGACAGCAGCGAATTCACTCCAGCAAATTTACACAGCATAAACGGTAGCGTTGAAAAGACTACGCCACAACCTACACCTAAAGACAAGGTAATTGCGTAAATCTTATATAATTAATAGGCTGCAACCGCTTAGCTACTCAGTGAAAGCGGTTGAGCAATCTTGTGTACCTAACCATAGATATGCTTCATCTTCACTTGCACAGAACCGATAATCAATTTGTGCACGTTGATACACTCGTTCAAATTGATTTTTCACAAGGCTAGGAATATCTGCATTAGTGACAACGAGCGCACATGCCCTCATACCAAACTGCTTGCGCACTTGAATAGACACCACCAGCGCATGCTCGGCTTCGGGCGTGAGGATTCCAGTACCGTTTACGAACCCTAAAAATCCCCAAGGCTGTCCTTGCAACGCACTGGTAATTGTCCTTACGTCTTCTAAATATTGCTCAAGTATGGACTTGTTAATAACACCTTTGCCGTCAACTCGAATGATATTGCCTTTAAGCTCAATGGCATACTCACCATGCTTCGAGTTTATATTGACTATTCTATTTTCAGCTTCAGTCATTTTTTACCACGCTTATTGAACACCGATACAACGCCTATTCGCTATCTTCACGCTACGTCTCAGTGTTAGTGATAATGCTAAAATAATCCAGTAAAAAATAAAAAAGGCAAAAGCATTAACTCTTACGTTATCGTTAACGTTTGACAACGTCGCTACGCAAAAAACCCGCTGTGCAGCGGGTTTTGATTACATCAGAAAAAAGCGATTTATTTCTTTTTCTTTGCCTTAGGGTTTGGCAAATCAGTGATGCTTCCTTCGAATATTTCAGACGCTAGTCCAATTGATTCGTTTAGCGTAGGGTGAGCATGAATAGTAAGTGCAACGTCTTCGCCGTCAGCACCCATCTCAATAGCTAGGCCAATTTCGCCAAGCATTTCGCCCGCGTTAGTACCAACCATTGCACCACCGATAACGCGACCAGAGTCTTTATCGAAAATCATCTTAGTCAAACCGTTAGTAGAATCCTGAGCAATTGCGCGGCCTGATGCAGCCCACGGGAACGACGCGACTTCGTAGTTTACGCCCTGCTCTTTTGCTTCTTTCTCAGTTAAACCAACCCAAGCAACTTCTGGCTCTGTATAGGCAACTGAAGGAATAGCACGTGGGTCGAAATAGTGCTTCTGGCCAGCAACCACTTCTGCAGCAACATGACCTTCATGAACTGCTTTGTGCGCAAGCATAGGCTGACCAACAAGGTCGCCAATGGCAAAAATATGGTCTACGTTAGTACGCATTTGTTTATCAACATTGATAAAACCACGCTCATCAACATTTACGCCGGCTTTATCAGCGCTCACTAAGTTACCATTTGGCTTACGGCCAACTGCTACAAGTACTTTATCGTAACGAACTGGTTCAGCAGGTGCTTTTTTGCCTTCAAAGGTAACGTACAAACCATCGTCTTTTGCTTCAACCGCAGTCACTTTGGTTTCAAGCATAATGTTGAATTTTTCTTTGTAGTCTTTCATGAATACTTTCATGATGTCTTTATCGGCAGCTGGAATAAGCTGGTCTAAAAACTCAACTACGTCAACGTTAGAGCCAAGCGCTTCGTACACTGTGCCCATTTCAAGACCAATAATACCACCGCCAAGCACTAGCATTTTCTCTGGAATATCTTTCATTTCCAAAGCGCCAGTTGAGTCGATTACGCGATCGTCTTCTGGAATGAATGGCAAGCTGATTGGCTCAGAGCCCGCAGCAATAATCGCTTTTTCAAACGTAATAATGGTAACGCCGTCGTCGCCTTGCACTTCAAGAGTATTGCTGCCAGTGAATTTACCATACCCTTTAACATGCTGGGTTTTGCGCATTTTAGACATACCAGCAAGGCCGTTGGTAAGCTGCTTAACAACACCGTCTTTATAGTCACGAACTTTATCTAAATCAATCTTTGGCTCACCAAAGCTCACGCCATGACTTGCCAAGTGCTTAGCTTCTTTCATTACTTTTGCAACGTGAAGCAGTGCTTTTGATGGAATACAGCCTACATTAAGACATACACCGCCCAATGAATCGCGCGAGTCTACGATAACTGTTTCAACGCCTAAATCGGCCGCACGGAATGCTGCAGAATAACCGCCAGGGCCGCCGCCCAGTACCACTAATTGCGTTTTAATTTCGCTCATTGTGAACCTCAATCCTCTTTTTTGATTATGCTAACACACGTTGCTTACACACATAGGTGTTAGCATAACCTAAATACCGCCCTAAGGGCCTATAAAATCGTTAAAAATATTCATCATAATGTAAACATTATACGACTTTTTTTAAAGTATAATTCTACGTAAATCAGTTAGGTTAGCAGCAACTTCTGCAGCAAACCTTGCACCTACTGCGCCATCAATAACGCGGTGGTCGTATGACAAGCTTAACGGAACCATTAAACGAGGTTCAAATTCATTGCCATTCCACTTTGGTTTCATCTCTGATTTAGAGACACCTAAAATACCCACTTCTGGTGCATTAACAATTGGTGTAAACGCCGTACCGCCAATACCACCTAGGCTAGATATAGTGAACGTGCCGCCTTGCATATCGGTAGACTTCAACTTACCTTCACGTGCCTTCTTAGAGGTATCAATAAGCTCTTGAGACAGTTGCTCAATGCCTTTTTTGTTTACATCTTTGATTACAGGTACGACAAGGCCGCCAGGAGTTTCCACCGCAATACCGATATTGATGAACTTCTTAATGATCAAGCTTTCGCCATCTTCAGATAGCGACGAGTTGAACACTTCGTATTTTTCTAGCGCTTTCGCTACCGCCTTCATAACAAAAACAAGTGGCGTGATTTTTAAACCAGACTTAACTTTTGCGTGGTAAGCATTTTGTTCTTTGCGGAACGCTTCAACGTCAGTAAAGTCGGCCTCATCAAACTGCGTAACGTGTGGAATTGTAGCCCAGTTACGATGTAAGAACGGCCCCGATATTTTCTGGATACGCGATAGCTTCTGCTCTTCAATTTCACCAAACTTACTGTGATCAACAGGTTTAACCGGCACAATTTGAAGTACATTGTCACCCACAGGTGCATTACCTGACGCGGCAGCCGTTTTAGGCTTAGCCAGTTCAGCTTTGACGTATTCTTGAACGTCTTCTTTCAAAATACGATTCTTACGACCTGAGCCTTTTACCAAGGTGAGGTCGACACCGAACTCTCGGGCCACTCGGCGCACCGATGGTGAAGCATGAGCTTTTCCGTCATTGCCTTCTTTGTCTGAGCCAGAGTCAGAGCCTGTGTCTGCTTTAGCCGGCGCAGGCTTTTGTGCTGGCGCTTTTGACTTTTCTTCAGTCTTCTTGTCCGCAGCTTCTTTACTAGAAGAGTCTGACTGCTTAGGTGCTTCAGATTTACTTTCTTCTTTTGCTGAAGAGGTTGACGCGCCACCACTAGTTTCTAACTTCACCACTAGTGTGCCTTGCTTAACCTTATCGCCTGTTGAAATAAGCACTTCTTTTACTGTACCTGAATGTGTCGATGGCACATCCATGGTGGCTTTATCGGTTTCAAGGGTAATCAGACCATCTTCTTTTTCAATGGTGTCGCCAACTGACACAAGTACGTCGATAACATCAACTTCACCGTCTTCACCAATATCGGGAACGGCGACTTCAATTACTTCACTTGATGACGAATCAGAAGATGCGGCGCTTGACGACTCGGCGTCTTTGTCAGCGCTATCTGAAGAGTCAGTGCTCGAGCTTTCGGCGCTTTCGGATGAGTCAGAACCACCCACCTCAAGCTTGATAACCACGGTGCCTTCTTTAACTTTATCGCCATTGCTTATGAGAACTTCTTTTACGGTACCGGCGTGACTAGAGGGCACGTCCATAGTTGCCTTGTCAGTTTCTAGCGTAATTAAACCATCTTCTTTTTCAATGGTATCGCCTACCGCAACTAGCACGTCGATAACGTCAACTTCGCCGTCTTCACCAATATCGGGTACAGCAACGTCAATCACGTTGCCGCCTGAAGACTTAGCAGAGTCTGATGTTGATTCAGACTCTTCTTTAGGCGATTCGTTTGAAGATGACTCACTGTCTGACTCGGCGCTGTCTGCTGAGCTACTTGCCTCAGAATCATTGGCCTCAGAATCATTAGCCTCAGAATCATTAGCCTTAGAATCATCAGCCTCAGAGCTGTTCTCCTCAGAGTCAGCACTGGTTTTGATCTCGCCGATAACGTCGCCTTCTTTAATCTTGTCACCCACGGCAACAGAGAGGCTTACTATTTCGCCTTCAAACGGCGCAGGAATGTCCATAGATGCTTTATCGCTCTCTACAGTAACAATCCCTTCATCTGCCTCTAATGTGTCACCAACGGAGACACACAGTTCGATAACTTCAACTTCGTCACCACCAACATCGGGAACGACAATCTTTTGAATATCTGACATATGTAAAATACCTTATGTGTCTGTGACTAGGCGTAAAGTGGGTTAAGTTTTTCAGCGTTAATTTCAAAACGCTTAATGGCATCTGCCACCACTTTTTTCTCAACGTCACCGCGCTGTGCAAGTTCGTAAAGTGATGCCACTACAATGTAGGCAGCATTCACTTCGAAATGCGTACGCAAGTTTTCACGGCTGTCACTTCTTCCGAAGCCGTCTGTACCTAAACAACGATATTCTGTATCGATGAAAGCGCGAACTTGGTCAGAGTAGTTCTTCACGTAGTCTGTTGCAGAAATTGCTGGGCCTGCATCTTTTGTGATCACTTGACTTATATACGGTGTTTTTTGCTCTGCCTCTGGGTTAAGCATGTTCCAGCGTGCTATGCCTTGACCTTCACGAGCCAGCTCGTTGAAAGACGTTACCGAGTACACGTCAGAAGACACATCGTAATCGTCACTAAGAATTTGCGCCGCTTTGCGCACTTCATTCAAAATAGTGCCCGAGCCCATTAACTGAACATTGTGCTTAGCTTTCTTGCCTTCAACACGCTCTAGCTTATAAATACCTTTGATGATTTGCTCTGCAATATCATCATCTTCAGGCATCGCAGGGTGCTGATAGTTTTCATTCATTAACGTGAGGTAGTAGAAAACGTTTTCGTTTTCACCGTACATACGGCGCAAGCCATCTTGTACGATAACCGCCACTTCGTAGCCATACGTCGGATCGTACGTTACACAGTTAGGAATTAAGTTAGCCTGTACATGTGAGTGGCCATCTTGGTGCTGTAGACCTTCACCATTGAGTGTTGTTCTACCTGCTGTAGCACCTAATAGGAAACCACGGGCCTGACTGTCGCCCGCTGCCCATGCTAAGTCGCCAACACGTTGGAAACCGAACATTGAGTAGTAGATATAGAAAGGAATAGTGGTCGCGTTACACGTTGAGTAAGACGTCCCCGCCGCTACCCAAGACGCCATTGCGCCTAGTTCGTTAATACCTTCTTGCAGTACCTGACCTTTCTTATCTTCGCGATAGTAAGCCACTTGGTCGGCATCTTGTGGAACGTATTTTTGTCCCTCATTAGCGTAAATACCTACCTGACGGAACAGACCTTCCATACCGAATGTACGGGCTTCATCAGGAATAATTGGCACAATGCGTTTACCAATTTTCTTATCTTTAAGCAACGCGTTAAGTACGCGAACAAAGGTCATGGTAGATGACACTTGACGATCGCCAGAGCCTTTTAAAATAGCGTCAAAGGCCTTTAGCTCTGGTACTTCTAACTGTTCTTCTGCTTGCTCTCTGCGCGCTGGAAGATATCCGCCAAGTGCCTCACGGCGCTCTTTCAGATACTTAAGTTCTTCACTGTCTTCTGGGAAGCGGTAGTACGGAAGATCGGCAATTTTGTCGTCTTCAATAGGAATGTTGAAACGGTCACGGAATTTCTTAATAGATTCCACTTCCATTTTCTTCACGTTGTGAGCCACGTTTTGCGCTTCACCCGATGAGCCAAGACCAAATCCTTTAACGGTTTTCGCAAGAATAACCGTTGGGCGACCTTTGGTATCGATGGCTTTTTGATATGCAGCAAATACCTTAACCGGATCGTGCCCACCACGATTTAAGCGCCAGATGTCTTCATCTGAATAGTTAGCCACTAACGCTTTTGTTTCTGGGTACTTGTTAAAGAAGTTTTCGCGGGTGTACTTACCGCCCTTCGCTTTACAGTTCTGGTATTCACCGTCAACGGTTTCGCCCATAAGCTGAATGAGCTTGCCTGATTTATCGCGGGCAAGAAGTTCATCCCAGTAACTACCCCAAATAACTTTAACCACTTCCCAGCCTGCGCCGCGGAATGTACCTTCAAGCTCTTGGATAATTTTGCCATTACCACGTACAGGGCCGTCTAAGCGCTGTAAGTTACAGTTAATAACAAATGTTAGGTTGTCTAAGCCTTCGCGAGACGCTAAGCCAATGGCACCCAATGACTCTGGCTCATCACACTCACCATCACCCATGTAGCAGTATACGCGCTGAGCTGAACAGTCTTTAATACCGCGGTTAGTGAGGTATTTTAAGAAACGTGCTGTGTATATCGCTTGAAGTGGACCAAGGCCCATAGATACTGTTGGGAACTGCCAGTAGTCTTTCATCAAATGCGGGTGCGGGTATGATGATAGTCCATCGCCGTTACACTCTTGACGGAAGTTGTTTAGCTGCTCTTCCGTTAAGTTACCTTCGATGAAAGAACGAGCGTAAATACCTGGAGAAATGTGGCCCTGAGCGAATATAAAGTCGCCGCCGTTACCATCAGTTGGCGCTTTGAAAAAGTGGTTAAAGCCAACATCGTACAGCATGGCTGAAGAGGCAAAGCTACCAATGTGACCACCAAGTTCTAAATCTTTCTTGGACGCGCGTAACACTATCATTAGTGCGTTCCAACGAATTGCCGCACGGATGCGCGCTTCGATAGTGAGATCGCCAGGCATGTTAGGCTCTTGCGCTGCGGGTATAGTGTTGATATACGCTGTTGTGGCGTCGTACGGTAAGTGAGCTCCACTACGGCGAGCTTTATCAACAAGCTTCTCAAGTAAGTAATGAGCGCGTTCTACACCTTCCTCTTCAAATACTGATTCGAGTGCATCTAGCCACTCTTTAGTTTCTTGAGGGTCCACATCTTGGTGCATCATATCAGTCATGGTGCCATCCTATTTTTGCTTATATAGAAAAACCTCCTTACGCAACATTTACACCCTGCGTTGAAGGAGGAATACTAAACTACGTTGTACTCACAGTGACCCGTTCTGGCTCACCTGCTTGGGCAGTGGCACGGGTACAACCCGACCGGCCTCTGCGAATAATTAACCGCGAGCAGCGTGCTCGAGGCTAAATCTCTAAACGACGCAACGCTCGCTGGACACGAGTGTCGCGCTGATTAATGGTTAACAGCGTTTTCTCGATAAACGCCAAATGCGTGTTACATGCTTGACGAGCCGCTTCTGGATCTTGCGACGCTATGGCTTCCACAATTTCTCGTCGCTGTTTGGCAATATCTGCCACGGCATCGGTGTGCATCGCCAGCATGTCTAAATTTCGTTCTATGTTGTCAACCAACATACTTTGCATGGTACTCATTACGTGAAGCAGCACCATATTGTGCGAAGCTCGAGCCATGATGATGTAAAACTGCCCTAGCGCCTCGGCCTGAGCGCGCTTACTCTCGCTCACTTTTGGCGACGGAAGCTCATTTAGCGCCTGGGTTAGTGCCTCAATATCTTCTGGTTGCCCACGAAGCGCAGCGTAATAAGCCGACATACCTTCTAAGGCATGGCGAAATTCGAGTAAATCAAACTGAGTTTCTGGACGTTTGCTCACTAAATCCATGAGTGGATCTTTCATTGCTGCATTGAGATTGCGGTTGACAAACGTACCGCCACCTTGCTTTCTTTCTACTAGACCACGGGCCTGCAGATTACCAATAGCTTCACGTAAAGAAGGACGAGACACATCAAACTTTTGCGCCAGCTCTCGCTCTGGCGGCAATTTTTGCCCCGCCAACAGAGAACCATCAAGAATCATAGATTCAAGTTGCTCAGTTATGACATCTGCTAGTTTTTTTCGCTGCTGACGCATGCGGCCTCTAGTTCCTCTGGTGTACTGTTTTGGCTTAGCTCTTAGGTAAAGCCCTTCGGTGTAAATAACAGCTGTGAATACGCTAAATTAATGGTATTGATGTAACCCCAGACAAAATTGGTAATACCATTTTACCTATACAGTTTAAGGCAGATCGTTTTTAAGGTAAATACTCTCAAGCATAGCAAACCTGACTGAGTTTGCTGTCTGTTAAGCTTTATTGTTGAATTTGTTAAGAAAAGTATTTAAACCATTACTGGTCTGATGAGAAGTTGAAAGTAGGTGAAAAGACAAAAGCACCTGATCTAGCAACAGTTTTTTACTAGACCAAATGCTTTCAACGTTTTAAATGTTAAAAATAGTGATTATGCGAGACTACCTATAACCGTAAGTGCCGACGTTACAACCAGTAAAAAAATAACATTACGTTTTGCTAATTTTACAAGCACCTTGGGTTCAACCGATGCATTTTCAGCCTGTAGCGCTTGTTCTTCCGACGTCAGCATTTCAGCTTTCGCCGA
Organism: Alteromonas sp. P256; assembly: GCF_036864455.1. Taxonomy (NCBI): domain Bacteria; kingdom Pseudomonadati; phylum Pseudomonadota; class Gammaproteobacteria; order Alteromonadales; family Alteromonadaceae; genus Alteromonas; species Alteromonas sp. P256. The sequence continues at coordinate 202,633 of NZ_JAZETM010000004.1, forward strand.
AATAATCGTGAGTACGTCGTAGGCAGATACATCTAATTGCAGCGCATATTTAATCCATTCTGGTAATGCACGAGAAAAGTGCCCCATCATCAACATACCAAATGCGGTAATTCGCACCGGAATATAATCTAATGCGAACATGAGGCGAGCGGCGGTTTCGCGCATAGGATGACTAGCTGCGCATAGCGCTTCGGTAGTACTTCTACTCAGGCTGTAAAATAATGCGCCAGGCGCGCCAAACGCGATAAACCACAGCATAACGGCTGCGTAGTGCTGATAATTGAGCCATGTTAAATGTTGTCCAAAGCTTTGACCTTGATACTTTGCGCTACTCGTGTCGTCAGCCTCTTCATTATTTGCGTTTTCGTTAAGACTACTTTGACCATCACGCTCATTGGTACAGTGACCCAATTGGTCGGTGTACATACTACAGGCCTGCAAATCATTTCGCTCTGCCGCATTTAAGAAGCATTTATACGTAGCTCTTAGTGCAGGGCAACCGATGCAGATAAATAGGACAACGCTTTGCTCGATAAACGTGAGAAAAGCGCCGAAAACAAAATATTCTATTGCTGCAAGTACAACGGCCGGAGTTAGCAGGCACAGGTACAATGATGCAGGCGTGTTCTTTTTAGACAGCCAGCGCTTTTTAATAAGCCACTCGCGATATTGACTGGCGTACTTTTCAATATGCCAACGAGGCTCTTTACTTACTAATCGCTCTAAACTAAGTACTAATAGCAAACTCATTAAAATCATGTGGTAAATCGCTTCCGGTTATTTGACGCAATGCACGTACTTATCTTAGTTGTTAATTGAGCCTGACTAAGCGCGGTGACCCACTTTATCGGCATTCATTTTATTACTCATTTTATCACTTGGTTTACTACTTTGTTTACTAAGAGTGACCTACAGTAAATTGATAAGGGTCTTTCTATACCTAGCCCAATCAAATGCAACGCCAGGGTCGGTTTTTCGCCCTGGCGCGATATCGTTATGACCTACGATACGCCCTAACGAGATATGAGGATAGTGCTTAACGATGAAATGAGTCAGTTTTGTCAATGCGCTATACTGTTTATCGGTGTAAGCCAACGTGTCAGTGCCTTCAAGTTCGATACCAATGGAAAAGTCATTACACCTGCTTTTACCCTGATAAGTGGACAGACCTGCATGCCATGCCCGCTGGTTAAATGGAACAAATTGCTCAATTTCACCCGTACGATATATTACACAATGTGCCGATACCCGAAGACCGGCAATTTCCCGGTAAAAAGGGTGTTCATTAATATTAAGCTGCCCCATAAACAAATCACGAATTCCCGACGTACCAAATTGGGAGGGTGGTAGAGAAATATTGTGAACCACCAGCAGGCTTACTTGTGCGTCATCAGGACGAGCATCACAGTGAGGAGACGGTACAAAGGTCGCATTGTCGTATTTCAGCATAGGGTGAAGCGCCTCGATGTGGGGTTTACGTTTATGTTTGGCAGCAGATTAAACTATGAAATGGTACATATAAAGTGTCTGTCGATATAGAAGTGTTACATTCCTGTACTGACAAAATCAATAACGTAAGCCAAAGGTAGGTTCTAAAAAGCGATGAAAAAAGCTAAGGAAACAACTAGTATAAAAGCGATGATAAGCGCTCTAACGGGAGAGTAATGTCTCAGGAACACAATGAAACAAGCACCGCAGGAAAGTGGATGGTGCTATTAGCGTGGGTGTGCGGACTGGGTTTACTTGTGTATGTTTTTTCCGGCCTATTGGAAAAACAAGTTAACCCGAATAGCACGCCTATTTCGCAGCAAATGGGATCGCAAACCGAAGTGCGCCTTAAACAGAACCGTCAGGGCCATTATGTTACCAGCGGCTATATTAACGGTGAAGAGGTTGTCTTTTTAGTCGACACTGGTGCGACGGATGTTGCTGTGCCAGCGCATTTAGCCAGTAAGCTTCAATTGCAGGCAGGCCGCCAAGCACTGGCCAGAACCGCAAACGGAACGGTCAGAATAGCCGAATCCACCATAGACACACTTCGCATTGGTGATATAGAAGTACGAAATGTAAAAGCTAACTTAAACCCTGGTATGCAAGATAACCATATATTGCTCGGAATGAGCGTTCTTCGCCAATTAGAGTTTACTCAGCGTGGCGATTGGTTAATATTGCGTACCCTCTGACAAGACAAAGTGAAAAGACAACAGCGATGAAGATGACGTCACCCGATATACAAGCCATCCGCGAACAGGTTTCTCAAGCCCTCATTGAAGACTTAGGTGGTGAACTGAATGCCGATAACGACATAACTGCCAACCTAATTGATAAAGAAGTAACAGCAAGTGCCACCATCATTACCAGAGAGCCTTGCGTTATTTGCGGTGTTGCTTGGGTAAACCAAGCGTTTGCCTTAATAGACGAGTCAGTGTCGGTAACTTGGCATGTAAAAGACGGTGACCATGTAGAAGCTGATACGGTGTTAGTGAGCTTGTCTGGCTCTGCCCGAGCGATTCTGACCGCTGAACGCACCGCGCTTAACTTCTTACAAACCTTATCAGGCAGTGCAACAGTAACCGCTTCTTACACCAAGTATTTAGCCGGTACAAATACCAAAATTCTTGATACAAGAAAAACCCTTCCAGGGCTTAGATACGCGCAAAAATATGCCGTACGCTGTGGCGGAGGGCAAAACCACCGTGTTGGGCTGTTCGACGCCTTCTTAATTAAAGAGAATCACATTTTCTCCTGCGGCAGTATTCACAACGCAATAAGCCGCGCAAAAGCCAACATGCCAGGAAAAACGGTTGAGGTTGAAGTTGAGAGCATTGAAGAATTTCAACAGGCCCTTAATGCCGGTGCTGATATTGTAATGCTAGACAACTTTACTAACGAACAGATCCAGCAGGCAGTAGTTATGAATAACGCACAGTGTAAGCTTGAAGTGTCTGGCAACATCACCGATGAGCGTTTGGCCTCGTTATCAAAACTTGGGGTAGATTATATCTCTTCAGGTGCACTAACAAAGCACGTGCAAGCTATTGATTTATCGCTGCGTATCCAGTTAGATTAAGACGGTAATTCGTTTACTTGTACTTACAGCACTTGATATTGAAAAGTTAATAAGCCGAAAATCAACCAAAATTATCGGCGACTGTGTAAAACGAAAACGGCAGTGAGCACCTGTAACGATTAATTGAGCGAAGGTCAGTATATGAAACATTAAATCTTACGACCTGTATTGTTCAACATACTTTGACAATGGTAATAGTTTTATACGAAAGTTCAATAACATAGAGCTGCAATGGCGTGAACGAACGTGGCATACTGACTGAGTCAGACATAGGTATAGTTCTATATACTTGTCATAGGCAAAGAAAATTCTATACTGAGCATCAAGTACCAGGGGCGTTTAAGGACGACTCGGGTATAAACGTCAATTTGAATTTATTTAAACTTAGCGTGTTATACGCGTCCCGGAGATAGACCATGATGAAAATGAATAAAGCAAACCAAAAAGGTTTTACCTTAATCGAATTAATGATTGTTGTTGCAATCATCGGTATTCTTGCAGCAATTGCATTGCCTGCGTATCAGACTTATACAGCACGTGCTACCTACAGCGAAGTAATTTCAGCATCTAGCGCAGCTAAAACAGCTGTTGAAGTTTGTGCGCAAACTGGCGTACCAGCAGACTGCACTGATATTGCGGTTAATACAGGATGGACAAATGCCGACACGGTTAATACTATAGCACTCGGTGGTGATGCAGCTAATGGCTACACTATTACAGTCACTCCAGTTGCAGGTAGCGGTATTGCTGCGACAGATACACTAATCCTGACTGGTACGATTGCGAATGGCGCAGTAAGTTGGGAAAGAACAGGTGGTTGTGTAAACTCTGGCCTTTGCTAGTATCGATACGATAATCAGAAACCCGGCGCCTGTCGGGTTTTTTCGTTTTTTACATTAATGTTCTTTATTTAACCAGGCTTTGAGATTCGGTTATGGCAAAAGCAGCAGCCACTTACACTTGGCAGGGAAAAGACAAAAGGGGTCAAACTCGCAAAGGCGAAATATCAGCAATCTCTCTTTCTGAAGCTAAAAACCTATTACGCCGCCAGGGTATATCTGCAAACAAGGTAAAAAAACTGGCAAAACCCCTATTTGGCTCTGGTGGTGCAAAAATAAATGCGGCAGACATATCAGTCACCTCTCGCCAAATAGCTACTATGCTTAGCGCCGGTGTAACGCTTATCCAGTCTCTTGAAATGATTGCCCAAGGCCATGCAAAAGTAAGCATGCGCAAACTTTTAGGAGAGATAACTGAAGAAGTTAAAGCGGGTAACCCATTATCTTCAGCTCTTAGAAAACATCCTAATTATTTCGACGATCTGTACTGCGACTTGGTTTATACCGGTGAACAGTCCGGTGCACTTGAACTTATTTACGATAGAATTGCGACTTACAAAGAAAAAGCAGAAGCCCTAAAATCTAAAATTAAAAAGGCCATGTTTTATCCTATTGCAGTAGTCGTAGTGGCCTTTATAGTCACCACCATCCTACTTATTTTTGTGGTGCCTCAATTTGAAGAAATATTTAGTAGCTTTGGGGCTGAGTTACCCGCATTTACGCAGTTCGTTTTGGGCATCTCTCGATTTGTACAAGATTACGGTATTTTTATTGCCATAGCCGTGGGTATTGCTGGCTATTTATTTGGGCGAGCTTATAAAAAAAGCCAAAACTTACGCGATCGTTGCGATAGATTGGTATTGAAAATACCTGTGATTGGCGAAATTCTAAAGAAGGCTAGTATTGCTCGCTTCACCCGCACCCTTGCAACAACGTTCGCCGCAGGTGTGCCCCTTATCGGTGCCCTTGAATCTGCCGCAGGCGCATCTGGCAATGCCGTATATAGGGAAGCGATATTATATATGCGTAAAGAAGTAGCGGGCGGTATCCCCATGCATGTGGCCATGCGCGCGACCAACGTATTTCCCGATATGGTGACGCAGATGATTGCTATTGGTGAAGAGTCTGGTGCTGTTGATGAGATGCTAAGCAAGATTGCCACAATATATGAAGCCGAAGTAGATGATATGGTAGATGGTTTAACCAGCTTACTTGAGCCTATGATTATGGCGGTATTAGGCGTGGTAATTGGCGGTTTAATTGTGGCCATGTACCTACCTATTTTCGATATGGGTAACGTGGTATAAATTACTTAAGCATTTTTATAAATGTTTGCTCGAATGAGCTCAGCGTAGAACTAGCACAAAAGCTAGCACAAAGGCTAGCAAGCTCTCTCAAAGGAAAGTGTGAATCACGCTGCTTAAAAACAATAACAAATAACTAGCTCGCACTGTCGCGGGCTTTTTCTTATTCTGTTAGGTATAGGTAGCGCGTAAATACGTTGCTGATAACAGAATTACATTAATGGAACTGCTTTAATGGATGCAATAATTACCCTCAGTCAACTCCACCCAGAGTTCTTTTACGTGTTCGTTTTTCTGGTTAGCCTGATGGTTGGCAGTTTTTTGAATGTGGTTATTTATCGCCTGCCAATTATGATGGAGCGAAGCTGGCAAGAAGAGTACGACAGTTACTTTGCTGAAGTAAATAGTGATGAAGACGCCAATGCTGCTTCTGCTGTTGATACTGCATTCTCTACCCGCCCTACCCCCTCGGCCCCGTTTAACCTAGTAAAGCCTGATAGCACCTGCCCTAAGTGTGGGCATACCATTCGAGCGTGGGAAAATATTCCAGTACTCAGCTATTTGTTTTTAAAAGGCAAATGTGCCAACTGTAAAACGGGCATTTCCCCTCGCTATCCACTGGTAGAGCTTTTTACTGCTATCGCCTGTACGTTTACTGCATATCACTTTGGGCCAACGTCCCAAGCCGTGTGGGCCATTTTAATTACCTATGTACTTATTTCGCTTATTTTCATCGACGTGGACAAAATGTTGCTGCCAGACCAACTTACGCTGCCACTGCTTTGGCTTGGTTTACTATTAAGCACGAGTGACGTTTTTGTTGGCACTACCGATGCCATAATTGGCGCTGCTGCAGGGTATTTAAGCTTATGGTCTGTTTATTGGCTGTTTAAGTTAGTGACTGGCAAGGAAGGTATGGGCTATGGCGATTTTAAATTGCTGGCTGCGCTTGGGGCCTATACTGGCTGGCAGGGCCTGCCGGTTATTATTTTACTGTCGTCCTTTGTGGGCGCCATTATCGGGATTGCCATTATGATGATACAAAATAAGGGTAAATCGCTGGCGATCCCTTTTGGGCCTTACTTAGCAGTTGCAGGCTGGCTGACGCTTTTATACAAAGACGTTATTATTACCACCTACCTCGATATGGTTTTATAGCAATAGACTAGGGCGTGTTGGTCTTTGCTTTACATTTAGCCCAAAACTCCTACAACGAGGATTAACACGCCCTAATTAGCTTTGAAAAATTTAGTTCGGCAACGTCAATTTATCAGTCGAGCTTATAACTCAAGCTTACAGTTCAACAGAGGCGCAGCTGTCAAACAGCACGAGTTCGGAAACTAGAACGTTTAGCGAATAAACACCTGCGGGATGTGCTTGCTAAATGTGTTGGATAAATTGATTGGCTTAGTGTGTTTGTTTCACGTGTCTGGGAGAGTAAAAATTGAATAACACATTTGTTGTTGGCCTGACTGGCGGTATTGGTAGCGGTAAATCGGCCGCTACCGATTTATTTAAAACCCATGGTATTGACGTTGTCGATGCCGATGAAGTAGCACGAGATGTGGTTTTACCCGGCACCACTGGGTTGCAGCGTATTGTCGAGCGCTTTGGCGATAATGTGCTGCTGAGCAGTGGCACCCTTGATAGAGCACAACTTCGTAAGTTAGTGTTTACCGATAGCACTGCGAAAGACTGGCTTAATAGCTTACTTCACCCCCTCATACGGGAGCGTATGCAGCATCTGATAGCAAAGTCTGCCAGCGCTTACTGCATACTCTCTGTACCGCTTCTTGTTGAAAACAACCTCACTATGATGTGCAACAAAGTCGTTGTGGTTGACTGCAGCGAAAGCACGCAGCTGACTCGTGCAGTGAATAGAGATAGCAGTGATGTAGAAACGATAAAGAACATTATGGATGCCCAAGCTACCCGCGAAGAACGTTTAAATGCGGCTGACTATGTATTAGATAATAATACAAGCTTACTATCGCTTAAGCAGCAGGTAGCAGATTTACATCATCAATTATTAAGGCAAGCTTCAAGAACCCTCTGACTCTAAGGCAAACCTGCTCTCTCTGCACATTGTTACATTTGCTTATTCCGCTCATTAGACACGGCGAATAGTTAGGGCACCTCGCGCTAACAGCGATTGATGACAATTTGCCTGTTTTTGAAACTTTTTTGCTCATTTAGTATCTACTTAGTATCTAAATAATAGTTTGGTTGGTAAGTATACTTGGCTTAACGGTCACTATGCTTTAGGCTTTACGCTTTCTCCTTACGTAATTGTATTTAAAGGATATCCATGAGCGACGCTGTATTCGAATTCCCTTTAAAGGAAAAGGTGCGTAATTACCTACGCGTAGAACAGCTGCTTGGGCAACTTAAAATTACGGCTAAGGCAGAGCAAAGTACCTTGCAGCTTGTATTTTTTGAGCAACTCTTTGAGCTGCTCGACCTCATAGAGCGTATCGATCTTCGCTCAGATCTCACTAAAGACTTAGAAGCTCATGAAAAGAGCCTCTTTTACTGGTCAAAACACCCTAAAATCGATTCTACTGCCCTTGATCATGCATTAAAAACCGTATTGCGTTTACGCCAAAAAATTAAAACTGAAGGTCGATTTGGCAGTGCGCTGAAAGAAGACAAATTATTAAGCTCCATAAGGCAACGTTTCGCTATACCTGGCGGTGCCTGCAGTTTTGATTTACCTAATTTGCATTTCTGGTTACATCAACCTCTTGAGCGTCGCTTAACAGAAATAGCGCTATGGCTAGATACCCTTGCCTTATTAGATGACGCTATCACGGTAGGCCTGTCGTTCATTCGCGAACGAGGTCAATTTAAAGATACCGTTGCAGAAAGCGGCTTTTATCAAGGGGCAGCAGAAGACAAAAATGAACTTATAAGAGTCAAATGTCGCACCGATGAAGGTTACTACCCTACCCTTAGCGGTAACAAGTATCGCTATGCCCTTCGCTTTATGCTTTTCTCAAGTGATGACAGTAAGAGCGGTTCTGTAGAAGAAAACGTTCAATTCCTTTTAGCGGCCTGCTAATCTGTCATTAAGAGCTAACCATTACTAAAATCCGTACATACACTTTGCAAATTAACTGATATTTGTAACGCTTGACTAGGGCTGTATTTACAAAGCATAAAATCGAGCCACTATAGATAATTTTTCTTAGAAGCTCATTTAGTGCATTAGCCTAGTTAAAGTGTACGTGAACACATGTGGTTTTTTCTTAGCAAGGGTGAATATGCCCTAGCGTTTTTTAGCCTTCTTTTTGGAGAGATAGATGGAAGTAAAATGTCCTATTTGTACCAAACCTGTTGTGTGGTCGCCACAAAGTGAATACCGCCCTTTTTGCAGTAAAAAGTGCCAGCTAATTGATTTAGGTGAATGGGCCGGTGAAGATAGAAAAATAGCCGGTAAGCCAGCTCAAGATGCTACGCCGCAAGCTATGGATATAGAAGAAATAGAGGCAATGTTAGCGCAGCAGCCTAACGACTTCTTCAAGCACTAATTTATCTATTTGAGGGACAACATGATTAACCATATTGCATTAGTAGGTGGTACTCACGGCAATGAAATGAGCGGCATTCAGCTTATCCAAAATTGGGAATCTAGCGGCATTCCTACTCAGTTTAGTGAGTTAGACGTCACGCTTTATACTGCCAACCCAGCTGCTATCGCGGCCAACGTTCGGTTTTTAGAGGAAGATTTAAATCGTCAGTTTACACTCGACGCCTTAAAATTCGATTCACTTCAAGCTGCCAGCACGAGTGAAGAACACAAGTTAGCAAAAACAATTAACGAACAATTAGGCCCGAAAGGCAATGCTTCCACCGACTTGGTAATCGATATACACAATACCACCAGCAATATGGGTGCAACGCTTATCATTCTCGATACAAGTGATGTGTACGTTAAAATGGCGCGCTACGTAAAGCAAAATATGCCAGAAGCTAATATTTTAGTTGAAGACGAAAAGCCCTATGCGTCTCACGGTTATTTGTGTACTACAGGTAAATATGGCGTGATGATTGAGGTTGGCGCCCAGCCTCAAGGCGTATTGCGAGAGGACGTGTACTTAGCCACACAAAAGATGGCAGAAGTTTTGTTGGCCTTTTGTGTTGCTTATAACAAAGGCGAGTGCGACGACTTAGAGGCCTGCGAGGGATTTCGACTCGGTGAGAACATTTCTTTTCCGTTAAATGATGAAGGCAACCGAACAGCCATGATCCACCATTCATTGCAAGACAACGACTTTGTCCCCTTAATGCCTGGCGCGCCCATGTTTAGGCGCTTTGATGGTAAAGATGTTGTTTGGGAAGGTACAGAGCCAACCTACCCGCATTTTATCAATGAAGCGGCCTATCACAAACTAGATGTGGCCTTTGCCACCTCGTCACTAATTACGCTATAGCAGAACTAAAATCATACAAAGAGGAGCGATGTGCTTTGCACTTCAGTGCTTGGCGATATCGCTTCTCAGAATAGTTGTATTTTGGGCTCTCTCGCTTCTTCAACTTCTGTTTTAACGCTGTTACCTTTATCTTCATTGATATCAAAGTGAATCTTACGCTGATCTTCCATAACGTAATTTTCAAACATCTTCTTTGTATTTAAGTTAAAAGTTTCATCAAACTCTTCTCGAGAATCAATATATGAAGAAAAATGGCCGAACAATCCCACAATAGCATCTTGTTCTAGCTTTATGTGCTCTGCGCGCTGCCTAATGATATCTTGAAACTGAATTTTACCAATTGCTCCACTTACTTTCTTCGCGACTTCGCACGCACTTTTTTCAAAACACGCAAGCATTGCAGGATTTAAATCTTCTAATGACTTGTAGTGTTGAGTAATGCTTTTCAAGGAGCTTGAGAAACCACTTAGCAAGTCACAGGTTTCGTTGGACTGGGTAGATGCCAACATTTTATCGCCCTGAAGACGAGCAGCATCAAGCGCCGATTTTATTCCAAATTCAATTTTATCTGCTGCTTCAGAAGATTGCGAAGACAGAATACGAACTTGCTCTGCGACCACTGCAAAACCTCGGCCATACTCCCCGGCTCTTGCTGCTTCTATTGCAGCGTTCAACGCTAAAAGGTTAGTTTGGTTTGCGATGTTTTTGACTAAATCCGTCAACTCTTTGAGTTTCTCCACTTCGGACATAACATTTTGGATAGACTCATTGTGTTCGATATCTTGCTCTCGCTGCTGGTTTATAAGAGTCTGTATTTGCGATAAGCGCGTTTCAACTTTTAAAAACTCAGTTGCACTTTCCTTCTTGCAATTAACACTTTGACGTTGGTTTATTTCAACGTTGTCTAAGCTGCTTTGAATGGAACTTTCGATCTCATAAAGCGCAGTCATTAGCTCTAATGACGCCTCTTCGGTAATCGTACTAATCCCATCAATTTGTCCTTTCAGTATTGCAACGTAATCGTTTACTTGACTATGGGTATCGTTTAATTGACTTGACGCTTCTTTTAAATAGAGATTTTGTATGTGTATCTCTGCATTCAACTCCTTCCTCATCTTCTTCGTATTCCAATAGCAGGTGAACAAAATTCCTGATGCAACGAGAGCCATATCAAGAGCTCCACCAAGAGCCATTGATAAACTTGAGTGAATATTTGCTCCAAGCCCTATGAGCAAAGAGAGGGTTATGCAGGCACAAAACACCATTCTTTGAAGACTGAAAAAACTGACCAAAGAATCTATAGAGATTTTCATATTTGCAAGTTTCATTCTGCTCGCAACAAACTGATCATCAAAAAAAGTTGATTTTTTCATCGTGTTTAACCTTATGCTGCAGGAACCAGTTGCTTTATTACGCCAATGAGCTGATCGGGCTCTACGGGCTTAACCAACCAACCTGTTGCACCAGCTCGCTTCGCCTCCTCACGTCGGCTTTGCTGTGACTCAGTAGTCAACATCAGCATCGGCATAAACCGAAATTTTGTTTGTTTTTTAAGAGTCTGAATGAGATCTATTCCATTCATACCTGGCATATTTAAATCTGTGATGATGAGTTTAGGCGTGATCTCTTCAAGGTCTTTGATCGCAGCTTCAGCACTGTTTGATTTTGTTACGGTATATCCTGCTCGCTTAAGTAACATTTCCATACTCATTAACATGGTTGCAGAATCGTCAATTAAATGAATTATACTCATAATGGCTCCGTTGTTACTGTGAAATTATGGCGTTACACAGTGCGTCGTAGTCTTTCGCTCCCCGACATTGAGGGGCAAACTCACTGATTGGCTTATTGGTACTGAATGCTTCCGCCAATTTGATGCACTTATGAATAGGGGAGAATACTTTTGTGTTCCCAAACCTCTCTCTCCACTGGTTAAGCGTTAAGCGATGAAGCCTCACGTTTTTCTCAACCATGACAGGGAGTAGCTTTATGCTTTTTGCTCTAAACTTTCTTTCTGACACCGCTTTTAAACAAGCAAAAAGCAGTTTATCTACACCATCGGAGCTAAGGGGCAATGGAGCAGCGGGTATAACGATTTCTGTAGCGGCCGCTAATGCAGCCATTAGCTGAGCATTGAGCGTTGGTGGGGTGTCAATAAGAATCACGTCGTAGCGTGCGCACAATCTTGAATCATCACACCACTCTCTTACCGCTTGCAACTGGATCTGGCTTCCAATATCGGAACTTGTATTGTTCACTTCTGTGATATCAATATTGGGGTGCACTGCCACAAGTTGTTTATAAAAATGCTCAATTGGAAAAGCAGGCGTAATAGGGCTTTGCTCGCCTTGAGAGAATCCGTGTAGCACATGCCCTTGATTGTCTAGGTCTAATACCAATACACGTCGCCCCCTAGTCGCAAGACCATAGGCAAGGTTTACGACAGTGGTCGTTTTAGCACTCCCACCTTTCCTATTTGCGACCGTTACAATCCGCATCACAACCACACCTCTTTCGAATCGTGCGTTAATAGTTCTTTAAGCCAATACAGTGAAGTGTCCTCAGGCATTATCGATATTGTAGGTTGGAACCCTAAAATCACCTGGTAGATAGCTGTATGCGCGGAGGTCAGCTCTTTTAAATTTAACGAACGTCCAGAGGCCTCCTGCAGCCAATTGAACAAGCTTTCTGCGTCCTCTATTTCGCAGTGCCCACGCAGCACCGCCACTTTTTTCTTCAATACTAATGGCATGCGAGTATCTCCGGAATATTTACAATCAGCAGCACACGCCCATCGCCCAGTAGTGCTGTACCTGAAAAATGGGAATAGCCAGACAGGACTCCCTCTAAAGGCTTTTGAATAACATCTATTCCCTCGTGAAATTTATCTATCACCAATCCATGCTCGCCGGTAGGAGAAGTCACGATTAAGATAGAACACTCTTCTCCCTTTTCTTGATTTTCAAAACCAAGCGCCGACCGCAGTTCACACAGCGGGATTAACTTATCGCGGATAACAAGTACATTCTGATTGCGAATTCGTTGAATTTCACTTCGATGTACTTTTACTGTTTCAACAACCGCATCCATACTGACAGCGAACATTTGATCGGCAACTTCAAACATCATTACATGGTTTACCGACATGGTTTGAGGCAGCATTAGTTTAAATGTGGTTCCAATACCGAGCTCGCTGCTCATCTCAATTTTTCCGCCGGCCTGATTTACCATGGTGCGCACAGCATCCATGCCAACTCCACGTCCCGATAAATCAGACACCTCTTCGTTGGTTGAAAATCCCGGAGCAAAAATAAGTTGAAGCGCATCCTCATCATTCAGTGTTTCTAGCTGATGTTCAGTGATGATGCCCTTTTGGAAGGCAAGTATTTTTAATTTTTCAGGGTCAATTCCTTTACCGTCATCGCGAATTTCAATGACAACGCTATCATCAAGCGGAGTAGCAATAAGATCTATTCTTCCTTTTTCCGCTTTACCCTGCTGTATCCTTAAATCTGGAAGCTCAATACCATGATCAATGCTATTTCGCAGCAGGTGAATAAGCGGTTCAGACAGTGATTCGATTAAATTTTTGTCGAATTCTGTATCCTCTCCACTCATAACTAACTCAATTTTTTTATTAAGCTTTCTAGCAAGGTCACGCACCAAACGAGGATACCGTTCGAAAACATGAGATACTGGCACCATACGAATTTGAAGCACAGCGCTTTGTAACGACTCAGTTAAACGATTCACGATAGAAAAATGAGACTTAATCTGCTTACTCAACGCTTTACTTCCCCCTTCTTTTTCAGCTTGCTTTGCCAAGTAGGGTAAAGAATTTTTTGCGACAGCCAGTTCACCAACGATATCCATGAGATAATCAATTTTTTCTTGGTCGACTTTGAGCATTTTCACGACGTGGCGTTCTGATTTAGCCACCTCTTCAGCGGGTGAATTTGAAGAAGCGTGTCTGTTATGAGAATCAACATCTATTGAACTACTGTCGTTCTCTGGTTGCGAATGCTCTAAAGGGGGGCTCGCCACTGACAGGGCGCGGTCTATCGCATTTCGTATGCTCTCCTCACAGGTCAAATCACATTCAATTGCAAGACGACTCAGCAATTGTTGCGTTAAGTTCGCTACTGATGGAAGCATAAGCTCGCGATTGTAATACTCTGCATCAAGTAATTTGCGCTGCTGTTGCAATAGCTCGACTTCATAGAGGCTGATAGATTTAACGTGTTTATGGTCTGTAAGCTGAACAGATTCTAGCTTCAGGCTATCTTGCATATGGGCTTGAGAAGAATTAGCAGGGTACTCATTTCCTTTTGCCAAATAACAGAGCACTGCATTTGTGATAGGGTCGTGATTACCCGAGGTTTGAAGTAACTCGGCAACACTTTGTATCTGCTCCAACTCACCATCTTCAATCGCAATAAGGAGACTTTTATTCGCAAGTTTCTCGACAGCGTCTCTTATTTCAGCGGAAAAAGACAATGCTAATTCGCGGCGAGAGATGTGCGATACGTGATACTGTCCCTCGTAATATGCCATATGGCTATCGATTTCACTTATATCCGCTTCACCGATGGCAATAAAAGAGAGAGCACTCTGGTAAATATCGCTTTCGCTTGTTAAAAGTGGAACTGCTGCTTTGAAGCCCAATAAACCAGGCATTGTGATTAAGACATTGAACGGATCTTCGCCCCGAAAAAAGCAGTCGTGATCTGGCTGATAGTCTATAAGATACAGGTTTTCACTTTGCGTTTTTGCCAAAAGAGTGATTGCCGAGCTTGATGAAAACTTGGATGTGAATGTACCTATAGTGCTATTGAATGGGCCAGCGCTAGATGATTCACTCGTTGTATTTCCAGTAACATTTACAGAAGTCAATGAGTTGGGGTGCGGCGGCTCTTCATCGCTGGTGCCCTTTGCGTTGTCTGCACTAATGAATGCACGCAATAAATCGCTTAGTTTTACTGAAACTGGTTTCCATTCGTTCATGTTTTCAGTACCGAGTTCGAGCTCATCGAACCACGAGGATATTTGATCTAGCACCTCTAGTAGAAGGTCACCAATTTCTTCGGTATAAACAACTTCACTCGCTCGTAGGCAATCAAGCAAATCTTCTGCGGCGTGCGCTAACGCGGTGAGGGGTTTAATATCGAAAAGATCAGAAGAGCCTTTAATTGTGTGGATATCTCTGAAAATACCGTCAATGATACCGTTGTGAGAGCTCGAGGACTGTATCGTTAACAGGCCTCGACTTGCTGACTCTAGATTTTCTCTCGACTCATTAATAAATACATCTAGAAGCTCACTCATACCGCATCCCCTAATATAACCCCAACAAGCACTTTGAGCTTTTCACTGTCTACAGGCTTAGACATATAAAAATTTGCACCACTTCTATAGGCCCGTTCCTCATCCTGCTTCGCTGACTCTGTACTTATCATGATGACTGTGGATGTGCGTAGCTCGTCACGTTGTCTGATTTCTTGGCATAGTCGGTACCCGTCCATTTTTGGCATGTTGATGTCAACCAAGAACAGATCAATAGGAGCTTTAAGCGCTTTCTCTAATGCCTCTACGCCATTTTCAGCCTCTTCTATGTGCCGGTTTATAGAAGAAATAACGCCTTTGTGAAACATACGAACTGTAGTGGCGTCGTCAACAATCATTATATTCTTCATCTCACTCACCTCCTGTGATAGGTTTTTGGTAAGCAATCACATCACCAAATCTTTTAATTTTAAACATAGACGATATGCGACTCATCGACTCAGAATGACCGAGAAAAATATAACCTCCTGGCTTCATAGCATCGTACAAAACTTGTGCTGCCCGCTTGCGTGAGTCATCGTCGAAGTAAATCAATAAATTACGACAAAATATGAGGTCAAAGTGTCGAAACTGCTTCATATTGCTTGAAGATAAAATGTTGGCGAGAGTGAATGAAACAGAATCGCGAATATCTTCAATTAGTTGGAATTGCCCATTGTTTTCTACAAAGTATTTTCTTTGAATATCCACTGGAATATTCTGTACCGAGCGTTTTGAATAGAGTCCTTTCTTTGCTGCTAGCAAGACCTTACTATCGATGTCTGAAGAAATTATTTCTACATCTCGATGTGATATTCCCTTCCAATATTCAAGCAATTGAATTGCAATAGAATAAGGCTCTTCGCCAGTGCTAGAGGGAACCGACCAAATTCTAAGGTCTTCATCAGGCTGACGCATACTATCAAGCTCGTCCATTATATGTTTTGTCATGGCAGAAAACTGATAGTCTTCACGAAAGAAGTACGTTTCGTTGACTGTCATGGCATTCACTAAGTTTTGAAATTCATCACCGCTTGCCTGAAATCGCATGAACGTAAAGTAGCTTTTAAATGTTCTATGCCCCGTGACTTTCATTCGTTCATAGAGCCGTTTATCCACGAAATAACGCTTCCCATCTTCAAAGTGAATACCTGTTTTTCGATAAAACAGTGAGCGGAAGCGTTCAAAATCTGCTGTTGAAATTTTGTCTAATGATGCGCTATTCATCAGCTGAACCTAGCTGTTGATAGAGAATATTGATGACAAATTCTATGTACGAATTGCCAGCATGTCGTTCAGCAACCAATGGCAATATTTCCAACGTTGTGCCGTCGCCTACCTCTGTGAGTTTGTCTAATGCGGTTCCTACAACATTTATGTTTGTATCCGTAAGAGCAATTTTATGTAGCCAGTTTATAGCCTCTTTGTGTGCAACAGCACCGATAATATCGACACAGAAAATTCGTATATCTGGATCGTTATCATCGATGATATTGTCAATTTGAGAGGCGAACTCAACAGGATTGAGCTGAAAAAGTTCTATAGCTCCATTTCGAACTTGAACGTTTTCTGATTTGAGCAAATCAAGCATCTCATTTGCTGTTTTTGACGAAAACGTCTTGTCTAAAGCAGAGAATAGCGCCTCAATAATGGTAACGTCAGTCTCTTTGTGAAGCCGTTCGATGAACACTTCGTCCGCAGTGTCACTGGCCCCTAAATCACGAATTGCCCAGCGTCTTACCTCTATGTCATTTGAGGATAAATCGCGAATTAATTGTTCGTAGGTTCTGGCTGCTGCACGGCGTTCTGACTCGCTCAATTCAGTTTCAAAACTAATGTCATTTTTCTTTTTCAAGCCCATTTGAATCTCCTCAGCGGCACAATGCGTTCAATTTTCCGGAAATATGATGGCTATCAAGGGTAAAACTGGCACATCCAGCCTCTATTAACTCTTTAGGCATGCCAAACACCACTGCGGACTTTTCACTTTCGGCAATTGTTATAGCCCCACCTTTGAACGCTTTACTCATAGCTTGCACCCCGTCATACCCCATTCCAGTGAGTTGAACACAAACCATATTCATCGGCTCATAGCAGGAAAGTGCAGACTCAACCATGCGATCTACACTCGGGTGCCACAGAAAAGAAGGACTAGAGGGAACGGGCCTGATAAAGATGTCCTGGCCTGATTTTGAGAATACGACGTCCGAATCCCCCTTTGCTATATACACGCATCCGCGCTTCAACTTGGTTTTATTGCCGGCTTCCATAACAGGAAGGGGGCAAATTCCATCTAACCGACTGCTGAGAGCGCTGGTAAATGAAGCTGGCATGTGCTGAGCAATTACAATGGGAGCCGGAAACTGTGGCGAAAGCTGAGTTAAAATTTGCTCAAGTTTTTTTGGACCGCCAGTTGAAACTCCAATAAGCACGACATCCACCTTCCGGTTTGAAGATGTATTGTGCGGGACAGGGGCTGCAGTTGAATTTACTTTTCGAATTGCTCGTACTGGCTTAACCGCGTCTGTCAGAGCATGGATTTTATCAATTAGGGGAGCTTCTATGTCTGCAATATCACGAGATACGGTTCCGCCAGTTTTTAGTACAAAATCGGCGGCGCCTAAGGTGAGCGCTTCTAAGGTGACGAGCGCACCTTTTTGAGTGAGCGATGAAACCATAATAATTGGGCAAGAGTACAAATCTCTCAAAATAGCTAAACATGTCATCCCGTCCATCACGGGCATATTGATGTCTAACGTAATGCAATCTGGTTGAAACTCAACGGCTTTGCTAAGTGCTTCTTCTCCGTTGCGCGCTATATCAACCACAAACCCCTCCCTGATGAATAGGTTAGAGAAGTGTTTGCGCATAAGAGCGGAGTCATCGACGATAAGAACTTTAATGGGCATTTCTTGACCTCTCAAGCGATAAGACATTTAACCACGAGCAGTTTCTACAGCACTGTCGTGAAGCAACACACTAGGCTCGATAAGTTGGATAATGCGTTTTTCATCGCTGAGCTTTATTAACCTATTTAAAAATTCACTTTGTGAATCCGATAAGGAAGGTGCTTTTTCAATCGCATTTCGCACCACGGTTTTTACTTCAACAACGCTGTCTACAATGAAACCTGTACGTAACTTATTTTTTGTCAGTACAACAATCCTCTGACGCTCACAGCTTTGCGACGAAGACAGGTTTAAACGGCTTCTCAAATCGATTACAGGTAAAACTGTACCTCTTAAGTTAACAATTCCTTTCAGGTAGTGAGGAGTGCCTGGCACACTCTCTAGCTTTTCTGGTACACGAGTTATCTCTTGAGTGTCTTCAATACTAACGCCATATTCCTGTCCCTCAATCCAGAATATGACGTACTGTTCATAGTCGTCTTCGCCCACCGAATCTTGCTTAACCTCAGTCACGTTTTCCTCTCCTATAAGATTGGTTTCCACCGTACTTAGCGTATGTGATAAGGAACGCATGAAAATATTCTCCAACGAGATTATTGAAACTAAACTTTTGCCGCCGTCTCGTCGGTAAACCGCTTCGAGGAAGCCAGACTCTGCGCCATCGTTACAAACACTAGGAACAGGCTCCATCTCATTACTGCAAATTGACATGACGTTGCTTACCTTAGCGACAACGAAGCCAATACTTCCATAATGTGCGCTATGTATGATCACAATTCTGCTTGCATCATTAATTTGAGATCTTTTCATATGTATGGTCGACGCAAGATCGATAATAGGAATAATTCGCCCCCTGAGATTAACAAGTCCTAAAACACAAGGAAGGCTATCGGGTAATTGCGACATGGAATCTGGTACCCGCACTATTTCTTGCACGTCCTGTAGATGCAGAGCAAAGTCTTGAGCCTCTAGCGAAAAACACACAAGTTGCTGCAGGTCATCTGCCTCTTGTTCAATGCTCGTCTTACTGTCAGCTGATGCAAAGTGAGAAAGGGTAGTATTTTTCGATTCTAGCTTTGCTATTGATTGTGCTCTAGCTAGTGAAGACACATTCAGAATTTGCTCAACGGGCATATCTGCCTGCTTTATAATTCCGTCTAAATAGTCGTAAGCCACAGCGACCGCTTTACTATCGCTGTCGACCACGCAATTGCTTGGCACGCTGTACACCTTGAGAACTCTGTCTACAAGAAAACCAATACTCCCAAGCTCTGTATCAACTACAATCACGCGATTCACATCGGATACCACTGAAGGCGTGCCAAGTAAAATCATTGACAGATCGTAAACTGGCAGCACATTTCCTCTAAGATTTGCTAGTCCTTGCATTTGAGGCGGCCCTAATGGGACAGACACCAAAACTGGAACTCTGATGATTTCTCCGACTGATAACATTTGGAATGCAAAACACTCTTCTTGAATTAAAAAAGAAACAAATTGTTTTTCAACATCTGCGTTATCAGTGTGAACTTGTTCGGTTATACTCATCACTGCTTCCTCATCTTGACCGCTTCGTTTTTACCACTTTGCATAAATCAAATCTAAATGACCGATTTCTATCGGCCACTCAAACTAGCCGTTTTGCATTTCATCAGCTACAGACGCAATTTCTTCAATGGACTTAGCGAGTAACTCCATTCCCCTACTCTGCTGCTCTGCAGCCACAAGTGCTTGCTGACAGTTACTGCTGGCCTGCTCATTGGCAGTGGCAATTTGCTCCAGCCCTTTTTGCGCTTGTGCTACCCCCGCTGATATTTCCTGTCCACTGTCTTTCATTCCTTGGTTGAACTTAACGATTTCGCCAATATCCATATTGATTTTTTCCACATCCTTCATTGTTTGCTGAGCTTTTTGAACTTCCCGCGATGCGCTCTCTGCAACATTAGTAAGGTCAAATTTGACTTTAACTGTTTGATCTTGAATTGCTTTTATTAAGTCTTTGATTTGCTCCACGTTTTCCGCCGCTTCATCTGCTAAACTTTGAATATCGGAAGAAACGACAGCAAAGCCTTTTCCAAATTCGCCCGCTCTTGCCGCCTCCACAGCACCGTTAACCGCTAACATGCTAGTCTTCACTGATACTGTGGTAATAGTGTCTATTACTTTATCAATCTGTCGGGTCATTGCTTCCATGGTAGAAATGGATGAGACATTTTCTTTGCTGGTTTCAAGCGCGATATCAATTCCCGACACCATCTCTTCGATAAGTGATTTATTCGTTGCGAGTAAGACAGAAATGGATTCACCTTTTTCTAAAGCTGTATCGCATTGTGAAGAGGCCTTATCCACACCCTCTCGAAGAATTTCAATGTTACCAACCGCCTGGTCAACCGCACTTGCGGCTTGCTGAGCACCGTTGTTAACCTGAGTAAGAGCGGTTGATATTTCTGTTGATGACCGACTGATCTCTTCCAAGGTGGCAGAGAGTTCTTCAGCAGAGGAGGCGACTTCTTCCGCGCTTTTATTAATGTCGGTACTATTGCGTAGCTCCTCAGTTATGATTTCGAGCGACTGTGCGGCTTGCTCTGCTTGGGTCAGTGCAGCGCTTTGTTCAGCGACATTAGAAGAAACCTCTTGGGCGGCTGATGACTGCTCTTCGGCTGCGCATGAAATAGCTTCTGAAGCACTCTGAATTTCTGTTGCAGCATTTTCCATCGATTTAACCTGAGCTTGAAGCTCGTAAGCACCATCCGAAATTGCTTGCATGTCTTCTTTTATCGTGCTGAGTTGCGAAGTAACTGTTTCTCCTTTTTTTACCTCTTCAAGTGCTGACTCAGAGGATGATCTCACAGAGTCTGAAACTTGGTTCGACTGCATTTGAATAGACTCGATTTGCCTTGCAATTTCAGATGCACTCTTATCAGATACTTCTGCTAAAGCACGCACCGTATCAGCGACAACCGCAAACCCCTTACCGTGCTTACCCGCTCGCCCCGCCTCAATTGCTGCATTAAGAGCGAGAAGATTAGTTTGGTCAGCAATGCGAGTCACTTGTTTGACCGCCTCGCCAATGTTGGAGGCCTGCTGCTCTAATTCACTCATCATAACAACAGAACGGGATTGATTTTCAGATGCCACCTTTACGCTTGACATCATAATCGCCAAATCACTGACCACTCTTTCAATATATTTTTTTAGCTCGTTGGATTTACCTAGCGTCGCGCTAGATAGCTCAGTTTGCTCTGCCAAACCGCCCGCAATTTGAGTGATGGCTGCCAGACTTTCTTGGCTTGCACTACTTGACTCTTCTGCTCCAGCCGATATTTCACTAACCGCAGTTGAGAGTTGATCTGTAGCACTCGATGATTCGTTGATTCCACTTGCAAGCTCAGTTGTTGCCGTTGCAATCCGCTCAGCTGCTTGTTGTTGCCTCGCTAGCGTGCGCGCCTTTTTACGTGCATCTTCCGCTTGTTTCCTCATTCTAGCGTCAACATTAACGGTGGGGGCAGAGCTTTGCTCGGTGTTTTTTTTGAGTGCCATGGGTTACCTCAGTACGGTTCAAGATAGATACGCTATTTACTATC
This sequence comes from Alteromonas sp. P256, assembly GCF_036864455.1. Classification (NCBI taxonomy): domain Bacteria; kingdom Pseudomonadati; phylum Pseudomonadota; class Gammaproteobacteria; order Alteromonadales; family Alteromonadaceae; genus Alteromonas; species Alteromonas sp. P256. The sequence goes on from NZ_JAZETM010000004.1 coordinate 224,094, forward strand.
AGCGACTTTCTGAACAATTTAGGTATAAATCAAAATACTAAAGTATAGAAATAACGAACTAAGGGAATTATGCCGCTACTGAAATTTCGGAGATACAGGCAGAATACACAAATGACACTAATGTCACATAAAAAGTAAAATGTTGATCTGCAAAATAAAATTTAAAAGGGTGACAATTGAAAAAATGTCAATTACCTTTTTTCTAATAGGAGAAATTCTGAAAAGAAAATTTTTGAGTTTTTGCGTAACTGAACGCCATGTGTATGACATTCAGTACAAAAAAGAGCTTAAAGAAGTGCTAAAGCTTGTATGATGGGTTTGTTCGCCGCAGGAAATTCATCGCTGTTAAGGTCACTCAACGACTGCCACTTTGAAGGCTGCCCTTCTTTGCCGTGAGGCTCGCCGGTAAATTGCGTCACACGATGCACATCTAGTTTTACGCGCTTATCGCCATAGTCATGCTCGATAAGTATTAACGGCTCGCTAGATAGCACGTCTATGCCAATCTCTTCAGCGAGCTCTCGCTTTAGTGCATCAATAACCGTTTCTCCGCTTTCAACTTTTCCCCCTGGGAACTCCCATTTGCCGCCTTGGTGAGCGTCTTTAGCGCGAAGGGTAGTAAAAATGTCACTGCCGCGGGCAACTACGCCCACGGCAACGTGTACTGTCTTCATTAATTCAATTTACCGTGACACTGCTTATACTTCTTGCCAGAACCACACGGACACGGATCGTTACGGCCTACTTTCGGGCCATTTCTCACTGCGGTGCGCGGCGTATTGCTCGCTTCTTCTGGTTGCGTTTCAGAAGCATCTTGATGCTCAAAGTTCTTAGGTACATCATCGGCTTGGCGACGCTGCTCTTCCACTTTTTGCACGTCTTCTTCTGCCTGTACTTTTACGCGAGCAAGAATGGTGATCACTTCAACCTTTAGGGTCTCAAGCATTTGTGAGAATAGCGCGAAGGACTCTCGCTTGTATTCTTGTTTAGGATTTTTCTGTGCGTATCCACGCAAGTGAATGCCCTGACGAAGATGATCCATAGCCGCCAAATGCTCTTTCCAATGGCTGTCTAGGTTTTGCAGCATTACGGCTTTTTCAAACTGACGTAACACGTCAGCCCCTACTACTTTTTCTTTCTCTGTGTAAGCGCCTACTACTTCACCGTGAATGCGTTCACGAAGCTTCTCTTCATAAAGCTTGTCGTCGTTTTCTAACCATGACTGCACCGGTAAATCCACAGCGAAGTCTGCCTTCAAGCGCTCTTCTAAGCCTTTTACATCCCACATTTCTTCAAGAGACTGCGGTGGAATGTATTCGTCTATAACGCTCGTGATAACGTCTTCACGGATAGCAGAAATCGTTTCACTGATATCGCCTTCATCGAGTAGTTCATTACGCTGCTCGTAAATAACTTTACGCTGATCGTTAGCCACGTCATCGTATTCAAGAAGCTGTTTACGGGTATCGAAGTTACGGCCTTCCACTTTACGCTGTGCGTTTTCAATAGCGCGGGTCACCCAAGGGTGTTCAATAGCTTCGCCACGCTCCATGCCTAGACGCTTCATCATGTTGCCCATTTTTTCAGAGGCAAATATGCGCATAAGCGCGTCGTCTAACGATAGATAGAAGCGGCTTGAACCCGGGTCACCCTGACGGCCTGAACGTCCACGAAGCTGATTATCGATACGACGAGATTCGTGACGCTCAGTACCAATGATGTGTAAACCACCAGCAGCGAGTACTTCGTCGTGTCTTATTTTCCACTCTGCTTTAATTTTCTCTACCTGAGCGTCGGTAGGATTTTCAATATTTTCAATTTCAGCCTGCCAGTTACCGCCTAATACAATATCGGTACCACGACCAGCCATGTTAGTCGCAATAGTTACGGCACCGGTTTTACCCGCTTGTGCCACTATGTCAGCTTCATGCTCGTGAAATTTAGCATTCAGTACTTTGTGCGGAATTTTCGCCTTTTTCAGAATACGTGAAATGAGCTCAGAGTTTTCAATCGATACCGTACCTACCAGAGTAGGCTGCCCACGTTTCACGCAGTCTTTTATATCTTCTACTATCGCTTCGTATTTTTCTTCGGCAGTTAAGTAGATAAGGTCAGCCATGTCTTTGCGCTGCATTGGCTTGTTGGTGGGAATAACCACGGTTTCTAAGCCATAAATATGCTGGAATTCAAACGCTTCTGTATCTGCCGTACCTGTCATACCCGCCAGTTTGTTGTATATGCGGAAATAGTTCTGGAAAGTGATTGAAGCAAGCGTTTGATTTTCGTTTTGAATGCGTACGCCTTCTTTCGCCTCTACCGCTTGGTGTAAACCTTCAGACCAGCGACGCCCTTCCATTGTTCGACCAGTATGCTCATCAACAATAACAATCTGATCGTCTTTAACAATGTAGTCTACGTCTTTAGTAAATAGCTTATGGGCACGCAGTGCAGCATTAATATGATGCAGTAACGAGATATTGCCCGCAGCGAATAGAGATTCGCCCTCGGGTAGCACGCCTTCTTCCTGAAGAATTTCTTCTACGTGAAGCTGCCCACGTTCAGTTAAGTGAATCTGTTTGGCTTTAAGGTCAATGGTGTAATCGCCATCACCTTCTTGGCCTTCTTCATCTTCCTTTTCTTGCTGTACAAGTTGAGGAATAAGCACGTTTATTCTGCGATAAAGCTCTGAGCTATCTTCAGCTTGACCAGAGATGATCAAAGGCGTACGCGCTTCATCAATCAAAATTGAATCAACCTCATCCACTACTGCGTAGTTTAGAGGACGCTGTACTCTGTCTTGGGGGCTAAACGCCATGTTGTCGCGTAGGTAGTCAAAACCGAATTCGTTGTTCGTACCGTAGGTCACATCGGCCTGGTAGGCTTGACGCTTCTCTTCAGAGGACATGCCCGGAATGTTACAACCGACTTCCATGCCCAAGAAGTTAAACAGCTGATTACTCCACTGCGCATCACGCTTGGCAAGATAGTCGTTCACGGTAATAACGTGCACACCTTTACCTGATAATGCATTTAAATAGGTAGGCAAGGTTGCAGTTAGTGTTTTACCTTCACCAGTACGCATCTCTGAAATGTTACCTTGATGCAGTACCTGACCGCCCAACATTTGCACGTCGAAGTGACGCATGCCGTATACGCGTTTACTGGCTTCTCGCACCGTCGCAAACGCTTCATTTAGCAACGCATCCAGGGTTTCGCCCTTTTCAATGCGCGCTTTAAATTCGTCAGTTTTTGCTTTTAGCGCCTCATCAGAAAGCTTTTCATACTCTGCTTCCAGTGCATTGATGGCATCTACGTTTTTACGTAATTTTTTTAATAGACGGTCGTTTCTACTTCCGAATACTTTTCTAAGGATGCTTGAAAACATTAGCTTTTTTATTCCACTACTTGTCGAGACGCCATACCAAAGGTACAGCAAAAATTAATTGTATAAGACTGAAGCCACCATGTGACATTGCCTTGCGATTTTCACATAAAATGCGGTTTGTAGTGCGTAAACACTGCTTAAAAATGCACTTTATATTGACGCAGGAATTACCCTACTTACCTGGCTGCTACCTTTATCTTTTTCTTACGTAAGGTAGAGGATCGACTTGTTTTCCGTTTCTTATTACTTCGTAGTGAACATGAGCGCCAGTCGAACGACCGGTATTGCCCATTTTAGCGATAGGTTGCCCCTTGGTAACCACATCACCGATGGAAACAGACAGTGTGTCGTTGTGCCCATAGCGGGTAACGAATCCATCTCCATGATCAATTTCTACTAGTTGGCCATAACCATAGCGATCACCTGCCCAGGTAACAATACCTGCAGCTGTTGTCACTACGTCTACACCCGCCTCTCCAGCAAAATCTAGCCCTTTGTGCATGGCAGATTCGCCAGTAAACGGGTCGGCCCGCATACCGTAATAAGATGACAACCATCCCGACGCAATCGGACGACCAGATAATCGACTCTGCTCTTGGATATGGTGACCCCGAACCAAACTTTCAAGCATAGCTAGCTGTTGCGATTTCAAATCGAGTGATTGCTCTAGCTTGGCTATCTCATTGAGGATGGGGTCGTCTTGGATGTTGTCTGGTATCGATACCGGTACGAAAGCGTCCAGGTCAGCCGCTGACATACCTAAGTCTGTTGCAATTTGTTTGCCTTGCTCGTCAAGAATGGTTGCTTGTGCCGAGAGTTCGGCCACACGTGAGAGCAGTGCTTTTAATTTCGTTGTGGTTTGATTTTTTAGCGCGTCAATGTCTTCTCTAGCGCCATCGACTTGTGATTGAGCTAAGCGAACCCGAGCAACGTCTTCAGGAACAGACTCTGTTGAACGGCTCGACACCAGCATAAAAATAGATGTGAGCACAGTCGCGCTCACAAGCGTACGGACACTGATACTGTGCCGATAGCGTGTATTTTTACCTGCTAGTGTAATTGTTAACTTCATACCACAAAACGGAATTGGACTTCACACTCGAACGTGTTCTTTGCGCACTAGGCTAACTCCCTAGGGCTTTATTATTAATGTCGAGACGGAATTCTGTAAATTATCGGCTTACTTTATCATTTATTGAAACGATTGCCACGTGAAAAAAAACCGCCAAGTTGGCGGCTTTTTCAAATTATGCTAATACGGGTTGTGCGTAGCGTATTGGCGCGGACTCCTGAGAGTCATACGTCACGAACTCCCAACAATCTTGTTGTGCTAGTAGGGCATTCAGCAGCTTATTATTCAAACCATGACCGGTTTTATACGCTCTCAGTTCGCCGATTAAGCTGTTGCCGCCAAGATACAAATCACCGATAGCATCCAAAATCTTATGCTTTAGGAATTCATCGTCGTAACGCAAACCTTCAGGGTTTAACACGCGGAACTCGTCAAGAGCCACGGCGTTTTCCATGCTGCCACCTAATGCCAGATTATTCGCATTCATATACTCAAGATCGCGCATAAAACCGAATGTGCGCGCTCTGCTAACTTCGTTAACATAAGAGCATGAATCAAAATCCATCACCATGTGTTGGCGGGTTTCGCTAATAACTGGGTGGTCAAAGTCGATTTTGAAATCTACACGAAAGCCGTCATAAGGAACCAGTTCAGCCCATTTGTCTTCATCTTCTACGCGCACCGGTTTCTTTATACGGATAAACTGCTTAGGTGCATTTAATTCTTCAATACCCGCCGTTTGAAGCAGAAATACAAACGGACTTGCACTTCCATCCATGATTGGCAGTTCGTTACTGTCAACTTCAACGATGATATTGTCGATGCCTAAGCCAGCAAGAGCAGAAGCAAGATGTTCAACGGTCTGAATTGTCACACCGTCTTCGTTATTTAAACACGTGCACAGCATGGTGTTCCCTACCGCATCGGCGCGAGAAGGAATATCAACATGAGGGATAAGGTCAACACGCCTAAACACGATTCCCGTGTTCGCAGGCGCAGGCCGGAGAGTCATCGTGACCTTTTCCCCTTTATGAAGCCCAATGCCGGTTTCTTGAACCGGATGCTTGATTGTACGTTGTCTAATCATTTGCTTATGCTTTTACCTTTTAAAAAAGCGGGCGCGAATTATAGTGAGTTATTACTCACATGTCAAAAAACACACAGATTGTGGAATTTCTCCCACTGCTTTGCCTGAGCAAAAATGCTGAATAACTTGCTTAAACAAACCTTGAGGTAGTTCAAAAAGCACCCCGTACTCGCTCGCAATTTATTCAACCAATACTTGTCTCACTCTAAGCTTCAGATTCGAACCATAATGCTTTAACCATAACAGCTTAGCCATAACACTCTAGCCACAAGAGAATAACCGCATGACTCAGACCACAGCAAAGCCAAAAGATTCCCCGTAGCTTCCTGACGTTTTTCGCAGATTTTTCCAAATGCCTCGAAAATGTCTCAAAAACGCCAGGCAGTACGTTAGTCTGCCTGCTTACGCAAAAACGCAGGAATATCTAAATATTCCAAGTCATTGTCAGGCTGAGCACTGTCTTCCGCTTTTAATGCTTGGTTGCCTTCGGTACCACCAACAGAAGAGCGTGATTCGGATGTATTGCTATTACTACCGTACTCTTTAGCAGGCTGAGTTAAGCGAGAACCTTCAGTACTGACTAAAGAAATATCAGCCTTGCGCTCTGCACCAATACCCGTGGCCACAACAGTGACACGTAGCTCGTCCGTCATTTCCATATCAATAACGGTACCAACAACAACAGTAGCGTTTTCAGATGCAAATGCTTTAACTGCATTACCCACGGTTTCAAACTCGTCGATAGCAAAGTCTGGGCCCGCAGTAATGTTAACAAGAATGCCTCGCGCACCTGATAAATCGATATCTTCAAGTAACGGACTCGCAATGGCAGATTCAGCTGCCTCTTCAGCACGGTCTGGACCGCTTGCCGCGCCGCTGCCCATCATGGCTTTACCCATTTCAGACATAACAGTTCTTACGTCGGCGAAATCCACATTGATCAAACCAGGACGCGTGATCAGTTCAGCAATACCTTGAACCGCACCGCGTAATACATCGTTCGCTGCGCTAAATGCTTGAAGAAGCGGCGTACCAGGCCCCATTACTTTTAGCAGCTTTTCGTTAGGGATAGTGATCAATGAGTCAACGTTGTTCGCTAGCTCAACAATACCTTGCTCAGCAAAAGAGGTACGTTTCTTACCTTCAAAAGGAAAGGGTTTGGTTACCACGGCCACAGTAAGAATACCCATTTCTCGGGCAATCTTTGCCACTTCTGGCGCAGCTCCCGTTCCAGTACCACCGCCCATACCTGCGGTAATGAAAACCATATCGGCTCCATCTAACGCTTGGCGAATAGTTTCTCTGTCTTCTTGCGCTGCATCTCTACCGATATTTGGATCGGCGCCTGCACCTAACCCTTTTGTGACACTTGAGCCAATTTGCAGCGTAATATCTGCATTTGAACTACGAAGTACCTGTGCATCAGTATTCACAGCAATAAACTCAACGCCTTCAATGCTTTGAGACACCATGTGCTCAACTGCATTACCGCCGCCACCGCCTACACCGATGACTTTGATTACGGCTTCTTCGCCGTGACTATCCATTAATTCGAACATACTTACTCTCCGGTTGTACGTCTTTAAAACACTGCACTAGGTCACGTTGTTGACTAATAGCATCCTGCTAGTCTTAATGCCTTTACTGCAGCGCCCCCTAAAAAATTAAAATTCACCTTTAAACCAGCTTTGCACTCGATGAAACAAACTTTCGCTCGATTTTTGCGTGCTGGAATTCTTATTATCAGTTTGTACTTTGCCGTATTGCAGTAAACCCACTACAGTTGCAAATCCGGCATCATCAACATATTCGGCTAGGCCCTTCACATTGATGGGGTTGCCCACGCGTACGGGCATCTGGAAAAGCTCCTCGGCAAATTCAACAGCACCTTCCATCTTCGCGGTGCCTCCTGTGAGCACAAGGCCCGCAGCAATTTGCTCTTCCAGACCACTGGCACGAATCTCATCATGTACCAGTTCAAAAAGTTCTTGATAGCGAGGTTCAATCACCTCCGCTAATGTATGACGAGACATGACTCTGGCGGGACGTCCACCCACACTAGGCACTTCAATGCTGTCTTCCATACTCACCATATCTTTTAATGCACACGCGTAGTTGATTTTAATCTCTTCCGCATTGCTAATAGGTGTTCTAAATATTTTCGCTATGTCGCTCGTAATCTGATTGCCAGCAACAGGTATTACTGCAGTGTGACGAATTGCGCCATCAGTGTAAATAACCATATCCATGGTACCGCCACCGATATCAACCACACACACGCCTAACTCGCGCTCATCATCAGTGAGTACTGCATAACTTGAGGCCAGTGCAGAGAAAATAAGCTGGTCAGCGTTTAATTCGCAGCGCTCTACACACTTCACCATATTTTTAGCCATATCATCAGCACAGGTAATGATGTGTGCATCGGCCTCCATACGCACACCTGACATACCAATGGGGTTTTTAATCCCCTCTTGCACATCAATAGTAAACTCCTGTGGCAACACGTGAAGTAAGCGTCTTTCAGCTGCTATTGGCACACTGCGCGCCGCGTGAATAACGTTGTCCACGTCTTCTTGTGTCACTTCTTGATTGTTAATTGGCACCATGCCGTTCTCGTTTTGGCATTTAACATGACGTCCTGAAATAGACATAAACACCGACGAAACACGACAATCTGCCATTAATTCCATTTCATTAACAGCACGTTGTACTGATTTTACCACTAAATTCAGATCGTTAACGCCACCTTTATCCATGCCTTTCGATGCATGAGTGCCCACACCAACAATACTGATTTGATCATCATCTAGTACTTCGCCCACCACGGCCTTAACTTGGCTGGTGCCGATATCTAGTCCTACAATCAAATTGCGTTCCGCAGGTTTTGACATGGTTTTCTTAACTCTCTTTGTTTGTCGTGTTGCTGTTGTCGTTTTCATTCCAACCAACAGCGACACCGGTGTCATAGCGAAGGTCGACGTAACGTACAGCCTTCTCTTGTTGCGCTAACAGTGGATACACATCGATAAAGCGCTGTAGCCTATCGATAAAATCCTGGCGCCCTAAATTCAATCTAATGCCATTTTCTAGCTGTACCTGCCAAGCAAATCGCTCGCTGAGTGACAGTTCATCAATAGCCATATTGGTAGTGCCTATCAGTGCATGCATGCTGTTAAAGCCTTCTAGCGCCGTTTTCTCACTACCACCGGGACCATACAGCCGCGGCAAATCAATCTCAACGCCTTCATCATTAAAGGTGTCGCCGTACGGATTAAGCAGCAAGTCTTCGTTCCACTTTGCAACGGCTTGCTGCTCAACCAAATAAATCTTCAGCGTGTTCGGCCACTTTTTGCGAACCGACGCGCGGTATACCCATGACTGTGCTTCAACTAACTCAAACACGTCATTAACATCCAAAGCAAAGAAACTGCCGGGCTGCGCCTTTCTAATCAATCTCTCTAGCTTAGTGATATCGATATGCTGATAATCCCCAGAAAAATCGATAACTTGTACCGGCATTTGTTGTTCATCATGCAAGTACTGATTAGCTTTTATGCCGCCAAACACCACACCCGATATCACCAACAGCAAAAAGAGTACGCCGGCCCACATTGTGCGCCTATTGTTCTTCGGCGCTTTAGCTTTTGAACCTGCGCCCGACTCATCAGCGGCTTTTGTCATTCGCGCGGCTTTAGTTATTCGCATTGTTAGCAACGCTATCAAAGCTCGTTGATAAAATGCTTAACACCAACTCATCGAAGCTAAGCCCTGCCACTTTTGCTGCCTTTGGCACTAAGCTTTTTTCAGTCATACCGGGCACCGTATTCGCTTCTAGCAAATAAAACTGGCGCTGGTTGTCTTGCATCACGTCTACTCTTCCCCAGCCGCTTCCTGAAATAGCGTCAAAAGCGCGAGATGCTAGCGATGCCAGCTGCTCTTCTTGCGCTTCTGATAAGCCGCTTGGGCAAAAGTATTCGGTTGTATTATCCTGATATTTCGCAGCATAGTCGTAGAACGTGTGAGGCGTAGACATACGAATTGACGGTAAAGCCTGCCCCTGAACAACAGAAACAGTAAACTCAGGGCCGTCGATATACTGCTCTAACAATACTTGATCGTCATATTGAAAGGCATCTTGCACAGCCGTTTCTAGTTGTTCAGCGCTTATCACCTTTGCCATGCCAATACTCGACCCTTCTTGAGCCGGTTTCACCATGACCTCATTTCCCAACTTTTCCATTATAGCGCTGCACTTACCAGCATCAAAGCGCCTTTTGTCAGCAATTTCATATTTCGCTGTAGGTAAGCCAAGACTTTGCCACACCTGCTTAGTGTGGATTTTGTCCATTGCCAATGCAGAGCCTAAAACTCGACTGCCAGTATAGGGAATTTTGAGCAGCTGAAGTGCACCTTGCATAGAGCCATCTTCACCGCCGCGGCCGTGCAGCATGATAAGCGCGCGATCGACATTTAAGTCAATCAAATCGGTAATCGGGCGCTCGGCAGGGTCAAAAGCAAAGGCATCAACTCCTTGTCGTATCAAGGCGTTTAACACCGTATTACCCGAATTAAGCGATACCTCGCGCTCGGCAGAGTCACCACCAAGTAACACAGCAACTTTGCCGTATTGCTCTGGTGTATGAGAAGTCACCATTGGCTTAAGCATGGTCACCTCCGCCACTAGCAAGCTTCGCTGGCTCTAATTCACACGCCGCTAATCGTTTTGAAATTTGACCGATGTTGCCTGCGCCCTGTGTCATAACAATATCGCCGCCTTGTAATATGTTCGCCAATATTGTGGGCAACGCCTCTTTATCACCCACATATACCGGCTCTATTTGGCCTCGTAATCGAATAGAGCGACACAATGACTTGCTATCTGCCCCTTCAATGGGCTGCTCGCTAGCGGCATACACATCAAGCAACAGCAGTGCATCAACACTTGATAGCACCTCAACAAAGTCTTCGTACAAATCTCGAGTTCGCGTGTAGCGGTGAGGCTGATAAACCATCACTAAGCGATTATTTGGCCAATTGGCTCTTGCTGCCGCAATTGTCGCCTTTACTTCGGTAGGGTGATGGCCGTAGTCATCGACTAAACACACTTCACCTTTACTGGTATTAAACGTGCCTAACTGTTCGAATCGACGCCCTATACCGCCAAAGCTTGCCAGTGCGCTTACTATTGATTCATCATCAATGCCTTCATCACAAGCTACCGCTATGGCGGCGAGCGCATTAAGCACATTGTGATTACCGGTTAAGTTGAGCATTATCTCAAGGGGCTCAGCATCAGGTCGGTGTACAGTGAAATTCGCTTTACCAAAGGACAGCGTAATGTTCTTGGCGCGATAGTCGTTATGCTCCTCAAAGCCATAAGTAACGATGCTTCTTCCTATACGCGGACGTATTTCTTGAATATTGGTATCATCGCCACACACAATGGCCTGACCGTAAAATGGCAGGTTAGACAGAAAATCCACAAAGGTATCTTTAACCTTTGAGAAGTCGCCGCCATAGGTATCCATGTGGTCAGCTTCAATATTGGTCACTACGGAGACCATAGGCTGTAGGTGCAAAAATGATGCGTCGCTTTCATCAGCCTCAGCAATAAGGTAACGACTTTTCCCTAAGCGAGCATTGGTGCCAGCACTATTTAGTAACCCACCAATCACGAAGGTTGGGTCGTAGTGGGCCTCAGCAAAAATGGTCGAAATTAAGCTGGTTGTAGTCGTTTTACCATGCGTACCAGCAACCGCTATTCCGTGGCGAAAACGCATTAGCTCAGCAAGCATTTCAGCTCGACGAATAATGGGAATACGGTTTTCTCTTGCGGTGATTATTTCAGGGTTTTCCTCGTTGATCGCACTAGAGACGACAATCACATCCATGCCATCGACATTTTCCGCTCGGTGTCCAATTTTAACTTCAGCACCTAACTCGCTTAGGCGTTTTGTCATTGGGCCCTCTTGAATATCTGAGCCCGCTATTTGATACCCTTCATTAAGAAGAACTTCTGCAATACCACCCATACCGGCGCCGCCGATACCGATAAAGAAAATGTTATTCACCCGACGCATTTGCGGGCTTTCAAATGGGGTTTTAAAAACCATTAGTCCCCTACTCCTACCACTGACTTGATGTGGCTTACTACTTGATGTGTGGCATGGGGGCTTGCGCATTTACGAGCAAGCTCGCCCATTTTCAAACAGTCCTCTGGATGCTGTATCCAATGACGAACGGTTTGTCCTAAATTCTCTTTTAATACCGATTGCACAATCATGACGCCTGCGCTTTGCTTCACCAGCGACTGTGCATTTTTAGTTTGATGATCGTCCACCGCATGAGGCAGCGGAACAAAAATTGCCGCTCTTCCCGCCGCGGCAACTTCGCTAACAGTAAGCGCACCTGCTCTGCATACAATAAAATCGGCCCATTCGTAAGCGTCTGCCATATCGTCGATAAAATCACTCACAACCGCATCTACCGTATTAGCGCCTAAGTGATCGTAGGTTTGCTTTACAGACAAGGCGTTATCTTTGCCGCATTGATGCACAATGGATAAGCCTTTTAACGCGCCGCACACTTGTGGCACCACTTCGTTGAGCACTTGCGCTCCCAGACTGCCGCCAACAACTAGCATGTTAAGGCATGATGCGTTGCTCTCATTGGCCGAGCTATTAACCGCTTGGGGTTCGCTTTGATGAACCTTCTGTGAGTGAGACTTACGAGAGACTTCCCAGATATCCTCTCTAACCGGGTTGCCAACAACGTGTACTTTGCTGGCCACGTTAGCAAATTGCGCTTTCGCATCCTCAAACCCAAGTAATACGCGATGCGCCACTTTGCTCAATAGTTTGTTGGTCATTCCGGCAGCCGCATTTTGCTCGTGAATAATCACCGGAATGCCAAGGGTTTTTGCCGCTATGCCACCAGGTCCACTCGCATAACCGCCAAAACCAACGACAATATCAGGCTGTATACGCTTGATAATACGCCTAGCCGATAGCAAACTTTTTAGTAGCGCGATGCCACCTTGAATACGCGCTGACATACCTTTGCCACGTAAACCCTTTACCGGAATAAAGTGAATAGGAATATCGTGCTTTGGCACTACATTCGCTTCCATTCGCTCGGCAGTACCAAGCCAATGAATATCCCACCCTTCTGTACGCAACGCGTTGGCTACTGCAAGCCCAGGGAATACATGCCCGCCAGTGCCGCCGGCCATGATAAGACAGCGTTTAGTCATTATCGGCCTCCTCTGCTACCCGCGCGAGTATAGCTTTGATACCGGCCTTGCCTTCATCTTCGGGTTTTGATTTAGCAACAGAGGTGCTAGATGCAGCCTGTGAAGAAGCATTCGCCGCAGCGTTTGATGTTGCATCAGCCTTGGGCTTGGTATTTGATGCGGAAGCCTTAGCCTTTCTCTTTTCCCCGCGGTTTAATGCTTGTACGCCATCTACGCGAAGCTCAAAGTCTATTCGCAATAAAATGGCAACTGCAATCGACATGATAATAAGGGAAGAACCACCGTAACTGACAAGGGGTAGCGTAAGCCCTTTTGTGGGTAAAATACCTGCGCTAGCGCCAATATTTACCGCCGTTTGAAAGCTAAACCAAATGCCGATACTGTAAGATAGGAATCCGTCGAAGGCTCGTCCTCTCTCCAATGCGTGATTGCCAATATGCAGTGCTTTAATCACCATCCATAAAATGAGGCCCAGCACAGCGAGAACGCCCACAAAGCCCAGTTCTTCAGCTAATATTGCCATCACGAAATCGGTATGGGCTTCAGGCAAAAACTCTAACTTCTGTAGACTATTACCTAGCCCTTGACCGAACCAATTACCTCTACCGTAGGCCATTAGCGATTGGGTTAACTGATATCCAGCGCCGAAAGGGTCGGCCCACGGATCTAAGAACGATGTCACGCGCTTAAGTCGGTATTCTTCAAATACAATAAGCGCAACCACTGCCATAAGCCCTACAAACACTAAAGCGAAGAACTGCCACAACCGTGCGCCAGCTAAAAACAACAGCCCTATAGTGGTGGCAAACATCACTACAACCGTGCCTAAATCTGGCTGCAGTAGCAGTAATAGCGCAAGTAAGAAGAATACGCCCAGGGGCTTGATAAACCCTTTTAAATTCTCGGTAACTTCTTCATAACGACGAACTAAATACCCAGCTAGGTAAGCAAAGAAAAATAGCTTTGCCGGTTCGGCTGCTTGAATGGTAATGGGCCCAAGTGCTAACCATCGGGTACTGCCGTTGACGGTGCGGCCAATAAGCAATACTGCTAACAATAAGCCTATTGCAGCAAAAAGAAGGTAAGGATTGGTCACACGCCAAAACTGCATGGGCAACTGCAATACAGCAATAGCCGCTAAGATGGCGCCGACGATATAAATACCGTGGCGAATAGCAAAGTGAAAAGGATTACCGTGTAATCGGTCAGCCACGGGCATTGATGCCGAGGTAACAATAATGACGCCTATGCTCATAAGGGCGAGGGCAATCAGCACCAAGGTAGCATCGTAAGGGTACGTTGGCTGCTGCGCTTTATCATGCTTGGCTGCAAATAGCGCGCTGAGTTTGGTAGAGGTTAACATCATGCTGCAAATACCTCTTCAACCGCCTGTTTAAATACATCACCACGGTGCATATAGTTGTTAAACATATCAATGCTAGCGCAGGCTGGAGACAGCAATACCACATCGCCATTGGTTGCTATCTTGCATGCACTTTTTACTGCGTCGTTTAAATTGCTACTTATTATGGTGTTGGCAAAGGCATTGGAAAACAAAGGCGCATCTTTACCGATGGCAAATACGTGTGAGACAAACTGATTTAAATAGGGAGACAGCGCATTAATATCGCCGCCTTTGGCATCTCCACCGGCAATAAGGATAAGTTTACCTTGTGTGACAGGCGCTAATCCTTCAAGGGCGGCAATGGTGGCGCCTACATTTGTGGCTTTTGAGTCATCAATAAAGCGTACGCCATTGTTTGCAATTTCAACGCAGCGGTGTGGAGCACTGGTAAAGCTGCCGATATGTGTTGCCGCTGCCTCTACATTTATCTCAATCGCATGGCTCTTATTTAACGCATAGCAAAGACCTAGCGATGCCATTACGTTAAGCACGTTATGCGTGCCTGCAAGATGGATGCTGCTGAGGCTGCAAAGAGGTTTACCGTTAAAGGTTAGCTGCGGTTTCTCGGTAGAACCGCTAACACCGAAACCTTGCAGCGCCTCCCCTAACCCATAGTGTAGCTGTACAACAGATGATGATTGAGGTGCGACATGATGACCATCGCGCCAAACAATGGCCTGCGATGCATTATCAAAAATACGATGTTTTGCAAGGGCATAGTGTTCAAACGAGCCGTGACGGTCGAGGTGGTCGTCGGACAGATTTAGAATAGTTGCGGCACAGAGCGACAGGCTTGATGTGGTTTCAAGCTGAAAGCTAGAAAGCTCAAGCACAATAACGTCTGCATCAGAATCCAACGTATCTAAAGCAGGAAGCCCTACATTGCCAGCGGCAATTGCTTTAACGCCAAGCGAGTTGAGCAAGTGCGTAGTCAGTAAGGTCACTGTGGTCTTGCCATTTGAACCGGTAATACCGAGAACGGGTTTGGTGTTAAGTCGAGCAAAAAGCTCTATATCACCAATGACTTCAACGCCACATTGCTTTGCTAACTTAACTTGCTCTATATCCGGCGATAACCCAGGGCTGAGTACTAGTGTATCTACGTTATCGAAAAAAGCGGCAGACAAGGAGGCCGTTTCTATTTTGCCCTTCATGCTTACCTGCATGGCTTCTGGCATTGAAGCCATTATCGATGAAGCTGAAGGTCGCGTATCAAACGCTTTTACACTAGCGCCTTGTTGAAGTAAGAAGCGCACGCAAGCCTGACCTGTTATTCCAAGGCCTCCTACTACATAGCTGTGCTCGCGTACGTTATACGTCATTATCGACTTATCTCAACTTCAATGTTGCTAGACCTACTAGCACTAAAATAATGGATATGATCCAGAATCGAACAATAACTCTGGGTTCAGGCCACCCCTTCAATTCATAGTGATGATGAATAGGTGCCATTCTAAAAATACGTTGCCCGCGCAATTTGTAAGAGCCCACTTGTAAGATCACGGAAAGCGTCTCTACAACAAATACACCGCCCATTATGATAAGTACTAACTCCTGTCTTACTAATACCGCTAGCACACCAAGTGTGCCGCCCAATGCTAACGAGCCCACGTCGCCCATGAATACTTGCGCTGGATAGGTGTTAAACCACAAAAAGCCAAGTCCTGCGCCCACCATAGCTGTGCAGACAATCACCAGTTCACTAGTAAGGGGGATGTGTGGAATATTTAGGTAGGCCGCGAAATTTGCGTTTCCTGTCACATAGGCAAAAACGGCAAACGCACCGGCAACTAATATGGTTGGGACAATGGCCAAGCCATCAAGGCCATCGGTTAAGTTCACGGCGTTACTGGTACCCACAATAGCGAAGTAAGTAATAATGATGAAAAATATCCCTAACTGCGGGAATACTTCTTTAAAGAAAGGGACTAATAGAGATGTTTCTGCACTTAGCGTAGCGCTACTGTAAAGATAAAACGCAACACCCAACGCAATCACTGATTGCCAAAAGTACTTCCACCTAGCAATAAGGCCCTTTGAGTCTTTGCGTATTACTTTTCTGTAGTCATCAACAAAACCAATAATGCCATAAGCCACGACCACGGTAAGCGTCACAAGCACGTATCGATTTGATAAATCAGCCCACAGCAAACCGCTTATTACAATTGCCGCGAGTATGAGGAGGCCGCCCATGGTAGGCGTTCCAGACTTCGATAAGTGACTTTGCGGACCATCGTCGCGCACCGTTTGGCCTATTTGCATGTTTTGCAAATAGCGGATCATTTTAGGACCGATAAGAATAGCGATAAGAAGCGCAGTCAAGGTACTTAAGATAGCCCGTAACGTGAGGTACGAGAATACATTAAACCCTGAATCGAATTGAGTAAGCCAATCGGCCAGCCACATTAACATTTACTTTGCTCCTCATTACTATCGCACTGCCCGAATGAAGAGGCTTCAATAGCCTTAACGACTTGCTCCATCTTTGAACTACGGGATCCTTTTACCAAAATTGAAATATCTTTGTGCGCGGTCACTACGTCGTCATGTAGTGAGGCTATTAGACGTTCAAGGTTGTCGAAGTGTCGCCCTCCGAATGAGTCACTCGCCAGATGACTTAGAGCACCCATGGTGTAAAGGTAATTTATACCCTGCTGCTTTGCATACTCGCCGACGTGCTGATGGTAATAATCTGACTCATCACCAAGCTCTGCCATATCCCCTAGAACGAGTACTTTGGAACCAGAAAATTCGCCCAAGGTGTTAATAGCGGCTTTCACCGAGGCAACATTGGCGTTGTAAGTATCATCAAGCACCCGTAACTGCTTATTGAGCCGCTTAACGTTAAGTCGGCCATCGACTTGATTCATTGCACTGAGCCCAGCGCTTACGTCGGCAAGAGTGGCGCCAACATTCAGCGTGAGAGCCGCTGCAAGTAGTGCATTGCCTACGTTGTGAATACCGGGAATAGTTAGCGCAATAGCAATGTGACTGTCTGGTGTATTCAGCGTAAAAGACGCACAGCCGTTGTCTTTTATTTCAATATCTGTGGCAGTGAAGTCTGCTGCATTTTTTTGTTCTGGTGAAAACGTAAGGGTTTGCTTGCCGCTCACTTTTTCCAACCAAAAACCACCGAATTCACTGTCGACGTTCACTACGGCAACGCCATCAGTGCCCAGGCCATCAAAAATTTCGCTTTTAGCTCGCGCCACACCCTCTACGCTGCCAAACCCTTCAAGGTGCGATGCAGCGGCATTCACAATGGTGGCAACGTCGGGCTTTACCAGTTCGGTGGTATAGGCAATTTCACCTTTGTGGTTTGCACCAAGCTCCATAACGGCAAAGTCATGATGAGGTTCAAGGCGAAGCAAGGTAAGCGGGACACCAATATCATTATTGAAATTGCCCTTTGTGGCCAACACACTTCCGCAACCTTGC
The DNA here is from genome assembly GCF_036864455.1 of Alteromonas sp. P256. NCBI lineage: Bacteria > Pseudomonadati > Pseudomonadota > Gammaproteobacteria > Alteromonadales > Alteromonadaceae > Alteromonas > Alteromonas sp. P256. Next base: position 241,736 of record NZ_JAZETM010000004.1, read on the forward strand.
AATATGGATGCGCACATTTCTTTTACTGTGGTTTTGCCACTGCTGCCTGTTATGGCGATAGTTTTTGGAGCCACAGAAGCTTTTACTGCCGCCCCTAATAACCCTAAGGCTACTTTTGTGTCTGAAACCTGAATAACGGGTAAGGATGTCGTAATATCTTCGCTAGCGATTATCGCTTTTGCACCTGCTCGCTCTGCCTGGTTAACAAAATCGTGACCATTAAAATTAGGGCCTTTGAGTGCAAGATAAACGGCCCCTTCGCTAATTGTCCGGGTGTCTGTGCTAACGTTTGAAACGTCGCAATCATTGCCTATTAATGTACCGTTTATTTTCTCGGCTACCCAAGACAGCGTTGTAATTATCATTTGCTGTATTCCTGTTGTAGTCGCGCCACTACTGCACGTTCATCGTAATTTATTTTCGTATCACCAATAATTTGGTAATTTTCGTGGCCTTTACCCGCCACGATGATAATGTCGCCCGCTGCGCTGTGCGCTAAACAGTAACGAATTGCCTTCTCTCTATCGGGGATAGACACCGCAACGTCTGGGTTGTGCAACCCTTCAACAATGTCTTTTGCAATGTCCTCAGGCGCTTCACTTCGACTGTTGTCGGTGGTAATCACTATGCTGTCTGCACCCGTTTCTGCCGCGCGCGCCATCAAAGGACGCTTTCCTTTATCTCTATCTCCACCGCAGCCAAATACGCACCATACATTTCCTTCTGTATGTGCCTTAGCGCTGGCAAGCACTTTTTCAAGGGCATCGGGAGTATGAGCGTAATCCACAACCACATTGGCGTGAGCTTGGAAGGGGAATACTTCCATACGCCCTTCAACGGGTTTAGTTGCGTTGACGGCGCCGACCACCTCGTTAAAGCGCTCTCCCTGGTGCAATAAAGTCGCAATGGCACTCAGCACATTGGCTACATTAAATGCTCCAAATAACGGAAGCGCTATCGAGGCATTCCCCCAAGAGCTTTGGATGTCAAAACGACATCCGGCTTCGTGATACTCGGCATTTAACGCAAAACAATATTTGCTAGCGGTGTTCTCTGCAGTCGTAGTTAAAGCGGAGCATTGGTTTTCATACGTACTTACTGAAACTTCGTTGCTAGTTACACCAGTCCACACACGCGTAATGTGTTGTGCTGCCGCACTGTCCCAACGCTTACTTTCTTCATCATTTGCATTTAATACAATTGCCGAAAGTCCCGGTTGTTCTAGCAACAAACGTTTAGCCTTCGCGTACTCTTCCATAGAGCCATGATAATCAAGATGATCCCGGGTTAAGTTGGTCAACACCGCAATATCGGTTTTAACATGACTCAGACGCCCCTGAACCAGAGCATGAGAACTCGCCTCAAACGCAACGTGCTGCACATCGCTTTGCACAAACTCTGCCAACAAGTACTGCATGCGAATGGCATCGGGCGTGGTATTCGCCGCTGACGTCGTCTGCCACTGAGTATCGGCACCTTCAAACACACTGCTACCTAAGGTTCCAATACTGGCACTGCGTGTACCTAGCGCGTCTTTAAGTTGCGTAAGCAATTGAACTGTCGATGTTTTTCCGTTTGTACCCGTTACCGCAACCGATGTCATTTTTTGTGCAGGATAATCGTAAAATGCGCCCGCTAATGTGGATAGCAAAGTAGGCAACTGGTAAAGCGAGATGATAACGCTATGGTCACGCATCTCCATAGCGCCATGGGCATCACTGTCGTCAGTTTGCGCCAGAATCACTTTTGCACCTAAGCTAATAGCTTGGGGAATAAATTCACGACCGTCCCTTTCATGGCCTTTTATGGCAACAAACGCTGAGCGCGTGTTAACTTCGCGGCTATCAAGGGTGAGTCCTTCTACGCGGATATCTGGGGCATCTACGCCAAACTTTGCGAGTAAGGCTCGAATGCTTTGAGTGAAGGCGTTAGCTACCACTTTCACCTCCCTTCAAAAATCGACTGAACGTGACCTGCTTGTCATCGGGGGTAATATTTAATATGTGAAGTGCCCCGCCCATAATGGATGAAAATACAGGGGCAGCGGTATCGCCTGCGTGGTATAGATCGCCACCAGGCTCATTGATAAGCACAACCGTGACTAATCGCGGATCGGAAACAGGAGCAATACCTGCGAAAATATTCACATACTCTTCGCCATAACCACCGGCCACCGCTTTTCGACTTGTGCCCGTTTTGCCCGCAACACGGTAGCCAGGTACAGCAGCCTTGGTTGCTGTACCACCACGCTGGGTAACGCTCTCCATCATTTGAACAATGGCTTTTGCGTTCTCTTCACTAATCACGCGTTCGGCCTGCCCTTGCCATGCAGGCTGCTCTGGCGACTTCACCATATTAAGTGGCGTTTTAATTCCACCGTTGGCGATAGTGGCGTAAAGCCGTGCTAACTGAGCAGTGGTTACCGAAATACCGTAGCCAAAAGACAGCGTCGCTAATTCAAATTTAGACCACCGGCTTCTTTCATGGAAAATGCCGCTGCTTTCCCCAGACATATTAAGCCCAGTGTCGCTCATTAAACCGAGGTTGTAGTAGGTGTCTAATAGGAAGTTTTTAGGCACAGAAAGCCCTAGTTTAGATGTTCCCATGTTGCTTGAGTGTTGAATAATTTCTTCAAGGGATAGTTCACCGTAATTGCGAGAGTCTTTGACTAAGCTACCGCCAAGACGCATCCAGCCGGGACTGGTATCAATAGTATCGTTAGGTTCTACTTCACCGAACTCAAGTGCCGTTAGCACCGCTAATGGTTTTAACGCAGAGCCCGGCTCAAAGGCATCAGTAATCACGCGATTACGCATTCTGTGCGGCGCAATGTCACTTCTGTCATTAGGATTAAACGACGGTGCGTTTACCATGGCCAACACATCGCCCGTTTTTACATCAACCACCATGGCTGATGCAGAGCTGGACTGATAATAAATCATGGCTTCTTTAATTTCCTTATACGCCAAAGCCTGAATACGTTGGTCTATAGCAAGCTGAAGATTACCGGCTTTTTCGCCTGCTTTGGTCTCCAGAATTTCTACCTGCCGCCCTTTTGCATCGCGACGGATTTTTCGAGAGCCAGGCGTACCCGTTAACCACTCATCAAACATGTGCTCAAGACCTTCAACACCGGTATCATCAACATCGGTGATGCCAATAAGCTGTGCTGATACTTCACCGGTTGGGTAATAACGGCGACTTTCCCTTCTGAGATAAATACCGGGAATATCCAGTTTGTCCACGTATTCGGCCATAGCTGGCGATACCTGGCGCTGCAGATACACAAATCGACGTTTAGGGTTTGCTACCTTATCTTTCAGTTCAGTCACGTCTTGACGTAAAACGTCTGCCAGCGCATCCCAGCGGCGAACTTCCTCAAAACCGTTGTTTTCATGGATAACTTTTGGATCGGCATAGATGGCTCTTACCGGCACGCTTACCGCTAGTTCAACGCCGTTTCTGTCGGTAATAATGCCGCGGTAGGTGGGCATATCGCGAGTGCGCAGTGTGCGGCTATCACCCTGTTGAATAAGTTCATCGGGCTCTATCACTTGAATAAACGCCGCGCGGGCCGCAAGTACGCCAAACACGGAGGTAATAACAACAAGCACAACGAGGAATCGCCAGTGCATGAAACTTGGCGTTACGTTTTGTTTTGCGCCTGTCTTCTTGCGCGACCGAGTAGTTGATACCGTGCTCATTTAAGTCTAACCACCACTTCATCATCGGCAGTAGGACGATACATACCAAGCTGCTTTTCAACTAAGGTTTCGATGCGGTTGTGCTCGGTCAAAGCGCGTTGCTCAAGCACGAGATTTCGCCACTCAACGTCAAGCTCGTCTTTCTCCTGCATAAGGTCTTCTAATGCAATAACTTGCTGTCTATTGTGGTGACTACTCAAAATCACGGCCATAGCACTTGTAATAACCATCAAATATAACAAAACCCGCAACTTGTTGCGGGCCAAATCTGAGACGATAATCAGTATTAAATTAAAATTAGTACTGGCTTTATTCGGCGTTGTCATAGCTTTTCGGCCACCCGCAATACTGAGCTTCGAGAGCGCACGTTGTTGATGACTTCTTGCTCAGATGGCTTGATAGCTCGGCTAAGCGCTTTTAGCACTTTGTCGGCATCAATTTCGGCTTGAGTAATGGGCATATTGTGAGGAACCGACTTCCCTTTACTCTGATCTTTAATAAAACGTTTAACCAATCTGTCTTCTAACGAGTGAAAAGAAATAACGGCTAGTCGACCTTCTTTTGCCAGCACCCTCGTCGCTGCTTTTAACCCAACGCGAAGCTGCTCAAGCTCAGCGTTGATGTAAATTCGAATGCCTTGGAATGCTCGCGTGGCTGGATGCTTATATTTATCTTTTACCGGCACGGCTTCATCAATAATTTTCGCCAATTGCGCTGTACGAGTAATAGGCGTTTCCTTGCGAGTATTCACAATGGCATGGGCTATTCGCTTGCCAAACTTCTCTTCACCGAACTCTTTTATAACTTGCGTGATATCTTGCTCTTCTGCGTGCGCCAACCAATCCGCTGCGCTTTGGCCTTTAGAGGTATCCATACGCATATCAAGAGGGCCATCGCGAAGAAAACTAAAACCCCGTTCAGCATCGTCAAGCTGAGGCGATGACACACCTAAGTCCATTAATACGCCATCAATTTTCCCCGTCAAACCTAAGGCTTCTATTTCTTCGGCCATATTGCCGAAGGGCGCGTGAATAATACTGAAGCGTTCGTCCTCGGCAAAGCGTTCAGCTGCTTTGATAGCTTGTGGATCGCGGTCAAACGCAATAAGTCTCCCGCCACTACCTAACGCCGCTAAAATGTGCGCAGAGTGGCCACCACGTCCAAAAGTCGCGTCAATATAAGTGCCATTAGGCTTTATAGATAACGCCTCGATACATTCATCAAGCAATACGGAAATATGTTTAAATTCGCCTGTTGATGACGTGTTTTGCGATGTCATAGAGAGAAATCCTGTAGCCGTTCGGTAAGTTCAAATTCGCCTTTGCGTTCGGTGTCTATATCAACCTCAATTTGTTGAGCCCAAACATCGGCATCCCAAATTTCAAATTTGTTTAACTGACCAACTAACATGACTTCTTTGGATAGCTTTGCGTGAGCACGCAAAGGTGTAGGTATAAGAATTCGACCGCTTTTATCCATTTCCCCCTCTGAAGCATGGCCTAATAGCAAGCGCTGCATTCTGCGCTCGGCTGGAACCATACTAGAGAGCTTAATGAGTTTGAGCTCGATTTCTTCCCATTCGGGAAGTGGGTAAAGTAGCAAACAACTTTGCTGTGTATCGACAGTGCAGACAAGTTGTCCCTCACAATCATCCAGCAGCGACTGACGATACCGCGTAGGTATAGCTAGTCTGCCTTTTGTATCCAGATTAATTGCGTTAGCGCCGCGGAACATTCCCCTAGCCTTTTGTTATTTGCTTTTATTTTTCTTACTTTTTGAGTACAAATCTGCAAAGTGATGATGATTTGATCCACATTTCGCCACATTTACCCACTAGGTGACAGTTTAGGTATCATTGATCCCCACTGTCAAGTATAAAAACGACGCCAAGCCCGCGTATTTACTGGCTTTAAACTGTGTGTATATACAGTACTAAGAGGAAGTGTATGATTAGGCATGTAAAAAAGAGAAAAATAATGGGAAAAGAAATTTAGCCTATAAAAATTAATCGATGAACTGCAGTAAATAGTGTCGCTAACCGTGGATTTGTGTGAGATACAAAAAGCCCCGCAAAAAGCGGGGCTTTGAAATACGCCAGGCCGTATAGCCTACTGTTAAATGTATTATTCGCTTGGGGCTTCTTCGCTTGCTTGTTGATCTTCAGGCTGAACGGCTGAAAGCTGCATGTTGCGAATTGGGTTTTCTGTCTCGTTAGAAAGTTCAACCAAACGGTTTAGCTGACCTACAGACATCATTACCGCGTAGATTGCACCTAAGAAGCCCGCTTTATGTAACTCAAGTACTTGCTCTTCAGGAAGCTCAAGTAACTTCTTCTCGTTGATACTCATCATGCCAGTTACATTGCGTTGCTTACCGTCTTGGTAAGTTAGGCGAATTTGGATTTGATCAAGAAGGTCTAGCTCAACCACTTTAGCAACAAAACGCTGTGTTAGCATTTCGCTGTTAGCAAGGTCTGCTAAGAACTTCTGACGACCGTCTAGGAACTCGCTTGGCTCGCCAGCATCAGTGAACAATGCTTGACCTTCACCCGTTGATACTAAGTCGCTGTTCTCGTCGATGTATACACCTAGTTTGTCGCCGTCTGGACGAACGTCAAACGGGTAACGAAGAATGTTCATTGGAACATGAGGGCCTTTCCACGTGTCGCCAGTTAAAAACAAGTTTTGACCTTGTTCCATACCTAGCATAGTGACTACGTGGTGACGCTTTGATGTTGGATCTTCGATGAACACTAAAGGCATAGTTGCCGCAAGTTGTGCAAACTCACGAATTGTTGCCGCAGCAAGGTGAGTATTTTTTGCGAAGCTGAAAGATGAATTTACCGCAACCTTCAGGTCTTTATGCTTTTCTTTATCTAGCGGTACAAAATTAATAGCCATATTTATTTCTCATACTTGTTAACGGTGGCCCCTGCTTTTGTTTTGATAAGTGCGGAGCCACAAAAAATGTAGTTTTGCCGTTCAGGTGATATATCGTCATCACCCATCGGACGAGCGCTAGGGCGTGCTGACCTCTGATGTACAGCAAAGGTCAACACGCCCAGGGATTCTCCCGAAAATAGCGCCATGAAGTATCCCGTATTCGCGCAATGAAGTCACGCAAGCTTCACAATAACAAGTTTTAAATTTTTATTGCAATGTAAACTTGAGGTAAATACGCCCGACCGCTTTAAAAATGAGCAATTGAGGTAAAAACCTAGCCCAATAGGCCTAATAGTCGAAAGGCAGGTGATAAACAGGCCCTAATAACCCGTTTAAAAACTGCGATAATAAGCGATAGAAAAGCAGTCGTTGTAGCCCACCAAAATATGCATTAGGCTCATTGTGTCTGTTAAGCTTTGGTTTAAAAGCTCTAACACAAGGGCTTATATCTACGCCTAATGACCCACGAGTAATGAAAATAACAAATAAGGAATAGAATAATGAAGGGGCGTCTACCAACAACACACTTTTTAAAGAGTAAGTGTGCACTGGCTATCACCACATTTTTTACCGCCAGCGTATTGTCTGCTGGCGCACTCGCTTTTGTACCATTGTCTCAAGACCAGGCACAGGACAATGGCTCTACAGTTTCCAAATCATACAGTGCTTCAGATAAAGCGGTGAGCATTGCCAAGGAAACCATTATTGTCGATGGTCATATTGATGTTCCCTATAGAGTTAAAAACCAGTGGGTTGATGTGACAAAAGCCACCGACGATGGTGACTTTGACTATCCTCGGGCGGTAAAAGGAGGGTTAAACGCTCCTTTTATGAGTATTTATGTTCCAGCCAGTTTGGATAACTCACCCGAATCAACCCAACTGGCACATTTACTTATTGACTCCGTAGAGGCTATCGTGGCGAGAGCGCCCGATAAGTTTGCCATTGCCAAAAGCCCGAGCGACGTAAAGGCACATTTTGAAAAAGGCATTATTTCACTTCCACTTGGAATGGAAAATGGCTCACCTATTCAGGGTAACTTAGATAACCTGAAGGATTTTTACGAACGCGGCATTCGCTACATTACGCTTGCTCACAGCCAGTCTAATCATATTTCAGATTCATCCTATGACTTGCGTCGACAGTGGAAAGGGCTGAGCCCGTTTGGGAAGCAGTTGGTTAGCGAAATGAACAACATTGGCATTATGCTGGATATTTCTCATGTATCTGATGATGCCTTCTATCAGGTGGTTGAGCTTACTCACGTTCCCGTCATTGCATCACACTCTTCGCTGCGCCGTTTTACTCCAGGGTTTGAGCGCAACATGAACGATGACATGATTAAAAAGCTGGGCGACAATGGTGGCGTGATCATGATTAACTTTGGCTCAAGCTTTGTTTCTAAAGAAGCGGGTCAATGGCGCACTGGACTCACTAACGCGCGAAAAGCGCTGATAAAAGCTGAAGGCGAAGACAGTCCTAAGCTCGAAGATTTTGAAGCACAGTATCGCAAAGAAGTGCCTTATCCATACTCTACACTTGACGAAGTGTTGGACCATATTGATCATGTAGTTAAGTTAATTGGCGTTGACCACGTAGGCATTGGCTCAGACTATGACGGCGTTGGCGACTCATTACCAATAGGCCTGAAGGACGTGTCGAGTTTTCCAAACTTAGTGCAAGGCTTGTTAGACAGAGACTACAGCCGAGCCGATATTGAGAAGATATTGAGTGGCAATTTACTGCGTGTATGGCAACAGGTAGAAGACTACGCAGAAACACACTAAAACACGTTTATTAAAGACGGCTGTAACTGTTGCCCACCGAGTCTTATGTAATCTAAAATATTAAAAAAAGGGGCGTTTTCACTACAGAAAACGCCCCTTTTTCTTGCTGTTTATTGCTACTGTCTATTGAATCATAGTGTCGTCAGCTTGCAATCCACACTTAGTTTAAAACGGCTTCGTTGCTTATGTTTTACTTACGTGTGCTGTACTGGCTTGTGCCACTGATTTTTAACGCAACGGTTAAACCTGCCTTACTTAAATCTGCCTTACTTAAACCTGACTTGCTTAAACCTGCTTTACTTAAAATTAGCCAGGTAATCAACTAACATCAGTTTCATGGTAGGGAACAACGGGTTTGCTTTTGGAATAGCGCATTCTTCCTGTTGATTGACCATGTTTGCATTAAAGTCCATTTTGGCAAGCAGCGCAGCGTTAACGACTAAGTCGGCATGGCAAAGCTTGTATGATTCATCAATCACGAAAAACGTGTTGATACCTTTACTTTGCGCTATCAGGTTTTCAACCCCGTAAATGGGTGTTGTTGAATCCGCCTGAGAGTGGGCAGCAAATACAGGGATGTCTATGTGCTTCTGTGCGCCAGAGCTGTTTTTATCAGCGCTGTTTTTATCAGCGCTGTTTTTTTCAAAAGTACTGCCATCAGAACTATCTTCAGTGCCATTGGAAGCATCCATCACGTCGCGAATATCATTAATGATATCCATTAGCTCTAAGCCAGCAAAACCAGCCACGTTAGGGTACTTATAAGGATTGGGACCATGAGTTTCGTAAGTGCCATCAACAATTTTGGCAAGCAATTTTATACCCCAAATTCGAGACATGCCTTCCGCGTTATCAGACAACGCTAACGCCCCCGAAAACAGCATGAGTCCATCAATATTGTTTTCCTTGGTAAGATAGTTATCAACGGCTAACGCACCACCCGTGGAAAATCCGCCGACTACAAGAGTGTCTCCCATAGTGCCAGCTAATGAAATGACATCGTCTACGTGGGCTTGCCAGCGCTCTGCAAGGTTCCAATCCGACATATCGTCATCGGCTTCTCGTAAGCCGTGACCCGGTAGCAGCGGCACCACAACTGAAAAACCTTCATCAAACAATACTTGTGCTATTGCACGCATGAAAAAGGGAGAGTCGCTTAAACCGTGCACTAACACTGCAACCCGTTCGCTATTTTTATTGTGCAAAATAAAAGGCGCATTTCCCTCGTTTCGCAAAACGTTGCTGCAAACGCCAAACTTATTTAACGCCGTTTCGCGGCAAGTCTGTGTCTGTCCCCACTCGCTCTCGTAAAAGCTTTTAAAGCGTTCATTGGCTTCATTCGCCCCAGCTAACATCGACATTAACGACAGTATGAGCGCAGAAAGTAGTTTAAAACCTAATTTTGACGACACCTTAAATCTCCACGGAAAAACTCAAAAAAACGGCGGTTAGCATATGACAATAAAAAACGGGGCCATGTTATCACGGCCCCGCTAATTGGTGTTCAAATTACCTTTAGCTTACAACAACCCGTTTAGCTGAAGAAGGCTTCTAAATCATCAGAGCCACCAATGTGCTTACCACCGATAAACACTTGAGGGACTGTTTCTCTTCCACTCATTGCTGAAAGGCTGGTTAACGTCGCATCTTTGCCCAGCACGAGCTCTTCATAATCATAGCCTTTTTCTGTAAGCAGTGCTTTGGCCTTTGCACAGAAAGGACAACCGGGTTTAGTAATGAGTGCAACCGGTGCATTCGCCTCTTCTTCAGGGGCTATGTATGCGAGCATAGTGTCGGCATCTGATACTTCAAATGGGTCGCCCGGCACATCTGGTTCAATAAACATTTTATCAACCACGCCGTCTTTCACTAGCATAGAATAGCGCCAGCTGCGTTTACCAAACCCTAAGTCTGCTTTGTCTACTAGCATGCCCATGCCATCAGTAAACTCTCCATTTCCATCGGGTATAACGGTAATATTTTCTGCCTCTTGGTCAGCAGACCATGCATTCATAACAAAAGTGTCATTCACTGACATGCACACAATGTCGTCGATACCGTGCTTAGCGAACTTTTTCGCAAGGGCGTTAAAACGAGGTAGATGTGTAGATGAGCACGTTGGCGTGAATGCCCCCGGTAAAGAAAACACGACAACGTTCTTTTTCGCAAAAATGTCGTCCGTCGTTTTCGCTACCCACGACTCACCTTCTCTACACTGAAACGTTACGCTTGGTACTTTTTGGCCTTCTTTGGATGTGAAACGGCTCTCTGACATATTTCTCTCACTATTAAAATTACTGTTACTAGGGGCTGCTTATCTTTGCTGTACAAATTTTGCTGCGTGAATATTGTTCACTCTACGTGCTTTGTGCGCACACTCACGCCACATGTTGTTTGTGCGCAGATTCGCGACACATATTAAAGGTGCAGTGATTCTGCATCTCAAGTACACAATAGAAAAACACGTTGTAACAAGACTAGTTTGTGTTAGATCACAAATCAATAGATAGCCTCTTAAAACTGCGGCACGCTCTATAAACTGCGTTACGGTGCGAGTATGCCATATCAACGGTCACTTAATCATGATTAGGTATTTAACTACATTCGTTAATATCGTTTTTGATGCTGAAGATTCACTCAAGTGTTTCTATGCTTGATTTTATGGGTTACCGACGCCGCAAATTCAACACGCGGTTCGCGCTGGTAGCACAACGATTTATTAAAGGTTTACTTGAGGGTTTGTACCATGATTATTCTCGTCGGTGGTGAAAAAGGCGGAAGCGGTAAAAGTTGCTTAGCCCAAAACATAGCAGTGTATTTGCGTACCGAAAAAGGAGCAAATGTGCTAATGGTCGACTGTGACCCTCAACGAACCACATCGGATTGGATCCAAGAGAGAAAAGCCAACCCGAGACTCGCTGAAATAAATTGCGTTCAGTTATACGGAAAAATACGTAACGAACTTTTAAATCTTCGCCAGTATTACGATTACGTCGTAATAGATTGTGGTGGGCAAGACAACCTTGCACTTCGCTCTTCTATGGCAGTGGCCGATCATATTCTTATTCCGCTTCGCCCTAAACGCAGAGACTTAAAAACCGTTCCTCACATGGAAGATATATTGTCGACGTGTAAAATGGTAAATCCAAAAATGAATGCGGCATTTGTTGTAACGCAGTGTCCTTCTCTTCCTAGCCTTGCAGGACGAATTTTAGAAGCGAAAGAGGTATGCCGCTCTTTCGGTATTCCGGTGCTTAACGCAGTCACATTTAGCCGCAATATGTATGATGACTCAGAAGAATCAGGACAGTCAGTCATAGAGAGTGAGCCAGAAGGTAAAGCCTCTCACGAAATAAGAACGTTGTTTGAAGAGCTATTAGCGGGAAAAGTGGAGGATTCGCATGAGTTTACTCAGCCTCAAAAAGTCGAAGCCGTCAGCTAAAGCCACGCTTCACACTGTCGATTCGTTTATTGACGATGCTATATCTTACGCAGCGGGTAAGGGGTTACATCAAGAAACGCCATTAGAAACGCAGGCAAACCCGCACCAAAGACCAAAAGGCACCCAATTAAAACCGTGTCTGAAAGCGGTTAAGTGTGATGCCATTCAGAAGAAGCCAAAAGGAATGCGCCATGCAACTTTCACGCTTACACCCGAATGCATTACACAGCTTTCACTACTCTCACAAGATAGTGGTGTGGCGAAATCAGCACTAATAAGAGAATGGATATCAGTTGAATTTGCCAAACGCCAAGTAACAAAACCTCTATTTACAGAAAGCGCTAGCACAGGTGGCGGTGCTAAAAAGAAATGAGCGTGGTGACTCAACACGCTTCATAAAGAAATAGAGACTATAAAACACTGAGCTTTGTTTAGGCTCAGTTCGCTTAATTATTTATACTAAAGTATAACCGCCATCTTAGACACTATTTAAAAACAGCGTATCGTCTATGCATGATGGCAGCATATCGATGCCATCATGGCGGCACTTGCTACTTAGCGCTCCAAAAACAAGGACCGCTAAAAAAAGAGCCCAAAAGCTCTATCTAAAACGCGACACCTACAACGCTATCAGCTACAGAGTTACTATTAAAAATCTTATCACGCAACTCAGGAGGAAGAACGTGGTTTACAGCTTAAAGCTCATTCACTCGCTTGTTCTTGTTCTTTCTCTTTTACTAAGCAGTATCTTCGTCACACCATCGCATGCACAAAGTTATAAAAAAAACGAATTCAATGAACTCAACGTTATTAGCGGGCTTCTAGAAGCAAAAAGGTATTCAGATGCTGACAGACAAGCGTTGCTTTTTATAGAAACGTCGCTTCAAAAAGATAACGCCTCATCAGGTTATCTACCACTGGGAAAGCTGCTTCAAACCTACTCACGATTTAAAGTTTCCAAAGCAGTATTAAACGCAGCGCTTGAAACTTATACACGTGAAGGCCAGTTACTCAACGTAGCTCGTTCACTTCTACACTTAGCCAGCGCTGAACGGCACCTTTCAAATTACGCTTCAGCAGAAGAGTATTTGCGCAGATCCCTATCGATTGCCGAAATGCGAAATGACAGACAGCTTAAAGCAAGAGTGCATTTAGAGTTAGGCATTGTATATAAAGAGCAAGATAAATTAGAGCTCGCTTTGGAGCCTTTAACGCTCGCTTTGGCTGTATTTCGAGATAACGACAACGTCACTTATTCCAGTTTGTGCTTATCTCATATTGGAGATATTTACGCTTTACTTGACCACACCTCCCTCGCCTTTACGTATTATGAGGACGCCTATTCTGCAGTTTCCGACTTGAGCGCAAATGCAGAAAATAAGCGCTTATTGGGAATGATAAAAACCAAAATGGGAAGCCTGCAGTTAAGAGACAACGAGAAAGAAGAGGCACTGCTATCAATTACTGATGGGCTTGACCTTCTTTTATCGACCAATGATGTAGGCGCTATTTTCGAGGCAAAGATGTCAATGGGCAAAGCGCTGTTAGAAACGGGAGACACAGCTAAAGGAACTGCTTTGTTGCAAGAGGCAATGAGCTTTGCATTGGAATCAGGACAAATTGGTTTAGTCAATGATGTGCGCTTAGCGCTTGCTCAGGGCTATATGCGAGAACGACAGTTTGACCTAGCTCTCGTCTTCGCCCGCGCCGGCACCGTAGACGCTAGAAAACATGGGAACGTGCGAGACCAATTGCGCTTTTTAGCTATTCAGTTAAGCGCCAATGTTAGCCTTGGCGATTTCGAGAAAGCACTGGACATACAGTCGGTGGTTCAAGAGCTTCGCGAGGCGCTTCTTAATTCCGAAACCCAGAATGCCTTAAAGGGGCTTCAAGCTGAAATTGAGCTTGTCAGGCAGTCCGGAGAGCTTGAAAAACTGGAAGAGTCCAAACAGCTTGTTATTGCAAAAGCAGAGCGAGAAAAACTAAAAAACACCCTTTTCTGGAGTGCATCTGTAGCAGTATTACTCATGCTCTTTTTAATGTGGAGTAGGTTTAAGCAGCGCCAACAAACCATTATTTTACGCCGTGAGGTTAGGCAACAAACTGAAATCTTGCAAGAAAAAAATAGTGAGTTAGAACAAGCCTACAAAACCTTAGAGCATGTTAGCTTACGCGACCCACTCACTGGGTTATACAATCGACATTACTTGGAATCGCAACTACCTTCAGAGATTAAACGCAGTCAGGCTGAAATTGCCAATATATCTGCGCCGTCAAAGCAGCGGGATCTGCTGTGTTTACTCATTGATATAGACCACTTTAAAAGTATCAATGATGATTATGGGCATTTGGCAGGCGATAAGGTGCTCGAAGGATTTTCATCTGTACTTAAAGAGGTATTTAGGCATACCGATTTAATTATCCGCTGGGGCGGGGAAGAATTTCTTGTGGTTTGCCGTCACTCCTCGCGAGAAGAGCTTCCTGAATTAGCAGAGCGTTGCCGGGCAACAGTCGCAAGCACTGTGTTTAATATTGGCAATGACAAGACTGTTAAGCTTACCTGCAGCATTGGGTTTTCACTGCTGCCACCTAACGAAATTTCTCATTTCGATAAGGCGTGGCAACGAACGTTTGCGGTAGTTGATTATGCGTTGTATGCCGCTAAACTTTCAGGGAGAAATGGGTGGATTGGACTAATCGAAACGTATCATACGACAGATGCCAATCGAACGCCCTTAGACTGTAAGTTCGACTTTCCAAGTTCAAGAATAGCAACATCATTTAACAATATCGCTAGTATTCAATGGCCTGAAGAAGTAACGAGGTAACAGTATGTATAGGGGAAATTGCAAATGCCAAGCTGTGCATTTTGAATTAGCCGATGGCAACCATTTTGAAGCTCATTCTTCAACGTCACTGCCAACAGATGACAGTAAGATACTACTTGAAGCTGATAAACAGCATGTCATTGTAGATTGCGCACCATCAAGTGTCGCACGACTCCATGCCTCAAGCGGCGAAACACATCATATTTGCCATATATGCGGTTCGCTGCTGTTTGTGGAAGTAAAGCCAAATACTTTCCAGCTTGAGGTTATGTTTACAGGGCATAGTAAGCCTGTTGGAGCTATCTAAATTGACGGCCCCATTTAATTCACTATGGCATTGACCCATTGCAGTTTCTTCGTTTGCGGCGCTAATTCTCGCTTTACAAATACTTCTCACACTTTGCTTTAGAATTAAGCTAGACTCGTGAAGTTAAGCGAAGACTAAGGCTAAAATATGGATTCTTCATTGCCTGTTCTACACTTATCAACTTGTAACAACAGCACTCAAATTATCCGGCAAAAGGAGTTTTACCATGAAAACAAAAACAATTGCGCTAGCACTACTACTTACCACCCTTGGCGTAGCAGGCTGCTCTGATCAGAAAGAAGAGCCAAAAGAAGAAGTAATGGCTGAAATGGAAAAGGCAGGCGAAGCAACTGCTGATACCTATGAAAATGCAAAAGAGAAAGCAGCAGGTTCATGGGATGAGACCAAAGATGCAACATCTGATGCCTACGAAGAAGGTAAAGAGATGGCGTCTGACGCGTATGAAAACGGCAAAGATATGGCTTCTGATGCATACGAAGACGGCAAAGAAATGGGCTCTGAAATGATGGACAAAGGCGCTAAAAAATCTGAAGAGCTGAAAGATGCTGCATCAGAAAAAATGCGCGAAGCGTGTATCAAAATGAAGAAGAAAATGGGTGGCGACGTTAGCGAATGCGACACGCAAGACTAATTTAGTGAATGCGATTCGCAAGGCTAATTCAACGAGTACGAATTTCCTAGCTATTTAGCAAGTTGCCCTGTGAAGTGTTAGTTGGCGTAAGCCAATCAACACTTCACGTTATGGAAACTACTCAACAGTTCTTGTGTTTACTCGCCGCTTTTTAACGGCCTATTATTTCATGGTACAGGTACGCAAGCCTGTTTCTCTAGCTCAGTCGCTACTTTTAATATCTTCCAAGTGATATTTATCAATAAGCGAATAAAGCGTTGGCCTTGTAACCCCGAGTAACTCCGCTGTCTTTGACATGTTCTTTTCAGCTTTTTGATAAGCGTTTCGAATTGCCTTGCTTTCCGCTATTTCTCGCACTTCTCTCAAATTTAATGTGGTGGGCTCGTCAACACCATCTGCAGGTAACAACCCTAAATCATCTGGCTGTATCACCGTTCCCTCGGCCATAATTACCGCTGATTTAAGTTTATTCTGCATTTCCCGAATATTGCCAGGCCATTTGTGAGCAAGCATGGCATTAACCGCAGATTCGGAAAAACTTTTTGCCTTCGCTTTAAATTCTTCCCGATAAGTATTGAGAAACGTTCGTGCGAGTAAAATGACATCCTGATCCCTGTCTCGTAACGGTGGGATCATAATAGGCATTTCCCCTACCCTGTAGTATAAATCTTCTCTGAATGTTTCGCTCGCTACCATGGCCTGCAGATCTCTGTGGGTCGCACAGATAACTCGTATATCAACGGGTATCTCATTTCTTCCACCTACACGTTCGATAATGCGCTCTTGAAGAAAACGCAGCATTTTTGCCTGTAAGCCAATAGGCATATCGCCAATTTCATCAAGAAATAGAGTCCCGCCCTGGGCGGTTTCTATTTTACCCAGCGTAGTTTTGTTAGCGCCTGTAAACGCGCCTTTCTCATAACCAAATAGCTCGCTCTCCAGTAAATTTTCTGGTATCGATGCGCAGTTTATTGCTACGAACGGCTTATCTTTTCGCGGGCTATGTTCGTGAATACTGCGGGCAAACACTTCTTTACCTGTACCACTTTCCCCAAGAAGCAGCGTACTGATATCAGTATTTGCTATTTTTTCTGCACGTCTTACCACCGTCTGAATGGCTTCGCTGTTTCCTACAATTCGAGACATCCCGGTACGAGTACGGGCTAAAATAGCGTTCTCGTGTTCCAATTTTGCTAAGTTTAAGGCGCGATTTACCAACAGCTTTATCGTATCTGAGTCGATAGGTTTTTGATAAAAGTCATAGGCACCGAAGTCGATGGCCTTTAACGCATTTTGTTTATCGCTGTTGCCCGTTACCACTATTACCTTTGTACGAGGCGCGAGAGAAATTATATCGTGAAGTATACGCAGTCCCTCTGAAGCGTTTGCAGGGTCTGGAGGGAGCCCTAGGTCAAGAGTAACAACTTTGGGCTCATGACGTCGCAACTGGGCAATTGCCGAGGTGTGATCATCGGCAAACACAACGTTGTAGTCGGTTAAACTCCACTTAAGCTGCTTTTGGATACCGAGGTCATCATCAACTACCAGTATGGTGTCTGTCATCTTGTCATCCTATTCTTCTACTTCATCATACGCCGCGAACAATCCACTGCGCTCGTATTTGATTGCGTGCTCAATGCGCCTAAGCGCTATTTCGCGAAAACTATCATCGCCTACTCTATGGGAAAATGCAGAGTAAAACAGCTTCCTTTTCCCACTTCACTTTGTACGGTAAGTTTGCCGCCGATAGATTCTAGGTAGGTTTTTGCATCGTAAGCGCCAATGCCCATACCTGCATTCCCCTTGGTCGTGTCAAAGGGTTTAAAGAGGCGCTCTTCAATAAAGGCTCTCTCCATGCCGGTACCGGTATCTTCAATCATGATCATTTGCGTGCGCTCTGCGCCATCAACCGTCAATACCACATCAACCTCGCCATCATCTGCGGTAGCCTGCTGAGCATTACTGATTAAGTGATAAAGTACATTGGCCACTTTCTCTTTGTCCACAATAACAGATTCTTCTTTCATCAAATGGACTTTTGGTATGGGAGAAATTGAACTGCAGCGCTGCGTTACTACCTCATTGGCAATGCGCGATAGATACTGTTCATCATTCACACTCTCTTCAATGACCTTTTTATCGGTTAATTGTTTCAGCATTTTTTCCATACGCGCTTTTGTGTGCTCAAGCGTCTCAAACGTATCTTCAATGAACTCGGGATTGTGCTTGTGCTGCTGCGCATTAGCAAGAATGAGGTCTACCTGAGCGAGCACGTTTTTCAAATCGTGCAACACAAATGCGGACATTCGATTGAAAGCTGCAAATTGTGCATTTTCAGCGACGACTTGGGCTGCTTCATGATGTTGTATAAAGGTGCCGACTTGCTCTGATACTGCGTTGAGGTAATCTTTAACCTCCCAGTTCAAACCGACTTTTTCTTTATCACCCGCGGCTAATAACGCAAAGCCCCACACCTGGGAATCTTGCATGAAGGGTATGAATAGTTGGTAATCCCACTGTTTTAAGAGTTCTCTATCAAGCTTTAACCCTTCATAGTCAAAGGGCTTCACCAAATAAGCATCCGTATCAATTACCCACCCTTTCTCACCGCTATATTCAATAAGCTGCGTGAGCATAGCGCGCTGCTTGTCATTCAAGCTTGTATCGCTAGGCGGTGCGGCCGTGGCGACGCAATCGAAGCCGCTTCTTGATACTTTGAACAACAGACCTGAATCGTATTGAATTGCATTTAGTAGACCGGTTAGCCCCGAATGATAAACGTCTGAGGTACTATCCCCTGAGCGAGTTAACCATTTTGTAAGCTTGACCCACTCCACTCGATAATCATATTGATTAGCAAAAAAGTGCTTGGTGATGAATATTTTAATTTTTGTTCGAAATGCATTTGATAAAAAGACAGTGGCTAACAAGGCGAAAGACATGACCACCAAAATAATTTGTACTGTGGCGCCCCAGCTCCCCCCTACAAAGTTAATCGCATAGCCAACAACGGCCATGACAAATAAATAGCCACCAGCCACAAGTAACAGGGAGCTATGCAGTACTACATCTCGGGAAATAAAAATGTCGATACCCCAGTGATGGATACGACGAATGGAGATAACGAGGAGCGGCATGAGCAGGAAATAGATATAACCGCGCGCTGCAATGTATCCGACTTCGACTTGGTTCACCATGGTTGCATTTGCATAGGTAACAAATTCAAATACATTTGCTGCACCAAGGTAAATGATAAGGGGTTTAAACGCCCACTGTTCCCGTCCAGCTTGGCGATAGACAACCTCGAGTAGTACCAGCACCTCCAGCGACAGCACAATGAGGGTTAGAAAACGCCACGTAGGGTCAATAGCAAATAGATAGGGAGCGACCAGTGCGACAAAAGCTGGCGCTATGATCATTAGTGTCGCAGGGCGACGAAGCACGTGATGAAGGTTTTGAAAATTCGTTTGAATACAGCCAGCAAGAAAAAGAAGCCACGCCAGCTGTTTTACAATGTCGACAGTTAACAACCCGTTTAGTGAAATAGGGCCAAACAGCACCGTAATTAAACTTGTCGACCAAACGAATGTGGTAGCAGTAGCGAGCACAAGTAAATGCTTCGCTACACCTGGCTTCCTTACCGTTAGCAATAAAAGTAGCAGTGCTAAATGCGCTAGGCTATTTAGCCCATAACCTAAATCTGAAACCATCCCTTCGCTGTCATCCTAGTAAGTCTTATTATTTGGGTGCCGATAGGCTAATTCTCTCAAGTGCTCTTTCAAAGCGCTATTCTTTTAATCGTCTTCAAGCACTTATCTTCAAACGCTTGATTTTAAATGCTCAGCGTTTTTTAACGACCAACGAGCCAATCGAGTAACCTGCACCAAATGAACATAGCACGCCCACATCACCAGAGACTAGGTCTTGATGATGCAATCCAAACGCAATCACCGAGCCTGCTGACGCTGTGTTAGCATACTCATCTAGTACAATTGGCGCTTCTTGTTGTGTGGCATCTCTGCCAAGCAGGCGCTTGCAGATCAAAGTATTCATATTGATATTCGCCTGATGTAGCCACCATCGTTTCACTTGCACAGGCGTAATATTATGTTTTTCTAAATGTGCTTCGATGTGTGAGGCCGCCATGGGACAAACTTCTTTGAACACTTTGCGCCCTGCCTGATGGAACAACTTGTCGACACCGTAGGGTTCAACGTCTTCAGCTCTGGTTAAATAACCAAAATTCGAGCGTATATTGTTTGAAAACTTGGTGACCGCTTTTGTGCTCAGCACGTCATACACATGCTCGCTTTTTGCAGTATCAGCTAATTCCATAACGGTTGCTGTGGCTACGTCGCCAAAAATGAAGTGGCTATCTCGATCGGTATAGTTTATTTGCGGCGATACTAGCTCAGGGTTTATCACCAACACTCGAGAAGCGTTGCCGGCACTTAACATTTCAAATGCTCTGTGCATTCCAAACGTTGCTGCTGAGCATGCCACAAGCATGTCAAAACCAAAACCTTCTATTTTCAGTGCTTCTTGTACTTCAATGGCAATTGCGGGATATGCCCGTTGTGTATAGGCACACGACACAATAACGGCATCTATCTCTTCTGCATTTACGTTCGCTGAATCAAGCGCCAAGCGCGCAGCTTCAACAGCTATTTCAGCCTGATGGGACAAGGCATCATCGCTGCGAGGAGAAATTTTAGGCTTCATTCGCTCAATATCCAAAGCACCTTCTTTCTGATAGATATATCGGCTTTTGATACCTGATGCTTTTTCGATGAATTCAGCACTTGAATAAGGCATTGGCGCTACGTCGCCGCTTTCGATGTCCTGTTTATTCTTTTCGTTGAAACTGTCTACATACGCATTGTAACTTGCTACCAATTCTTCGTTGGTGATGCTTTCTTCAGGGTGCCAGACACCCACGCCACTTATCACGACTTGCTGAGACATAGCTACTCTCTTCTAATTATACGCTTCTATTATTTGGTGAACTTAGATGGCAAATACAGGGGCACAAACCCTATTATTAAAGCAATCGCCTGTGCCTTGATTTACGGCTGAATCACCTACGCATCAATATTAAAGGCATCAATACACAATCTGTGTATTTGAATTAGGCAAACCTTCGACATCTTTGCTCGCTGGCATCCTATAAAACGCCACTTCTTTTGCTATAGCTTACCTCAATCAAGTCGCTCTGTAACTATTCTCCAACATCGAGGCGCGCTTACATATATCAGTGAGTTCACAGTGTGTAAATGCGCTAGAGTGACTCGCAAACCCCTGAAACATCGAGTAGGGTGAGGCGTCACCGCCTCATCCCTCTCACAGAACCGTACATACGGGCCTCGTATACGGCTCATGCACATAGTTATTTAGCGTAATTGCTAAACACATATCCCGTTGCAACATTCTCCAAGTTCATTAGCCCGAGTTCATCGAACCAACTGTTTGGCATCGCATAGCTAGCTAAGGGGCTGCGTGCACTGCACCAACTCGTCATGTTGATGTGGGCAAACTGACCTTTATAACCATGCTGTCTTAGCCAGCGATGGAGGCGGCTCGCCTTCTTCCATAACTTGAGTTGGATACTGCGCAAGCGCCTTCGTAGCCAGCTCGCAAGTTACTTGAACGCCCTGCTCGCATTGGCTATCTTGAAGTAGTAACCAAACCCTCTTAGCAGTGGGTTTAGTGCATTGATGACTGATTGCAGGGGTTTTCCGCCATTGCGTTTCGTCATCTGCTTTAGCTTCGCCTTAAACGCGGTGAGTTTCTTAGGTTGTATGCGGGTATGTTTCGTCCCGATTTCAACACCGAGGAACTTCACGCCATCGTCACTGTGTGTGATATGTGTTTTCTCCGTGTTGACACTTAGCTTTAGCTTTCCTTCTAAGATATGTGTGGCTTGTGCTTTGGCATTCTCTGCCGCTGTACGACTGCAACACAAGATAAGGATGTCATCAGCATAGCGCACTATTCTGTGCCCTCGCTGTTTCATTTCCTCATCGAACGCATCCAGATAGATGTTCGCTATCAGTGGACTTATTACCCCACCCTGCGGACTGCCTGTTTCTGTTTGCTGCCAATGTCCATCTACCATCACTCCACTTTGTAAGAACTGAGTAATAAGGCTCAGCACGCTGCCATCACGGACCCGTCTTTTGATACTCTTAATGATAAGCGTATGGTCCAGCTTATCAAAGCACTTCGACAGGTCCATATCCACCACGTGTTGACGCCTATATCGACGGATAAACATCGTGGCTTTATTGATAGCATCATGACAGCTCCGCTTCGGCCTATAACCAAAGCTTGATGGGTGGAACTGCTCTTCGAAGATGGGGGTTAGGAGGTCATTTAAGCACTGCTGAACGACCCTATCCCTTACCGTTGGGATTCCCAACAGACGCTCGCCGCCACCGTCTTTCGGGATAACTACCCGTCTTACCGGTTGCGCTTGATAGCGTTTGGTTTTGAGTTCGAGAAGAAGCTGCGTAAGTTCATTATCCAGATTTGAGGCAAACGCACTCAGGCTCTGCCCATCTATTCCGGCCGCGCCTTTCGCTTTGAATACCTTTTTAAATCCCTTGAACAGTCTTGCTTTATTAAGCAAGTGACCGTACAAACTATAATAAACCCGCACGCTTCCTCTCGAAGACAGTGTGCTGTGTGGGGCCGATACCTTCTCTTCGTGTTGGTCTATTTCACATGGTAGTTGAGCGTGCTAGCCAAATGGCAATCTACTCAACATGTCCACATTACTCCCATGTACCGTTTCGTAGCCAGTCTATCGTTTCTGCGACAAACCAAGTACAAAGACGTCGATAGCTAATCGATTCGTGTACCACTGAAAAAAAAACATCTGCTCATCACAGACTGACTATGTACTTCCGCCCTTCGCCATCCTAATCAGCTTTTGACTGATAAGGACGCCATCAAACACTGCTGATGGTCAGTTCGGTTTTATCCTCCACACCATTACTAGCTTTCACAGGCCGAACTTTACTCACTACTACGGCTTCATCTGCCACCTCACACCGATTAACATCTTGAGTCTCCCCTTGAACGTTAACCACTTACTCTAAGTAAGTTTAGGTGCCAGGCTTCCCCAGTTACTGCACTGGCTCCCTGTTAGAAATCCCACCCTCAAGCACAAAACAGGACTGACCGAGTATCGGGCTTCACGCTATTTTGCACGCTTACCCTCCTGTCTTGCCGAATCAGGTTCACTTGCGTTGTGTACCTCTAACTTCCTATGGCTTCCTTCGGACCCTGCCGTTGGCCAACAACGCCCTTGCCATTCGGATTATCTTCCCCTCAGTCAGGGTGATTCAGGTTTCTTTCAACCTGACGGGTTTGCCAGCTTCGCTGGGCAAACAAAAAAACCCGCTTTCAAGCGGGTTTTTATCACTATTACAACGCACTAGGTTGTTGTCATATTTTATTACAGCTGGCTAATTTGCCATACCGAAACGGTGCCACTTACTTCGTTACCGACAACCAGCAGCGCTTCACCGCTTGGGCTATCGTCAGCACTAACAAATACTAAACTCTCAGGCGCTAAGTCGCCAATCACATCGTCAGAGGTTAGGCCTTCAGTTAGGTCACGGTTAATTACGTATTCGGTAAATTGCGCATCATACGGATTAGTCACATCATAAACGAAAATGCCGCCCATGCGCTCTAGACCGATAAAGGCGTACGTACGATCGCCAATTTGACCAACAGTAATGGCTTCCGGCTCAGGCCCTTTGTTTTCAGAGCGTGAATCGCTTTCGTTCTCATCATTGTTGTTATTAAACTGCGCGCCGTGCACCGACGCCGTAATGCGTTCAAAATCATCACCTGAATCGAAAACCACTAAACCGTTTTGATCCCAGATTGTGAATGAACGTGCACCGTAGGTAAATGCAGCGTCGTATTCACCGTCGTTGTCAGCATCACCCATTGCTGTCGTAACACGCAAATCATCAGCTTCACCAGTAGCTTGCAACATCGCTAATTCAGAGTTTGCTTCTGCAACTAAATCATCCACTTGTACTTCATCAGTGTACGCTAAACAGCCGTCGTCTTCATCAAAAGAAACGCCACCTGCAGCGGTACATGCAGCATCATCAGCGGCATCAAAGAAGTATTCACGAGCATCACCTTCATTAGCTGTCACTATAAAGTTAGCGTCTTTCCAAGTAAAAGTAGCAAGGCTGTCTGGCTGATACACGCCGTATAAACCGGTGTACTGACCAAAGCTTACTGAACTGTCTTCTTGAATATCGATATTCAAATCAGCCCATGCTTTCGTACCTAACCCAACAACATCAACCGTTAACTCCTCTAAATCTAAAACCGCTAGGCCATTATTTTCTTGCAAGCTGACGTACGCTACGTCGTTAGTTGCTGCGATGTACTCAGGCTCTAGGTCTTGGGCCACTGTCGTTGCAATGGCAGTCCCATTGATTGTGCGACCAGATGGGTTGGGAAACATCATGCCCTGTGCCATAAGCTCGGCTTGTGAACCATTAAATGCAGTGAACCCAACGGTGGTTCCCGTTTCTTCTGGTTCACCACTGGCAAGTACATTGATAACTGATATCGAACCAACTGGGTCTACCGTGTAATCGTCCGAAGGCTCGCCTTCGTTTGCCACTAACACTTTGCCGCCATCAGGAGTGAACGTCACCATATCTGGTAATGCGCCCACTTCTACCGAATCTAAAAATGCCGGCGTTGCGCTATCTAAACCATTGTAGAAAAGCACATAACCGTTGTCAGTTTTCACTGCTGCGGATACGGCAACAGCCATAAGATCACCGCTAACCGCAATACTATTAACACCACCTAAAGCAACACCATTGACGTCCGCTGGTAAATCAACAGTAGAGGGTGTCAGGTTTATTGAGTTTATCGGGTCGCCCAACGCCGCTGTAGTGACAGTGCTTGCGGGAATAACCGCTATAGTATTCGTTGAGGTGTTAGTCGCGTAAATCGTCTGGGTATCTGCGTGATATTGAACAATTTCCGCAGCGCCCTGATTACCTAAAAATGCACGACCAACGACATCTAAGGCGATACCAATTGATGCATCAGTACCGTCAGAACCATCTGCGCCAGGTGTTCCCTGTTCACCCTGAGGCCCTTGAGCACCCGTTTCGCCTTGCTCACCATCATCGCCATCCAGACCACACCCCGTTAATGATGCAGACACAAGAAGAGCGAGTAATCCGTACTTGAATTTATTACGCACCGCCATTTTTATTTCCTTTTTATTAGTGTGTTATTCAGTGTTGAACTGTTGAAATAGGTATCGCTTCCTGCGCACTAGTACAATCAGCAGGTATAGGTATCTGTTCAACATAATTCCAGTACAACAGAAATATCATGTAACTTCTATGTATAAATTAAAGCCAGTTTATGACACAAATATTAATTTGGCAAAGGCTTTACCAAGGGCTATCAACTACATAATTAGCGATGATATTTTTCCCGCTACGTACCTCGGTCACCACTAAATAATTTAGCCACTATTGATGCAACAAAAATAAAGGTATGCTTAGCGTTAGCCTTATGACCTTTGGTCTGCACGTTTATGCGCTTTTTTGGCTTAAAAACTGCGTAAACGTGCAGACCAAAGATCATCAAGCCCAAAGCCAAACGATGTTAAAGACACAAAGGACTCAAAATGAAATTGAAATTCACCTTATCAGCGGCGGTGGCCGCAGCGCTCGCACTATCAGCCTGTGCTACCTCCCCAACTGGCAGAAACCAAGTGCTGCTTTTTTCTGACTCCCAGTTGTCTGAGATGGGAGCACAAGCGTTTTCAGGCATGAAAGAAGAACTCAAAGTTTCTACCAAGCCTGTACAAAATACCTACGTAGAATGTATTGCCAATGCAATTACTGCACAGGTGCCTGCTTCTGTATTCGATGGGCAATGGGAAGTGATTGTTTTTGATGACGAGCAAGTCAATGCATTTGCCTTACCTGGCGGTAAAATAGGGGTTTATACTGGCCTTCTTGGTGTCGCTGAAAACCAGCACCAGCTTGCAGCAGTCATTGGACATGAAGTAGGACACGTAATCGCTGAGCACGGAAACGAGCGCATGTCTCAATCTACCTTAATTAATATGGGTACTCAGGCAGCAGGCCAAGTGCTAGCAGCGAATGAAGTGCCTCAGTCTGGCCCTATTATGGCGGCTATCGGGTTAGGTATGCAGGTTGGCGTTCAATTACCTTTCAGCAGAACTCACGAATCAGAGGCCGATGAAATAGGTCTTCAGCTAATGGCAAAGTCAGGCTTTGACCCTCGTCAGTCTGTCAACCTTTGGCAGAATATGGAGGCAGCGAGTGGAGGAAATAGCCCAATGGAGTTTTTATCTACTCATCCGGCTCCACAAACGCGTATTGATGATTTAAGAGCAAACATGAGCCCAGCGCTTGCTGACTATCAAGCCACGAACAATCGTCCCAACTGTAAGCAATAATTCAAAGTAACAGTAACAAAAAAACGCCGCTTAAAAGCGGCGTTTTTGATTATCAAGCGGGCGTAGTCTTATTCGCCATCTGTTTTATGCAAATGCACATCCATTTGTGGAAACGGAATTGAGATACCTTCTTCATCGAAACGCAATTTAACCGCTTCAGTGAAGTCGAACTTAACGCCCCAGAAATCTGCTGCATTCACCCATGGGCGAACCACAAAATTCACGCTGCTATCGGCTAATTCAGACACAGCAACCTGTGGTGCAGGCTCCGTTAAAATTCGTTCATCAGCAGCAATCATTTCTAGTAGAACGGTTTTTGCTTTCAGTAGGTCAGCGTCATAACCAATTCCAACTACCATATCAACGCGACGCGTTGCTTTAGCAGAATAATTGGTGATGTTTCCACTGTAGATATTACCGTTTGGTACGATAATTTCTTTGTTATCAGGTGTTGTCATTGTGGTAGTGAAGATGCCAATCTTTTTAATAGAACCCGCTGTTCCGCCAGCCTCAACAAAATCACCCGATTTGAAGGGTTTAAATACTAGAAGCATAACGCCCGCTGCGAAATTTTTGAGCGAATCTTGTAATGACAAACCAATGGCTAGTCCAGCTGCACCTAAAATAGCAACAAGCGATGTGGTATCAACACCAAGTTGGTCTAACGATGCCACAATAACGAAAAGCATTAATATGGCGCTAATGATTGCTTCTAAGAAATCGACGAGCATGTCGTCGTATTTAGATTTGGCCATTACGCGTCTGAAAACTGATAACAACAGGCCTACGACTATTTTACCAATCACATAAATTGCGATTGCCATGGCGATATTAATACCCCATGGAATTGCGTAATCATTTATATACCTTTCAACGTCACTTGCAGAAAAGAGCGAGAGTTGTTCTTCCATAATTATTCCTTGTTGAGTTTATATTTACTATGCAACTCACGGTATCAGTAAAAACTAACATCACCAATAGTTAAACTAAGTTAATCTATAAAACTAAGCTAAAGTCTAACGCGGACGCAGCTTATAGAGGGCATTCTTTATCAAAAAGTAGTAAGTTTTATGGTTATACATTTACGTTTTCTATTGTCATTGCAAATATAATTTTGATTTCATTTCGAACTTTATTTTGTGTTCACTCACCTGTCACATTTCTCACTTATGCTTTGCACATCGTCTTAGGGCGTGTTGTTCTTTGCTGTACATTCTTGCAGCACCTGTGAGCTATTTAAATAAGGCGAATGGTTAAAGGTCTAGCGGACTAAATCGAAACCATTCAATGCAGAGCAACACGTCCCAGTTTACGTATAAATTTAAATACTCCATTTTAAATCTTCATATTGATCACGTAGATAGTTTTTTAGACAGTGTAATAAGAAAAGTGCTGATGTTTTTTTAATCAAAAAAGTTTACACTAAAGCTTCACGGATGGTGCATTAGGAAATTGCATCGACTTTTCAATGAAAGTCGGTTCATTGAACTCCTAATGCAAAGACATTAAGTGCGCTTTTGTATAAAAACCACAGCCACACTGATGCTTTAGTAGATTATTATAAAAAAGGATTATCGTATGTTGCTCTTAACCACGTTATTTGCTGTCGTTGCTGGAATTTTTGTTTATTCTTTGCGAGCAGACACCGGCAAACATACCAAACACGCGCGGGCTCATCGAGACACAAACGTCGATAAAGGCGAAAATGCAGTGCCGGCGTCTACTCACTCTCTACAGTCGGGTTCCACGGATTCAGCCCGCGCCGCGTAGACGTCTCTATTTAGCGTTCGCACTGGTCCTGTAACACTTTTTCATAATATTGAGTCGCTCATTGACCTAATTCAGTGTGCTGATGTTATATAGGACGAGAAAGAACGTGTTTAAATGTGTTATCGCCGATTTCGCTGACGTCGGCGTTGCATGTAGACCCCCTCCCCACGTATTATACGCAAAAACGACAACTGCAAATTTTTCATGCGTATACCTAGAGTTTATTACCCCGAGCCTATCGCCTTAGAACAAGAGTTTGAGCTTACCCAAGAAGCAGGACATCATGTTGCAACGGTTTTACGCCTAAAACCTAATCGACCAATTGTTTTGTTTAACGGCGATGGCAATGAGTACAGTGGAATAATCATCAGTGTACAGCGGAAAAACGTTATCGTTGAGATTGATGCCTGCTTGTCTGTCTCTAATGAGTCACCTCTGCATCTGCATTTAGGTCAAGGCGTTTCTAAAGGTGACCGAATGGATATGGTGTTGCAAAAGAGCGTTGAATTGGGCGTAAGTGAAATTACCCCAATCATTACTGAGCGGTGTGCAGTGAAATTAGAGCCATCACGCTGGGAAAAAAAGCTGCAACAATGGCAAAAAATTATCCTCGGTGCCTGTGAGCAAAGCGGTCGAAACAGAGTGCCTACGCTTAATGAACCGGTTTCCCTTGTTCAGTGGTTGTCTCAATCTACTTCTAGTTCTCGTATAGTCCTTGCTCCGGGTGCGTCACAGCCTCTCGCTAAACAACCCTACAATACCCAAGGGTACAGATTGCTAGTGGGACCTGAAGGCGGCCTTTCTGAGACAGAAATCCATCAGGCCAATGAAAATGGATACCTGTCGGTAAGCTTAGGTCCACGAATTTTAAGAACAGAAACTGCAGCCCTCACGTCATTAAGCATACTGCAAGCTCAACATGGCGATTTCTGAGTAGCCTGAATTCTGTTTAAGCAGTGGCGCAGGCATCTGTTTCATTTAATGTATATTAAAATTTTAAACTCAGTACTGCTGTCTTGAACTGTGGTATAGCGCCCCAACATAAAGGGGTATAAGGTCATAGTGACTACCGTTAATATAAAAGCGAGAACCTAATGCAATATACTGTCGGCGTAATCATGGACCCCATTGAGGCCATCACACCACACAAAGATACCAGCCTCGCAATGATGCTAGAAGCCCAGCGCCGCGGTGCAACTGTAGTGTATTTTGAACTTAAGGATCTTTACTTAGAAAACGGTAAGCCAATGGGTTTGGCGAAAACGGTAACAGTGAAAGATCAGCCCGCAGACTTTTACGATATTACCGACACCAATGCGGTTCACCTTGGTGATATCGATGTATTGCTTATGCGTAAGGACCCGCCATTTGACAGCGAATTTCTCTATGCCACTCAAATGCTGTCGTTGGCACAAGATGCAGGCGCCCTTGTGGTAAATAACCCTCAGGCGTTGCGAGATTACAACGAAAAGCTGTTTACTTCATACTTCCCTGAACATATTCCCGCTACGCTTGTTGCTAATAACCAAGTGCCAATTCGTGAATTTCACGCTAAGTACCAAGATATTATTTGTAAACCTCTTGACGGTATGGGCGGAGCTTCCATATTTCGTGTGAAGCCTGACGGCAATAACCTTGGGGTCATCATTGAAACGCTGACTCACCTAGGCGCGCGCTATATGATGGTTCAAGAATATTTGCCGCAAATAAAAGACGGTGACAAGCGCGTACTCATTGTAGACGGTGAAGTTATTCCTTATTGCTTGGCTCGTTTACCAACCAAGGGAGAAACTCGGGGTAATTTAGCCGCTGGCGGTACCGGACGGCCCCAACCCATTTCTGGATCAGACAGAGCGTTAGCAGAAGCCATTGCACCAACGCTGAAAGAAAACAACATTCTTTTTGTTGGGCTTGATGTGATTGGCAATAAAATAACGGAAATAAACATTACTAGCCCCACATGCGTACGAGAAATTGAACGTCATTTCGGTATCAACATTATGGCGAAGCTGTTTGAGGCAATAGAGAAACGCTTGGCACTGAAGGCTTAGTGCACCTCAGGTTTGGTAAAGCACAGGTTTGGTAAAACCCAGGTCAAGTAAAAGCTAGGCTTGACGAAACTCAGCCTTTATAAAAACTGAACGCGATGAACTTTGAGAGAAATAAACTGAAAGTGAAAAAAATATGACAGAGTTAACCAGTTTAAAAAATCACTTTTTGGTAGCAATGCCAAGCCTAGACGATCCTTATTTTTCTCGTTCTTTGATTTATGTTTGTGAGCATGACTCAGAAGGCGCCATGGGTATTGTGGTTAACCAACCCTCCACAATGAATGTGAAGCAACTTTTAGAGCAAACCGATAAAGAACTCACGGTGTCAGACGATAAAGCCGAAGACATCGTACTCGCAGGCGGTCCGGTCAGTCAGGAGCGAGGGTTTGTATTGCACTCTACACAAAAGGGCTGGGCCTCGAGTTTAGCCCTAGCACCAGGGGTGATGGTAACAACGTCAAAAGACATTTTAACCGCCATAGGTAACGATGAAGGCCCTGATGATGCCATTATTGCGCTGGGGTTTGCCGGTTGGTCTAAAGGGCAATTGGAGCAGGAAATGCAAGATAACGCATGGCTGACGATTGAAGCTGATGAGGAAATCTTGTTTCACACTCCCATCCATAAGAAATGGCAAGCTACTGTCAACAAGCTTGGCGTCGATGTGTGGCAATTAGCGCCAGGCTCTGGTCATGCCTAAAATGGGAAATAAACTTGGCAACAGAACCATACTTTCCTTCGATTTTGGAACTAAAAGCATTGGCGTTGCCGTAGGCCAAGAAGTCACAGGAACCGCATCGCCCCTTCCTGCTTTGAAAGCCAGAGACGGCATTCCCGATTGGGACCTTATCGAAACCTTATATAAGGATTGGCTTCCTGATGTGGTCGTTGTTGGGCTACCGCTAAATATGGACGGGACCGAGCAGCAGATGACCCAGCGGGCTCGCAAGTTTGCTAACCGCTTGCACAATCGCTTTAGGGTTAAAGTGGAGGTGTGCGACGAGCGGCTAACTACCACCGACGCTAAAGCCATGCTGTTCGAGCTAGGTGGGTATAAAAAACTGACAAAAGAGAAAGTTGATAGTGTGTCGGCGTGCGTTATTTTTACTAGCTGGATAGAAAGCGCCTACGAGTAAGGCTTTAAAACGATTTTTAAGCGTCGGCGCCTGAAAATGTGCCCTCTACTATTAGCCCTTTGGATTCTCGTAGCCTTATAGATCATCGCCGCATTGCCAGCAAACTTCGAACGCACTGCCATTTTCTTCACCGCAACGGTTGCATACCCATTCGCGCCCTTCTTGGCCCTTACCACCTTGGCTAGATGCGAAGTTGGCTTTAATGCCGTTTACCACCTTTGAAGCGCGATGAAACCACGTGTCGTCAACCAGCCACAGCTCTTGCTGTGCCTCTTGCCAGGGCAATTCACCAAGTGCTCCGCTAGCAAATTCATTTTTTACCATGTAGGGAATACTAAGCGCATCAAGCTCGCTGCGCACTGCCTGAAGTTCAAACGCATCCTCAGAGGAAAACAGTTTTTTCAAGCAGTCACTCCCGCGGCGCTCCTACTCATGTGGCTATTCATCCATATCAAAAGACACATTCGATAGCGTTCCCAAACTTGAGTTATCACTGGCATCTAGCTTAATCATAAGGCGAAGGTCGTTTGGTGAGTCAGCGTGATGCAGCGCTTGGTCCATTTCAATTCGTCCTTGCTTATACAGGTCGTACAGGGCCATATCAAAGCTCTGCATACCCTGCTCTTTTCCTTTTTTCATCGCTTCTTTTAGGCTGCCAATCTCGTTGCGTTGAATAAGGTCGCTTACCAGCGGCGTATTGAGTAGCACTTCTATTGCCGCTACTCGGCCTTTCCCGTCTGGCGTAGGCACTAATTGCTGCGCAACAATGGCGCGGATGTTTAAGCTTAAATCAAAACGCAGCTTGTCATGCATATCTTTTGGCGCTAGGTGCATTATTCGCTCAATGGCTTGGTTGGCATTATTAGCGTGCAACGTAGCGACACATAAATGCCCTGTATCAGCAAACGACATGGCATATTCCATTGTCTCCATAGAGCGAATTTCACCAATAAGAATGACATCTGGTGCTTGGCGTAGAGAGCTTTTTAACGCATCATCAAAAGACTGGGTGTCTATACCCACTTCACGCTGGGTAATAACGCAGTTATTGTGTTCGTGCACAAATTCAATTGGGTCTTCAATGGTAAGAATGTGACCGTGAGAGTTTTCATTTCTGTGGCCAATTAACGCGGCCAAGGAGGTTGATTTACCGGTGCCGGTTCCCCCTACAAATAGCACGAGCCCGCGTTTTGCCATTATGATTTCTTTTAAGACTCTCGGTAGCCCTAAATCATCGGCTTTAGGGATTTGAGTTACAATACGCCTAATAACCATTCCCGCTTGGTCACGCTGCCAAAAAGCAGAGCAACGAAAACGCCCAATTCCCTCTCTAACGATAGCAAAGTTACATTCTTTTGATGTATGAAACTCGTGTTGCTGCTTTTCTGTCATCGCTTCATGAACCAAAGACAACGCTAATTCTTCAGAGGTATCTGAATCGGAGATGGGCGTTAGCTTGCCGTTAATTTTTGCACTAATTGGAAAGTTGGCCGTGACGAATAAATCTGAGGCATTCCCGTCGATCATTTTTTGTAAAAGCGAATCTAGCATTATGGTTCCTGGGTTTTAAACCTGAAAAATTAGATCTGAATATGGATGTTTAGCAAACGTTTTAGAAGTTATTCATCGATTGTTTATCAACAGACTTAGCCGCAGCATCTTGCTTTGTAATCACGCCCATTGCCACCAAGCGCTGCAAACACTGATCCATGGTTTGCATGCCATGAGCCTGACCGGTCTGAATAACCGAGTACATCTGCGGCACTTTATCTTCGCGGATAAGGTTTCTAATGGCCGGGATTCCCACCATAATCTCATGGGCAGCTATTCGTCCGCCGCCAACTTTTTTCAATAGGGTTTGCGATATTACCGCTCGTAAAGATTCGGATAACATTGAACGCACCATAGACTTTTCCTCTGCCGGAAACACGTCGATAATACGGTCAATGGTTTTTGGCGCTGAGTTGGTATGCAAGGTACCAAATACCAAGTGACCAGTTTCCGCGGCGGAGATAGCAAGGCGTATAGTTTCTAAATCACGTAGCTCGCCTACAAGAATAACATCGGGGTCTTCACGTAACGCCGAGCGCAGCGCATTGTTAAACGAGTGTGTGTCCCGATGCACTTCACGCTGATTAACTAAGCTAAGCTTATTGTCGTGCACAAATTCAATGGGGTCTTCTATGGTAAGAATATGCTCACGCTTGTGAGTATTAATGTGATCGACCATCGCCGCCAATGTGGTACTTTTACCCGAGCCGGTAGCGCCAGTCACTAACACAATTCCAGTTGGCTGATTGATAATTTCTTTGAAAATATCCGGTGCACCTAAGTCGTCTAGAGTAAGCACATCGCTTGGGATTGTACGAAGCACCGCTGCTGCGCCGCGATTTTGCACAAACGCGTTAACACGAAATCGCGATAGGCCTTTTACTTCAAAAGAAAAATCGGTTTCTAAGTTTTCCTCGTATTCTTTGCGTTGCATGTCGTTCATGATTTCATAAACAAGGCCATGAACCTGCTTGTGATCGAGGGCTGGAACATTGAGCTTACGCATTTCGCCATCAACGCGAATAAGCGGCGGGAGTCCGGCTGACAAATGTAAATCTGAGGCGTTATTCTTAACACTAAACGCTAAAAGTTCGGTAATATCCACAACCACTTCTCCATAACAAGGTGAATAATGCAAACAATAGCAGAAAGAATAAATTCCGCACTAGAGGGAATTACACAAGCCGCTACGTCAGTACATCGTCCACCAAATTCAGTCAAATTACTAGCGGTAAGCAAAACTAAACCCGTATCGGATATCATTGAAGCGTATGAAGCAGGACAACGATTGTTCGCAGAAAACTATGTTCAGGAAGGTGTTGAAAAAGTTCAGGAACTTGCTCACCTCACCGATATAGAGTGGCACATGATAGGCCCTATTCAATCGAATAAAACCAAGGTCGTTGCCGAACACTTCGACTGGGTGCAGTCGGTTGATAGAGAAAAAGTGGCGCGAAGATTAAATGATCAACGCCCCGACAACTTATCTGCGCTAAATGTATGTATTCAACTTAATATTGATGATGAAGACAGTAAATCTGGTGTTAAACCTAACGAACTTGATGGCTTAATTCAGTTTATCGAATCGCAAGAAAAATTATGTCTTCGCGGTATCATGGCCATTCCAAAAGCCAATCCAAGCGAAGAGGAACAAGCGCATAGTCTCGGTAAACTGAAAGAATTATATGACCATTACCACAAATCGCTGGCCAATTTTGATACCCTATCAGTAGGAATGAGCAGCGATATGAACGCTGCCATCAAAAATGGCTCTACAATGGTGCGTATAGGCACTGCTATTTTTGGTAAACGTGGTTGAGTCGTTTCCTCCAAAGCGTTTGAATGAGAGTCTTCAGCGTTTGAATGAGAGCCGTCAGCGTTTGAATGGGAGCCGTCAGCGCTGAAAAGTGCAACGTTAGCGCTTAAAAATGAGACGCCAATGTTTAAACACACAACTAAACTACGTACTAAGCAATACGCAATTGCGTCATTACCTATGTGCAATTATGCGTGTTGATTTAAGCATTACACAGACAACAAATAGGATTTACATGCAACAGAAAAAATTAGCCTTTATTGGCGCAGGCAACATGAGTCGCAGCATCATTAGTGGATTAATTCAGTCTGGCTATGCAAAAGAAAATATACTTGCAGCAAACCCGTCTACGCCGAAATTAGACAAGTTGAAAGAAGAGTTTGGCATACAAACCACCCAATCTAACGATGAAGCCTGCCAGTTTGCCGATGCCATTGTGCTTGCAGTAAAACCGCAAATTATGGGCGACATGTGCGCTGACTTACAGAAAAACAATGACCTAGCGGGTAAGCTCTTTTTGAGTATTGCAGCAGGCCTTCCGGTGTCTCGCTTGCAAGAGATGTTAGGTGGTGATTACCCAGTAGTTCGTATTATGCCCAACACGCCAAGTTTATTGGGTAAAGGCATGTCGGGTATGTATGCCGACGACACAGTGACGCAGGAAGACAGATCCTACGTAGATGATGTAATGAACAGCGTAGGTGAAACCGTTTGGGTTAATGAAGAAGATGGTATCAATGGTGTCATTGCTGCTGCTGGCAGCAGTCCTGCGTACTTCTTCTTGTTCCTTCAGAATATGCAAGAAGAAGCTATGAATATGGGGTTTGATAAAGACCAGTCTCGTCTTATGGTGCAGCAAGCTATGCTAGGTGCAGCCGAAATGGTGTGCAATAACCCAGACCTTGAATTAAGCGAGCTTCGTGCCCAAGTTACTTCTAAAGGCGGTACTACCGCACAAGCGGTGAATACGTTTATTGACGAAGGCTTGAAAGATATTGTCAGCAAGTCTATGCGCGCTGCCGTCGCTCGAGCCGAAGAAATGGCAAAACAACTTTAACGTTTTTGAGACACTTTTTTAGGAATCGTTTTTTCAGGAAAAACAGTAGATGAACGCAACGGTATTTTTAGTCGATACATTATTTAACCTTTACCTGATGATTGTCATCTTGAGGTTGTGGCTGCAGATGGTACAGGCAGACTTTTACAACCCAATGAGCCAGTTTATCGTAAAGGCCACACATCCGGTTGTAGGACCGTTGCGACGCGTTATTCCGTCCATAGGTCGATTTGATACAGCCACCTTTGTGCTAGCGCTTGCAGTTTGTGCGCTTAAAATCACTACCTTAATATTGATATCTGGCGGTAATCTAAACCCGATCGGAATTGCCATAATGTCAGTCATGGGTGTGATAAAAGAAACCTTGTCGCTTATATTCTGGGTGCTGCTATTGCGGGCAATTTTAAGCTGGGTCTCACAGGGTCAGTCTCCTGTAGACTATGTGCTACATCAGCTTACCGAACCGTTTCTAGCGCCTATTCGCAAAGTTATCCCTCCCCTGGGCGGCCTTGACTTGTCGGTGCTTATCGCAATTATTGGATTACAGTTTTTACAGCTGCTGATCCAAGACGCGCTTAGAGTGCTATGAGTGTATAAATGATGAACGGGCAATCCTCTCTCTCTTTGTAGGTGAAGGTTTACGTAGGTGAGGAGTTACGCTAACGCGGTCCAAAAATCGAAGAAAAACGGTGCAATTAATGTCAATGCGAGGAACAGCGGTGAATATAGTTAGAAAATTGTCATCAGTGTTTATAGGTACGTTACTCATGTGCCTAAGCGTACAGGCTCATGCGGAGCAAAAAGAAACTCTTGGTGAATGGGATATGCACTACATGGTAGTGAATACGCCGTTTTTAACACCTGAGGTGGCAGCTAGTTACGGTATCGTTCGCAGTAAATACAACGCACTAGTGAATATTTCGGTGTTAAATAAAGATTCTGGCGAAGCTCAGAGAGTATCAGTGACTGGCAACGCAACAAACTTGCTCGGTAGTAAAAAGCAGTTGACGTTTAAGAAAGTGGAAGATGGTGATGCTATTTATTATTTGGCGGTATTACCGTTTCGCGACCAAGAGACCTATCGCTTTGAAGTCACCGCTCAAAGAGCCGCTGAAAAGCAAACCCTTAAGTTTAAACAAAAAATGTACGTGGACTAAGGCGCCCTGCCCTTAGTGACTACCTTTTAAAAACGAGGTCTTTGACCTCGTTTTTTGTGTCCGCTATATTTTAATAAACTCTCTTTACGATACGCTGTTCCTAGTAAATAATCAGAACAGCATTATTTTATGTATTCACATATTATTATGTTGTATTAGGCATAAGAGGCGCTTGTTAGGTGCGGCTTGTAAACTGCGAATCATATGTTGAAACGCTTGCTTTGCGGCCTGTGCAATTTAGATTATCCACCTCAACACGTTTTGCTTTATATAAAGCGCTTCAGAAGACCTGAGGCAACCCATAAAAATATAAAAAGAGAAATAAATGACTATGACTACGCCCTACCCTCACCTTCTCGAGCCTCTCGATTTAGGCTTCACCACATTGCGAAACCGCACTTTGATGGGCTCTATGCATTTAGGCTTAGAGGAGGAAAAAGGCGGGTTTGAT
This sequence comes from Alteromonas sp. P256, assembly GCF_036864455.1. NCBI lineage: Bacteria > Pseudomonadati > Pseudomonadota > Gammaproteobacteria > Alteromonadales > Alteromonadaceae > Alteromonas > Alteromonas sp. P256. Next base: position 278,879 of record NZ_JAZETM010000004.1, read on the forward strand.
AAATTAGCTGCATTCTATGCAGAGCGAGCAAAAGGCGGCGTAGGCCTCATTGTGACGGGAGGAATAAGTCCCAACATTTCTGGATGGGTAGCCCCATTTGCAGGGAGAATGACCAGTAAGAGACACGCTAAGAAACACAAAGTTATTACCGAGGCTGTTCACGCTGAAGGCGGCAAGATATGCATGCAGATTCTTCACTCTGGCCGCTACGGCTACCACCCTCTAGCGGTATCAGCTTCACCGGTGAAATCCCCTATTACCCCCTTTAAACCCAGAGCACTGTCTTCAAGCGGTATCAAAAGCACAATAAAAGACTATGCAAATTGCGCAGGTTTAGCTCAAGAGGCTGGGTATGACGGCGTAGAAATTATGGGGTCAGAGGGCTACCTCATCAATCAGTTCTTTTGTGAGCGCACTAATCAACGGGATGATGAGTGGGGCGGCAGTCTGGAAAATAGAGCGCGACTGGCTATCGAGGTAGTGAAAAGTGTGCGTGAAAAAGTAGGGGCTGAGTTTATTATTATTTACCGTCTTTCAATGCTGGATTTAGTGGAAGGCGGAGCCCAATGGGGTGAGGTGGTTTATTTAGCTAAAGAGATAGAAAAGGCAGGCGCAACGCTCATCAATACAGGTATTGGGTGGCATGAAGCGAGAGTGCCAACCATATCAACCTCGGTTCCGCGCGCGGCTTTCACTTGGATAACCAAGCGGATGAAGGCAGAGGTATCATTGCCGCTGGTGACGACTAACCGAATAAATACGCCAGAAGTTGCTGAGTCAGTCTTGGCAGAGGGTCACGCAGACATGGTTTCCATGGCGCGCCCTTTTCTTGCCGACGCTCACTTTGTTGCCAAAGCAATGCAAAATGAATCGAAGCTTATCAACACCTGTATAGCCTGTAACCAAGCCTGCCTAGACCATGCCTTTGAACAAAAGCGTGCAAGCTGTTTAGTTAATCCGCAAGCCTGCTATGAAACCGAACTCACCTTCTCGCCAACCTCTAACAAGAAAAAACTGGCGGTTATTGGTGCAGGGCCAGCAGGCCTATCCTTTGCGATGTACGCCGCCGACCGCGGGCACGATGTGCACCTTTATGATCAAGCTAGCGAGATTGGTGGTCAATTTAATTACGCAAAGCAAATACCGGGGAAAGAAGAGTTTTATGAAACCCTTCGTTACTTTAAATATCAATTAGCGCGCGCCAATGTCACTATTCATTTAAATACTCTTGCAACCACAGAGACATTAAAAGATGGAAGCTTCGATGAGGTTATATTAGCGAGCGGAATTAAACCTAGAAGCTTAACGATTGAAGGTCACGACCACCCGAAAGTGTTGGGTTATCTCGACGTATTGCGGGATCATGCTGAAGTAGGTCAACGGGTAGCGGTGATCGGTGCCGGAGGCATCGGGTTTGATGTCGCTGAATACCTAGTTGAAGATGCAGATCTTACTGAAAATAGAGACAAGTGGCTGCAGCATTGGGGAATTGATAAAAGCTATGCCGCCGGCGGCGCACTTAAGGAAAAAGAGCTCACACCCACGACTCGCGAAGTATTTTTACTTCAGCGTAAAACTACAAAAGTGGGTAAGGGCTTAGGCAAAACAACAGGTTGGATCCACCGTCAGTCCCTTAAACTTCACAACGTGCAAATGATCAATGGCGTATCTTACGAGAAAATTGATGACAAGGGGCTTCATGTTGTTATTAACGACAAACCAAAACTACTGGAAGTCGATAACGTCATTGTATGTGCAGGCCAAGAGCCATATACGCCATTAAAAGCGCCTCTTGAAGAAGCTGGGTTTAAGGTACACATCATAGGTGGCGCGGATGTGGCGGCGGAGCTTGATGCTAAAAGAGCCATTCGTCAGGGCGCCGAATTGGCTGCGAAAATCTAAGCGTTTTTGGTTGTCTAAAGAATAAAGTTACTTTGCTAATTAATCGGTAAATCTATTAACACGCTGCAGGGCATCAAGCTTTGCAGCGTATAATCCTCTTTCCTTTTCTCCAAAAGCGAGCTCCTTTGCTTTTTTGAGCTTAGACTCTGCACGTTCTATATCGCCGAGTAAAAAGTATGCTTTTGCTAACCCCATATAACCTTCACTTAAATAGGGCCCGGTTTTTATAGACTTGTTGAAAAGGGCAACAGCCCTTCTTGTTTCGCCTTGATCTAAATATTTAACGCCTTGGTCGTACCATTGATAGGGGTTGCTCTCTTCAACGTCCAATAGCTTACTTCCTATTTTCGCTAATGTTGCACTATCTCCTACCTCGGATAACAGCACAGCGTAGTTCGATAAGGTGTGTATAGATTCAACATTATTCTCAATCGCAAATTCATATATGTCTCGCGCTTTTTTATGCAGCATGTTCTGACGATAAAACACCGCCAAAGCGTTAAGGGTTTCTGAATTAAGCGGGGTTTGGCGCATTGCGGTTGATAGTAAACTGTAGACTAGCGACGAGTTATTCACTGCCATCGCCTTTGCTGCCTTATTTTGATAATACATAGAAATAAAATCGTTAAAGGCTACGTATTCCCCTGTGTCGTTAAGTGATGACGGGAAATAATCGATAACAGTGCGACTACGAAAATAAACAACGCCAAGCTTTTTCTCTTCCGCCTCAGGGCCAAGCACAATGGTTTTAACATGGGCAGAGGTGGTCAAAACATGATTGTGACGCCGGTAAATAGGCGGCGTGAACACCTTTTTGTAATATACATCTAACCCAACAACGTTAGCCAGTGCAGTGGTTAGTATTGCCAGCGTCAGGCAGTTTCCCGACCTTTTTTCAAAGGCTTCTGTTGCAGTAAATGTGTCTCCTGCGTAGCTAAAATCTGTAGCCCATTTCTCTAAAAAATTGGATATACGAAAATTGGGGGACACATCTTGCTGTTCGTCGCTATTGAAAAAGGATAAAAATTCCGCTTTTTGGTTGGGTGTGAGCGCCAATATCTCATGAGGCTTAATAACCTTGGTTTGGCTAAATTTGTCGCTTTGCCAGTTGAGTGTAGAAGACAGATTGCTGGAAACATCATCGCTGCTACTCACCTGCTGTGAGGTGCTTTGACAGCCAGAAAGGCTTAACGCTACACAGACAAAGCCAATAGCGGCTAAAGACGCGACAAATCTATTATGTTGCTTCATTGCGTTCCCCATACTTTACTTTCCAGTCCCGACGGGCTGAATTTTAGAGTAGAGGAAGTGAGATCAAAAAACCAGCTTTCACTTAATAGCAAAAGCTGGAGATAGCAAAAGCTGGCTTTGTGCGTACTTTTTTAATAGGCTAACTTTGATGACTAGCTTTTTTTACTAGCTATCCAGCGGTCTATTTTTTGTTCAAGAATAGCCAGCGGGATACCACCTGTGTTTAATACCTGCGCATGGAATTCTCGAATATCAAAATTCTTGCCAAGGGCTTGTTCAGCCCGTGCGCGCAACTCTTGTATTTTTAATGCGCCAACCTTGTAAGATAAGGCTTGTGAGGGAATAGCAATATAACGCTCTACCTCTGCCACTACCTCAGTGCGCGTCATGCCAGAGTTATCAAGCATAAAGTCGATGGCTTTTTCTCTGCTCCACCCCTTTGCGTGAATACCGGTATCAACCACCAAGCGCATGGCTCTTAACTGCTCATCTTGCAATGTGCCGTAACGGTTCCACGGATCGTCGAAGAAGCCCATTTCGTACCCTAGCGTTTCAGAGTATAACGCCCATCCCTCGCCGAAAGCGGGCAAAAAGCTAAAGCGCATAAATGAAGGCAAAGAGTCATTTTCCTGAGCAAGGCTTACTTGAAAATGATGGCCCGGTGCACCCTCGTGCAGATATAGCGTCACGTTCCCGGTAGTTAAACGGCTAGGTAAATCATAGGCGTTAAAGAAAAACGTTCCTGGACGTGACCCATCAGGCGTACCCGGTTGATAAGAACCACCGGCGCTAAACTGCTCAATAGCCGGATCGTAAGGCTTTATCTCTAGCTCTGACTTTGGCAATAATGAGAAATACTCACCAATTTTCTTGTCTACCTCTTTGCCAATACGATAGTAACTTTGGGTTAGTGCTTCACGACTTTCAGGCTTAAATTGTGGGTCTGTGCGCACGAAATCAAACAATTCGTTTAACGTGCCTTCAAAACCCACTTCGTCTTTTATTGCTAGCATGTCGTTTTTAACGCGCTTTACTTCTCTAAGACCAAGTTCGTGCAGTTCGTCAGGAGTCAAAGGCAATGTAGTCGAGCCTTCTACCATTAGCTCATAAAGCTTTGCTCCGCCTTTCATGTCGCTCAAACCGATGGTTTCACGAGCAACAGGTAAGTACTCGGTTTGAAGAAAGTCGCGCATACGAGTGGTTGCATCGTAAATGTCTTGCGTAGCCTGCTCATATTCACTCGTTAAACGAGCCTTTTCTTCATCAGAAAATGATTCTGGAAGCATGGTCATAGGCCCCCAAAACTGCGATTCTTTAAGCGGTATTGCTAGCTGTGTATCAAACTGCTTAATAACGCGGTCTATGGTGAGCGTAGTTTCTAACACGCCAGATTCCATTCCCTCTTTAAAACGCTCTATCGCGCGGTCTGAAATGGCAATATAGTCTTTGTGGCGTGATAAGTTGTTCTCGTAGTCTTCAACGGTTTTAAAAGGAGCTGCCCCCTTACCGCTTGCAAATGAGGGATAGAAAGTATGGAACCCACTAAAGTGATTAACAGGACGTACTTCGGTTAAGGCGCTTATCTCAGGAGAGGACATCTCAAGTGCGCGCTCTTGATTGTATTTAAATACGTCATAAGCCAATTTGTCAGTATCATCTAGCTTGCGTCTATCAATTTGCGCAAGTTCCGATAAATTGAGCTGCGTATTGGTACGGCTTGCTAACTGATGAGCATCAGTTAAAAAATCGCCCAAGCGATCTGCCCGTCGCATATCACCGCGAAATATAGCCATTACAGGGTTCAGCGCTAAATTACGCTCATCGGATGCTGCAAAAAGCGCGAAAAGTTTTTCATGCTCATTTTGAGCTTCTTGCATAACGGTTGGCTCTTTTAGAGCGTCATTATGAGAATTTGCGATAGCAACTGATGTACCTAGCGCTAGTGCGACTGCACTGCTAATCAACAGCATTTTTCTGATAATCATACCTTTTCCCTTGTCGTTTTATTTTTAATAGATTTTGTCGAGAACAGTTCATATGGCCCCTGCCCCCGAAAATTACAAACCTAATTGATTAACGCCTACTTTAGGCCTTATCCACACAAAGTGCTATGCATGAGTGCATATCAATTGTTACGCAATATATACGAAGGGGGCTGTTTAAGAGGAAAGCTCTAGGTATCTGTACGAAACAGAGTCTGTTGGTAGAGGTATCAGTATTAAAATAACCGAATGTATGCAGACGGCAAGACCGACACGCCATCTGGCGTGCCGGCTAAGTATTACGTCTTCTGGTTTCGTCTCGAGGTTATTCTTCTTGGGTTACTCTTATTGGGTTACGCTTCTTGGTTGCGCAAAAAGACAAGCTCAGTTGAGGAGCTTTGTTCTTCACTAAACTGGTAACCATCAGTATCAAACGCTTTTAACCCGTCTACATCAGCCACTTTATTCTCAATAATATAACGGGCCATTAGGCCTCGCGCTTTTTTAGCGAAAAAGCTGATTATCTTATACTGCCCGTTTTTGCAGTCTTTGAACGTAGGGGTAATAACCATGCCGTCTAATTCTTTTTTCTTTACTGCTTTGAAATATTCATTAGACGCCAAATTAATAAGCACATTGTCACCTTGTGCACTAAGGGCTTCATTCAGTACTTTCGTAATGCGGTCGCCCCAAAATTCGTACAGGTCTTTTCCCTCTGGGTTTGACAGTTTTGTCCCCATTTCCAAGCGGTAGGCTTGCATTAGATCAAGCGGACGTAAAAGACCATACAGCCCTGATAAGATTCTTAAGTGATCTTGTGCAAAAGCTACCGATTCATCGCTGAGGGTATATGCATCAAGCCCGGTGTAAACGTCACCGTTAAACGCATACATGGCCTGACGGGCATTGTCTTTATCAAAAGGAGTAGAAAATTCAGCGAAACGATTGGCGTTTAGGGTTGCTAGCTTATCGCTAATTTTCATTAGTGACGATAAGTCTGCTGGCGACAAAGTGCGACACACTTCCATAAGACGCTTTGTATCGTCCATCATGGTTGGCTGAGTAAACGTACTCACTGGAATTTCAGTTTCGAAATCAAGATTCTTTGCTGGGGAAACTACAACTAACATGTCAACTCCTTAGGTTTCTGCAGACTAGCTCTTATAAACCTGAGTATATCACCACCTGATAGTGAAAAAATAACACCCTGCAACAAACATACAAATTGGCTTAACAGAGAAATCCGATTAGCAGTAAATTAGCGCCTGTAAGCTATAATTTGTCACATGATTTTGGTATAACTATGCCTAATAAGAATTTCATTAACGTAATCAAACGTTAATTCCCTACTCGCAGAAAAACGAACCATTTAATTCAACTTGTCTCTCTGACAAGTTGTACAAATTTTGAATGACTAATAGAGAGAATTATGAGCAATCAGCTAGCATCGTTACGTGATATCACTACCGTTGTTGCCGACACCGGTGACATTGACGCTATAAAAAAATACCAGCCTGTCGACGCTACAACTAATCCGTCTTTATTGTTAAAAGCAGCTGGCTTACCACAGTATGCAAGCTTGATTGACGACGCCGTAGCTTGGGCTAAATTGCAGTCGAATGACGCTGACCAGCAGCTTATTGATGCCTCAGACAAACTCGCGGTCGCTATTGGTAAAGAAATTTCAGGCACGATTCCTGGTCGCATTTCTACCGAAGTGGATGCTCGATTATCTTTCGACACTGCGGCCACTATCGAAAAAGCAGAACGCCTCGTTCAGCTTTATAAAGACGCGGGTATCGATAAATCACGCATTCTTATTAAAATTGCATCGACCTGGGAAGGCATTCAAGCGGCAGAGGTTTTAGAGAAACAAGGGATTCAGTGCAACCTTACTTTGTTATTCAGTTTCGCGCAGGCAAGAGCATGTGCTGAAGCAGGCGCCTATCTCATTTCTCCTTTTGTGGGCCGTATTCTAGATTGGTACAAGAAATCAACGGGCAAAGAGTCTTACGCTGCCAGCGAAGACCCAGGCGTAGTGTCGGTCACTAGCATTTACAACTATTACAAAGACCACGGCTACAACACCGTAGTAATGGGAGCCAGCTTTCGCAATATTGGTGAAATTCAGGCGTTGGCAGGGTGCGATCGCTTAACCATTAGCCCTGCTTTACTTGAAGAACTTGCCAATGAACCCGGTGAGCTTGAAGTAATGCTTAAAGACAATGGCGCAACACAAACGCCTGGTCCGCGCTTAACTGAAAGCGAATTCCGTTGGGATATGAATCAAGACGCAATGGCAACGGAAAAACTATCAGAGGGGATCCGTAATTTCGCCGCTGACCAAGATAAGCTTGAAACCTTACTTCGCGAAAAGCTAAACGCATAAGGACGATGAGTAAATGAGCGTATTAACATCACTGCCCGAGTGGAAAACGTTAAGTAAGATAGCCGAGACGGTTAAAGGCGCACATATGCGAGACTGGTTTGCGTCTGATAATGATCGCGCAGAAAAGATGACGCTTAACGCATGCGGCATTTATTTAGATTATTCTAAAAACCGTGTAAACGACGATGCGCTTTCTTCACTTTTCGATTTAGCCCGTGCATGTAATTTAGAAACAATTCGAACAAGCATGTTCGAAGGCGAACACATTAATACCACCGAAGGCCGCGCGGTATTGCATACTGCACTGCGCAACTTCTCTGACCACCCAGTAATGGTTGATGGCGAAGATGTCATGCCTGAAGTGCATGCAACGCTTGAAAAAATGAAAGCCTTTACCGAGTCGGTTCACAGTGGTGAACACAAAGGCTACACCGGCAAGCCCGTTAAACATATTGTTGCAATTGGTATCGGCGGCTCGTTCTTAGGTCCTAAGATCATGACTGAGGCGCTTAAGCCTCACACTGTTAACGCCGTTAAAGTACACTTCGTTGCTAACGTTGATGGCTGTCACATTCACGACGTGCTCTCAAGTGTAGATTTTGAAGAAACCCTTGTTGTTATGTCTTCCAAGTCATTCACGACACAAGAAACACTCCAAAACACACTCACTGCAAAAGATTGGTTCTTAAAATCAGGCGGCACGCAGCAAGACATTGCTAAACACTTCGTTGCTGTATCTTCAAATGTTAAAGCGGCCACTGACTTCGGAATTAGCGAAGATAACATCTTCCCAATGTGGGACTGGGTTGGCGGGCGCTATTCATTGTGGTCTGCTATCGGCCTTCCTATTTCATTAGCACTTGGGTTTGATAACTACAAAGCACTGCTTGAAGGTGCTTTTGAAATGGATACCCATTTCACCACCGCGCCTCTTGAAGAGAACATGCCGGTACTATTAGGCCTGCTTGGCGTTTGGTATCGCAATTTCTTTGATGCACAGTCTCACGTTCTTCTTCCTTACTATCATTATTTGCGTGGTCTTCCAGCCTATGTACAACAGCTGGACATGGAGAGTAATGGTAAAGAGGTGACGCAAACCGGTGAAAGCGTAGACTACCCTACAGGGCCAATTATTTGGGGAAGTGAAGGTACTAACGGTCAGCACAGTTTCCACCAGCTTATCCACCAAGGTTCTGGCATCATTCCAGCTGACTTTATGTTGCCGCTTAACGTACCGAATCAAGATGACACTCATCATGCAATGTTGGCCTCAAACTGCTTTGGTCAAACCCAAGCACTGATGCAGGGCAAAACTTTTGAAGCATGCTATGCAGACCTAGATGGTCAGGGCCTAGACGACGCAGAGCGCAAGCGTCTAGCCGCTCATAAAACCATGCCGGGAAATAAACCAAGCAATACTTTTTTGTTTGATAGCCTTACGCCTAAAACACTTGGCGCGTTGGTTGCAACGTATGAACATAAGGTATTCGTTCAGGGCGTTATCTGGAACCTTAACTCCTTCGACCAATGGGGCGTGGAGTTAGGTAAAGCACTTGGAAACCAAGTACTTGCAGGCATTCAAGGCGAAGCAGACAAAGACAACTTTGACGCTTCAACGCAACAATTGATTGCCCGCTTCAGAGCAGCGAATGCACCAAAATAAGGAAAGTATGGGGTAGCAACACACCCCGCCTTGGTGCAAATAATAAACTGAACGGTCGGCTTACCCCCGGCCGTTTTTTTTGGCCAGCGTTTAAGACAATGTCTAACACTCACCATGGGTTTACTCGCTGCAAATAGACTTTGCTCGCCCTGAACAATGTCATGAAAATGCCACACTTTGTTAATAAAAAGTAAATATAAGTGTTTTATTCTCAGTGCGGCTGTGATAAAAAATGTACAGAGGGAAGTTGCTCTGTATTAGTTGTAATGGTGTAAAAAGGAGATCCCAATGGATAAATCAGATCTATTTGCCATGTTAGACATCGAAGCAAGTCCAGCAAAAACAAAAAGTAAAAAAAGAAAATGGAGAGAAATCGAAGCGCTGCAAGATCGCTACAAGTTGGAAAAAGAACTCGCTGAGTTAGATTGTGGTTTTGAGTACGAGCTTGAAACACTAGAAAGATAACAAAAAGCCGCCTGAATTTTCAGGCGGCTTTTTTCTTTCTACATAGCTAGCTTTTTTATATTTAGACCTGCCATTGAATAGGTGCCTTGCCCGATTCAGTGAGAAGCTGGTTTGTTTGGCTGAAAGGTTTACTACCAAAAAAGCCTCTGTGTGCGGAAAGCGGGGAAGGATGTGGCGCGTGTAAAACATAATGTTTTTCGCGATTTATCGTGTTACCTTTCTTTTGAGCGTGACTGCCCCACAGCAAAAAGACCACATTCGAACAGTGCTGGTTTACTACCTCTATAACTTTATCGGTAAAGGTCTCCCACCCTAGTTTCGCATGGCTATGCGCTTTGCCCTGCTCAACCGTAAGTACCGTGTTTAATAACAACACGCCTTGTTCAGCCCAGGGCGACAATGTGCCGTGGTTTGGAATTGTGAAACCGTCTATATCGTCGGCCAATTCTTTATAGATATTTCTAAGAGACGGTGGAATTTTAACGCCTGGTAGAACAGAAAAGCACAGCCCGTGTGCCTGATTTGGACCGTGATAGGGATCTTGTCCTAGTATAACGACGCGAATGTCCTCTAACGCTGTCATGGCAAAGGCATTGAACACGTCCTCTTTTGGCGGGTAAATAACCTTACCCGCTTCTCTTTCTGCCTGAACATGCAACATTAGCTCTCGGAAATAGGGAGTTGCCTTCTCTTGTGCTAATGCCTCTGTCCACGTCATCATGGCTTTAAAAGACTCATCATGTGTTGCTTCAGTGCCTCATAAGTTGCAGGCAAATCGACGGCTAAACTATCTTCTCCCGCCACATCAGCAAGAGGCTTAGGTAAGCTGATTGGGTTTCCTAACACGTTTTCTACCGTCTCGCGGAATTTTGCAGGATGGGCAGTACCAAGGAACAGGCCAATTTCCCCCTCTTCCAAGTCATGACTCACTGCGCGGTAGGCAATAGCAGCATGAGGTTCGCTCGTATAGCCCTGCTGCGCTAACTGGCGCATAGCAAGCTGGGTGTACTCTTCGTCAACCATTTCACCTTTCAAACACGCTTTGTCGATATACCCACGCTCAATAAGGGCTTCGATACGCGGCCAGTTATTCGGCTGGCTCACGTCCATGGCATTTGAAATAGTGGCCACTGTTGACTTCGGATCCCACTCTCCCGTTTTTAAATAACGTGGAACAGTGTCATTGAGGTTTGTCGCAGCAATAAAGCGCTTAATCGGCAGCCCCATTGCTTTCGCAATCATACCCGCGGTTAAGTTACCAAAGTTACCGCTAGGCACTGAAATAACCACCTGGTCGCGCTTTTCTTTTGGCAACTGGCTTATTGCCTCAAAGTAATAGCATACTTGAGCCAACAAACGGCTGATATTGATTGAATTGGCAGAGTTTAGGTGCAGGCCTTCACGCACGTCTGGGTCGTCAAACGCCGATTTAACGAGCGATTGACAGGCATCAAAATCGGCTTCAATGGCAACCGTGTGGATATTGCCGCCTAACGTAGTGAATAGTTTTTCTTGAAGCTTGCTGATTTTTCCCTTTGGAAACAGAATAACCACGTTAATATTCTCAATACCGTGGAACGCGTGAGCGACGGCAGCGCCAGTATCACCTGAGGTTGCGGTTAAAATAGTTATCGGCTTGCCTTCACTGATGCGAGATAATGTTTGCGCCATAAAGCGCCCGCCGAAATCTTTAAATGCCAGCGTTGGGCCGTGGAAAAGCTCAAGTGAATACACATTGTCATTAACTTGCTCAACCGGTGCGCCAAATGAGAAGGCCGTTTCAACGATGGCATTTAACTCGCCTTCTGCTAATTCATCACCAATTAGCGTACGAAGTACTTCGATGCTGCGATCGACAAAGGGCTTTTCCAACAGACCGTCAATATCGTGTAAGGCTGGAATTTTCTCTGGAAAATACAGTCCCTGATTTTTGCCCAAGCCACGCTTTACCGCTTCTGCAAAAGTTGCCGTATCTGATGAATCTTTTAAATTTACCAATTCCACTTTTATTTACCTTCTTAAATTCTTACCACGCCCATGCAGGCTTTAGTTCAGCCTTTTTAAGGCTGTTTGCCCTGTTGAGTTTAAGCTGTGTGCTGCTGTATCAGGCCTTTGATACTAGCGTTCCGAGCTTTGGAATTTGACATACATGGCTAAAACCATCGTCATTTTGCACATAATTTTTATCTAAATAAGCTGCAATGTTTTCAGCTTGAACTTGGCTATCACATACCGCAAAGACAGTCGGTCCCGACCCTGAGATACCGAAGGCCAGTGCACCTTCACGCTCACTGAATGCGCGCGCTTCATCGAAACCTGGCAACAGTGATTTTCTGTACGGTTCAGCAATAACATCTTGCATTACCGAGGCCGCCAGAGAGAATGCTTTTGAATGCAATGCGTGAACAAACACACCTAGCTGACGACCGAAGGTCAGTGCTGTCGCCATGTCCACCTGCTTGGGCAATATATCCCTAGCCGCCGCCGTCGATACACTGATACCAGAATAGCAAATAGCATAGTACCACTGCTCGTTAAGCGGTAGCGATAACGTTACCGGCGATGGTGAGCCTGTCATTAACGTCATACCGCCAAGAAAGCACGGCGCCACATTATCGTAATGAATACTGCCGCTAATCTGCCCTTCTAACTCACCCATCATCGTTAACAACGTATCGTCGTCGAAAGGGCTATCAAAGAACGCATTTAAAGCGGCAAAAGCAGCCACAATTGAACTCGCACTTGAGCCCAATCCACTGCCAATGGGCAGATTTTTATGCAGCGTAATAGCGACAGGTGATACCGCTTTGTCGTCATTCAACATTTTTTCACAAAAATAATGATAGCATTTCGTCACTATATTGCTGTCGGCGTCATCGGGTAGTTTGTGCGCAAAAGCACCGAGGGTTTCTAGTGAAAAATGCGCCGCTTCTTTAACTTCTACCTCATCACCGAGTCTTGTGCCATCCACCGGCGCAAGTGCAGCACCAAGGACATCAAAGCCCAAACTAACATTACCAATTGAGGCCGGCGCATAGGCACGTATTGCTTTCATATTCGTATTCCCGCTTGTCACTTTTCTATACGCTTAATACGCCATTTGTTTCCAAGGCATCGTTCGCAAAATATCTGCAAACACACCGGCTGCAGTTACTGTACCGCCGGCGCCATAGCCGCGTATTACATAAGGAATAGGATTGTAATAATCACTATTGATGGCCAATGCATTTTCGCCATCTTTCACTTGAGACAGTGGATTGCTCGGAGGTACTGCTTCAATACTTACCTTGCACTTGCCATCTTCTATGCTGCCAATGTAACGCAGTACTTTGCCTTGTGCTTTAGCATCTTCAACACGCGCTGCAAACGCCTCATCAAGCTCTGGCAGTTGAGTCATAAACTCATCTACCGTACAGGTTTCTGCAAAGCCTGGCGGTAATACAGATTCAATTTCAATATCAGACAGTTCTAACGCAAGATCTGCTTCACGGGCCATAATTAAAAGCTTGCGCGCTACATCCATACCACTTAGGTCATCACGCGGGTCTGGCTCAGTAAAGCCGTTTTGCTTAGCGGTTTTGGTCGCCTGAGAAAGCGTCATACCTTCGTCTAGTTTCCCAAAAACATAGGATAAACTGCCAGACAATATGCCTTCAAAACGATGAAGTACATCGCCAGCGCTAAATAGCTTTTGAAGGTTATCGATAACCGGTAGGCCAGCGCCAACGGTAGTTTCATAAAGGTACTGACGGTTGGTAGCTTGGGCCGTTTTTCTCAGTTTACGGTAATACTCCATGGCTGAAGTATTCGCCTTTTTGTTTGGCGTTACCACGTGGAACCCGCTTTCCATCATGTCTACATATTGACTAGCAATGGCCTCGTGGCTGGTGCAATCGACAATCACTGGGTTAACTAAGCTATTGTCATTTACAAACTGGTCTAGGCGTTCAACACTCAACCCTTCACGTGCAGATTCTAGTGCGGCTTTCCAGTCGCCAGTTAAATCGATACCTTGGCTATTAAGTAACAACTTGCGACTATTTGCCATACCGTAAACGCGCAGCTGTATATTACGTGCAAGCAAGGCCGGCTGCTGTTTCGCAATTTGCGTCAGCAGTTCGCTACCCACATTACCGCAGCCTACAAGGAATACGTCAATAGTGTGTCTGTCTGAGAAAAAGTTTTGATGAATAACCTTCACCGCTTTTTTCGCCCGCTTAGTCTCGATAACAGTAGAGATAGAACGTTCAGAAGAGCCCTGCGCTATCGCTACATTATTCACTCGTGCTTGCGCTAATGAATTAAAGAAACGAGCCGCAAGCCCCTTGGTTTGACGCATACCGTCGCCCACAAGAGTGACGATGGCGAGGTCGTTGCGCACTTCAATTGGGTCGAGTAATTGATTTTGTAACTCTAGCGCAAACGCATCTTCAAGCAAGTTTAGTGCTTTATTAGCGTCTTTGCTTTGTATACAAAAACTAATGGAGTATTCAGAAGATGACTGAGTAATAAGGCTGATTGAGATATTGGCGTTCGACATAACTTCGAATACGCGACTTGCCATTCCCACCATGCCTTTAAGACCAGGTCCCGCCACGTTAAACATAGTGACATTATCAAGCTGCGATATACCTTTAACCGATGTCCATTTCTCGCTTTTCTCATTGCTGATAAGCGTTCCAGGGGCCGCCGGATTAAGTGTATTTCGAATAAGGCACGGTATATGATGCTGAGCAATAGGGCCTATTGTTTTTGGGTGCAGAACTTTTGCGCCAAAATAGGATAACTCCATCGCTTCTTGATAGGTGAGTTTATCAAGTAGTACTGCGCCCTCAACCTGATTCGGATCCGCATTATAAACGCCGTCTACATCAGTCCAAATTTCACAGCAGCTAGCGTCGATACACGCGGCTAGAATAGCCGCAGAGTAATCGGAACCATTTCGGCCCAGGGTGACTTTTTGCCCTTCTTCGTTTGCGACTACAAACCCTGGCATAATAAGAAATTCACTGCCATCAACGGGAACGTCAGTAAATCGCGCTTTGCTAAGCGACACATCGGCAATGCTATCTAGGTACTCGCCATCAGCCAGAATATATTTTACGGGGTCGATAATGCGATTAGTCACGCCTTTTGCAGTAAGGATGGCACCAAAAAGCGTTACCGAAATGTACTCACCAATACTTAAAATGCCTGCTGCCACATTATCAGGGGCCACACCTAGTAAATTAATGCCCTGTAGATGTTTTTTCAATACTGTAAGCTGGCTGTCGATAAAAGCGATAACTCGGTTGTATTCAAACCCGTCTAATTCATCATTTAAGCTATTAGCGATACCGGTTACTGTGTCGTTTAGCTTATCGAGAAGCGGCTGAAAATCTTCGCCACCGGCTGCTTGTTCGCACAATAATGAGAGCGCATTAGTTACGCCTTTTGGGGCCGATAGTACAACGGCAGCACCGTCGGTTTGGTGAGTATCCATGCTAATCTCTGTAACGCGTAAATATCGCGGTGCATCGGCTAGAGAAGACCCTCCAAACTTTAAGACTTTCATATGCTACTCCTTGAGGTTGCGCATGCTAAAACGTATATAAAAAAAAACCCGCTCTGTTTGAGGCGGGCTTTCGTTGTCTTTTGCTTATTCGCACTAGTCACCGACCGCCCTTCTTGAGGTGGTAATTAACATGGTCATGGTGCGTATGGCTAGAATCTGTTTCATGGGTTCAATTTGCCGTATAGACGTCTATCTGTCAACCGCAGTTTTCACCACACTGTATTGCACATAATGCAACACTCTAGACAAAACGTTTCTCTTTTGAATATGAAAAGCCGATTATGGGTAACATTATCGGTCATCGGTAAGGTTTTCGGACAAAAAATCAACAAGAAGTCTAATTTTAGGTGCCACATTGCGGTTAGAAGGGAACACTGCCCAAATGGCTTCTTGCTTATCTTTATAGTCTGGTAAGACCTCTATGAGATACCCCTCGGTGATGGCATCTCTCACGTAAAAGCCGGGAAGTTGGGTTAAGCCCAGTCCGTTAAGTGCAGCAGCTTTAAGTGCATTGCCACTATTATACCGCACGCGACCATTTACATTCAGAGTGTGAACCTGTTGATTAATAAGAAAGCGCCATTGGGGCTGAGAACCTACCAGCAAACTGTGTTGCTTTAAATCTTCAAGCGTTTCTGGCATCGATGTGCTTTTAAGGTATTCTCGGCTGCCGCACACATACAGCTGGCGTGTAGCCAATTTCTTCGCAATCAGTGAGGAGTCTTCAAGTTTTCCGATGCGTATTGCCAAGTCGAGTCCCTGCTCAACGATATCCAGTTTATCGTTGGAAAACATGCACTGCACACTGATGCCCGAATAAGTAGCTAGAAATTTATTCAATAAGGGCGCAATGAACGCTTCACCAAAGGCTACTGGCGCGGTCAACTTAATCAGCCCCTGTGGAGATTGTTGCAGCGCACTTACCGTTAGCTGTGCGTTTTCGAGCATGGTTAACGCCGGGTTGGTTTGCTCAAAATAAAGCGAACCCGCCTCGGTTAGCGATACACTGCGCGTTGTTCTGTGCAGTAGCTTTACCCCAAGTCTCTTCTCTAGTGCAGCAACTTTTCGACTGATTTGTGCCACTGAAGTATCTAGCTTGTTTGCCGCGCCGGTAAAGTTACCCACGTTAGCGACGTTACAGAATTCAATAATACCATCTAGATTTTTCACCGCTGTGCCTCGTGTATCAACCTATTCAATTTTTTAAAACCATTCTTTCTAATCCACTCTTTTCAAACCATTTCTTTTAAAGCCTACGTTCTATCGAGTGTTTCGCCTATTTTTCAATATGTTTCAAACTCAGCGACTTACTTAACCTATTATTAGTCTCGAATCGATCTTCGCTCAGTCTTGGCTCGGCAAAATGACGTACTGTAAAGCTTAAAGCTTATGACGCATTCATCATTATTACAAATAAGAAATAGTGATTTACTAAATCTGTATTTATCAATCGTCCTGCCTCTCCTATACTCGTCGTATCAAACATCACAAACTCGAATGGTAATGACAGGAGTAAAGTATGAGCTCGTTTAAAGATTCATTAAAAGCAGGTCAAACGCATATAAAATCTAAAGCAGCAGTGGCATGGGGACCTGGCGAGCCACTCAAAATGGAAGAGATTGATGTCGAGTTGCCTAAAAAAGGCGAAGTATTGGTTCGTATAAAAGCGACTGGCGTATGTCACACCGACGCATTCACCTTGTCAGGTGAAGATCCAGAAGGCGTTTTTCCATCGGTACTTGGCCATGAAGGTGGCGGTATTGTAGAGATGGTAGGCGAAGGAGTAACAAGTGTAGAAGTGGGCGATCACGTAATTCCTCTTTACACCGCAGAATGCGGCGAATGTAAGTTTTGTACTTCTGGCAAAACAAACTTATGCCAAGCAGTGCGCGCCACGCAAGGCAAAGGCTTAATGCCTGACGGAACTAGCCGTTTCTCAAAAGACGGCGAGCCCATTTATCACTACATGGGTTGCTCTACATTTTCTGAATTTACTGTTTTGCCCGATATCTCTTTGGCAAAGGTGAATAAAAGTGCTCCACTTGAAGAGGTATGCCTACTAGGTTGTGGTGTTACTACCGGCATGGGCGCGGTGTTAAATACAGCAAAAGTACAAGAAGGCGACACGGTAGCTATTTTCGGATTGGGTGGTATTGGATTGTCAGCAATAATCGGCGCACGTATGGCAGGTGCGAAACGAATTATTGGCATTGATATTAACGAAAGTAAATTTGAGCTTGCAAAACAACTTGGCGCCACCGACATGGTGAACCCGAAAGATCACGACAAGCCCATTCAAGACGTTATCGTCGAGCTTACCGATGGCGGTGTAGACTACTCCTTTGAATGCATCGGTAATGTGGATGTAATGCGCTCTGCACTTGAGTGCTGTCACAAAGGTTGGGGAGAGTCGGTAATTATTGGCGTTGCAGGTGCTGGACAAGAAATTTCAACCAGACCATTTCAACTTGTTACCGGCCGAGTGTGGCGTGGCTCTGCTTTTGGTGGCGTAAAAGGTCGCTCGCAACTACCTGGTATTGTAGAACAGTACCTAAACGGCGAGTTCGGCCTACAGGAGTTTATCACTCACACTATGGGGCTAGACGAAATCAATGAGGCGTTTGACCTTATGCACAAAGGCGAAAGCATTCGATCTGTTGTTCATATGGATAAGTAGGTCATATGGATAAGTAGGTCATATGGATAAGTAGGACATATGGACAAATAGCTCATACGGATAGATGCTTTTAAATAACTGCTAAAAAGCCCGCCTCGCTAACAAGGCGGGCTTTTCTTGTTGTAAACACCACTGCTCTTTAGAGTGTGTTACGAATTCATAAAGAGATTTTAGTCACGTTTTTAGCGGTTATCGCGTATTCATGCCATAGTATTGATAACGCATTAATCGTGTAGGAAAGTTTATGAACTTGGTTACAGTTAAAAAAACGATGTCTTATTTATCAGCTTCGTCTCAGCAGAGGCCACCGTTTCAAAAAGTGTCGATGTTGGCAATGACTTTATTTGCTTTGGGGTCGTTAGGGGCAGCCTCACCCGCTATGGCTAAAGCTCAACAGCAGAGTGAAGAAGCTCAGCAGATTAATAGTTTAACGTCGTTGACCAATCTACAAAATAATAATGATTTTATGATCTCCTCAGGGTTACCTGCGAAAGCCCATTTGGCAATCCTAAAAGAAGACGGTGTTGGCTATGTTATCGATTTAATTCCAGGCGACCGCTCTCAGGAGATTATGAATACTGCTGAGTTGGAATTAACCTATTTCAACGTACCCGTTGAATGGGAACAACCAATGCTCACTGACTTTTTAAACTACTCTGCGTTTATGCAACGGATAGATAGAAGCTCTGAAAAAGTGCTAACCCACTGCAAATTAAACTGGCGCGGCGCCTCATTTACTTACCTTTATAGAGTGAACGTGCTCGGTGAGGACGAAAATATGGCCAAAAAGGACTTATTAGCCATTTGGCAACCTAACCCAACTTGGTATGCCTTTATGGAAGACGTAATTGCTCACTACAATGCAATAAATAGCACGGATAATGCGATGTCTTTTGATGCGGCTATTCCAAAAACTGAAAGCTAGCAGTCGCCTTTAGCTACCCTATAACAAATGACTAAGCCGCATATGCGGCTTAGTCATACAGCTGGCCTCGAGCAAAATAACCCACTTTCACCATCCACTGCATCATCACATATGAAAATTCAAATATGTTTTGACATATACGAAATTCCATATACCATAACAAACATATGAAATAACGTATGTAATCAATTATGACAGCAACATGTAACTTCTCACCATTGAGCTTTTTCAAGTGCCTATCGGAAGACACCCGACTTAAAACACTGCTGCTACTGAGCATTGCAAACGAGCTCTGCGTGTGTGACTTAACCGATGCACTAAAACTGAGTCAGCCTAAGATATCTCGACACCTTGCCGATTTACGCAAGTGTGAACTCGTGGTTGATGAGCGCAGAGGTAAGTGGGTTTACTACAGGCTCAATCCAACCCTACCGGTGTGGGCAAAGAACATCATTACCAACACCGCGCAAGAAAACGAACATTACATTAGCGAAGCCAAGAAAAATCTAGCGTGCTGCCAGTCAGTCGGATGCGACGCCTAAGCTTACAACACGTTTAATTTCTCTCTTATTTCCAACGTATTAGAAGGTTTATCATGAAAATTCTGTATATATGTACTCACAATCGTTGCCGCAGCGTTCTATGTGAAGCAATTACCAACGCCTCTTCAGGTCCTCTTCAAGCACAAAGTGCAGGCAGCCAGCCCGTTGGTGAAGTTCACCCTCTATCGTTAAAATATTTGGCCGAAAAAGGTTATCGCACAGAGGGGCTTAAAAGCCAGTCTTGGGATGAGTTTGAAGATTATGAAGCAGACCTTGTTATTACTGTGTGCGACTCTGCTGCTGGCGAGAGCTGCCCGGTATATTTCGGCAAGTCATTAAAAATGCATTGGGGTCTTGAAGATCCATCTAAGTTAGAAGGCAGTGACGAAGATAAAGCCCTAGCGTTCTATCACACTATCGACATCATTGAACAACGCGTAGCAGCACTCGCTGAACTCGCTAAGCGGTCATCATCCGACGAATCGTTTTCACGAGAGCAACTTAAAGACGCACTCGTTAAGTTAGGAGCACGCTGATGACTGAGAATCTTTTCATCGAGAGCGAAATGCACAAACCTTCTGCGTCTGACTTTGCACAAAGCCCGTCTTCACATAAGCCTCGTATCTTGCTGCTTTATGGTTCTCTTCGCGAGCGCTCTTACAGTCGCTTAGTCATTGAAGAAGCTGCAAGACTATTAGCGTTTTTTGGCGCTGAAGCGAAAATATTCGACCCTAAAGGGCTGCCTCAACCAGATACCGAAGACGACACACATCCTAAAGTGAGAGAACTTCGCGAGCTTATGGTGTGGTCAGAAGGGCAAATTTGGTGCTCACCCGAACGTCACGGCAGTATGACTGGCATTATGAAAAGCATTATAGATTGGGTGCCCCTTAACATGGGCGGTGTTCGCCCAACGCAAGGAAAGACCTTGGCAGTAATGCAGGTAAGCGGCGGCTCTCAGTCTTTCAATGCGGTTAATCAAATGCGAATTTTAGGGCGATGGATGCGTATGCTCACCATCCCAAACCAATCATCTGTTGCCAAAGCGTTTCTTGAATTTGAAGAGAACGGACGAATGAAGCCTTCCCCATACTACAACCGCATTGTGGATGTCGTAGAGGAACTGGTCAAATTTACCCTTCTCACTAGAGATAACAGTGAGTTTCTTGTGGACCGATACTCTGAGCGAGTGGAGAGTGCCGAAGAAGTAAGTAAGCGCGTAAATCAAAAATAGCAATGATAGTGCAAACATGTGGTTGAACCACATCAGGTCAAACTTAACGGGGGTTAACGATGGGTTTCTTTGAGCGATACCTTTCTGTATGGGTTGGGTTATGTATTGCCCTTGGCGTGGGATTTGGCTATGCCATGCCGCAATTTTTTGAGTCAGTAGCGGCACTAGAATATGCCCATGTAAACTTGGTGGTTGCAGTGCTGATTTGGTTAATGATCTATCCAATGATGGTACAAATCGACTTTAGCTCAATCAAAGACGTGGGTAAAAAGCCCAAAGGCTTAGTATTAACGCTAGCGATTAATTGGCTAATAAAGCCCTTTAGCATGGCTCTACTTGGCTGGCTGTTTTTTAGAGTTATTTTTGCCGATATGGTGGACCCTCAAACGGCAACTGAATACATTGCAGGTATGATTTTATTGGGTGTTGCGCCCTGTACCGCTATGGTTTTTGTATGGAGTCACCTTACCAAAGGTGATGCTAACTATACGCTAGTGCAAGTATCTATTAATGATTTGATCATGGTGATTGCGTTTGCACCGCTGACCGCCTTGCTACTTGGTGTTACTGATATTACCGTGCCGTGGAATACCCTATTACTCTCGGTCGCGCTATACGTTGTACTACCGCTCATAGCAGGATTTCTCACTCGAAAACGTATCGAAGCGAAGGGGCCAGAGGCTGTTACCAAGCTGGTTAATAATTTTAAACCATTCTCTGTCTGTGGCTTACTGCTCACCATCATAATCTTGTTTGGCCTGCAGGCAAAAACCATACTATCTCAGCCTCAGGATATCGCGCTTATTGCCTTACCACTGCTTATCCAAACTTATGGCATTTTTGCAATTGCCTACTTTACCGCGAAGCAGATTAAACTTCCCCACAACGTCGCCGCTCCGGCGTGTATGATTGGAACGTCGAACTTTTTTGAACTGGCAGTGGCAGTGGCCATCTCGATGTTTGGTTTACACAGTGGTGCAGCGCTAGCTACGGTGGTAGGCGTGTTAGTAGAGGTTCCTGTGATGTTGTCACTAGTATGGTTTGCAAATAGAACACGACACTGGTTTGATAACCCATCGTAAATGTTTATTTTCAGCGGGCGCTCACTCTATTTAAGAGCGCCTTGCTTTGCGATGCTAGAAAACGTGTATAGCGTAAGAAGTTTAATAACACTTAGCGTTGAGGGTGGCACAACCAAATCACCAAAGACTAGCTAGCAAGGGCTTTTTCTTCAGTAGTAATGACGAAGCCAAACTTCTTCAGCACTGATTGCAGGCGGTCAGGCTGTAGCGGCTTTTGAACAAAGTCCAGAGCGCCTAATGAAGCGACTTTTCTATGTATCAACGGCTGAATATCGCCTGATACTACAATGACGAAAGTCTCTAGGCCTCTGCGTTTTATCTCTCCTAAAACACTTATTCCACCAAGCACAGGCATAGTCAGATCGAGTAGCATCAAATCGATAGAATGATGAGCCAATACCTCAAGGGCATCAACCCCGTTTGACACCTCGTAAGCATTTTCAACAAAACCCGCAGGCAGACTTTTTTTCATTACCTTGCGCGCCAACGCTGAATCATCGCAAATTAGGACATTGAAACTCATTAAAAACTCTATACTGCTTAGTTTTGACCATCTCAATTTACCCTAAACTAAAGTATAAGGAAACAAAATAAGTCGCTGATTATCGACCACTTACCGTTGAAACAAGTGGCATCTGTGAATCATCTGCATTATTTTGTAAACAGATAGTAGATGTATGTCGCGCCTCAATCTGTTGCCTGCGCTCGGTTGTTTATGTTGACTTTTAACAGGTAGCGCGCTGAAAGTGCACATCATTTGAGGAGCTCGAATACACCGAAATAGGCAAATGATGCTTGTTATTTCTAAGGAATCTAATCATGCAAAATACCCTAACGCCCCAAGAAACAAGCGTAGCCAAAAAGGCTGCCTATCTGGTGTTATCTCATTTCGACAAGAGCTACCGGTGGTTCACTCGAATTACACGAGGTGCGCAACAGCGGTTTGAAAAAGGCAACTGGAAAGAAACCCAATTAGCATCGAGAGAGCGCATCAACATATATGAACAAAGTTTATCTGATGCGGTTGCCGAGATTTATCACTTAACGTCGGTGCACAAAAAAGATGATGTGTTTTGGCAAGAGTTAAAGAAAATCTTTGCCCTTCAATTAGAGAGCCACCCTCAGTTTGAACTTGCCGAGACCTTCTTCAATTCGGTAATTGGCCGTATATTTAAACATCGTAAAATAGATGATGACATGATGTTTGTGCATCCTAGCCGCTGCTTTTTACCGGGTCAGGATAGAGACAGAGTAATCAATAGTTTTGATACCACTACCACGGTGAGAGAGATGTACGAAGCTATTTTTAAGATCTATCGATGCAACATTCCTTTTGAAGATTACGAGCGAGATTTGCAGAATTTGGAAGACGCACTTCGCGCTCGTCTTAGCACATCGCAACTTGCCAGTGTGCAAGCCGTAGAAATACTCAAACCTACCTTTTTTAGAGGAAAAGCAGCTTATTTAATTGGCAGAATTTGTATGCCGGACGAGACGTTACCCTTTGTCATTGCTATGCGCCGTTACAATGCGCCAAATATATTTGTCGATGCTCTGCTTACAGATAGAAAAGATTTAAGCGTTATCTTCGGCTTTGCGCGCAGTTATTTCATGGCCGACACTCAAAACCCAGCAGAAGTTGCCGCTTTCTTACAAGAACTGCTGCCGAATAAAAAGAATTTTGAATTGTATATGGCGCTAGGCCATTACAAACACGGTAAAACGGTATTTTATCGCAACTTCCTTTCTCATTTGGAAACCTCCGAAGACCACTTTGAAGCGGCGCCGGGGATACGCGGTTTAGTGATGATGGTATTTCACCTTCCCTCGTATGGTGTTGTGTTCAAAATTATAAAAGATGAATTTGCAGAGAGTAAAAAAATCACGCGCCAGCACGTGAAAGACTGCTATAAACTCGTGAAGATGTCTGATCGTATCGGCAGAATGGCCGATACCCATGAATACGTGAACTTTCGATTTCCACTTGACCGAATAGCGCCAGAATTGATTGAAGAGCTTAAAGAGACGTGTGCTTCCAGTTTGGAATTCACTGAGAACGAGCTTGTGATAAAGCATATGTACATTGAGCGCAAAATGACGCCACTCAATCTTTATCTTCAACAAGAAACCGATGAAGACAAAATAGCGAACGCACTAGATGAACTAGGTATGTGCATAAAACAGATTGCGATGGCCAATATTTTCCCAGGTGACATGCTGCATAAAAACTTTGGTATTACCCGCCATGGTCGCGTCATATTTTATGACTACGACGAAATTTGTCTCATGAATGAACGAAACTTCCGCGCGCTGCCTAAATCTGATGATCCCTATGCTATTGATACCCTTTCTGTAGGGCCAAGCGACGTATTTCCAGAGCAGTTTGAACACTTCATTGTGGGTAAGCGCAAGTTTAAAGATATCTTAAAAA
Organism: Alteromonas sp. P256; assembly: GCF_036864455.1. Lineage (NCBI taxonomy): Bacteria > Pseudomonadati > Pseudomonadota > Gammaproteobacteria > Alteromonadales > Alteromonadaceae > Alteromonas > Alteromonas sp. P256. The sequence goes on from NZ_JAZETM010000004.1 coordinate 302,976, forward strand.
ACCTTCATGGCGACCTAATGACCCAAGAATATTGGCGCAATGTGCAGATAAAATGCGAGCGAGGCGATGTACAACACTTCACCCCCTATTCAGAGAGTAAGCGTTTCAAACGCGACTAACGCACACTGCCGTGCATAATTTTGCAGTAAAACTAGGGAGGAAACCGTTAACATACCGCCTTTACAAAAAGGGCTGCATTTCGCGGTTTATTTATCACGCATAAGGGGTAAAAGTGATCGCTTTTTGTCTAATGACACGTAAAAGACAACGTAAGCCAATAGCGGCCTTACGTTTCGTTTTAACCTAAAAGTAGAAGTGTAATCATGAGAGTGTTACTTGTAGAAGATGATCCAAAGGTTGCCTCGCACATCGCAAACGGACTGTTGGGCGAAGGTCATGAATGTATTACTGCGGGTGACGGAGCATCTGGCTATAGAGAAGCAACATCAAATGAACTCGATGTTGTGATACTCGACGTAATGCTTCCAGAATACGACGGCTTCACTGTTTTAGAGAAATTGAGAGAAGCGGACAATAACACCCCAGTTTTATTACTTAGCGCCAAAAGCCAGGTCGAAGATAAGGTTCGCGGTCTGCGCACCGGCGCAAACGACTATTTAACCAAGCCGTTTGCGTTTGAAGAGTTGCTTGCCCGCATTGAAGGACTAGCTGGCCGCGGCAAAGATGGCGATGATAAAACGCTCATTAAAGTTGGCGATTTAACCCTCGACCTCGTTAACCGCAAAGTATTGTGCGGCGAGCAGGAAATTGATTTGCAGTCGAAAGAATTTCAATTACTTGAGTGCCTACTTCGCCATAAGGGTAAAGTCGTTACGCGCAGCATGCTGCTTGAGCAAGTGTGGAATTATCATTTCGATCCTCAGACCAACGTGATTGACGTGCACATTAGCCGACTGCGCCAAAAAGTGGACAAAGCATTTAATGTTCCACTGATTGAAACGGTAAGAGGTACGGGCTACCGTATCGCCGATAGCGCTACATGATAGCAATTCGCGACTTCACGAGAAGTTCTAGTTTTCGTGTTGGCGCGCTGCTTACCACACTGGCCAGCGTAGCAATTATTCTCATTGTTTACTTTTGGCGATTAACAAGCAGTGACCTTTTTATAACAGAATCTACGGCGGCAATTAATGCAAAAATTGCCGCTCTTTCTCAGATACATAACTCATTAGGCATTGATGCAGTTAAAGAGGCTATCGACAGTGGAGAGTTTTCACGTTCCACAATGGCCAATAATTCTGCATCGACTGCCAACGCCTCATCCCGCGAACTACCCAAGTCCGTTCGCTCTTTCGTAGTATTAAGTCAAAACCAACAGTTTGTTACTGGAAACCTTGCCAGTATTCCGCTTATTTTAGAGCGTCATGAGCACGCAAACTTTAACACGGCTGAAATTGTTATCTCGCTGCCTGATAGCGGCGAGCGCAAAACCCTTCGACAGGCGTTAGTGAGAGAAGTCTCTTTAGACAACTATACGTTAATTGTAGGGCGTGGAATTGACGACTTATACAGCGCCCAATGGTTTGGCAGAGCGTTTAGCTGGATTATAGTGGTGCTGCTTTCGATGTTAAGTGTACTCAGTTTTGCCATTGCTGTTTATGTGGTTAATCGAATCAATCGAATGTCCCAAACTGCAGACAAAATAATAAAAACTGGAAGCTTGGAGGAACGCCTAGAAATAGATAGCAACTGGGATGATTTAAGCAGCTTATCTGCGGTATTCAATCAAATGTTAGATACCATAGAAAACTCGGTTAACAATATAAAATCGGTGACTGACAGTATTGCACACGATCTCCGTACCCCTTTAGCGCGTTTACGCAATACATTAGAGCAAATAGACGACGAAAAACTGCGTGATGAAACAACCCACGAAGCAGATAACCTGCTCAATATGTTCAATAGTTTGCTTAGAATAAGCGGGCTAGAAACCACCAACAAAAAAGAAGGATTTTGCGAAACCGATGTTCTTGCAATCGTTGAAGATGTTGTAGACCTATACCACCCGCTAGCGGAGGACAGGAATATAACCCTGACTAGCTCCTTGCAGCCAATCACCATGATTGCAGACCCCAATTTGCTGTTTCAAGCTGTAGCGAACGTGCTTGATAATGCCTTAAAGTACTCTCCCGATGGAAGCCGTGTGGTAGTGCAATTAACGTCGACGAAAACTCACCACGTCATATCCATTAACGACGCAGGAATGGGCGTAGGAGAGCATGAGCTTGAAAGTTTAGAACGTCGTTTTTATCGCGCAGATGGCAGCAGAACAAGTAAAGGCAACGGCTTGGGACTGTCTCTTGTCTCAGCCATTGTTAAGCTACACGAAGGCCGTGTGTGGTTTGTACACGACCCACTCATGAATGGGTCGGGCTTGGGCGTGGTGCTTAGCTTCAAGCGCTAGGCGATTAGACTATTCATATACCACTCTCGCCCCTCAATTAACCGTGACTGGCCACATGCGTCTGGCACGAGTGCTTATTAACATAATATAATGGGCAAATTCAGCTGTCCGTTTGAGGGAATTGGTTTTGAACCGTCGCAAAAAAATCATCAAAAAACTCCAGAAAAAAGATAAAAAGGCGAACGCTAAATTGCATAAAAGTAGTAAGCCAGTTTATGTTTCTAAAGCTGAGAGGGAAAAATTAGTTGAGCAAGTTAGCAGCGTTGAAGAAGATGGCGCTACCCTTAAATAAGGATAGCGCAACCAAATTAACGATAATACGCTACGCTGTTTTCTCTGAAACGACGGGCTGTTGCAAAGTGATGGAGCCAATCTTTAAACTGTACACCTTGAGCACTTGCTTCATTGTAAAACGGGCTGGGCGATGAGACAGGAAAAGCATTGTCTTCACAGAAGTCGTTAAGCACCATATGGCAGGTGCCCTCGCCTAAGTAAAATTGATAGTTCCATGTAAATGCTGACAATGCATTAAGCGATGTGTAGCTCTGTATTTGCCACCCAAAAATATAAATAAAGTCGTCTTCTGATACCCCCCAAGTGGTGGGATCTAAATTACCCTTTGCCACTTGGTCAGATATTTTCAAAAACTGAATTTGAACAATATCAGTGCCAGTAGAATATTGAGCGAAACGATTCCATGGATACTGATAGGCCAAGCGCAACATTACCTGTTTGTTCAGCGCAAGATGGTTGAAGTTTCCAATTAGCGACTGAAAGTTGCGTGGTAATGTATCTTCTATCCCCCAGGGCCCAGCGTAATTAAGTACTGACTCGGTAAAACCTTTCGAAATAACGCCCATAGACGCGTCTGCAAAAAGTGCTACCTTCGTTCTTCCAAAGAGCTGTTGAATAATGGGGAAATTAAACGTTGCACCATAACCGCCGGCACTACTTCCACTTAACAGAACCTTATTTGGGGACAATGCCTGTGAATCAAGTTTTTGCTTAATCCAATCCATTACTGCTAAAGCGTTATCGTGACCTCTATGCTTAATAACGACTTCAGCACCTGGCTGGCCTGAAACCAAGCCTAGCGTGTCAGTATAAGGCGTATCTTGAGACCCTATATGTAAGTCACCTGTACAATAAGGAATAAATACCTTCGACCACGATTGAAACGGATTCTCCTCGGTGTCCTCAAAAATTCCGCCAGAAATAAACGGTGTATTTTCAACAACTGCTGAAGGGTTAAAAGCCGCTCGACTTAAGGGATCGGCATCGAACTCAAGCTGAAGAGAAGCTAAACACGTAGCTCCATCCCAGCAGGCGCCGCCACCATTAAAGTAGATAAGAAGGTTGTCACTCTCGCCTTGCTCAAAATAAAACGAGAATGGGTTAGGCACTATTCCTTGTTCGGTAGCTAATGCAGGAAGAGCGCATGCGGGCGTAATCGTTTTTTGCTCTTTGCTGGGAAGCGAAACCTGCATTTCAGTAGGCGGAGTAATTTGTTCCCACTGTGCAAAGGCAACGGTGGGTAGAATGAAACTCAATGACAGCGTGATAAGCAGAAGGCGTTTAATAGCAAGATGCATAAACAATTCCTTTTGTAGTTTAATAAAAAGATGGGTTGGGCGACGCAATGTGTAATGGCACGGTAAATCAGTACATCCGAGTCCGCTGATTTTGACTGCCTCACTGTAATTGATATCAGTGGGCACATCGTTTCGTGCACAAATAGAGTAACGTAAAAACGAGCGCTGTCTACAAGTTAGTTATTATTAGTTGCGCCGATGCTAATGTAGCATCAACGCAACGCAATCCCATCTCAAACTTTTTAAAATATTCCAATAACTTACAATGCTACTCCTGCTTTTGCATGAATATGGTCACTTCGGCCATAACAATCCCGAATTTGCGGATATAAGAGCGATTCATCATGGTTGTTTCATCAAAAGCCCAAAACCAATCGTCAAACGTCACAGAGTAACTGGTGTCGTCTACGGGTAAATCCATTTGGTAATGGAAGTTGAAAGCATTGCCGTAAGATGTACCTGCAGCAGGGCCGTCTATGTCGCCAGCGTTTCCAACGAATGTACCATCGCTTTGTTTAACAATTTTCCACGTGCGGGACATTGGACCTTCACCAACACCATAGTCGAAGGTTTCATCGAGTGTTAACGTGTCACCGTCTATAGAACCATCAATATCCACTTTAAAACGCTGCACAACTTCACCAGAGCGATTTTGAACGATGCCCCACGCTTTGACATCACCATCAAAAAACTGCTCAATGTTAAATGCTGGTTGCACAGAGGTATAATCTTTACCTTCAACCGACACTGAACAACCACTCAGTGTTACTGCACTTATTCCCAATCCTGCTAGTGCATAGGCAGCGCGTTTCAATGATTTCATAATTATCCTGTTCTTTACTCTAATGCTAAAATTAAAAAATAGTCTGTAAGCTGCGCTAATTATTTGATGCCTAGTAGCGCTCTTCTAAACTTAGGCTCTGAGGTATTCTCTCCCAGCCAAATATCAAAGAATTTTTGCGTAAACTCTGGGTCTTTAACTTCCCCGGCATTTTCGCCGTTGAAATAGAATAAGGCGTTGCCCTCTTCAGTGGCTACGCCTGTTAGTACATCTCCCTCTTTTACATCTGGGAAAATATCTACCATGTCTTGTAACCAGCGCTTGGCTTTCTCTGAATCAAGCTTTGCCTGCTTTTTCATCTCATCAATAGAACGCTCAGCTATTTTCTTACCGTCTAGCGAACGTTGGTACTTTAGAGTTAGGGCAATAGGCTTTCCTTTCTCATACTCTCCCTTGGGAGCGAACAAAGTAGCCTCGTAAACATCGAATAGGTAATAAGTAAACATATCTTTGCCCACAACTTCTGCATTGGGGACACTTTTGGATACTGGCGAAGGCAAAGCAGCATTTGATGCAAAAGATACGCTCATCAGAGAAATACTCATCATTGTTAAACTTAAAAAAGCAGCCCGGTTCACGACAGTGCGAAGCTTACTTGCTAGAGCACTCATGAGCGAGTTCTGCTCTACCTGCGATTTATTTGAGGTTGCGTGTTTGATACACACTAATTTAGCATTCGTCATTAATTCAGCATTCGTTATTAATTTAGGTTTCATCATTTTTCCCTGTATGACTCTCCAGCGTTGATTTTAGTCGCCCTATTTGACGAACTGACGCCTTCAACATTTCCATACTTTTTGATTTGTGGTCGTATTAGTTATACTGCGAGCAGATAATGAATGATCAATTGTGGCAACTTCCTTCTGTGAATAAACTAACAACGCTTGAGCAGACACTCACCCAGCCCTCACCTTTAGAATTGTTTACACCTGACTGGCCTGGTGCCGAGGATGTGACTATTTATGTAAAGCGCGACGACAAAATACACCCCGTAGTGTCTGGTAATAAGTGGCGAAAACTAAAGCAGTTTATTTATGGCTACGCAGAGCAATACCTAGACGGCGCTGAAGAGTCTTCATTCACCGCCAAAGGCTCTGTCAGACTCATCAGTTTTGGTGGTGGCTTTTCAAATCACCTTCATGCACTCGGATATGTGTGTCATACCCTAGACATTCCGCTTACAGCCATTATTCGTGGAGACTATTCTGCTACACCAACACCAATGATCAGCGACCTAACTTCATGGAACGTCGATATTGAGTATGTTGACCGAATAACCTATAAAAAACGTGACTCTGCCGAATACCTCAACTCACTAAAAGAGCGCTTTTCCCCTGCCATTATCATCCCAGAAGGGGGAAGCCAAGAGCAGGCAATTTCAGGGGTTGCAGAGTTAGTTAATGAAATTACTGAAGCGCTCGCTACCAATCACAATACCGAGTTCGACACTATTATTGCCCCCGTAGCCAGTGGTGCCACAATGGCAGGTATTGTCAGTGCGTTAACGCCAAACCAGCACGCTATTGGTATTGGCGTGCTTAAAGGCCAAGATTACTTGGAATCCTTGGTTAATCAGTTCTTACCCGCCACCATTTTGACAAAACATATTGTGACAAAAGAAATTTTGACAAAAGAACTCGCAGCAAAAGCGCCTGCGAGTAATGAAGAAGGGGGTAAAGCAAACAGTAACTGGCATATTAACCATGAATACCATTGCGGTGGATATGCAAAGGCGCCGCCCTACCTAAAGGCATTTTGTGAGAACTTTAACAACGCCATGCCCTTTAAGATTGAGCCCGTTTACTCCGGAAAAGTATTTTTCGCATTGAAAGATATGCTTAAAAAGGGCACATTTAAATCAGGTAGTACGATAATTCTCGTACACACCGGTGGACTTCAGGGTGCTCGCTAAGGACATTGCAAAATGTTCATTTGTGTAGTGATAGTAAACCTATGGGTTCAATACACCGTAAGTAATAATGAAAGGAATAAAGGACAGTGTATCTAAAAACAGCAACCAAAAATATTAGCGATGACCTATTGAGTATTAACTATAGCATTGCAAGCAACGCTAACTTTGAGGAGATACAACATGATCGACCGACCAGTTACATTGCCAACCCCTTTAAAAGAACTTGTTTCCAAATCACTTTCCATATGCAAATTAATGCTGCTGAACAGTGATGTGTTTTACCCTTTTGCGGCTGTAAACCAAGACGGTAAAAACGGTTGTATATTTGCAGACGAAACCACCGAGAGTAAACGTGAGTCGCAGCTCATTGAGCAACTCCAGTGGAGGATTATCGACACAACCACCGATACCAACAGTTACAGCGTCTTAGTCTATGCTGCTACTATCAATACACAGAACAGTAAAAATGTGGATGCCATAGCGGTAGTGACATCGTCGCCTGATCATGAAGAACAATTGCTCCTATATCCTTACTATAAGGTTGACGGTTCTGTGGTGGTGTCGCCGCCGATTAATACTGCGGCGCCCTAAGCTCGACCTAAGTCCCCTTTTAACGCATTCATAGTTAAAACGCTCATAACGTTTTTCATCGTTAGCAGGGAAATTTATACTATTTATACTTTCAGACACTGACTTTGCTTGCCAAATCGTCGGTGTCTGCTAGCATTCAGCAAAAATTTACTCGCAAAATTTAGGGATTAATACTATGTCTCGCGTTCTCATTATTGGTGCTGGCGGCGTTGCCTCAGTGACGGTCAAAAAATGTGCTCGTTTGCCACAACATTTCGATGAAATATTCTTAGCAAGTCGAACGGTGTCTAAATGTGAAGTTCTTCAGCAAGAAGTTGGTGAAGACCGCGTGAAAGGCGTATTTGCTTTAGATGCTGATAATGCTAAAGAAGTGGAAGCGTTAATCAACGAAGTGCAGCCTGACCTAGTGATTAATTTGGCATTGCCATATCAAGACTTACCTATCATGGATGCGTGTTTAGCAACCAATACGCATTATCTTGATACCGCAAACTACGAGCCAAAAGACGTAGCAAAATTTGAATACTCATGGCAGTGGGCGTACCAAGACAAGTTTAAAGATGCCGGTATCATGGCACTACTTGGAAGTGGTTTTGATCCAGGTGTCACTAACGTCTTTACTGCGTATGCAGCAAAACACTACTTTGATGAAATTCACTACCTTGATATTGTCGATTGTAATGGCGGCGATCACGGTCAAGCATTCGCGACTAATTTCAACCCAGAAATCAATATCCGCGAAATTACTCAGCGTGGTAAATTTTGGGAAAATGGTGAGTGGAAGGAAACTGATCCGCTTAGTGTTCGAGAAGACCTAGACTATCAAAATATAGGCGAGCGCGCCTCGTACCTTATGTTCCACGAAGAGCTTGAGTCGTTGGTGAAACACTTCCCAACACTTAAACGTGCCCGTTTTTGGATGACATTTGGCGAGGCTTACCTTAATCACCTTCGCGTGCTTGAAGGTATTGGTATGACGAGCATTGAGCCTATAGAATTTCAAGGCCAACAAGTTGTGCCTTTAGAGTTTCTAAAAGCCGTATTACCTAACCCAGGATCGCTTGCAGAAGGTTATGTAGGCATGACCTGTATTGGTACTTACATTACAGGTATAAAAGATGGCAAAGAAAAAACCATCTTTATCTACAATAACTGCGAACACGCTAAGTGTAATGAGGAAGTAGGTGCTCAGGCGGTATCGTACACCACAGGCGTTCCTGCGATGATTGGTGCTGCACTTATGCTAAACGGCACGTGGAAAGAAGCTGGCGTGTGGAATATGGAACAGTTTGATCCAGACCCGTTCATGGATATGCTTAATGAACACGGACTGCCATGGCATGTACTAGAGTGCGATAGTAGCCCTTTCACTAAATAGATTGCTTTGAACAAATACTTATAGATATTTACGAGGGGCGCTATGTTAAGTGCCCCTTTTTACGTTATTGACCGGAGCTTGAACCCTTTGACCAATCTTACCCAACGCACTGATATTCCCTCACCCTGCTATGTTCTTGAGGAAGCAAAGTTAATTCGTAACCTCACGCTGATGAAGCGCGTTCAAGACGAGTCAGGCGTTCGAATTATTTTAGCTCTTAAAGGCTTTTCCATGTGGTCTTGCTTCGATATCGTCAAACAATATCTTCAAGGTGCCACCGCAAGCTCAGTGTGGGAGGCAAAGTTAGCAGCTGAAATGGGCAAAGAGGTTCATGCCTATTCCCCTGCTTACAAAGCTGAGGATGCAAAAGAACTCGCCACATTAGTGCATCACTTATCGTTTAACAGCCTTAACCAGTGGCATACCCACCGTGAGGCGCTAAAAGATGTATCACTTGGGTTGAGAATTAACCCAGAGCATCAAGAAGCAGATACGCCACTTTACGACCCAGCTGCACCCGGTTCGCGATTAGGGATAAGAGCGGATGAGTTAGAAGGGATTAGCCTTGACGGAATTGAAGGTTTTCACTGCCACAATTTATGCGAGTGCGATTCTTTTGCCACAAAGCGTACTTTGCAGGCCATTGAGAAACGATTTGGCAAATGGCTACATCAATTAAAATGGTTGAATTTAGGCGGCGGTCATTTAATGACAAGTGAAGGCTATGACGTTGAGCACTTAATCAACACACTGTCGGCATTTAAAGAGCGTTACCCCCACCTTGATATTATCTTAGAGCCGGGCTCTGCGGTAGCGTGGCAAACAGGCCCTTTAATATCGGAAGTGGTGGATGTGGTGAATAACGAAGGTGATATTGCCATATTGGATATCTCGGCCACTGCGCACATGCCAGATGTGTTAGAGATGCCCTATCGACCTACCGTGTTAAATGCGGCATTACCAAATGAAAAGTCACACAATTTCAAACTTGGCGGCAATTCATGTCTTGCTGGCGATGTTATAGACACCTACTCGTTTGATGAACCTCTGGTGGCGGGAAGTCGTATCCAGTTCGAAGATATGATGCACTACACCATGGTAAAAACCACGTTTTTTAATGGGGTTGATCATCCGTCCATTGGCATATTGCGCTTAAACGGCGAATTTGAATTAGTGCGAAGTTTCACGTACGAAGATTTCAAAGGGCGCTTGTCTTAAGAGGCCCTTACTTTTGAAACAAATGTCGGCTTTTTAAAGCCGACATTTTTTATAAGCTTAATAGAAATTACTTAAATAACACCGCTACCTTTCGCGGTTTCGCTGTCATCTATTTCACCTTCCACTAACACGATATCATCCAGCTCGATGGTAAATGAGGTACCTTTTTTTCCGCCTACGCTATAACGAAAACCATACATCTCGCCTTCATTAAACGATATCTCAGCGCTGGTATTAGGGTGAATTAAATCGAACACTCCCGAATCATTGGCCTTTGAGAAAACATCTACCAGCCACTTGCCTTCTGCCATGGTGATTTTCAGTGTTTTTTTCATATACGCCTCCATTTTCTGCTGCTCAACATTCTCTTAATAACACCTAGTAATTGGTAACAACTAAAAGGCAGTTAAGATCAGTGCTAGCCCTTACCACCTCTGGTTTATTCTTTTGCGTCCAACCCCGCTTGATAAAGTGCGTTTTTCTTTAATCCATAGTGGCCTGCAACTACCGCAGCAGCTTTTTTCAGTGGAATATGCTCACAAAGGGTGTGCAGCAATGACATTGCCTCAGAGGGAATTTCCTGTTCACTAACGTGAGTTGGACCAATCATCACCACAAATTCGCCTTTTTGGTGGGCCGCTTCGGATGTTAGGTAATCAATAACATCTTGGGCGCTGCCGCTTACATAGGTTTCGAAAGTTTTAGTTAGCTCTTTCGCCACCACAACATGCCTTTCACCGAGCACGCGCTGAATAAGCGTTACTGTGTCTAAAATTCTGCGCGGCGCTTCGTAAAATACACTCGTGTAAGGTCTATCTAGCAGCGCAGACACCGCACTCTCTCTGGCCTGTGCTTTTACTGGCAAAAACCCTTCAAAAATAAACTTATCTGTCGGTAAGCCTGACGCGCTTAATGCTGTAATGGCTGCGCAGGGGCCTGGCAGGGCGCAAACCGGGATGCCCTGCTCGCGGCAGCGACGTACCAAGATAAAGCCAGGGTCGCTTATTAGCGGTGTACCGGCATCACTAATTAACGCAACCGCCTCGCCACCCTTTAGTCGCTCGCATAACATGGCTGCACGCTTATCTTCGTTATGATCGTGCAGCGATAATGTTTTGGTAGAAATACTCAAGTGCTGAAGTAATCTTGAGCTATGGCGGGTGTCTTCTGCCGCAATCCAACTCACACTGCCAAGTACCTCGATAGCTCGAGCGCTTATGTCGTTTAAGTTTCCGATGGGGGTGGGTACAATGTACAGCGTAGCAACGTCATTCATAGGATTGGCAGAGTTAGTCATAAATAATAATAGAAACGTGATAATGCGGTAAGTGTAACATGCCAATAGTCCAGTTTATGCCGCCAAGCGTAGATTTTCACACTGGTTGAGATAAACTTAAGCGATATCGAAGTAAAAGGAATGAAACTGTGCGCCATACCGGAACCACTGGAAAACACATCACGCGTTTTGCGGTAACCTCATTACTGCTCTCACCGTTATTGTTAGTTGGCTGCACGAGTACGCCCAAAAAAGCGGTTAACGTTTCAACAAGCGTAAAATCCCCTGTTGAGCAGCCTGTTATTCAAGAAGAGATTACACCTGAACACAAGCTTGTTGAGGCAAAAAAGGCGTGGCTTGCAACTCGCAATAAAGAGCGAAGAGACACCTTACTTCTAGAGGCTGCTGAGCTGTATATCGCAAATCAAAAGCCCCTGTTAGCCCAACAAGTGCTTTATGAAGTGAAGCAAGACGGCGTATCTACTGCTAACCAATCTGCTTACGCACTACTTATGGCAAAAGTGTATGTGAACAGCCCTGACGCGTCGCCCCAAACTCTACTGACCTTGCTTGAGACAGTGCCGGATCAAAGCCAATTTGGTGTCGAAAAAGCACACCTTCAAACACAGTTATTTATTCGCGAGGGCAATTATGGCGCGGCGGCAAACAGCCTATTGAAAACCGACCTCACTGACGAACAAAAAGTAGAGCAAGTTTGGACATGGGTAACGTCTATGTCCTTTTCATCACTTGACGACGTGAGCTCGCAGTATCCCGCGCTTTCTCCCTTTGTTAGCTTAAGAAAATTAACGCAAGAATATCGTTCTAATCCTAAGCAACTTGCCGCTAACCTACGTAATTTCAAACGTGTCTATGCAGGTCATAGCCTAGGCAAAGCTTTCCCTAAAAATGTAGATAGCGCTACCCAGCTTTCTCGTCCAAGTATCGATAGCATTGCCGTATTGCTCCCACTATCTGGACGTCTTGGCGCAACGGGTAACACCATTAAAAACGGCATCATGGCGGCGTATTATCAGAGCATTGAAGATAATCAGAGCGAGCGCGACCTACCTCAGCTTAGCTTTGTCGACACCACAGATAAAGATGTCGAAGGTATTGTAAATGCCCTCGGAGAAGCAAAATTTGTTATTGGCCCGCTACTTAAAGATAACGTTGAACGCATAGTGCCTGCCCTACCTACTGGGGTAAACGTATTAGCCCTCAATCGGTTTGATAATTTTCAGCAGGCAATGGGCGAGCTTGATAGAACCATTGAGTTGCTTGCACAACAAGATGCTTCAGGGAGCGCTGAAACTGACCCACTATCAGAACAAACAAGTGCGAAGCCCCCCTTATCTGCAGAGCAAGGTTTATCTGAGAAAACGTCTGTAGCGCAACCTATCGCAGCTAACTTCTTTGGTCTAGCACCAGAAGATGAGGCCAAACAGCTTGCAGAGCTTATATTTAACAAAGGGTTTAGGGCCCCTATTGTTATTGCAGAGCAGAGCTCTCTCTACATGCGTATGGACGACACATTTAAAGCGCATTGGGAAACGCTGAACAAGGCAGAGGGCAAACGCCGCACCAACATCACGTCGGTAACGTTCAATGACAGTAACTCGCTAAGAGAAGGTGTTACTTCAGCGCTAGATGTGGCGCAGAGCAACAAGCGAATTAATCAAATTGAGTACATGACTAATGACGAAGTGTACAACATGCCTCGTAGCAGACGAGACATAGACGCTATTATCGCGTTTGCTTCACCACAAGACACTGAATTACTTAATCCGATTATTGAAGCAAGTCTCAACCCTCTTGATGGACAGCCCATTCCCGTTTATGCCTCGTCTCGCTCTATGGATTACGACAGCGGTAAAAACCAGTGGCGTGATTTGAAAAACATTCACTTTATCGATATGCCCTGGTTAATGCCGCAGCATAAATGGCAAGGTTTAGCCCAAACCGTGGACCAAGCCTTTGCAGCACAAAGTACCATGCAAAAGCGCTTATTCGCCTTTGGTTATGACGCCTATGAGCTGCTTCCCCAGCTTGGTATATTAAACACGCTACAATATTTAAATCACGATGGGCTTACAGGCTCGCTGTCACTGAACAAAAATGGCGAAGTAGAGCGGCAGCAGCCCAGAGCTATTATTCGCAATGAAAAAGTGGAAATACTCACAGAATAGAGAATTATTATGTCGCTATTGCAAGGGAATGCAGCAGAGCAACAAGCCTGTCAATTTTTGTTGGAACAAGGCCTAACGTTACGCTGTCAAAACTATCGCACACGCCGAGGCGAATTAGATATTGTTATGCAAGACGGCGACACCATAGTGTGTGTTGAGGTCAAATATCGTAAGAATACGAAATTTGGCAATGCAGCAGAATTCGTTACCGCACAAAAACTGCAGCGAATTCAAGCTGCGTTTGAGTTCTATTTGTTAGATAATAGCCTTAATTCGACGTCTACCTCATTGCGAATTGACGTTATTGCTATCGACGGTAATCGTCTTCAATGGCTAAAAAATATTGGCTAATGCCAGCCTTAGCATTCGAAGCGCCTCATACGCGCCCACCAGCGCTGAAGATTTCCTATCAGCAGCTCGCTTATAAAGAGAAGAAGTATGATTGAACAAATTAAAGCTAACTTTACTGAAAGTATTCAAACCAAAATTGCTGCCTCTGAAATTTTGCCAGAGTCGATTGAAAAAGCAGCGAGCATGATGGTTGAAGCGCTTATTCGTGGAAATAAAGTGCTTAGCTGCGGTAATGGCGGTTCGGCTGGCGATGCACAGCACTTTTCTTCTGAAATGCTAAATCGTTACGAAAGAGATCGCCCTAGCCTACCTGCTATAGCATTGAGTACCGATACCTCAACAATTACGTCTATTGCCAACGATTACAGCTATGATGAAATTTTTGCCAAGCAAGTACGCGCGCTAGGCCAACCCGGCGATATCCTTCTTGCTATTTCTACCAGCGGAAACTCGCGCAACGTTACCGCCGCCATGGAAGCCGCACTGTCGCGCGACATGACGATAGTTGCATTGACGGGTAAAGACGGTGGAGAAATGGCCGGATTTCTTAGTGAGCACGATGTAGAAATTCGCGTACCGTCAAACCGTACTGCACGAATTCAAGAAGTGCATTTGCTGGTCATTCACAATTTATGCGAGTGCATTGACGATAGCTTATTCCCAGCTGACCACGGTGACGAGTAATTATTAGTTTATGAAGCCAATGACAAAATGCGTAAGCATTCTAGCAATTACTTTTGCCATGACATTACAAGGCTGTGTAGTGGCGGTTGGCGCTGCAGGTGCCATGGCGGCAAAGGTAGCTAACGACCGGCGAACCGTGGGCACCCAGCTTGACGATCAAAATGCCGACAGTGCGGTAGCGTTTCAATGGTCTAAAAGTGATGCGTTGAAAGAGCAAGCCAACCTGCAGGTTGATGTTTATAACGGTGTAGCGCTACTTACTGGTCAAGCGCCAAACCAAGCGCTTATCGATGAAGCGGTTGAACGCGCCCAAAACGTGGATTATTTAAAGAAAATTCACAACCAAGTGCGCGTTGCTACTCCAATAGGTGCAGGCACTCAAGCTAACGACATTTGGCTCGCATCCAAAGTAAGAACAAAACTGGTTGCTGACGAGCGTGTACCTGCGTTGCAAGTAAGGGTAGTAGTTCAAGACTCTGAAGTATTTCTTATGGGCAGATTATCCAGCCTAGAAGCCACCGCAGCGGTAGACATTGCTCGCAATGTGACTGGCGTAGCTAGAGTTGTGCGCGCCTTTGAAATTAATCAGTAAAGACGCTGCCACCGCCCTTCTCGTGGCGGGGGCGCTCTTTATGGAAATTCTGGACGCCACAGTTATTACTACGGCGCTTCCAGTTATTGCCGCAGATTTTGGGATCCCCGCTGCGCATCTTTCAATTGGTGTATCGGCCTACCTTGTTGCGGTTACCCTATTTATTCCCCTCAGTGGCTATGTGGCCGATCGCTTCGGCGCTAGAACCATCTTTATTGCTGCCATTGGGGTATTTACCCTTGCCTCTGTGTTATGTGGCTTAAGCACCACTTTGGTTGAATTTACCCTATCAAGGATATTGCAAGGAATTGGCGGGGCAATGATGGTGCCCGTTGGCCGGTTAGTGGTACTTCGTGACCTGCCAAAAGAAAAGTTAGTGAAAACAGTGGCCATCATTACCTGGCCAGCGCTGAGTGCACCTTTGCTCGGCCCTGTATTAGGCGGCTATATTGCCACTCATTTCAGCTGGCAATGGATATTCTATATGAATATTCCTTTGGGCTTGATTGCTATTATTGCCTCGGCATATTTACTTCAAAATACAAAAGGCGACGTAAGCACATTCGATGTAAAGGGCTTTCTGCTCACTGGCGTTGGGTTTGCGCTTTTTATGGCTGGCATTGAGCTTCTTGCCAGTAACGCTGAAAGACTATTAGAAAGTGCCACCATTATTTCAGTAGGTTTTGCCGGTATGCTGCTTGCCATGTGGCACATAAAAACCGCTAGAAATCCGCTTTTTTCATTTGATGCAATGCAACACCGCACCTTTCGATTATCGGTGTATGGTGGCTCTGTCGTGCGCATTGCGCTAGGCAGTGCGCCTTTTCTTATTCCCCTAATGCTGCAACTGGGCTTGGGCTATACACCTGTAGAAGCAGGCTCCATCTTGCTGTGGCTGTTTGCAGGTAACCTTGCTATTAAACCTGCCACAACATGGATTATGAATACCTTTGGCTTTAAACCGGTATTGATTGTTAACGGAGTACTTATTGCGCTAGGTTTTGTCGCCTTGGCAATGATTGATATTAACACCTCGTCTTTTACCATTGCAGCCCTGCTTTTCATTAACGGCATTACCCGTTCAATGCACCTCACGTTGCTAAATACCATCGCTTTTGCTGACGTTCCAACAGATAAGATGCGCGATGCAAATACTCTTGGGGCAATATTGATGCAAATGAATCGCGGGCTAGGAATAACACTTTCAGCACTGGCCATAGCAGTGGCTGCGTTAATACTCGGTCAATCTGCCGATAAACCAGATATAACAACATTCACCATCGCCATGGTATTTATGGCGATACTGGCATTGGTTAGCATTACAGACAGCATCTTACTTTCAAAAGAGGACGGCGATGCAGTATTGAATAAACGCAAGCGCAAAAAATCACTTTGAAAAATGGTCCGTATTGAGCCTTGCTAAACACTTTTCTGTAGAACGCAGAAGTTTTGGGAAAGTGAGTACATCAGATAATACGGCCATAAAAAATATAATTGCCGATAGCCCAAAACAGCTTTACTCTACTATTTGCTTATTAATAGCTTTCACTTATGTATTGGAATTGTAGTTTTAACGTCAGCTTTGACGGCGATAATTGTCTTTGGCAATCGGTCAACAGAGTTATCTATTCTTCATAAACACCGCTATAAATCTGTTTTAGAAATGCTTAACGGTAAGCCCACAACACTTACAAAACTCAACTTTCTTTTTTATTTGACGAAATACTATTAAATGTCCTTGGAACTCATGAAAAGATCGAAAATATTTCGGTTAATCACGCAAACAAATTAGATGCAAGTAAAACACACAACTAAAGTAAAAGATGCATAAAGGGGACGACCATAGTTATTGCTTTATCGCTTCCTTTATTCACGATCATTTAAAGTTTCATTCGGGTCACTTAGATTTAATCCTTCAAGACATTAAAAACGTTGCTTCTCTTTCGGCGTATTTACAACTTTTTAATCCACACTAATAATCGCTAAATTCAAACGAAAATCTGTGATACGCCTCTTAGTTTGAAGTGGCCCCCCGTTTCTTTTCATTTGACTTTGAACTGTACGAAAACCTCGTGTAATAATGCTTGCTTAAATTATATGTTCCCTAACGGCGTAACAAGAGCGAAGTGCTAAATTCAGTCAATGTCTGCAGACGCGCGATACTGAGTGCCGCGAAGATTATTAGGAAATACATAAAATGAAATATTTAATTGGGGTTCTGTTTTGCATAACTTTATCGGTATTTGTTTACTTAAACACCGTTAGCGACATTTCTAAAAACGTAAACCCACCAGCTCAAGCTGAACGGTCAAGTAACGCGCAAAAAAATGCGCAAAGCGAGCTAGAGCCAACTGACCGAACGGCTGAGAATAAATCATTAATTACTCCAAGTAATTTTTCGCTACAAGATCTTAAGAATTCGCTAAACAGCGAATCCAATGAGAATGAATTCGATGAAAGGCAACGATGGCACCATTTATTTAAAGAAAATCCCGAGCAAGCCATTGATTTATTAAATGAAAAACCTGCACTAGTTATGGTTCTACGGATGTCTGATTTACGCGCTTTGTTTGCTTTATTCGGCATGAAACTTCTTAATGAACCATTTTTATCATCTCGCAATGTGGAGCAATTTAATAAAGCAACAGCGGCAATGATTTTTGACAATATTATTAGTTTGGATGAAGAGTTAGCGCTCACTTACATTTCATCATTGAGCAGAGGTAGTGAGATTAGAAAAGAAGGGTACTATGAACTTGTTTCATTCTATGAAAGGAAAAAAAGCGGAGTTGAACTAATCGAGTTTGTTTACCAAGCAAATGATGACGACTTGACGCAACATGTCACAGAAAATATTAGCAATTACAGTTTTTCTGACTTCGCAGCTCTGTTAGATTGGATAGTACTATATGATTACAAAGATTTTCTTAGGCCCAATGTTGGACAGATGATATCTGAGCAAATTCAACACATGAGCATTGACGAAATTATGCAGTTATATTTTCAAACCGAGTTCAAACAAGCGTTAATTGACGCTGCTATTTTAAAATACTCACAAAAACCGGATATTTTTGAAGAACAACTAAGTTTACTACACAGCTTGTGACTGTAGTTAATTTTCAACTGGCTTGAAATTTTCGACTTTGTTTTTATATTGCAAAAATGTATTGTCCGTTTGACTAAAATAACCTACTCGAGGTTTGCCTTCACCGTCAAACATAAATACATTCATGTTATCAGCGGAATCTAACGCAATTTGGAATCTTGGCACGTTGGTCGAGTCCAAAATCGTGAGTGTTGTTTCTGAATCCTCTGCATCAACTACTGCTTTAGGATTGTTTGCCTTATCTACTACAATTAGTCGACTGGTTACTATTTCGTCTTGAAAAGCGTCTAGCGACAACGTTAGTCGTTTCACCTCAAAAAATAGGTGAGCGGTAACGAATGTTAATAAAAAAAAAGCTAATAATGTGATTTTATTTTTCATAAAAAGACGCCTCTCTTTAATCATAAGAAGGCGTCTTCATACAGAATGTTGAGCACCAGTTAAAAACGTGTCACTCGACAGAGACGCTTCCAATCGTGCTGATGATATTGCTGTCGGAGTCTAAAAACAAGACTTGCTTATTTTTTGCGTCCAACACAACAAAATTTCCACTATCGCCATCTAGCTTAGAGCCTGAGACCTGGAATACGACCGCTGCCGTTTCAGCATTATTTAATCCCTGCTCTCTCAACTTTCCGTTATTTACTCCGGCCGCAGCATAACTAGGTGACATAGTTACGGTAGCATTACCGCTGTCCATACGAATGCCAGTAGCTTGCTTGTTGCCTTGGTCGATATAAAGTCCAGTTCCTCTGTCGCCTTTCAAGGTCAATACAGGTGCCCAGCCCTTTTTGTGCTTGATGATATTGGTGTCTTTGTTAGCTTCTGTTCTAAGATCCGAAGCGTTAACGGCTGATGCAAATACAGCCATAGACAATAATGCAACTAACTTTTTCATTGTGCTAATATCCTTTTGTGCGACCCGGCCGTCTGGTAGTCAGACCCGTGGCTTTCCGTCCTCACTTCACAGTGAGTTTGGCAGTGTTAGATTATGAGTACCGAGGTTTTAATTTGAACAAATATGATAGGGCGCTAAAAAACTGAAATACCCAGACCGCATTTGATCAATTGCAAATCTGTTACTTGGTTAGTATGTGTAAGTCCGATTTGCACTAATGAGTATTGTTGGAATAGTTCTCCTAAGATATGACTGTTTCAGTCATTTTCTTGACGATTTCCGTCAAAAAAAGAAATATAAGCTTGTTTAAAATAACAATTATTTAACTATTTTCTACGTATAACTTAAATAAAGTAATAACAATCTTGTTGCTATTCACAGGGATAAAAGATGGTTCTTACACCGCTGGCAGATATCACCCCACCTTTCTGGTCTCATGTCATCAAAGCACTGCTCACAGCTTATCGCGACCATGGTATTGATGATGAATTGCGCATTAAAGAGATGACTGAGCTAGCTGCACAAATCGAACAACGCACGCTTTGTTACCAAGATTTCATACATAGATTGAATAACGCGTTAGTTTTAATTAAGCGGGATGACCTAATTTGGCTATTGCCTAACTATATTCAGGCTAATCAGTTAGATTTACTATTTCTAAAGATGCTTGCAGCAAAAAATCTCAAACAAGGCCTAAATGACTTACTGAAATTTAAAACCTTAATTTTTTTCAAACAAGTGGAGCTGAAAGTTGTTGTTAAAGAAGGCTTCGTCTCGATTGGTCTAATCTATGTAGGATGCGAACCTGAAGATTGCTTACAAAGGTATTTGGACTTCAGCGTTATGTTGTTATTCTATATATGCCGTGCAATTTTAGGTCAGAAATTCAAGGTAGAGTCTGTGATTTTCCCTGTTTCACACCCATCGGTTGATGAAAAAATGATTGAAAACACGCAAACCAGTGTGTTGTTCAAGGGGGATAAATACCTAATCATATTTGATAGTGATTTACTAACTACCCCATCATTTTTCTACAACCCAACCTTGCGGAAGCGTCTTCGACAACTGGTAGAGCAACAGCTTATATCTACAAAACTTTATCAACAGCTTTCTGAGCAAGTATTGGCGTTTATCAATCAAGCTGATTTGCCAGCGCAGGTCACCTTTGCCGAGGTATGCAATGCGTTAGGTATTTCAGAATCTCAAGCCCGAAGAAAACTGCGCGAGGAAAACAATAGTTTTAAGAAAATCAGTAATTGGTGGTTTTATCAAGCTGCAGTGTCTGAGTTAATATCTACTAATAAAAAGATAGAGGTTATCGCATTAGAGCTTGGCTATTCGGAACGGGCTTCTTTTGATCGTGCTTTTAAAGCGTTGCTTGGGACGTCAGCAGCGCAATTCAGAGAGTTTGGGAAGCGTTTTGGCTATCAACGTTCAACAGACTTTTTTACTGATACAGTTGATAACTTACCGCCTATCCCAGAAAGCTGTCAGAGTATCTTGCAGCTTAAAACAGAGGAATTGAACATACCAAAAGCAGTCGCTATTATTGAAAAGGATCCCATCTTTAGTGGTCGCATTCTAGGGTTAGCCAGCAAGGCCACATTTGGTTCACCGCCTACATCCGTGAGAGATGCTATTGGACGAACTTTAGGGATTGAAAGAGTTAAGTCTTTATCAGCAGTATTCTTAGCCAAAGACCAACTGGGCGAACTCGTTGTTAACCTTGATGTAGATAAACTGATAAGAGCGATAATGCTAGCGCCCTGGCTGCATCTCAAAATAAGAAAGAAAATATTCTGCGACTACGACTCAACTCTTGATGAGCAAGTATTACTCTTAGGTTTATTGGGTATGCTGCTGGTATTTCATAAAGCTGACATGCTGAATGCGCAAACAAGCCAAGTATTCAATAGAAGTGCTGATTTTTTTCAATTTATGCGCGAGTTGAATACGCAATGCAAAGTGTCGCTATTTTCAACCAGTGCTATTTTACTCGCTGCATGGGGATTAAGCGATAAGCTAGTGAAAACGCTTTCAGGTTTAGACGTTCAGATTCAAGAGAATAGTTTTATTGATAATAGACAGGCTTCATTAGTACTAGCCCTAAGTATGGCAATGACGGCTGCTTTTGAGCATTTTACTGAGCCAGAACAATTGGTCAGTGTAACTTCTTTACTAGAAAGAGAAACGCTTGAGATGCTGCTAGAAGAAGCTAGGAATCAATTAAAGGCTGTCTAACTTGGCTTTACGGATAAATTTATTCTTAGAGTGCCGTTTTGAGATAACCAAAGTAACCAATAAACCTGCGAAGGCAAAGATGGAGCTTAAAGGAGCAGACACAGCCCGAATTATTCGATTATCTGCGACAGAATCAAAGTGGCGTGAAGTTACGGTAGTAATGGTTAGGTCATCTAAATGGATACGAGTTTGTAAGCCATGTCGCTCTGCAGGATCTGTAATATACAATCTGAACTCGACCTGATTAGTTTTCGTTGTAAACAACTCCGATAACCCAATTTTTTGGATTGGGTTATCGCGGTTTTCAAGGTGGATATAATTTTCGTATATATTAGTTGTGAAACCGTCTAGGCTAGAGCGAATAAATAAGCTTCCCTCTCTCCCTGCACTTCCACGCCTTGCTCTAAACGAAAATTCGTCAAGGATTAGACTACTATCGAAATCGACCATTAAAGAAATGTAGTTCGCCAAATCAAGTTTTGTCTGGCCACGGTTTCTCGGTGAGTTGAGAATTATCTCGAGGCGATTTGCTTTTAAGCGCAAGCCGATACTCTCACCTCGTGTTTGAAAAGAATTCAGCTGCGTTTTATCTGAAAAATCCATGTAGACAAGGCCCGCAGAAGCAGCAGAGCTGAACACTACTGCCAACATTATTATAAAAGCTCCTAATCTAATAATGTTGCTCTCCTCAGTTACAAGATAGAATAATACAAAAAAGCAAGCACGGCATTCTTATGCCTGATGTCAAGGTACGACTCCGCATTCCAATAAACATCCAGAGTCAGCAAGCATTGTCAACTTGGCAGGCTGAGATTATACAGCAATAATGAAAAGAAACATGACAGTTGCAGCCAAATTTATGACACTTAGCGAGAAAAGATATTTGTATTAACCTAAACCACCTAACCTCTTATCTAGAAAGTTTTCTCAACTGGATATGGAGTTAGCTTTGAAAAATGATGTTCTACCAAGTGCAAGTAATCGTAAGGCGATTATAGGTTGTTTGTTCTAATTTAAAGTGTCCGCTTTATTTTATCGGACACCATGTGTGTTAATTAGTGTCGTTATCGGTGTGGAGTAAGGCCCATTTTTCAAGGCAAAAGCTCATCGATTTGATGTGTGGTTTGGTGTCTGACTTTCTTCAGCACTTCAGTGAAGTAAGCCACAGGGGTTAAGTCATTAATTTTTCCGTCGAGTCCGTCGAAAGTAACGTTGAGCTTTTTCAAATACAGCCTGAACGTTCTACCTTGGATTTGTGACGACCTACAATTGACATATGACTATTAGTCAAAATTGGTCATCTCATGGG
>NZ_JAZETM010000005.1:0-316998 GCF_036864455.1 Alteromonas sp. P256
AATGACAGGGGCTTTCTTATTATCTCCAAGAAAGTAAGAAACGTATTAGCGCCGACCGGTGACCGGCGCAGGAATAGTGTGGGGTTTCCCCATGTGAGAGTAGGACACTGCCAGGTCCCATTCCAAGAAAGCCCCTGTCTAATGACAGGGGCTTTTTTATTATCTCCAAGAAAGTAAGAAACGTATTAGCGCCGACCGGTGACCGGCGCAGGGATAGTGTGGGGTTTCCCCATGTGAGAGTAGGACACTGCCAGGTCCCATTCCAAGAAAGCCCCTGTCTAATGACAGGGGCTTTTTTATTGCTTATTCAGTTTCTATTTTCTCGAAGTATGCACGATATTCCATTCTGGTAATCTCTTCATCGCCATCGGTATCCATATCTGAAATATTGCCTTCAACTTTACTGGCTTCTAGTTCCTTCATAGAAAGCGAGCCGTTACTGTCCATATCGAGATCTGTGAATCTGCTGTCTGCTGTAGCTGACATTTCTGTACGAAGCTCTTTGTTCTTCTCAGAAATCATTTCACCATCATCTAATGCTGACATCTTTCTTTGTTTGGACATTAAAGGTTGTGTAACAGTTTGCGTATTTGCTGATGTAATAATATCGTCGCTAAACATGCTCGGTTTTTCTTCTACAAAGTTATTAAACTCTGTACGACTTATTTTGTCATCGCCATCAGTGTCCATCTTCGCAAGTAGTTTGGGTTTTACTGTACCTTTGGCTTCTGCTTTAGTAACAAATCCGTTGCCATCCATATCGAGTGCGCTAAAGCTTTTCTCAATTTTAGTTTCGTGATGGCCTGCCAAAGCTGATGTTGAAAGTACAGTTCCTATTACTACGGTAAGCGTGGCAATTTTCATAATATAAATCCTTCTATGTCTATAGTGCCTTGATTTACAGAGTTGCTCATTGATGAGCTAAACTATGAGATACGAAATACCAGTATCTCTATAAATCATATTTGCGTTTAAAGTATTAACTTTTAACTTTCTAATTGTTCACATTAGATTATTCACGACTTATGCCAAAAACCTAACCTGCTGTTTTTATTGTTAATTGAGTGAAATCATCATTATTTTTTTCGTTAAAGATTGTAAAAAAAGAAACAGTTTTTGAAAATGCTGCATAGCGGGCATAGCGGGCATAGCGGGCATAGCGGGCATAGCGGGCATAGCGGGCATAGTAGCTAAGGTAAATTGATTGGCAGGAGAGCTTAATATACTAAGTGATGGAATGTGCTTAGCGTAGAGTTCATAACTATAGGGCTAAGCACACGTTATTTTGATTTAAAAATGATAAGCGTAGGATAGGTTGAGAAAGTCTAGTCCTGGGTTGTCGCTGTTAAATCCACCATTTGAAAAGTGCATGTATCTTACGGCCACGTGTTGGCTTTCATCTAACTCAACGAATACACCGAGTCGGTCTTCAAACTGATAGTTAGAGCCAATGTCTTTACCCGCTACTTCTTGATCGCCGATATAACTAGCACCAATACCGGCTTCAATGTACAGAGGGTACTGGTTGGCAATGGTCGTAATCTGCTTCATAAAAACAGGGGTTAAAGAAACCGCATAGCTTGTGCTTCTGGTGTTACTTTCACCGTATTCCCACACAACAACGCTAGCTTCCCAATAGAGCTTTATATCGCCAAACCACTGGGTAGTAATATCTTGTGTAAATGGACGATAAGCAAACCTCAACCCATCAATATCATCAAACCCATGCATGTAATCAGCACTTACAGTTTGTTTGGCCGAAACTGAGTTGGTGGTAAATAGTAATGAAGGGAAAATCAAAATGCAGAATAAAAGTGTAAAACGGTTCATGTGTACTCCTTAATGATAAGGAGTCTTAGCAAAAACGTAACCAAGTAATATAAATTATCAAAAACAATAGCTTAAAGGTTATTAGAACAAAAATTTATGGCTGCAGCAGAGAGATTTACTCAACAATGAGAAGTTTTTACAAAACAGAAGAGTGTAAGTGATTTATAACTTTATTCTGCGGGGGGCTCGGTTTTTGCCCATACTTCATTCGGTGCTAACTGCTGTTCACTAACCAGAGTATCAAAAAGTTCAGAAAGGGACGTTATTGCATATCTAGCCCTAATTTCTTTTATTAGTTGAGGGTTTGACGTAATGAAATGATTTAGTTCATCAATGACGCCCCGATACTCTAAGGTAGAAATTGAGAAGGCAATTTCTTTATGAGGTAAGGTAAGATCTAAAGTAACGTCATCATATCGGGATAACGCTGCAGTCGAGTATTGAGCTACGTTGTACTCTAAATCTAAGGCATCTACTCTTTCTTGCTGAAGTAAAGCTAAGCCCTGATGCACATTTTGTACTGCGGTAACCAAAGTATCGCCATTATTTATTCTGTCCTGCCAATTTACAGGGGTGAAACCAAGTGGCATGGCCAAGTGCTTTATAGCGTTTACACCATTACCTGCTTTTTTCTTTTTAACAATAGTACCTGTTATTGCGAAAGTCAGAGGCAGTGAAAAGCTCTTATCGTTAGTGTTCGTTATGCTGTTATACCATATACTGCTATCAGGGTAGACGAAGTCGATACTACCTTTTGATAATTCCATTTGCAGCCGTTTAACAGGTAAAGCAACGTAAACGAATTCGTGACCTGAAGCATCGGAAAACGCTTCAAGTATTGCCCAGCCTAAGCCCTTGTCAACATCTGAGGTAAAGTCGTGGTGTGGGAAATAAGATAAGTTTTGAGCGCCCACGATATAACGTTCTGCGAGGGATTTAGAGTTACCCAAAATACCAAACATTACGCAAGTGCACGCTACTACCCATAACTTCATTTGATACTCCATAAATGAGGATACACTAATAGTGGGCTAGCCATTGAAAGTATAATATAAGCCATCTTAATGAAAATCGCGAGATGGAATAATAATCGATTCTAGCCAGGGTGTTCTATCAATCAGTTTGCCTGCAATAACGTGTACAACTCCTTCTTTAGAATGTTCAACAATACCGTTAACTTGTAGCAGTTTGGCTTTCAAAAATACTTTCTGCTGAGCTCTAGCAGTGGCTTGCCACACAACAACATTCACATTACCCGTATCATCTTCCAAGGTGAGGAAAGTAACGCCAGATGCTGTACCAGGTGCCTGTCTACCAGTTACAGCACCAAGTATGCTTACCACTGACCGGTTTGGTTTATGACAAAGGGTGTGTGCCCAGCTAATCTTTTTGAGATTTTTATGTTGTTTGAGCAATGAGATAGGGTGATTATCAACAGATAGCCCAGTGGCTGCATAATCTTCAAGTAAGTTTTGAGCTGCTGAGGGAGCATTACACAAAGGTTGAGAAGGTTGAGAAGGTTGGGAAGGTAGAGAGTGCAGCGGCTCACCGTCTTTTACGCTTATATTGTCAGCATTATGGTTTGATGTTACCTCTTCAAAGAGAGGAAGACTGGCTTGGCTATCCATCATCTGCCACCGAGTTTCATACCGATTGCCAGAAATGAGTTTAAAAGCATCGGCACTTGCGAGCGCTTCTAATTCGTTACTACGTAACTTTATTTGCCTAACCTGATTTACACTGCTAAAGCCATTTTTAGGACGCTGACTAACGACGGCATCAGCGCCTTCTTTACTAAGCCCTTTAATAAGTGTTAATCCTAGACGCAGCAGCTTTTGTTCGCCATCTATTACCATTATATGTTCTACATTGGAGTTATTAATGCAAGGCGGTAATACTTTAATATTGTGTCGCTTAGCATCTTGAACCAATTGCGATGGCGTATAAAAACCCATAGGCCAACTGTTCAGTAACGCCACATAAAACTCCACGGGGAAATAAAATTTAAGCCAGCAAGACACATAGGCTAATACTGCAAATGATGCAGAGTGAGACTCAGGAAATCCATAACCCGCAAAGCCTTTAATCTGCTCAAATAGGTTGTGCGCAAAAGTACTGTCATAGCCTTTATCTGTCATTCCCTTAATTAATTTATCTCTGAATTCAAATATGCGACCGTCTTTTTTCCAACTGGCCATTGCTCTTCGAAGCTGATCAGCTTCACCGCCACTAAACCCTGCTGCCACCATGGCAAGCTGGATGACTTGTTCTTGAAAAATGGGAACACCCATTGTGCGAGATAATACGTTTTCAACTTCCTTGGAGGGGTAGGTCACTGTTTCGTTACCATGACGTCGAATAAGGTAGGGATGCACCATATCGCCTTGAATTGGACCGGGCCTTACAATGGCGATTTGCACAACAAGGTCGTAATATTTTCGGGGCTTAAGGCGCGGTAACATCGTCATTTGAGCCCGTGACTCTATTTGAAAAACGCCTACGGTATCGGCTTGGCAAATCATATCAAAGACTTGTTTGTCATCGCCTAGCTTAGTAATAAAGGGAATGCTTACGTCTACTGGAAATTGCTTATTGATGAGTTCAAATGTTCGGCGTATTGCGCTTAGCATGCCAAGGGCTAGTACATCCACTTTAAGTAAACCAAGGGTTTCTATATCGTCTTTATCCCACTGAATAATAGTACGTTCTGGCATTGCTGCATTCTCAACAGGCACCAGCTCGTAAAGTGGCCCTGCGCTTATTACAAAACCTCCCACGTGTTGTGAAAGGTGCCGCGGTGTGCCTAACAACTGTTCTGTTAAATCAATAAGAAGACTCACCCTTTTATTACTAGGGTCTAAACCAAGGTCGGCTAACTGAGACTTCCAAGGAATTACCTTGTCCCGTCGATTAATTTGTTTTATGACGAAGTCGAGTTGAGATTCGCTGAATCCTAGTGCTTTACCCACGTCCTTGAAGGCCGACTTAAAACGGTAGCAAATAACAGTAGCCGCAATAGCAGTACGCTCTCTGCCGTACTTTTTGAAAATGTACTGAATGATTTCTTCGCGCCGTTGATGTTCAAAATCTACATCGATATCGGGAGGCTCATTGCGCTCTTTTGATATAAACCGTTCAAAAAGAACATTAATTTGGCGAGGATCTACAGCAGTTATTTCAAGGCAGTAACACACAACAGAATTAGCAGCTGAGCCTCGGCCTTGATATAAAATACCCTGCTGTTTAGCAAACTGCACAATATCGTAAATAGTGAGAAAGAAGTATTCGTACTCTTGCTCTTTAATGAGTACTAGCTCTTTTTCTATAATTTGCCTTATCTCGGGCTGTAAGCCTTCAGGAAAGCGCAGTTTGATTCCACGTTCAACACACGCCCGTAAATATGAGGTTGGTGTGTAGCCCGAAGGCACCAATTCTGCTGGATATTGGTAGCATAATTCGCTCAGTGAAAAATGACATTGTGAGGCTAGGGTACTGGCATTATGGAGCCACTTTTCAGGGTACAATTTTTTTATTTTCTGCGTGGTTCGCAAGCATCTTTCTGCGTTACTTAGCGCGGCGCGCCCTATTTCATCTACCGGCTTATGTGTTCGTGTGGCGTGCAACACATGCTGTAGTGGTAAGCAGTCACTATGGTGCATAAGTACGCCGGTACAGGCTATGACTGGATAGCCATAGGTTGCGTGAAGATAGTTATAGTTTTCAAACCTATGGTGATCTAATCCATCGAGTAGTCGCTGCGCACCAATATGAACCTGAATGGCCGACTGCTTTGCTAGCCAGCTTGCCCAGTGGTCGTCGTACTCCTTTTTACCGGATGGCAGCCATATGAACTGACAATGCTTAATGGTGCGTAAATCCCACTCTGCCAGTTTGTATTCCCCTTTTTCAGAGCGCCCACGGGCATTAGTAATAATTCGGCATAACTCGCTGTATGCGTCTTTACTTGGGCATAGCAATACAAAAGAAAGAGACTCATCAAATACAAAATAGCTACCAATAATAAGTTTTATCGGTAAACGTTGATGGGTTATCTCATCAAATGCGCGTACTACCCCCGCCACCGAGCACTCATCGGTTATAGCTATAGATTGGTAACCTAAAAACGAAGCAGTAGTCACTAACTCGGCAGGAGAAGAGGCACCCGTTAGAAAGCTATAATGACTTTGACAGAAAAGCTCGCTGTAATTCATAACAATCCTAACTGAAAAGACCCTGTGCCCACCACTGATTGTCTTCGTCTTTAAATATCAGCATGCGCACTCCATATAAGGTTTGGGCAATAAAGTAGTCACGTTTTCGCGGTGTTTTATGCCACCACTCACTGTGCAGTCTAACCGGGCCGAAACAGACTTTCGTTGATTGAGTCAGTGGTTTGGGGGTGTCGAACAGAAAAGTGGGAACAATGTCTGAAGTAAATGTTGATGCAGATGTACTAGATGACATTTCAGCATTCGACATAGTCTCAAATTGATGTGTATCTGACACTTTTGGCTGAAAAGTACACTCTTCTCCTAATTTTGCGTTCAAACGTCCAATTAATTGTTTCTGAGCTACCTCGTTAAAGCGATTGCTGAAGAAGTCACCATTACTGCCTTCAATCGTTTCGAAGTTGTCGCAGCGCAGGGTTATCGAAACAGCTGGCTCAGGTAAAACCTCGTTTTCAATACGCAGTGTGAGTAACGACAGCCAGCTGTCGGCGGTGCTTTGTGGTAACGCTGACTTTATTTCTAACAGCGTTGATGGATGCTCTCGAAAATCAATTTGAAAGCAGAGTGTGGACGTTTGTAAATTTCTGGCACGTAAATAGTGGGCAAGGTAGCCCAGCAGCTTTTCCATGAAAGGAGTGAGGTGTTGCGTGTTTTCAACATCAAAAGGGAGAAGCGTAAAGTGCTCAAAGTGCTCTGCAGGCCGAAAAAGGGTGACATGAGGAAAGGTTTCTCCCCGCAGGGCAGTGAGGTATGAAATGGTGTTGTTATCAAATCGTCTGCCAAGTTCATGTACAGGCATGGCAAGTAGTTGATGAACATGACGTATGCCCACACGAGTCAGCGCTGCTTTTGTTTTTTTATCCAACGCAGTTAAAGACAGCGAGCATTGCGATAACCTATGTTTGATATTGTCACGATCGCACTCATAGTTATCAACGCCATTTAAAGCCAGTATTCGTGCGGCTTCAATAGACCAAGCTGTAGCGAAGTGGTAGCTCATTTTTGATAAATTAAGTTCATGGGTGATAGTGCTCCACAGCTCTTTGTGACCGCCATAGTAATGCACTAAATTATCAAGTCGTATAGCCAGTGCGTTATGTGTGTCTATGACAATATCGGAAACAAAAGGATAGAGGCGGTGCGCTAATTGTACGAGAGTGAGGCGTTCGTCTTCTTCACTAAAAGGAATAATACATACTTGAGGACACAATGCACCAGCCTGAGCAAGCCCATGGCCTATCTCTATACCTTGCTGAAGTGCCGCGTTATTTCGTTGAACTATGTTGTTTGTTTTTTCGCAATAAACAATGACAGCCGGTGCTTGTGTTTTGCACGGTTGGTCTTGCCCATTCGCCGATTCACCTGTTCTTTTATGTTGTACTTCGTTTTTCGTGTCGTAGTGTGAGCTATTGTCCACACTCAAACTCGTTTTTTCATGCGTATCTAAGGTGATTTGATGGAAGTACAGGTATGCCCACAACATCATTAGCTCACTGAATGAAGTACATGACGTTTTACTTTGTTTTGTTCAACTGCCCACTTGATTGCACGGTTGCTAGGAGTCCAGTCGTTATGTATGGCAATATTATCTTTCGGCCAGCCGTGGCGCTGCTTTAGCACGCTAACTTCCAACGCATGATGTCGATAACTAAGGCATAAATCTAGGGAGATAGGTAATGTCTGCAGTGCTACGTTGTTGTGCATACTGTTTCTGTTAGGGCGGGTGAAAAGAAAGCAAAGTGTATCGTTATGTGTTGCTGCGACTTGTAGACGTCTGGCTTCCTTTGTATTCACCCCATTACTCCACAAAATAACGCAATGGCAAGCCGTACTCTTCAAGCACTGTTCAGTTGCCCACAGTGACTCCTTTTCTGTACCTGGCTTTACAATTAAAACCTGTTTAACGTTAATTCCAAATGTTGCTAACCAAGGTGCTTGAATATCTCCTGGCGGGTTTACAAACACAATCATCTTGTGCGAGCGCTGATTGCTGATGACGTGTTTAAATAGAGAGAGCTCGCCAATGCCAGTTAGTGTGCGAATACGAACCACGCCAGAGGTTGAAATGCCGCCGTTTAGCGCTTCATCTAGCTGATCAAAACCCAGCGAAAATCGCTCTTCTTGCTGACTCTGCTCTCTAGCCCGCCAAATATGTGGATGATTCTCTAACGTAGATAGTGACTTATTCATAACACCAACAAATACTGTATATATGTACAGTATTATAGTGGGAGGTGAAGCCTTTTCAAGATAAACCGGCGCTTTTCTACTTCGTAGTTTGCTAACGTACTGATTATTTTAAAAAGGGAAAACATTAAATTTCACTTCACACATCTTATGAGCGAGAAGCGGATAATAAAGATAGATATAAAAATTGCTCGGTGAATGTGGCAATAAAAAAGTAATAAAGAAAAACAATAATGGTGGGCTTTAAAAGCTTTAATAACAAAAAAGCTGCCTGTAACAGCAGCTTTCAATTAATCCGTACTCGTTAAATTATCTCTAGGCTAAGTGATCGCGAGACCAAGTTATGCCGAGAGTAGGTGATGCCGAACCTGGGCCGTTAAGATACTTTTTTAGCTTGTCCTGCGTCTTGAGGGTCGCTGCTGCTCTTTACCGTCGTGACTGCCTGGCAAAATGCGATAAATCCATCGGCTGTGTTCTTAGACCACAACATTCTAAGGTTACTGGGTAAGTCTTTTACAACTAGCTGTATTCCTTCTAAAGAAATCTCTTCATTACTTAACGCTTTTTTGAGTGACTCTTCCAGCGAGTCACCTTTTTCACAGCAGTTCATCACAATGGTTGAAAAGTACGTCATCAAAGGTAGTAATGCATCATGTTGGTCTTGATTAATAAGCCGACTTTTATACAAGCTCTGCAAACGCTGCGTCAGGTTTTTTTCTAAGGCATCAGTCACTAATACCAAGTTGCGCTGAGCGTAATTGACTTTGCTGTTGCTCTGCTTATTGGAAGAGCGGGAAAGTATTAATTCTTTTTGCAAGTTTTGCGCGCGTAGCACGAAGTAAATCAAAAGCAGAATGAGTACCCCAATAACACCAAATGCAACAATCATAGCTCTTTAGCCTTTTGTTCCTCTATAAACGTATTAATACGCTGTTCTAAGATGAAAAGTGGAATGGAACCATTCTCTAATACAGCTCGGTGGAACTTTCGAACGTCAAAGTGTTCGCCTAATACAGTTTCTGCTTTTTCACGTAGCGCTTTTATTTTTATTTCGCCTATTTTGTACGACAGCGCCTGGGCAGGCCACGATATATAACGGTCAATCTCAGTGTTAACGTTGTGCTCAGATAGTGCGGTATTTTCCATCATGTAATCTACCGCTTTTTGGCGACTCCAGCCCATAGTATGCATACCTGTATCCACGACTAAGCGGCATGCACGCCACATTTCATAACTTAAACGGCCAAAGTTATCGTAAGGGTCTTCATAAATGCCTGCTTCAATACCAAGAAACTCTGAATATAATCCCCAGCCCTCGCCAAATGCCGAAATATAGGTATTGCGGCGAACCATGGGTAGATCCTCAAGCTC
This sequence comes from Alteromonas sp. P256, assembly GCF_036864455.1. NCBI lineage: Bacteria > Pseudomonadati > Pseudomonadota > Gammaproteobacteria > Alteromonadales > Alteromonadaceae > Alteromonas > Alteromonas sp. P256. The sequence goes on from NZ_JAZETM010000005.1 coordinate 9,618, forward strand.
TGCTGCTAATGATATTTGTAAATGATGCCCCGGCACAGCTTCATGAAGGGTTAATGCAGGTAGTGCATACAAGGGGCGCTTATCAAGAGCATAGGTATTTACCCAGTAGTAACCAGGCTGATCGTCTCTACTTGGATGAATATAGCGGCCGGTGGTGTACTTAGGCGCAATGGCATCTGGCACTGGAGCAACACCGTAGGGGGTTCTGGGCAGGTATTCAAACAATTCCGGCAGTTTGGCATCCATTTTTTTAGCGATAAAAGACGCCTCTTTCAGCAGCTCTTCCGCGCTGGTGGCATAAAACTGAGGGTCTTCCCGTAAAAATGTAATGAACTCATTTATTGAGCCATCAAACGCTAAGTCATCAACAATCTGCTGCATTTGCGCGCGAATTCTCGCTACTTCAGATAAGCCCAGTTCATGGATCTCTTTTGGGCTCATATCTGTGGTTGTGTAGTGTTTAGCTCTGTTCGCGTAATAGTTAACCCCATCAGGCCATTTCTCTGCGGCTATCTCATCCCGCGCACCAGGAATATAGTCATTCACCATAAAGTCATAAAACGCTTGGTAAGCCGGTAGTACAAAGTTGCGTACCGCTTGCTGGCCTTGTTTTTTCAATGCTGCTTTTTCTGTGTCGCTAAAATAGTCTGGAAAACGAGTAAAGGGCCCATAGAAGCTGCTGTTTGTCACATCACTGACTAAATACGTTGAAATAGAATCTTCGAAACCGTTCAGTACGGCGCTAGGTTGGGTATACCCCTCTGCTAATGCCTGTTTCATATAGTCAATTTGCTGCTCGAAATAGGGTTTTAGCGCCTGTAAACGACTGATATACGCCTCGTAATCTGCTACGCGCTTAAACGTAGACAGGTTGTGCAAAGACGCCATGGCGCTGTGAAAACCGTATTCTGAATTGATGGGAACAAGATAAGAGCGATACGTGTACTGGTCTATATAGTTTGCCAATCTGTACCGCTGCATCAATAAGGCAATAAACGCATCTTGCGATAAATTGCTTCTATCATAATGAGCCAGTTCGTTTTGGAACTTAAGCCAATTTTTATGCTGACCACTCAGCCCTTCAGGAGATATATCAGGCAGTGCATGCGCAAGGTCTGTATTACCTTGGCGAGAGGCAAGCAGTGGAGATACAGACATTTCATACTGCCAAATGTTATCAAGCAGTGTATACAGACTTTTATCATCATAGCTTTTGGCTGATAAGCCTAGGCTGCAAAGTAAAAGTGTAGCAGCGAGAAGCAAGCGATACATAAGGGCCTCCGGTAACCTTAACCGGAAAACCCCGGCGCGTTACTCTTTAGTTGGTGTATAAATTGGACTAGGAAATTGAGTTACTTTATCAGATTTGTTTTCTAATTGAGTAATTTTGGCAGAACCTTTTTTATTTACAGCGTCAATGCGCAAGATATTGTGCATAGGAATATAGGTTTTTGTGACTTCTGCAAATTCAGATTTTAACTTTTCATGGCTAGGGTCGAGTACAACGCTGGTATGCGTATCCCAGACAAAATCCCCAATTTCAACAAAGCCAAATAGGCTTCCTTGCATGAGAGTTTTTACATATAGCTCGTATCGTTCACCATTGCTAATGAATTGAATACGATATAACAACGCTTCGTTAGACATGTTCCGCTCTTATCATTTAAAAAATTACGAGTGAATTTTATAACGACCCTATCATACGAGCAATGGCAGAAAACCCGTGTTAAACAAAATGGGTTGCATAGCAATGCCCCTATGAACTGAGTTAACATGTTACTTACAGCGACAAGCATGTAATAAACATTTTTGCGTAACAAAAACTTGGTGAACTAAAATGATAAAAAAACTACTACTAGGTAGTGCAATAACGGCAATGACTTTTGCCGCGAGTGCACACAATCATTCAACGACAGAACATTCCTCAAAAGCCCATGCATCAACTGAGGGGGCATTTAGCCCAGATACTCAGCGAATTAAATCTCACCTTTTCTTTTTAGCTGACGATTTACTAGAGGGACGTGATACCGGCTCTCGTGGGCACGATATTGCTGCGCTTTATATTGCAACAGAGTTTGCAAAGTATGGTTTAACGCCGGCAGGCACTGACGGGTTTATTCAAGATGTATCATTTCGCAAGGCAAACTCAGTTCAAGAATCTCCTCAGTTTACGTTGACGAAAAACGGCAATACCGTAGATTTCGCCTATCCAAAACACTACCTTGCGGGTCCTAGCTTATTGAACGTAGATGCGAAGGTAAGTGGTGAAATGGTCTTTGTGGGCTACGGTATTGTTGCTGACGAACTGTCGCACAACGATTATGAAGGCGTAGATGTAGACGGAAAAATTGTCGTTGCGCTAGCGGGTAAGCCGAGTGATTTTCCTTCAGAAGAAGGAGCGCATTTTGCATCGGGCTATCAAAAGCAAAAGTATGCCGTAGACAATGGTGCCATTGGCATTATTACTATTACTACTCCGAAAAATGAAAAAGTGCGTCCTTATCAAAGCCGTTTAAGCTATATCCATACACCACGCATGGCATGGCTAAACGATGACAATGAGCCTGCAAACAGTTTTCCTCAGCTTAAAGGCGGTGCTTACATGAGTGAAGGGGCTGCTCGCACGTTATTTGAAGGCGCTGAGCGCAGTTTAGACGACGTGTATGCTGACCTTGAGGCTGACAAAGTACCAAAAGGTTTTGCGTTACAAGGCACAGTGGATATCAGTAAAAAGAGTGTGCATGATACTATCACAAGTCCAAACGTAGTGGGCATGTTGGAAGGCTCAGATCCTACATTAAAAGATGAGTACGTTGTATTTTCAGCTCACTCTGACCACATAGGCTTTGCGAAAACCGTTAAAAAAGACAACATTAATAACGGCGCAATGGATAATGCCTCTGGCACCTCTGTAATGCTAGAAACGGCTCGACTTTTCAGTGAAATGAAACAAAAGCCTAAGCGTTCTATCTTGTTTGTTTCCGTAACGGGTGAGGAAAAAGGACTGCTAGGTGCTGACTATTTTGCACGTAACCCTACGGTACCAGTAACGTCTATGGTGGCTAATGTAAACCTAGATATGCCAATTCTTACCTATGAGTTTGCAGATGTTATTGCATTTGGTGCAAACCACAGCGATTTACAGCAATCGGTGGAAAAAGCGGCTGCAAATGCTGATATTGAACTAAGCCCAGATCCATGGCCTGAACAAGCCCTATTTACACGCTCAGATCACTACGCGTTTGTTAAACAAGGTGTTCCTTCGGTGTTTATGGTGCCAGGTCTTAAATCAAAAGATCCAAGTGTAGATGGCAGCAAAGTGTTTGGGCAGTTTTTGTCGACGCACTATCACAAGCCTAGCGATGATGTTAACCAGCCATTTAATTGGAAAGCAGCCGAAACCTTTACCAAGGTGAATGCTCAAATAGGTTGGACGTTAGCCAATCAAGAAGATAAGCCTCAGTGGAATGAAGGTGACTTTTTTGGAGATACGTTTGGTAAGTAACCATGCTAGTAAATATGGTTAATTAGAGCTTTAAAAAGCAGCATATAATTGCTGCTTTTTTATGGCTTAATTTTCGTGAAAGTGACGGCTCTCACCATGGGGAGATGATTTCTTTATTCTTTACTGGAGTCGGTATAGTTATAACGCTTACTGTTGTTTATAATAACGAGGAAGTCCTGTGCAAGTAATTGAAAGAAAAATATTAATCATTAGGGATGGTTTTAGTGGCACAACAAAAAAAGTACTTACTTATGGCGCGAGGCAGTTCACATATTCGTTACTTTAAGCATTTTGCCGATGCCTCTCAGCTTGATGTTCACGTCATTAAAGTAAACGCAATTCCTTTCTTGCCAAGCCATATACCTTCTTTAAAGTTAGCTAATAATGTAAATGTCGAGCGTTTGCTTATTCCTCATTTGGCGAAAAAAGAATGTAAACACCCTAAACTAGCAAAATCATTTTTATGGAATACTTATAAAAAACTCAGTCGATTTTTTATCAAATGTGACATTGCTAAATGTGCTGCACTAATTGATAAGAGAAATGCCGATGTTGTAGGGGTGTGGAATGGTCAAAAGCAGCCTAGTTCGTCGATAGCTGAAGCAGCAAAAGCATTGGGGAAAGAGGTGGTGTATTTTGAAAATGGTTTATTGCCTAACTCAACGACATGCGACTGGCAAGGTGTGAATTTTGAAAATTCCCTCCCTCGCAATAGTGAATTTTATCGACAATTTAACAGTGAGAAATCTTTACCTAACGAGTTAGTACCTAGGTCGCCAATTGCTACTAAAGCGAAGGGGGTAGATTCAGAAGCACTACCTAAGCAGTATATATTCGTCCCATTTCAAGTTGAGACAGACAGTCAAATAATAAGTAATTCACCTTGGATAAGGAGTATGGGTCAGTTTTATCATCACCTTGCGAATGTTATCGACAAACTAAACGATAAAAATATCCACATCGTTATAAAAGAGCATCCGTCTGAGTCTGTGCGTCATGACTCACTGCATCATCAGCACAAACGTATATTGTTCGCGAATGAGTGCAATACACAGTTACTTATTGAAGGGGCTGAAATAATAGTAACAGTAAATTCTACAGTAGGTATTGAGTCGCTATTATTAGGTAAGCGAGTAATCGCTCTTGGAAATGCATGCTATGGAATTGATGAAGTGTGCGGGCGAGCGACTTCAGAAGAACAGCTTATCCATATGCTTAATAACTTAAACTTGTATGAAGCGAACAGCGAAGTTAAAAATGGTTTCCTCAATTGTTTGTATGAGCATTACGTTATTCCCACCGCTTGGGGAAGCGTCGACGATAAACATGTAGAGGCGCTGACAAAACGCTTGCTCAAGGAAGATACTTTTTCAAAAATGGTGGAAGAGGCTAGCTAAAACATTTCCTACTTTAATTCGAGGCACCTATCCTCAGGTGTCTCGAATTATTCTAACTCTTCATACAAACATTTGTTTGAAGGCTGCCCACTGCTCGTTGAACTGCTCGGTAGGTTTGCGTGTGAATCCGCTTCTAATAAATAAGTTTATGCGCCCATCAGTGTAACAAATTAGCATGTTTGCAATAATGGCTTCATCGGCAGAAAGGGTTTTACCTTCTCTGAGTTTACGCTCTCTAAGTACTTGCTTTAACTGGGTTTCTAGGCGCTCAAAAAGCTTTGCGATACGGGCGCGTAACCTATCTTGTTCGCCCATTAACGCATCGCCATTAAGAATACGGGTAATACCCGGGTTTTTTTCTGCAAAACCAAGGATAAGATGCAAAATCATTTGGCAGCGAGTTAACGAGTCTTTTTCTTCGTTTACAATCTTGTTTATGCGAGTAAACAAGGTTTCTTCTATAAACTCTATAAGACCCTCGAACATTCGAGCCTTACTTGGAAAGTGACGGTAAAGGGCGGCTTCAGAAACCCCCACTTTTTCCGCTAATTTCGCTGTAGTTATACGCTGGCCTGGGTTGGTTTCTAGCATTCCAGCAAGAGCTTGCAGAATTTGCGCTCTGCGATTTGTTTTTTTGACTGCAGGCATGACGAAATGACTTCCTCCGCAACCGAGTAAGTTCTACCCGGGTTCCTTGTTAAGTTGGCTAATGCCAAAACGTTATCGTTTTATTGTTATTATTTATCAAGCTTGCCACTTTTTTCGTAGCAGCATCTTAAAGCGTATTTCTATCAATCAACATGTTGAGTTGCTGTTATCAACACATCAAAGGTGTCGTTTAATTTTTTTCAATTTCACTAAGCCGTGTTGTTATCAGCGATATTAACTGGTGTGCTAATTCACTTTTGCTGGTGGCGGGTAACTTTTTATCGCCTCCGTTCCACAAAACATGAAGTGCGTTGTTGTCGCTATTAAAACCTAAGCCGTCTGCTGTGATGTCGTTGGCCGCTATCATATCAAGCTTTTTATTAGCTAGCTTCTGGCGGGCATACTGCTCAACATCTTGGCTTTCAGCCGCAAAGCCTACGCAAAACGGCCTGTTATCTTTACATGAAATTGTAGCTAGAATATCAGGGTTTTTTGTAAAAGTAAGTGTTAACTCATGATCTGATTTTTTGATTTTATTTTCAGCCACACATACCGCTTTATAATCGGCTACCGCAGCTGTACTGATGAAAATATCCGCTTTGTGCGCGAATTGTTCACAAGCATCTAGCATATCATCTGCCGTAGTAACGTCTATTCGTTCACATCCTCGCGGTGTTTGAAGCGAAACTGGGCCTGCCACCAAGGTGACTTTAGCCCCCGCGTTCACGGCAGCTTCGGCAATAGCGAAGCCCATTTTCCCAGAGCTATGGTTGGATATATATCGCACGGGGTCTAAAGGCTCTCTTGTTGGCCCGGCTGTAATTAAAACGTGTTTGCCTCGAAGCTCAGCAACTGCACGTCGGTTAACTGTTTGACTTACGATAGAGGCAATCTCTATGGGCTCCATCATTCTTCCTGCGCCCAAATCGCCACAAGCCTGCTCGCCACTTGCTGGACCAATAAAATTAACTCCGTAACGAGCTAATCGCTCTACATTATCCAGTGTCGCCGGCGCTTTCCACATTTGTTGGTTCATTGCGGGTGCAATAAATACGCTGGCTGTGGTGGCAAGATACAGCGTGGTTAATAAGTCATCCGCCATACCAATGGCTAATTTGGCCAATACGTTCGCTGTGGCCGGGGCGATAAGTAATATGTCTGCCCATTTCGCTAGTTCAATATGTCCCATTGCAGCTTCTGCTGCGGGGTCTAGCAAATGCTGGTGAACAGGATTGCCAGATACAGCTTGAAGAGACAATGGACTGACAAATTCTGTAGCAGAACCGGTGAGTACAACGCGTACGTTAGCGCCTAAAGCGGTAAGTTTACGCACAAGGTCGGGCGTTTTATACGCTGCAATGCCGCCAGTAACGCCAAGCAGTACATTTTTATTTGCAAGAGACATAGTCATATAAATACGGATATAAACGAATTGTAGTGATATACGCATACTAAACTATCATGAAGCTAAAATCTGGGATAGGTAAACAAAAGTAGGTGTTAAGGCTTCACCAATAAACCCGCCTTGAAGACAGTCGCCGTTGATTTAAGTTTTCGATATAACATGCTTTCACATTAACTAGAGTACTAAAATGTCGATTAAAGCATGGCCATTTGGTGAGAGACCAAGAGAAAAATTACTGACTTCGGGGGCGCAGAGCCTTAGTGATGCAGAGTTGATTGCGGTGCTATTTGGCAAAGGAGTGAAAGGAAAGTCAGCAGTAGAGCTCGCCCACGACATGCTAAACGAGCTTGGTACATTACGAGAGGTTGTCACTGTTTCAGAGGAGCGCTTTACATCGTTAAAAGGTATCGGGCGCTGCAGCTATGCACAATTTCAAGCTGCGTTTGAAATTTTCCGTCGTAACTTAGAAATACAGCTTACGCGACAAGATGCATTTCATAACGTCGATGACACGAAACAATATCTACAGGCTAAGCTAAGAGATTGTGAACAGGAAAAGTTTGCGCTTTTAATGCTCAACAGCCAGCATCAACTCATAGCATTTAGAGTGATGTTTACTGGCACGATAAATAGTGCAGCGGTCTACCCCAGAGAATTGATAAAGCAAGTAATGAAGGACAATGCTGCCGCTGTGATCCTTGTTCATAATCACCCTTCTGGTATAGCAGAGCCAAGTCATGCAGACATCCGGTTAACAAGCGAGATCAAAAGCGCGATGGGAATGATCGACGTGCCTGTTCTAGATCATTTTGTTGTTGGCGACAAAGAAACTATTTCTTTTGCACAAAGGGGCTTGTTATCATAGCAACTTAAGTCATTTTTTTTGATTATATTCTAGTCAAAGCGTTCAGAATGATTTAACATAGGATATTAGTGGGTATTTTTATTAAAGGACTGTTATGAAAAAGTCGATTATCGCATTATTTGCAGCCGCAACAATGGTGGCTGGTGTTAACGCGCAAGACAATGAAGGTGGTAGTGGAGCTACTGGCGCTGGTCTGACTACAGGTCAGATCTTAGGTTCGGTAGTAGTTGTTGGAGCTATCGGTGTTGGTGTTGCAGGCAATTCAAATGCTGATGCACCTACAGTAGTAGATCCAGATCCAGCGGTTCCGACTTGTGAAGGTACAGATCCGCTAGTAGACGGTGTATGTGTTGGTACAACTAACACGGTAACGGTTACTGCATCTGGTACAACAACAGCAACAACTACAGTCACTGTTCCAGTGACATTTACTTACTCTCCGACAGTACAGTAAACAAAACGTATTTTTAAAAGCCGCTTTTATTAGCGGCTTTTTTATTGCTAAAACGTTATAAAAAACAGTTAAAACAGATACACCTAATTTCCCTTTCGTCGGCGCATTCAAATGAAACCATATTTTTCCTTGGCCACTATTGGCTTTCTATTACTCGCTATTTCTGGTTGTTCAACAACCACGCTTGCTTACTACAACACGTTAAAATTAGCGCTAAAAGATAGAACGGTAACTTATACCGTTGAAGAGGTAGCGAATAGCAAAGCCGATCTTATGCAGATTAAAGCAGGCGAACGTGATAATGCCTCTTTAGCATTAGCCTATATAGACGGCGATCGCTATCGGTGGGTTTCGGCTGATAAAGTTATCTTCACTATGCATCACGGTATTATTGTTAAAACAGAAGGGTTAGATAACGACATCTTCTATACGGGTAATCTTCAACACAATCCATTAGGTGGAAACGATACGCTTAATTTTAATTGGAAGCGTAAAGTCGATGTGTCTGAGGTCGGTTTTGGACTGGCTGTGAATTCAGCATGGCGTATAGAAGGTGAAACAAGCCGCACCTACTTTGACCACTCAGTTCCACTTATCAAAATAGTAGAGACAGTGTCGTTCCCTGAATATACGCCTTTTATTGATGTAGGCTTGTCGTGGGAAAACACGTATTTTCTGCATAAATCTACCAAAGAGCTTTTGGCTTCCACACAAAAGTTTAGCCCTATTGGAGATACTTACGAAATGGTGTACCTAAGCCGCATTGTTCGTCAGATGAAAAAGGCAGGAGCAGAAGTACAATGAAAGGGCTAAATTACATTTTATTTGCCGCTATTGCGCATTTTTTAATTGTGACTTTTTCGCAGGTCGCTATGGCCCAAAGCGACCTAGTTACAATAATGATCAACAAACAAACCTATCAATTTGATAGAACCATTAGGCTATCGAGCGCATTGTCCATTGTTGCGGACAACGGGCAATGGTATTGGCCGACTGCTGCCGCATTTGATTTGACCAACCCTAAAGCAGAGCATGAAAAAGAAGTGTTGTTGTCTAGCATTAGGGAGTTGTTAACTCACTTTGATAAAACTAGCAACACACATAAAGCGCTGAGCAACTTATACGGGCAAGTGGCACAGTGGACAGTGTCTACCCGTCTAGATATATCTATATCCTATAACCGCTCCCGTTTATTTTTTGAAGATAACCCTATGTTTCAGCCAGGCAAGTATTGGTTGAGACTGAATGGTCGGCCCAATGTGCTTCATTTTTCTGGTGCGGTTGTTAAGCCCGGGGCATACCAACATCAAAGCGATACGTCTGTTTATACAGCGTCGCACAAAGTGGCCAAACTTGATGATGCAGACAAGAGTATTGTTTACGTTATACACCCAAATGGTGAAGTTGAGCGCAAAGGTGTTGCCTATTGGAATCTTGACTTTTCACAGCTGATGCCGGGCAGTCAGGTTTACGTACCTGTTTCATCAGAGCTATTCAGTAATAAAATAAATCAACTTAATCTGCGGGTTGCCGCTTTAGCAGTACACAGGGTTCTTCCTCAATGAGTGCGTATTTTCCTTCAAAAAGAACAACACTGGCGCTGGTTGTGGGCAGTGTGCTATCGACAACAACGCAAGCAGACACGCAAATAAACGTAACGCCTTCACAAATGGTGCAAGGTGGTAACGGTCTTATACAAACGCCAACGGCGCGTATGCGCGAGCAAGGCGGAATGGCCATAAATTACACCGACAATGGAGAGTATCGTTTTTGGTCTGTGAATATACAGCTCTATGATTGGATGGAGGCGACTGCTCGTTATACCGATGTGCGTACACAGCTCTATAGCCCAGTTGAATCATTTAGTGGAGATCAAACGCTCAAAGACAAAGGCTTAGACGTTAAGTTTAGATTGTGGAAAGAGAGCTATTACTTACCGGACATCAGCGTTGGTTTTAGAGATTTTGGTGGCACCGGTTTTTTTGAAAGTGAATACATCAACGCCAGTAAATCTGTAGGCCCGTTTGATTTTCATTTAGGGTTGGGTTGGGGTTATCTCGGTACTGCCGATGACATTACCAATCCGTTTTGTGAGCTAAGAGACAGTTTCTGCGAACGCCCTGGAGGCTTTTCCGGCAGAGGCGGAAAAGTAGATTACGATCAGTTCTTCAAAGGTACAGCCTCATTTTTTGGTGGTATTGAATATCAAACGCCTTGGGAACCGCTCACGCTGAAGCTAGAGTTTGAAGGGAATGATTACTCCGAAGACCGGGCTGGTGAGCTTGAGCAAGATTCTCGTTGGAATATTGGTGCGGTTTATCGATACAAAGACGTCGACTTTTCTTTTAATTATCAGCGTGGCAACACCATTGGGTTTGGCTTAACGTATCGTTTCAATATGAATACAGCCTCGCAGCTGAAATTCGATAAGGAGCCGCGTTCGCTTATGGCAAGGCGCCCGCCTAAAAAGATTGAAGATGTTAATAAATCAGCATTGTATAACGATATGTTCCGCGATGCTGGCTTCGTACTTTCTGATGCAGAATTAAACGAGAACGAGGCAACGTTTTACGGCACACAAGTGAGCTATCGCGATCAGGACGAAGCAATAGAGCGAATTGGGCGCGTAGCGGCCTCTGAGTTGCCAGATACGGTAAAAACCTATCATATTGTTGATAACCGTGGTGGTCAGCCAATGGTAGATACTCAGGTAGATGCTGAAGCCTTTATTGCGGCTGCACGCTATGAGTCTGTGGATGCTGATATTAAGCAAACCTACATAAGAACTGACCCCTCTCAAGAAGTATTAGACGCTTATGAACCTGAAAATACCAAAGGGTTATTTTATAGCGCAGATTTCTTTTTTACTCAGTCTTTCGGTAACCCAGAAGATTTCTATCTCTACCAGACTGGATTTTTGCTGGGCGGTGGATATGCGTTTGACGAGAAGTTTTCAGTACGAGGCAGCGCTCGTGTAACATTGCTCGATAATTTCGATAAGTTTAATTTCCTAGTCGACAATGAAGAAGTTGCCTTGCCCAGAGTAAGAACGCGAGTGAGGGAGTATGTGTCTGAAAATGACGTATGGTTAGATACCGCTATTTTGCATTACAAAGACAGACTATCCGAAAACCTATTTGGTCAGGCTTATGCGGGTTATCTAGAAACCATGTTTGCTGGAGTCGGCGGCGAAATAATGTATCGCGAAGTGGATAGTAATATCGCCTATGGCTTAGATATTAATTACGTAAAGCAGCGCGACCCGTTAAAACAAATGGCGTTGGAAGACTACGACGCTATCACTGGACACGCGAGTGTGTATTGGAAGCCCGAATTTTTAGATGACACCCAAATAACCGTGAGTGCAGGGCAATTTCTTGCAAAAGATAAAGGCGTAAATATCGATTACGCTAAGCGTTTTGACAGTGGAATTATTGTGGGCGCATTTGCCGCTTTCACGGATGTATCGTCAGAAGAGTATGGGGAGGGGAGTTTTACGAAAGGCTTCTACATTTCTATTCCAACTGACTTATTTTTGCTACAGCCTTCAAAAGGGCGTGGTTTCTTCCCTTGGGTACCGATATCTCGAGATGGAGGTCAAATGTTACAACGACCTGCAAGGTTAATTAATCAGACCGAGATAAGGGCGCCGTTTTACGACTAGTAGATGATAAAAAATCATCTCTTTGGTTAAACATGTAGCATTTAATGGATAAGACCTATTAAGGAGTTATCATTACTTTTAATAGGTCTTATTGATGTTGCGTTTAAATTTAGCGACTTGTTGCTTCACATAGTAAACGTTTTTTATGTGCTGTTTTATTTGCAGCCATACTCTGCGAATTGGGCGTCGGTTTTTTTTCCCCTCAGAACTATTGATTGTACTTTCATAGCGTAAATCTTGTGCGACTGGAAAAGGCATCAGTGACATAACCTCTACACCACGTTCCCAAAAGTATTGTATGTCGGTATCACAAGGACGGCCAAAATGTTGCGTAGTATCGAGCATTCGCTGAGCCGCTTCTTTTGTAATCGCCGTTGCCGCGCCGCCACTCATTGGCTTTTTGTGAATAACAATTTCAAATTTATCATCAAGAGCGTGAGAATAGGCGATAGGGCGTGAGCGATTAGCGTAGGCAGACAGTTTTATGATATCCCAAGGGATTGTTGTCGACTCGATAGCGTTAATTGCGCTGTTTAAGTCGTGATTTAAAATAAAGTCGTCTTCTAGTACTATGCCAAAGGGCTCGCTTCCTGTTGCTATGCGTTGCCATGCTTTCCTATGACTTAGATAGCAACCAATTTGCGCGGCAGAAAGTTCATAGTAATACTGCTTCTGATTTGCATCTTTACTGTAATGAGCAAACTTTTCTTCATCTGAAAGCGCGCTACCTAATGTTGCAGGCAGACGTTCAAAGTCGATATTCTGCTGTGCTAAACGAGACGCACTCTGTTCAAGTCTTTGAGTGCAATTATCAAGGTTTATAAGATAAATAATAGGCATGTGTAATCTTGTTTAATGACTGTCTTTAATAACTTCTATAATTTCGGTAGTCGAAATTGATGGAGTTCGAGGAAGATAAACGACCTGACAAATATCCATAAACTCATCAAACTTTCCTTCCCAGTCATTACCCATCACTAAAATATCGGCTCTGTGATGAATGATGTAATTTCTTTTTTCCTCCAGTGACTCTTCCATGAAAACGTTGTCGACAAAGCGCATTGAGGTAAGAAGTTCATATCTGCTGGAATAGGGATAAACAGGCTCTCTACCCTTTTTACTAAAATTCAATTCGTCAGAAGACAAACCCACCGTAAGGTGATCGCCGTGGGCTTTTGCGCGCTGCAAAATACGTACGTGACCAACGTGGAGCACATCAAATGTGCCAAATGTAATTACTCTTCGCAAGATTGTTCCTATTTTTGCATAGTTGCTTTTTATTATAGTTGCTTTTTATTTTAGTGACGCGCCCGAGTGTGCGTGGTATGTTTGCGCCCACTTTATGTGTGGCTTTTGTTGAGCCGACGGCTCAATGTAAATTAGCACAAAAATAATCGGGTGTGGGTTGCGGTTATTAATTAAAGTACGGTAATTAGTAGTAGAAATACCGAGATCGTAGAAAAAGCAGTTAAAAATTGAGCTTTTTTTACTTTTTTATTGAAATGATCCTGCCTTTGCTGTATAAAATGCGCCCTCTAATTTATAGTAATACGCCTTTTGACCCAACGACTATTTGAGTGGTGGGAACGACTGGCGCGACAGTTATCGTTGTTCTGGAGACAAATACAATGTCAAGAGTATGCCAAGTAACAGGTAAGCGTCCAACGGTTGGTAATAACCGTTCACACGCAAGAAATGCGACTCGTCGTCGCTTTTTGCCAAACCTTCAAACTCACCGTTTTTGGGTTGAGAGCGAAAGCCGTTTTGTTAAACTACGTTTGTCTGCGAAAGGCATGCGTATCATCGATAAGAAAGGTATTGACTCAGTATTAGCTGACGTTCGTGCCCGTGGTGAGAAAATCTAAGGAAGCCGACAATGCGCGATAAAATTAAACTAGTTTCTTCAGCAGGTACAGGTTTCTTCTACACTACTGATAAGAACAAACGTAACATGCCAGGCAAAATGGAGATCAAAAAGTTTGATCCTGTTGTGCGTAAGCACGTTATGTTCAAAGAGGCAAAAATCAAGTAAAGCCCTTTTAGAAAGAGCACTTGCTTTTGTCTCCACGAAAACCCGGCCTTTGCCGGGTTTTTTGCGGTTATTCGGTCACACATTCTAAGTGCTGATCGCTTTCTCGTCTTTCAAGCCACAACAAAGATCAACACGCCCTAGTATCTTAAGAATTGAGGCTTTACTATATCTGCTCGTTTTCTCCTTTTCATTTTAACGGGCATCGGCAATGGCAAAACTTTCACAGCGGGCAATGAATAATGTGGTCATCGTTGCCATGTTGATCATGATTGCTTTGTTTAACATCGACAGCTTACGTCCTCAAAAAGATATTTCTGAAGTACGCAGCTTGTTGCCGCAAAACGCCTATGTGCTAAAAATAGAGCACGACGACAGCCAGCTTGTTAGGAGTGGTCAGCAGTGGCGTCAACGCAGTACTGAGGGCAAGCTTTCAATCAGTCCAGATGCACAAATACGCGGGTGGCAAGACGCGCGTCTTCGTTATCTTACTTCCCTTAAAAATGATATATCGAACATAGAGCCTCTTGTTGTTGTGGTGTGGCTCGCGGGTGAAACAAACGGACGGGTTTACGCCTTTTACCCAACGTCCTCTGTCACCGTAGTGAAAGTAGACAATAATTGGTATGCATTAGACAATGTGTCCCTAAGTACATTGCTCCCATGGATATAACCAATGCCTGAGTTACCTGAAGTTGAAGTGAGCCGTCTAGGTGTATCACCGCATTTAATCAACAACACTATCGCAAACGTCATTGTTCGCGAAAGAAGGATGCGCTGGCCTATACCTGAAGAGGTTTCATTGGTGGTAGGGCATAAGGTAAACGATGTTACGCGCAGAGCTAAATATCTTTTCATTGAAACAGCCGTGGGAAGTTTGGTTTTACATCTTGGCATGTCTGGCAAACTACGGGTAATTGATGCGTCAACACCGCTGATAAAGCACGACCATGTAGATATTGTCTTAAACACTGGGCAATGTTTGCGTCTTAACGACCCTAGGCGCTTTGGTGCGGTGTTATTTCAAGCTCCTGACACACGACTCGCTCTATTAGATAATTTAGGCCCAGAGCCGCTTACTGAGGCTTTTGATGAAAGTCGTCTCTACACATTATCCCGCGGTAGAAAAAGTCCTGTGAAAAGTTTCATTATGGATAATGCGGTTGTAGTCGGCGTAGGCAATATTTATGCAAATGAAGCGTTGTTTTTAAGTGGTATTGACCCTCGTAGGCAAGCAGGTCGCATAGGTGCAGAGCGTTATAAGCGTTTAACCCACAATATTAAACAGGTATTAGCGAAAGCAATCGCGCAAGGGGGAACGACCTTGAAAGACTTTGCGCAAACCGATGGTAAGCCCGGCTATTTCGCGCAGCATCTTAACGTTTACGGCAAAAAAGGCGAAGACTGTGAGGTGTGCAGTAACCCAATTCAAAGCAAAGTCATCGGGCAGCGCAACACGTTCTTTTGTATTCACTGCCAGCGATAACCGTTCGTACGGTATTCTGAGGTCGTCAGTCGCCAAACACTTCTAGTCTCTGTTGTCAGCAGACTCAAGCGTCAGTAGGATTATTTTTTCTTGCCTAATCGCTCTTGCAGGGCAGCCTCTACAACAGGGTGACAAAATTCGCTTACGGCACCGCGGTGAAGGGCAACTTCTTTTACTAACGTAGAAGAGATAAACGAATTTTCTTCAGCAGGGGTGAGAAAGACACTTTCTAATTTAGGATTGAGGCGTCTATTCATATTCGCCAGCTGAAATTCGTACTCAAAATCAGATACTGCCCGCAAGCCACGAATCAGTATGGTGGCATTTTGCTCATCAGCAAAATCTGCAAGTAGCCCAGTAAAACCCACCACTTCAACGTTAGGAAGGTCGGCGGTAACTTGCTTAATCATTTCCACACGCTCTTCTAACGTGAACAAAGGCTTCTTACTTGGATTTGATGCAATAGCTACAATCACGCGAGAAAATAATTGTGAAGCTCGTTCAATTAAGTCTGCGTGTCCGTTTGTAATCGGATCGAAAGTACCTGGATAAAGTGCTCTAGTATGCATGTTGTCGAATCTTTTTGGTTGTAGAGTAAGAGTAGAGTTAGGTTGTAGCGTAACTATTTGTAATATTAACGTTTCAATGTATCACAGTTGTATCAAAGTTAGGCGCTATTCCCATTGCTCTTATACTTGTCGTTATATTGGCCGCCATATATGTCGTTATGCTTTTCTTACTGTTGACGCATAGCCGTTAAGACAATGCTGCCATTCATCCATTGACCAATGAAAAATGGCGTTTTTTTCTTTTTCTTTTAGCAGTGAGCGCAGTAACCTATCGAGATTACCTGTTTTCCACTGGTGTCCTTGACGTTTGCGACAGCGGTCAAAATCAATGAGCCAAATTGCTTGCTTGTCGTCTATCATAACATTGCGAATATTGGCGTCGTGATGATGAACCTGACAGTTGTGCATAGCCGCAAATGCGCGCCCAACGGCGTGCCACTGACTTTCATTAAGTGGCTTATGACATAATACTCTGTGTAAGTCTTGGCTACCTGGTATTTTCTGTGTAATGAGATCGCCGCGATAAATCACTCCCCTGCGGTGAATACTAGCAGCAACCGGCACTGGGACATTCAGCCCTTCTTTACGCATTTCAGTAAGAAGCCTAAATTCTCTAAAAGGACGAGACGATTCGACTCCTAAGAACAAGTACTGATCGCTCAACAGCTTGCCAACTAAACCGCCGCGCTGGAAGTGTCGAAGTACCCAACGTTGCTGCTCATGTTCAATAAACAGCGTTGTTCCTCTTCCTTTTGCATGACCAGTAATTTTGTTTTGAAATTGCCAATGTTCATGGGTGAACATATCAATACTTGCTTCACCGATAATGGCGTCATCAAATAGAAAGTGGTGACCGGCACCTAAGTCTTGTCGTATTGTCGCCATGTTTCTCACAACTTATGGTAAATTTAATATTCTAACGGTTTATTAAAGTTTTTCAGCAACAGTTTTTCAGCAAAAAGAGAGCGCTAAGTGGGAAAGAAGATTTGTATAATGCGTTTATCTGCTATCGGCGACGTGTGTCATGCGGTTGCTATGGTCACTCGAATTCAAACTCAGTGGCCCGATGCCCACATAACCTGGGTGATAGGAAAAGTTGAGCATCAGCTCGTTAAACTAATGCCTAATATACGCTTTATCATTTTTGATAAAAAGCGCGGTAAAGCGGCAGTAAAAGACCTTGAAGAGGCGGTAAAAGGCGAGGTGTTTGATGCCTTACTCATGATGCAGGTGGCTTTGCGAGCAAATTTAGCGTCTCGCGTCATAAAAGCAAAGCAGCGTATAGGGTTTGATTGGGCTCGTAGTAAAGAGCTGCACTGGCTGTTTGCGAATAAACGCATATCGGCAAAACAGCATGCTCACGTACTCGATGGGTTCATGGCTTTTGCAGATGCATTAGGCGTTCCTAGTGTAGACAATCCTGCTTGGCGTATTCCCGTTTCCAATGAAGATAGCGAATGGGGGCTACATCAGGCAAAACATCTTGGCAAGTACGTTGTTATTGCCCCTGCCGCAAGTAAAGCTGAGCGAAATTGGTCGCCAGAACAATACGCGCGTATTGCCGAATATATTCAAAACAATAATGTGAACGTGATACTGTGCGGCGGCCCAGGAAGTTTAGACCGTGAAACTGCAAATGCAATAAAGCAAAAAGCAGGCATTCCCTTGCAAGATTTTACTGGGAAAACGTCGCTGCATCAGTTGCTTATGCTGCTTAAGCACGCCGCATTAGTTATTGCACCCGATACGGGGCCTGCACACATGGCAACGACTGTGAATACGCCAGTTGTGGGGCTCTACGCTCATTCAAATCCATTGCGAACTGGGCCTTATAATAATCTCAACGATGTCGCATCAGTTTACGATGAATGCATTAAAGAGCAAAAGGGCAAGGCGTGGCAAGAATTGCCTTGGGGTGTAAGAGCGAAAGGCGATAGCCTCATGCAAAGAATTTCTTTCGAGCAAGTAAAAGAAAAAGTGCATCCATATATCGCATAGCGTACTTTTTACTGGGTAAATTGTTCAGCTTTTATCTACACTGTACTTAAATAACTAAACAATGCATTATTCTTTTGTTTAAAAACAGGGAGCTGTTACTGAATGAAAATGCCCTCGATAAGGCGGTTCTTAGAGTCCTTATCTCAAATTTCTTATCGTACATTTCTTATTGTTGTGTCTCTTGTTGCGACATCATCTTTTTCATACGCCGGTGACTTGAAGGTTATGGCGCACGAGAGCGTATCCATATCCCAATTGAACCGCTCTGAACTTCGTCAAATTTTTACAGGTCACCGCCAGCACTGGCAAAACGGCAAAAAAATTACTGTTTTTGTATTACAAGATAACGACGAGTTACATAAGCAGTTTTGTCGAGACATATTGCAGATGTTCCCTTATCAGCTATCTCGCTTATGGGATCAGCTAACCTATTCAGGGCAAGGTGTTACGCCCGTAAGAGTGTCGTCTTACGAAGCTTTAATTGAAGCACTAGAGTCAACAGAGGGAGCTATCGGCTATGGTGATAAAGACGATATTGTTAAGCTGCGCCGTATTGAGGTAGAAGAAAAATGAAAGGA
Organism: Alteromonas sp. P256; assembly: GCF_036864455.1. Lineage (NCBI taxonomy): Bacteria > Pseudomonadati > Pseudomonadota > Gammaproteobacteria > Alteromonadales > Alteromonadaceae > Alteromonas > Alteromonas sp. P256. Next base: position 28,216 of record NZ_JAZETM010000005.1, read on the forward strand.
TTAATCTATTTTTCGTTGTTAGTGAGCAGCTTCGCTGTTTTTTCAGCAGATTCGGATTTCGCATGGCATGGGTACGCCTCTCAGGGGATAACTCAGTCTAATAACAGTAGCTTTATAACAGATGGCGACGCTGTTACTGGTGAGCTTACCGAAATCGGTATTAACGGGCTTTATCGTTTGTCTGAAAATTTATCTATTGCGGGGCAAGTAAATTACCTGGATGGCGGGAACAGGTTTGAGCAAGGTGCGCGCCTTGATTACTTATTTGTTGACTGGAAACTCCCTAATTTAGGAAATGGGTGGCAAGCTCATATTCACGCCGGGCGGTTTAAAAACAGACATTGGCTTTACTCTGTCACCCGTGATGTACCACAAACGCGCTACACCGCAGTATTGCCTCAATCTGTTTATTTTGATGGTTTTCGCGATGTGGCGCTTGGCAGCAACGGCGTATTGACCAGTTTTACCCACTATGGGCAAAGCAATATTTGGGAATTGAACTGGAGTTACGGGCGCTCGAACATCAATTCGTCACAACGAGATTTTTTATTGGGTGAAGAGGCGAACGGCGAGGCGAAGCAAGATTTTGTTCACCAAGCGAGTGTATTTTGGCAGCCAGCTTCTATGGCCTGGAAAGTTGGCGTTAGTTGGCTCAACTCTGACTTTAGCTATATCCCATCACAACAAGATAATCGTCTGGCTGGCGAGGCTAATGTAGAGCGCTTTATGCTTTCAACACAATATTTTGCTGAGCATTGGGAAGTATCTATGGAGCTGCTTTCAGAATCCCAGCACAGTAGGGGCTTGTTTGCGCCAGATTTTAACGAGAAGCGTCGTGGTGATGGTGGCTTTGTTCAGTTTAGGTATTTGTTTAATAGTCAGTTCAGCGGGCTAATAGGTTACGACACCTACGTCAATGATGTTAACGACAGAGACGGAAAGCGTCTTGAGCAGTTATCTAACGGTACCGTACCTGCGTACTTTGGTTACCAAGACACTACCACCTTGGGCTTGCGTTGGGACATTGCGCCTAAGTGGCGTTTGCAAGGCGAATACCATTGGGTTGAAGGAGCGACGCGAGTAGTGAGTTTGCTCGACCGAAATGTGGCGGATCAAGCGGATAAAAACTGGCAGATGTGGTCGCTACAACTAATGTACTGGTGGTAAAAAACAACATGAAGGTGCAAGTATCATTTACCACTAAAACGATCGCTATATTAATGGCGATGGTGTTGACCGTCACCATAGTGATCTCGGTGGTGCTGATACAAGAGTCGGAAGCGAGTGTACTTTTACAGCAAAGAGAAAACCAGATAAGTCATCAGCGGCGTATTCGGCTTTTCGAAGAAGTGCTGCATAACCGCATGATAAATCTTATTGATATTGTAAGTCAGCAGCGGGATTTACAAAGTAAAAACCTTGATGAGCTTCAACGTACACTTCAAAACCTTTCAGAATACTTTACCCTTAATTTTCAAGTAGAAGAGCTTTTGTTGTTTGATGAGTCTGGTGTAGTGGGCACCAACAATAGCTATTCTCGTGAAGCAGTCACCCAATTAGTGAGCTCTACCCGAGCCAACTTCGAAAGCCGTTCAACGATTGTTTGCGACAAAGTTTGTACTCACTATATGTCTATTCCCATTATGAGCGGCAGCGATATCGTACCTGTTGTCGTGGTGTCTACCTCAATGCGCGAGTTGCTTTATCTATTTAACCGCGCAGCGGGAGTACACAAGGTTGCGATTGTGCAAATTACGCAATCATTACCAACCGGGCTATTAACGCCGAGTAATACCGAAAATACTGAAAATTTGGGGCCGCCATCCATAACACTATCCAGTCAGTTATCTGCAGCAAATCGAGAATATCTACAGCAGGTTTTTACTGGGCTACCTGCTGACTGGTCGGTGAATCGCTTAGTCACAAGGGGCAGTAACATAACCCTTAACAAAGAGCAGCTGCTTGTTAGTTTGCTACCATTTTCAAAGGGAAACACTAATCGTCCTTACCTGTTGCTTGTTCAGGATGTCACTGCAGCCGTTCAGCAGGCTAATCAATATCAAGCCATCGTTGTTGGCTCGGCCGTTATTCTGTTTGTTATTTTTTCAATATTGCTTTACCTATTTTTGAATGGATACAACCAGCGCTTGTTGTCTATCAGCGAGCGGCTCCCTATGTTAGCAGAGCACAAATTTACTGAGTTTCATGCAAACGCCGCTAAGCAGCGAAAGGCGTCGAGCGTAAAGCTAATAGATGAATTAGACGTCGTAGAAAGCGCGGCAAATAATTTGGCAAAGCAGCTTGAAGACTTCGATGGTCAAATGGCAATTAATACCGCCAAGCTAGAAAAAATGGCGATGTTCGATGTGCTCACCGGCTTGCCCAATCGAAACATGCTGACGTTTCAAATTGAAAAGCAGTTAGCCCGTTCATTTCGCGATGAAAAGCTCGTTGCACTTATGTTCATGGACCTCGATGACTTTAAAAAAGTGAACGATAGCCACGGTCACGACGTAGGTGATGCGCTATTGAGAGCTGCGGCCATGCGAATATCACGGCCTATTCGGGAAACTGATATTGCCTCTCGCTTTGGTGGTGATGAGTTTGTGGTATTGCTTTCAGACATTGATAACCGCTCTCAGGTCGACCTTATTGCTAATAAATTGCTCAATGAATTTGCCGAGCCTATTGTTATAAACGGTCAGAAATTCTATATCTCTGTGAGCATAGGTATTGCCATTACAAGCCATGCTCAAGCCACACCCGTTGAGCTATTGCGGCACGCTGATATTGCAATGTATGCAGCAAAGTCAAAGCAAGGTGCAGCCTATCGCGTGTATGAAGCGAAAATGAATTTAGCGGTAATGCAAAAAGTGGAGCTAGAATCTGAGGCCCGCGAAGCACTGAGAGGCAATCAGTTTAGTCTTGCCTTGCAACCACAAATAGAAATGCATACGGGGAAACTCATTGGCTTTGAGGCGCTGCTTCGCTGGTTCCATCCAACCAAAGGTGCCATTTCGCCTGTCGATTTCATACCGCTATTAGAAAATACCTCTTTTATGCTTGAGTTAGACTACTGGGTTATTGCTAGAGCTTGCTCTCTTACTCAAGAGCTGGGTCATAGCGGTTATCGCAATATGAAACTGGCCATTAATGTGTCGGCAGGGCAATTTATAGACCCAAGTTTACCCGACTATCTACAGCAGCAGATACAGCGCAATGAACTGGCGCCTGAGCAGATATGTTTAGAGCTTACAGAAACGGTGTTAGTCTCTGATATCAAAAGAGCCCGCGCTATTATGAACACTATTCATGAGATGGGGTGCATGTTGGCTATTGATGACTTTGGCACCGGTTATTCTTCACTGAGTTATCTCAAATCTTTGCCAGCAGATTTTATTAAAATCGATCGCTCTTTTGTTTCAAATATTACCGACGATGCCGATGATAGAAATATTGTGAACTCCACAGTATCTATGGTGCGTAACATGGGAATGCAGGTGGTTGCCGAGGGTATAGAGACGCAGGCGCAATACGATTTACTGTGCCAATTTGACTGCGACTATGGGCAAGGCTATATGATAAGTAAACCTATTCCAGAGCAACATATTTGGCGCGTACTGAGCACAAATGTTGAAAATGGTTATTGGAAACCACCTCAAGCGTAACGACTAACAGCTAGCGTATATGGCAAGGTGTGCTAAATAATTTACACACTTCATCGGCTTTCCTATCAAATAGAACGTATCACTGTATATTCATCCTAAGGCTTTTACTAAAATACCCTTTTACGAATTTCGGAGAACGGCATGTCAGCGGCATTTATTTCCCATTTGCAATCGCAAATTGAAGCCACCAAACAAGATGGTTTGTATAAAAAAGAACGCGTAATCACATCTCAGCAGCAAGCTGATATCGATGTGGCTAACGGTGACCATGTCGTCAACTTCTGCGCCAACAACTATCTTGGTTTAGCAAATAATGAAAGCCTGATTCAGGCCGCTAAGGACGGTCTGGACTCTCACGGGTTCGGCGTAGCTTCCGTACGGTTTATTTGCGGCACGCAGGATATTCACAAGCAGCTTGAAACGTCTATCAGCGAATTCTTAGGCACAGAAGATACCATTCTTTATCCGTCTTGTTTTGACGCAAACGGTGGGTTGTTTGAAACCATTCTTGGTCCAGAAGATGCCATTATTTCAGATGCCCTTAATCATGCGAGCATCATTGATGGCGTTCGCTTGAGCAAAGCAAGACGTTACCGCTATGCAAATAACGATATGGCAGCATTAGAAGAGCAGCTCATTAAGGCAAACGAAGAGGGCGCACGCTTTAAAGTTATTGCTACCGATGGCGTATTTTCTATGGACGGTGTTATTGCCGATTTAGCCTCTATCTGCGACCTCGCAGATAAATACGATGCCATGGTAATGATTGACGATTGCCATGCTACCGGTTTTCTTGGTGAAAATGGTCGCGGAAGTCACGAATATTGTGGCGTTCTAGACCGCGTAGATATTATTACCGGTACACTGGGCAAAGCACTTGGTGGGGCATCAGGTGGTTACACGTCGGGTAAAAAAGAAGTGGTTGAGTGGTTGCGTCAGCGTTCACGCCCTTACTTGTTTTCAAACTCGGTAGCGCCTCCTATTGTGGCAGCGTCGCTTAAAGTATTTGAAATGATGAAAGAGGGCGATGAACTGCGAGCTAAACTATGGCGCAACGCAGAACATTTCCGCAGTCGTATGGAAGATGCTGGCTTTACGCTATCAGGTAAAGACCACGCTATCATCCCGGTTATGCTTGGCGATGCGCGTTTAGCGAGTGACATGGCAGACAAGCTGTTAGAGAAAGGTATTTACGTTATTGGATTCTCTTACCCCGTGGTACCAAAGGGGCAGGCGCGAATTCGCACCCAAATGTCTGCGGGGCACTCTATTGAGCATGTAGACAAAGCCATTGATGCGTTCATTGAAATTGGCCGCGAAATGGGAGTGATTTCATGAAGTCATTGGTAAAAGCGAAAGCCGAGCGCGGCATTTGGTTAGAAGACTCGCCAAAGCCCGAGGTGGGACACAACGACCTGTTAATAAAAATTCGCAAAACCGCTATTTGCGGCACCGATATGCATATTTACAACTGGGACGAATGGTCACAAAACACTATCCCCGTGCCTATGGTTGTGGGTCATGAATATGTGGGTGAAGTGGTTGGAATGGGTCAAGAAGTTAAGGGCTTCGAAATAGGCGACAGAGTCTCTGGTGAAGGTCATATTACCTGTGGTCATTGCCGTAACTGCAGAGCGGGGCGCAGACACCTTTGTCGCAACACCGAAGGGGTAGGCGTTAATCGCCCTGGCGCCTTTGCTGAGTTTCTCGTTATTCCCGCTTTTAACGCGTTTAAGATACCTCATAATATCAGCGATGAACTTGCGTCAATTTTCGACCCGTTCGGCAATGCCGTGCACACCGCGCTCAGTTTTGACCTTGTTGGTGAAGACGTGCTGATTACCGGCGCGGGACCCATTGGTATTATGGCAGCAGCGGTTGCAAAGCACGTGGGCGCACGTCACGTTGTGATTACAGACATCAATCCATATCGCCTAGCCCTTGCTGAAAAAATGGGCGCTACTCGCGCTGTCGATGTGTCTAAAGAAGACCTGAAAGATGTAATGAACGACTTAGGGATGACAGAAGGCTTTGATGTGGGGCTCGAAATGTCGGGCGTGCCCGTTGCGCTTCGCGATATGCTAAATAAAATGAATCACGGCGGTAAGGTTGCCATGCTAGGTATTCCACCTAGTGATGTGGCTATCGATTGGAACCAGGTTATCTTCAAAGGACTCGTGATAAAAGGCATTTACGGTCGCGAAATGTTTGAAACCTGGTACAAAATGGCAAGCCTGCTACAAAGCGGTTTAGACCTTACCCCAATCATTACTCATACTTATAGCGTAGATGACTTTCAGAAAGGGTTTGATACCATGGGGTCAGGGCAATCAGGTAAAGTTATTTTGGACTGGCAATAATGAGTACATTTTCTCATATCAGCGTGCAAGACGTTGCTAATTTTTCGGGTACGGTATCTATTGTTGATATTCGCGATCCACAATCTTACGCGAACGGACACATGCCTAACGCAGCGCCGCTGAACAATGACAATTTCGCTACGTTTGTAGAGCAAACGCCAAAAGACACGCCTGTTGTTGTGGTGTGTTATCACGGTGTAAGCAGTCAGCAAGCTGCGCAAGTTATCGCACAGCAAGGTTTTGAAACGGTATACAGTATGGATGGGGGCTTTGAGGCCTGGCGTTTAGCTAACCCAGTAGAAACCGAGTAAACACGCCCTTGTTAGAAGCTTAATGAAGGTGCTCATTTCAACACGCCTTAGGGTGTGATGAGATGAGCACCTTTATTTTTATCCTTTCCCTGATAACGCTTTATCAATACACTTGTTCAATAGATAGACTTGTCGAGTCAGTAGGCCGGTTTTTCGTGTTATTCTCCTTTTTACACCCATGTTCATTGTATTCATATTTATTAGATTCGGTATTTCGAGTCATGTGTTTTGGAGCTACCTCAGCCTATGGGCCAACCATTAATCGCGTTCAATCAGCAAAGTGCTGCGCACCTTCTCGCCAATTATCTCAATAGCCAAGGGGTTACTGCTTCTGTTAAACAACAGGCTTCATCACAGCAGTCTGCATCGTCAGAGTTTATTGTATTTATTGATGATGCTGAGCACACCGCGCAAGCAGAGCTTATAGCTAAAGACTTTATTGCAAACCCAGGTCACCCAAAATATCAACAGGCGGCATGGGATAATGGTCAAAATGTTCAGCTAGCAGCATCGCCCAGCGGGTTTTCCGTTAAACACATCGCCGCAAATGCTATTTCAGCGCCATTTACGTCTTTGGTGTTTATTTTGTGCTTATTGGTATACGGCTTATCTTTGCTAGGACTATTTGCGCCTATTGCACAACATTTGCTGATGCAGCCTTTTGGCCTGCTGGCAGAAAATCATCAGTGGTGGCGGCTATTAGGGCCAGCGTTCATACATTTCAATGCGTTGCACATTGTGTTTAATTTATTGTGGTGGAGTATGCTTGGCGCCAAAATAGAGCGTACTTTTGGTATTACTATGCTTATTATTGTTTTTATCGTGTCAGCGGTGGTATCTAATGCGGCTCAGGCGCTATTTAGCGAGCCAGTGCAGGCTAACCTATTTCTATTTGGCGGCCTTTCTGGTGTTGTATATGCCGTTATGGGGTTTGTGTGGTGGCTAGGTTGGTTGCGCCCAAGTTGGGGAGTATCGTTACCCAATTCTATTGTCGGCTTCATGTTGGTGTGGCTAGTACTTGGCTTTGCGGACACATTCTTTGCTAACGTATTGGGGGTAAACATGGCAAACGCAGCGCATACGGCGGGCTTGATCACCGGATGCTTATTGGCTTCGATGCTCAGCTTAGGCTCTAAAAAGCCTGATTGAATGGGGCTAGCATGCAATCGCTTTTGTATAGATTAGTCGCCTTGATATAGATACTTGGTAAATATCACGTTTTTGATCACTTCGCCGCCAGTCTCTTCCTTCATGTGCTCTTTTAATGCTTTTAAAAGCGCTAATCGAATGTCTTCACGGCCCGTAAGAGACTTTACTTTTTCTGCGGGCTGTTGACCAAATATTTCGATAGCTGTAGAGCGTAAAAGCGGCATGTGATGCTCCGCAATTTCCAGCTGCTCTATGTCGTATACCATGAGTTCAACCTGTACACGAACATAACCAAGCTTACGCGCACTGTCGCTAATGTAGTTAGTGACGATTTCTGGCTCTAAGCCAATATAGGCAAAGTTGGCTTTCTCCTGTGCTTGAGCGCTAAACGAAGCGCTCAGTAAAAGCGCAGTTATTGCTAAACAATGTAAAAATAAAGACTTAAGCATGGTAAGAACCGAAAAAAGGATAAATTAAAATCAGCCTTATTGTAGCAAAGCTGAAGTTAAACGCACTACTGCAAAAGTAGTACGCATCTTAATAAACCTGAATCCTGTTTAAGAAACGGCGCTCAGCACCACTAGAAACGCGAATTACTGCGTTGCAAAAGTAAGCAATAGAACAACTATTACGTGACTTGTGTGCCTTGCACTTCGCATTTCTAGCAGTACTGAGTTTGAAATTTTAATTTATATTTTATACAACAAATGCTTGCACCATTCTTTAAACAGGATTCAGGTTAATAAGCACAAAATGTCTGCCAAAGGCTTACAATCAAAGTGATGGAGATATAGAGTTTAGCTTTTCCTGCAGACTACAGCGCAAAAATAAATGTTATGATGCTGCCAGTTCAGTCGCAGTGTGCATAGCACTAGCAGTGTGTATTTTGTAGTGGTTCTTGTAAATGAGTCTTTGTAAATGGGTGTTTTAAAGTGAGTCTTACCGCCAACTTTCCCGTGGGGCTTGCCGTTGATTGGCTTCCCTTAGCAGAAGCAAACATACCTGAAGCAACGTTAAAAGACTGGTTGCTCGACACTGGCTCTCTCACCGAAAGGGTGCAATCGGCTTGCGGTGAATTTTCGCTCCAACTGTTAGGCCAGCAAACGTTAGAGCCACACAGCACCGAGTTATCCTTATTACAAGCGAACGGCCACACAACCTATCAAGTACGAGAGATTGTATTGTGTGGTGATGAACGGCCTTGGGTCTTCGCTCGCTCAGTCATTCCTCAAGCTGTGATAGAAGCAGAGCTAGCTAACTTGGGCAATGAGCCATTAGGCAAACGATTGTTCAACGACAAGCGGTTTATACGCTCTGAGTTTCAAGTGTGTACGCTACCTTATGAGCAGTTTTCTCAGCATCTCGCTGAACAATCAGACGTGCAATCAGACGTGCAATCAAACTCGCAGTTAAAGAACGATACAAAGCAAAACTTATGGGGTAGGCGGTCTGTGTTTACCTTTGAGTCGCATCATTTGATTGTTGCAGAAGTGTTCCTTCCTGGCTCTCCGGCCTACGCGCAAAATGAAGGGCAGAAACAAGTGATAAAAAGAGAAACGAGAGTATGACACAGCCTTACTTGGGCGCTTATGCCCGCCTAATGCGCTTAGACAAACCCATCGGGTTTTACCTTTTACTGTGGCCTACATTATGGGCACTGCTTATTGCCTCACAAGGAATGCCTGCGCTTGATATTGCCGTTATTTTTATCGCTGGCGTGATTGTGATGCGCTGTGCAGGATGCGTTATTAACGACTATGCCGATAGAAAAGTAGATGGCAATGTTAAACGTACGGCAGGGAGGCCGCTTGCAACTGGTGAGGTCACTGCTAAGCAAGCATTACAGCTGTTTGTGCTATTAATAGGCATTGCGTTTGTGCTCGTGTTATTTCTCAATTGGCAGACTATCGCACTGTCGGTTGTGGCGTTGCTGCTAGCTGCATCGTATCCCTTTATGAAACGCTACACGCACTTGCCTCAGATAGTACTTGGTGCTGCATTTGGCTGGGCTATTCCAATGGCGTTTATGGCGGTGTTAGAAACTGTACCCGCTTATGGCTGGTGGTTATTTATCGCAAATCTTACCTGGACAGTGGCCTACGACACTATGTACGCCATGGTCGATAGAGATGACGACCTTAAGATTGGCGTAAAGTCTTCCGCCATATTGTTCGGTCAGTACGATGTAATGATTGTGATGGCGCTGCAGGTTTTTACACTGGTGACTTTATGGTGTGTTGGCTTAACCATCGAGGCGGCCTGGCCTTATTTTGTAGCGGTGTTATTTGCAGCGCTTCTGTGTGTTAGGCAGTATCAACTTATTAAGCGAAAACAACGAGAAGGCTGCTTTACCGCGTTTTTAGAAAACCATTTAGTGGGCTTATCAATTACACTAGGGTTGGCAGTAAACTACCTGCTTTTCTAGCAGCGTATGTAAGCGATAACAAGACATAAAAAGGCACATAAAAGTGCCTAGTTTTGAGGTGGAGCTATTTTTCGCCTCGGCTATTTATCAGCAAGCTTGGCTTCAAGCTCGGCAATACGAGCTTCCATCGCCTCTAGTTTTTCACGAGTTCTAATCAGTACCTGGCTTTGAATATCAAACTCTTCACGAGTTACCAAGTCGAGTTTAGTAAGCTGAGACTGCAACACAGTTTTAACTCGTGTTTCTGCGCCTTCGGCCATATTTTTTACGCCCGGTGGAACGGCATCAGCAATCTGTTTAGCCAAATCTTCGAGTTTTTTCGGATCCAACATGGATTTCCCTTATAATACGCAGCTCAAATAGTGTCACTATTCTATCGGTATCGACACGACATGCAATCAAAACTGTGAACTATGCATGTACTGCCTGTTAACCCTGTTTTAGGAAAAAAATGAAACTCAATGAAGCTCAAGAGTCTGCCGTTACTTTCGTATCGGGCCCATGCTTAGTATTAGCCGGCGCAGGCAGTGGTAAAACTCGTGTAATCACCAACAAGATAGCTCATTTAGTTAGAAACTGTGACATGCCTGCTCGCTATATCGCAGCGGTAACCTTTACCAATAAAGCAGCTCGAGAGATGAAGGAGCGGGTGGCGCAAACCCTAGGCAAGCCAGAGGCGCGAGGGCTTAAGGTTTCCACGTTTCACACCCTTGGTCTAAATATTATTAAATCTCACGTGAAAGACTTAGGGCTAAAGCCAGGCTTTTCCCTGTTTGATGACAAAGACTCTCTGTCTCTTCTAACCGACCTCACCGCCGACACCTTAGACGGTGATAAAGACCAGTTGAAGTTACTGCAAAGCTGTATTTCAAATTGGAAAAACGATTTGGTGCTGCCCGATGCCTTATTAAAGCAAGCTCAGAGCACTGGCGAGCAAGAATTTGCAGAGGCTTATAGACGCTACCAAGACAATTTAAAAGCCTATAATGCCTTAGATTTCGACGACCTTATTTTATTGCCTACGCTGCTGTTAAAAACAAATGAGGAGGTTCGAGCTAAGTGGCAAAGCAAAATACGTTACTTACTGGTTGATGAGTATCAAGATACCAATACCAGTCAGTACGAATTGGTGAAGCTACTTGTTGGCGAACGCTCTCGTTTTACTGTGGTAGGCGATGACGACCAGTCTATCTATTCTTGGCGTGGGGCCAAACCACAAAACCTGAATTTATTGCAAAAAGACTTTCCGCGTTTAAACGTTATTAAGCTGCAGCAAAACTATCGCTCTTCGGGGCGTATACTGCATTGCGCGAATATCTTAATTCAGAACAACCCCCATTTATTCGATAAAACCCTGTTTTCAGAACTTCACTACGGTGAAACATTAAAAGTTATTGAAGCCAAAAACGAAGAACATGAAGCTGAGCGTGTTATAGCAGAGCTATTAGCCCATAAATTCATGAACCGAACCAAGTTCAAAGATTACGCGATATTATACCGTGGTAACCACCAAAGTCGTTTGTTCGAAAAGCTACTAATGAGCAACCGCATTCCTTACAAAATAAGCGGGGGCATGTCGTTCTTTGGGCGCACCGAAGTGAAAGACATCATGGCATACTTGAGGCTGTTGGTGAATCAAGACGATGACAATGCACTGCTACGTATTATCAACACTCCGAGCCGTGGTATTGGTCGAGCCACACTGGAAAAACTGGGCAATTTTGCAAATAGCCTGGGTGTGTCCATGTTTGAGGCTGCAACACACAGCAACCTAAACAGCGTATTGCCCGATAAAGCGTTTCATTCAGTGTCTGGTTTTGCCCGATGGGTCGTAGAGCTATCTGATAATGCAGAGCGCGGCAATACGGCAGATGCAGTAAGAAGCATGATCCGTACAATGGGTTATGAAGAGTGGCTATACGAGTCAAGCGCAAGCCCTAAAGCTGCTGAAATGGCAATGGCCAATGTAAGTACACTTTTTGGCTGGGTTACCGATATGCTTGAGGGTAACGACCTTGATGCTCCGATGACCCTCACCGAGGTAGTAAATCGTCTCATACTTCGCGATATGATGGAGCGTGGCGAAGAAGATGGTGAAAGCGACCAAGTACAGCTTATGACGCTGCACGCCTCAAAAGGACTAGAGTTTCCTATTGTGTTTCTTGTGGGAATGGAAGAGGGGTTGTTACCCCATCAAAGCAGTGTAGATGAAGACAATGTAGAAGAAGAGCGACGTTTAGCTTACGTAGGCATAACGCGGGCGCAACGAGAGTTAATATTTAGTTTAGCGAAGGAGCGCAGGCAATTTGGTGAGGTGATTCAGCCAGAGCCCAGCCGGTTCTTGTTCGAACTGCCGCCAGACGATATTCAATGGGAAAATCAAAAACCCAAGGCGTCTAAAGAAGAGCGTCAACAAAAGGCTCAGGTGGGTATTGCAAATCTAAGAGATATTCTGGGCAAAAAATAGTGCAATGTGAGCGCTTACTTACTACATGGCGCTCATTCAGTTGATTTAGTCATATTTAAAACAACGGCGCGCTGCAGTGTTTTACCTTGACCATATACACATTCAATATCGTTTAGTGCACTAAGCTGAGCGGGCGAATCTACGCCTTCTGCAATCACATTAAACTTCAAGTGCTCTGAAATTAACATAACCGACTGAATAAGCTTAAGGTTACGCTGAGACCTTGGTAACGATTTCACGAATCTATGGTCAATCTTAATAAAGTCGAAGGGGTAGGCAAAAAGGTAGCTTAGCGAGGCTAAACCACTACCAAAGTTATCGAGCACTAGTGTTACGCCAGCGCGTTTTAACTTTTTAATTGCCGGCAGTATAAACTGCGAGCGACGATTCAAATCATTCTCATCGAACTCAAACACTAATCGATTTGCTTTAATGCCCGAGTCAGCAATAACCTCGGTCATTTGGTTAACCATTGAAGGTTGTAGCAAATGATTAATAGATACATTAACGGCAATGCGCTCAATCGCTTCCTCGGTGCCTTCAAAGCGCTTTATTAGCTCACATGCTTTAGCTAACTGGAAGAGATCTAAATCGATAGTTAATCCACTATGATCTGCTACTTGTCTAAATTGCTCTCTCGCAATTTTACCGTAAGTAGGGTGCGACCAGCGAACGTACATTTCCTTATACAAAATGCTGTTGTCGATAAGATTGATGACGGGTTGCAAGAAAAAATCAAACTCTTCGTCTCTAAGAGCGCGTCTAAATTCGTTTTCAAGCTCAAGCTCTTCAATTAAGCGTTCACGCATGCTCTTATCGAACATAACAAAGCGTCCGCGGCCAAGTGTTTTAGCTTGGTACATAGCGGCATCGGCGTCGCGCAGTACTTCATCAGCACTATTGTAATAGCGCTCAAGATGAGCAATACCAATACTCGCACCGGAATACATTTCACGGCCATCAAGTAGGAAAGGCTCTGATATTGAAGAGATAATACGACTGGCTACTTCTTCAACATCTGCGTTGTCATCAAAGTTATCGAGTAGCACAACAAACTCATCGCCGCCTAATCGAGCCAGTAAATCGTGGCCTCGAATACACAGTGCAATGCGCTTAGAAACTTCAATTAAAAATTCATCGCCAGCATGGTGACCCAGGGTATCGTTAATCACTTTAAAGCGGTCTAGGTCGATAAACAAAACGGCAAACATATTTTCGCTGTAACGCTGTTTGCTAGCTACCGCAAGTTCTAGACGACTGGTAAACATTGCTCGATTTGGCAAATCGGTTAGCGAGTCGTGGTGGGCATCGTGAATGAGCTTTAACTCAATCTCTTTACGTTCATCTATTTGTTGCTGTAAAAACGAGTTGGCGCGATTAAGCTCTGCGGTGCGCTCCTTCACCCGTTCTTCAAGTTGCATATTGTACTGCTGAATGGCTTCCGTATTACTTTTGCGCTCCATAGCCACCGCAATATGATGGGATACAAAGCGTAAAAGCTCTTGATCACGAGCGGTGTACTTGGCGTGCTTTCCATAGGTTTGAACAGCAATAACACCCGCTATGTCGCCATCTACAACAAGTGGAGAGCCTAACCACGAGTTCGCACTTTTCAACATTTTTTGTGCCACAGTCACATCAAGCTCGCCACTTTCAGCTAGCTGCAGCACCCGGGGTGGGTTAATTAGCTCTGCCTGTCCGGTGCGAAGCACAAACTCTGTTAATCCAAAACTTAGCGGTCTTGGGTCAATGGTTTCTTGCTCTATGTCACTAAAATACGGGAATTCAAGCTTATTTTGAGACTTATCCACAATCGCAATATAGCAGTTTGGAGCGCTTATCAGCCTTGCAAGAATCTCATGTAAACTTGAATAAAACGCGTTCATGTCGCCTTCAAGATTAGCGGCAAGCTCGGATATTTCGAACAGTGCTTGCTGAAGCGACTCTACTTTTTGGCGTTCAAGAATTTCTTCCTGTAAATCGTCGTTAGTTCGTCTCAGCTGACGCGTTCTATCACGAATAGTGCGTTCGGTAAGCTCACGATTTTTAACACGGTCAACAGTGGTAACAATGTGCTGTGATACAAATAGCAGTACTTCTAAGTCTTCTTGCGTGTAGTGCACACCTTCATCGTAAGTCTGTACAACCATAGCCCCAATAACCTGGCTGCCGCGCTTAAGCGGAACGCCGCATAACTCATAAGGGGGGGAGCCGACAAGCTTAAAGCCAAGCTCTTCAGCAAACTTGTGTTCTTCGTCACGCTTGTAAAAAAGATGATTACCCGACTTAAGAATATAACCGGTCATGCCGTCCATTAGCGATTCAGCAGGAAGTTGGCGTACGGTCTGCTCGTCAAATTCATCAACGAAATAGGAAAAATCGACAATGTTGCTTTCAGGGTCGTAAAAAGCGACGTAAAAGTTGTCGGCATTCATAAAATCGCCAATGATTTCATGAATAGATGTGTAGAGGTGGTTTAGATTACTAACTGAACTGGCGAGCTCGGAAATATCGAAAAGCGCTTTCTGAACACGTTCAGCACGCTTGTACTTATCTGTAAGCTGTTGAAGCTGCGGTATAAGTTCCCGCAGCTCCTCTTCAGACAGCTCAGATTGTGTCGAATTTGATGACATTCCACTCGCCAATAAAAAACTTTCATTTTATGTAGCGGAATAACTTACCTCATCCACCGAAAAAACGCTAATTTTTCAAACAACTTAAACTATCAACTATTAGTTTAAATACCTTCAATCATGTATTCGATTGCGGCTTTAATATCGTCTTCTGAACAGTTGCCACACGTACCCATAGGAGGCATAGCGTTGATGCCGTTTATAGCATTTTGCCAAACGCCGTCGAGACCGCGGTCGTCTAGGCGAGGTTGCCAATCAGCGGCTACCTGAAATTTAGGAGCACCAAGCACACCTGCACTGTGGCAAGCTACGCATGCAGAGTTGTAAATATCTTCACCAGATTTTGCTCCGCCCGCGGCGGCAGTGTTGCCTTCAGCGGCAGCGCCTGCAACATGTACTCTGCCAAGTGGCTTAATACGCTCTGCAATTTCATCGTTACTCATTTCTTGCGCTTGCGCTGCAAAAATAGTTAGCGCCGTAGCAGCAACAGTTAACCAAGTCTTTAATTTCACATCTGTCTCCAGGCAATGATGAATTTGTTTAAAATATAACTGGCCAGATTATAACGGTAAATGGCGGCTGAACAACTATTAGAATCCAATTACCTATAAAAAGTAAGGATTTTTAACAATCGAACATCAATTAAATAGAAAGAAAAGAACAAACTAGTTGATGCCTGCCTATGGCCTAAGTATCATTACGGCGCGTTTGCTAATGTGTTTATTAACATTCATTAATTTCTGCAAACTTCATTTATAGCACCTGTAGCTCAGCTGGATAGAGTGTCGGCCTCCGAAGCCGAAGGTCGCGCGTTCGAATCGCGCCAGGTGCGCCATCCTCCCATACTCAATACCATCACTATCCAATCAACACACGCTTTTACATACGTTCAGCTATCAAATTTACAATATTAAAATTTTTTGTTATGTTATAACATTGTTTCGGGCGTTATATGAGTGGTCTGCGTTACCGGGCTATTTAATTTTGGGGGCACTACCATGCTTGCATTGAAAGAAAATAATACATGCTCTTGGAGCAGTGGACAGTCACCTATCGTACTTGGCGATATTATCTGCGATACAAAAAGCGTCACCATTTGGGAACGAGAGAAAAATGATGCTATCGTTCGCTACTTTGAAGAGGTTTTTACATCGTTAGGGTTAGGTATAAAAGGTGTTTTTGAGGTTAATACGCTTAAGCAGCTGCTAGATAATATGCTGCCTAAGCACGATGGCAAAGCTGACGTTATCGATGATGTTTATTTACTGACCGACATGCTCACATGTTTGTTCGATTGCAAAGAAGTGGGCCTTCGGTTAGTACCGCTTACCTCAGCAATGTGCCCTAGCTTTCATAAAGATAATATACCCGTACGCCTTGTAAACACGTACCTTGGAGCTGGAACTCAGTGGCTTCCGCTTGAACAACTGTGCTCAACGCCTTTTACTGAAAGTATGCAGCCCTTTTCTCAAACGAATTTTGGTATGTACTACAAAGACAACGACATTCAAACAATGAATGCGTTCGAGGTTGGTATGCTGAAGGGCGAAGCTTGGCATGAGTCGTTAGGGGCCGTGCATCGTTCATGTCCTGTTGCGAAAGGTGAAAAAAGAGTGTTGCTCACGTTAGATCCAATGTGAGCGTTTTATTAACACCAAAATCAGCACCAAAACCGCCTTTTGTTGGGAATATCGGCATGTTGTCTTCGTATCATTCCTACATAGTCGATGGGCCCTGAAAAATGAGCGCCCGCAACGAACTATTCCCATTTTCACTAAAATAACGCAGAAGTGATGAGATTCATCGTTAATCCTGTGCGAAGCGGTAAGTTTAGCCATAGGATATTGTCTGTCCAAATCCCTTGCCCTTAACACTATGGAGGTGATGTTGTGCATCATACTTTATCAACGCTTATTGTCTTCAGCTTACTGAGTACCCCTTTATTTGCTGCAATGAAAGAAGACGGTAATTCACCTTCAGTAGCTCCTGCTAAAGAAAAAAGCCCTCTTGAAGCAATAGTGCCCATTGAAACTTATCCCAATGGAAGCACACCAATGCCTCGCTTTTCTGTGGATGCTAACTGGCCTTCGCTGCCAGACACATGGTTGCTCGGGCAGGTAAGTGGATTATCCATTGATAAATACGACCACGTATGGATTTTGCAGCGTCCTAACTCCCTCGGTAAATTCGATACAGGCTTAGCTGCAACGCCAAAAACGGCGTTGTGCTGCGAGCCTGCACCTCACGTTATTCGTTTTACGCCACACGGTGAGGTAGCCACCGCATGGGGAGGTGCGTCGCATGCGCCCACAGTGGATGGCGTTAATCAATGGCCGGTAAATGTGCATGGTTTATATGTCGACCCTAACGATTCAGTCTGGATTGCCGGAAACGGTGAAGGCGATCACGTGGTGGCTAACTTCAATTTCGATGGCGAATTCATCCAGCAGCTTGGTGAGCGAGGAAAGACAGCCGGTAACGCCGATGATGTAACGCTAGGCAATCCGTCTGATGTTTTTTATGACCCCAATGCCGATGAGGTGGTTATTTCTGACGGCTATATTAATGCCCGCATGGTGGCTTTTGATACTAAAGACAAAAAAGCGGCACATATCTGGGGAGCTTACGGCAATAAGCCAACTGGCCCAACCCGTGAAGGCGCGTTTGATCAGTCTCAAGCAGCGCAGCCGCAGGCCCAGGGCGTCGATGTTGAAAACCCTCTGTTTGGCAACATTGTGCACTGCGTTAACCAGTCATCAGACGGCTTAATTTATGTCTGCGACAGACGCAACAATCGCGTTCAAATCTTTAAACGAGAGAAAAGTGGTGATATTTCGTTTGAACACAACCTCGTGGTAGCTGCACCTACTGGCGGCGTGGGTTCGGCAACCGACGTGGCATTTTCGCCTGATGAAACTTACCTCTACGTTGCCGACATGATGAATGGTCGCATATGGATTTATGAGCGCGAGTCGCTCACGCTTCTAGGTTCAATAGGTAGAAACGGTCGCTATCCAGGGCAATTCACATGGCTTCACAGTATTGATACCGATAGCGATGGTAACTTGTACACCACAGAAGTTAACACTGGCCGCCGAGTGCAAAAGTTGATTTTTGAGGGCGTAAAATAATGACGCTATTGTCAGCTGAAACGCTATGGCTGCTTATCGCCATGTTGTCAGCTGGCGCCTGTGCAGGCTTTACTGCCGGTCTTTTTGGTATTGGCGGAGGCTTTGTTGTTGTACCTGTTTTACTTGTCATTTTTAACAAGATGGGCGTGGCGGATAATGTTGCCGTGCACTTAGCCATTGGTACTTCGCTAGCTACCATTATCACTACCAGCCTGCGAGCCGCTCGTTCTCATTCAAAGCGCAACGCAGTAGATTTTACTGTAGTAAAAAGCTGGGCACCTTGGATTATATTGGGCGTAGTTGTGGGCTTAGTGATTGCCTCAGACGCCGACGCGTCGCTGTTAGTGGGTGTATTTGGTGCAGGTGTATTGCTGCTATCGGTACACTTTTTATTTCCCAATTGGCTGGCCCACAAGCGACTAAATAAAACCATGCCAGAGGGGCGTGCTAAAGCAACGCTTGCCACGTTTTTAGGTGGTATATCAGCACTGCTTGGCATTGGTGGCGGCACTATCACCGTGTTAACCATGACCTTATCTAACCGGCCTATCCATCAGGCCATAGGAACAGCCTCTGCTTTCGGCGCGCTAATAGCGATACCTGGCACACTGGGGTTTATTATTATCGGTTGGGGCAAAACGGGCTTACCGCTGGGTTCCTTGGGCTACGTGAATGCCATAGGTTGGGTTGCTATAAGCGCTATTTCCTTGCTTACCGCTCCGTTTGGTGCAAAGGTTGCGCACAACCTCAACCCCAATATGCTAAAACGCGCATTCGGCATATATCTCGTGATCACAGGCACTTTCATGCTGCAAAAGAGCGTGACATCCGTTTTTGTCAACTCAGTATGAAAAGAGGATTATTGTGTCTCAGCGAACAGCGGCAAATGCTAATTAACTTAGGCTTTCGAGCATGCGCTGTGCTAGCTCAGCTATACGTATATTTTGCTCCATTGCCGCAGATTGCAACTTTTTGTAAGCCTGGCTCTCGCTTAGTTTTCCCTGCTGCATCAATAGCAACTTTACTCTATCAATCGCTTTTTGCTCGTTAAGGGCTTGTTTGGCCCCATTTAGCTCGTTAGCAATATCCTGAATATGTTGCGCTTGTTGACGAATTAAGTCGTAAAACGACTTATGTGCAGAAAGTGATGTAGAGGTAATCCCCATCTCATTATGAGTGCCTTCCATTGAAAGTCCTTTAACGGTTTTATCGTAAATCATCGAAATAGGTGTATCGCCAGTTGGAGGGCTACTAATTGGAGGGCTATTATTTAAAGAAGCAATCAGAAGTTCGTTGTCACGCAACTCCTCCTGGGCTTGAGCAATTCTAAGTGTTGCTTTTTCTATCAGCCTATCGGTAATGTGTTCCTCTATGTCTTGCATCGCGTCAATTCGCAACGTGGCTATGTCATACCAAATTTCGCTGAGCTCAGCGGTGCAAGTGTCTGTATCGCCAAGCTCGCAAATCATTTTACGTAGTCGGCTCAGGTGTTGGGCATGGTCACTTTCTAGTTGTTGCTGCCACATAGAAAGTTCTGTGTCATCGGCAAATTTACTAAACGTCTCAAACGAGTGATTTTGTGAGTCTGTCAGTGCTGTAATTCGATCGCACAAAGATTGCTGGAAGTGGCTCGAAGAGAACCCAATTGCGCCACAAGCGCGCTCTTGTCCCGCATACTCTTTACCTTGAATAAAATTAAATAGCGCTACTAAAAGTCGAGTGATAGCAGGATCGTTTGCAACATCGGCGGCTTCAAAAATCACATCAATCAACGCGGCAATTAGGCGGCAAAATGCATTGGTCGATTCGGTTGGTGTGAGTTGCTGCAGCGCCACTTTGCTGCGTAAATCCTTAAGGTTATCAATACCTTGTAACGCAAATGTAATGGTAGTAACCAATCGCATGGTAAGTCCATTATCAGAATTAGATAGGTATAAAGCGTTAAGCAAGCTGCGAAGTGTTTTCTCACTCATCTCACTTGCGGTTTCTTGTTGTGCCCTTTGAGTGGCAAAACGTTCGCCTCGTGAACATAGAAATACATTGCTCATACCGCGCTCGCGCTGCAGTTGATGAATCATCTCCGTTACCGCTTTCACTATTTTGCAATTTGATGATAAGTGTCGCAGTGCCTGTATTTCTTGATGCTTGGCCAGCAAAAAGAATCGTTTTGTGATATCGCTGTGATTGCTCATCGTGAAGTATCCAGAAAAGAGATACATAGGATAAGCAAATGTTGTTCCCTTCAATCAAACTGCAAGGGATTCACATCGATATAATCTAATGTAAGTAGTTGGACGCTACTATTTGCTATCTTGCTCAAAAATAATGGACTGGTCACATAAGCAAGCAAAGGGATTGCACTACATCATGCTCCAAATTAGTGCGTTCTTTCTCGAGACAGGTGCAAACGATGAGGGGGATATCGAAGACGTTTATTCTTACCGTTGAGTAATTGTCTGTTATAGAAAGGAATTTCATTTAAAGATTTGTGCCTCAATATTGGCATCAATATTGTTTTACTTTTTATGAACAATGCAGATTGTTTAAGAACAATATTCGGATAAAGGCGTCCGCAACTTATTTTCTAGGAAATAAGAGCGGGCGCTTTTTTGTGCCTGACATTTAGGTAAAGAATGTTTCTAAGGAATTAATATCAATAGAAAAGGTGATCAAGCATGGCGTATTTACTTCCTTCTGAATTTGCAACCAAGATGGTTGATGCTGGCGAATCCAAAATATATATGTCTACCCGCGACACATTAATTCGCGCTTTTATGGCGGGGGCCATTTTGGCGTTAGCCGCGGTTTTTGCAATAACCATTGCGGTTCAAACAGGGGTGTTTTTAATTGGTGCAATACTCTTCCCTGTTGGTTTTTGTATGCTGTACCTCATGGGGTTTGACCTACTTACCGGTGTTTTTGTGCTTACTCCATTAGCCTGGTTGGCAAAACGACCTGGCGTGACATGGCCGCAGATTTTACGTAACTGGGGGTTGGTGTTTTTAGGTAATTTTGCAGGTGCGCTGAGCGTGGCATTTATGATGTCGTTTGTATTTACCATGGGCTACAACATTGATGGTGGTGCTATAGCGGCTAAGGTGGCAGGTATCGGTGAAGCGAGAACGTTAGGGTATGCAGAGCACGGCGTTGCAGGCTGGTTTTCTATTTTTATTCGCGGCATGTTGTGTAACTGGATGGTATCGCTTGGTGTTGTTGGTGCAATGATATCTACTCACGTAAGCGGTAAAGTGTTGGCGATGTGGATGCCTATCATGCTGTTCTTCTTCATGGGATTTGAGCATTCGGTGGTTAACATGTTTTTGTTTCCGTTCGGCTTAATTATGGGTGGCGAGTTCTCTGTGATGGATTACTTTATTTGGAATGAAATTCCTACCGCACTGGGTAATTTAGTGGGAGGCTTAGCGTTTACTGGTTTGACTATTTATTCTACGCATGTGCGCACTGCCCCTAAACGCGTTATCGCTACAGGTGCTAGCAATAAAACGGTACTTGCAGCAAAAGTGAATGACAAAGTATAAGCCGTGTTCACCCTTCGCCATGGTGCCTTTTCGAACAAGGGCACAAAACCGATTAATCAGGATCACCATTGTGTGGTGGTGCCTGATTTTTCGCCATCGGCAAATTTCGATGCTATCGCTGTTGTGTCTGATGGAATAAGTAGTAGTCAGGTTAGTCAGTATGCAAGCAACTTCGCCGTTGAAACGTTCGTTCGTGAATTCTCTCGAACAAGCAATGTGTGGTCTTTGTCGAGGGCGGCACAACACGTACTGCGTACCATAAACACCGAGCTTTACATAAAAAACCAACAAAGCCCTTATTTTGAAAACCTTGATAAAGGCTATGTCTGTACCTTTAGTGCAGTCATTTTGAAAGGACAGTCTGCGGTGTTACTGCATTGTGGTGATAGCAGCATCTATCACGTACACCGCGGTGAAGTAACGCCTTGCACCTGTCAACATCGAGAAGCCGGGGAGGGTAAACATACTTATTTAAGTAATGCCCTCGGTATTCGGCCTAACTTAAGCATTGATATGGCGATCCGAACGCTTGCGCCTAGCGATATATTTGTATTGATGACAGATGGCATAGCGGATACCTTGTCGCCAAAAACATGGTACGCAATTCATCAGCATAATACGCCTAGTATCGACTTGAGCGCACAGCATATAGCGCAAGCAGCACTGAATGCAGATTGTGACGATAACGTCACTGTAGTGCTGCTTGAGGTAATATCCATTGCTAATGAAGAGAAAGTACATTATGCCTCAAATGGCTTCCTTCCTTTTTTAGATACGCCCAAATCAAACGATGTCATAGACGATTGGACAATACAGCGGCAGTTATATAC
Source organism: Alteromonas sp. P256 (assembly GCF_036864455.1). Taxonomy (NCBI): domain Bacteria; kingdom Pseudomonadati; phylum Pseudomonadota; class Gammaproteobacteria; order Alteromonadales; family Alteromonadaceae; genus Alteromonas; species Alteromonas sp. P256. Next base: position 50,729 of record NZ_JAZETM010000005.1, read on the forward strand.
CAGTGAACGCAGTCTGGTTTTTCTTGCTAAGCATAACCTCCACAATCATCAGGCAGTGTTAAAAATTCCTGCAAAGTCAATGCATGAAAACGAAAGCTTTTTAGATGAAATGGTGAAAGAAGAGTGGGTTGGTGCGCGGGTCCAACATGATAATGTCCTTAAAAATTATACGTCCCCTTTTTTACGACATTACTTTTATATTGCCATGGCGTACACACCTGGAACAAGTTTACGCCAATATCGAGACGACGTTGGTAGTGTCTCTCTTTCAGAGGTTCGAGACTGGAGTGCGCAAATCGTTAGCGCCCTAACGGCACTGCATCGGCAAGAGGTGCTTCATCAAGATATTAAACCGGATAACATCATGGTTGATGAAAACGGTAAAATTACACTGGTAGACTTTGGTGCAGCGAGCATAGCGGGTTATCATGTTTCGCAAAGTGATGTGCAGCTTGGCATTCCTGGCGATCTATTGTTCACCGCTCCGGAATACTTTGTAGGGCTGTGGCCCGATGAAAGCGCTGATCAATTTTCTTTAGCAGTGGTCTTATATTTTTTATTAAGTGGTGAGTACCCCTTTAACAGTAACGTTGCCAAGAAGAGCAACTACTCAGGGCTACTTAAATTGCGCTATATCAGTCTGCTACAACGAAATGTTGCTGTCCCTATGTGGGTTGACGAAGCGCTGAAACGGGCTTGTCATCCTAAAGCGTCGAAACGCTATCCGAGCTTGTCTGAATTTCTATACGACTTAAATCACCCTAATCCGTCTTACCGTAAAAGCTTGCCCCTGATGGAGCAACATCCAGTGCGGGCATGGCAAACCGTGTCTGGCGTATTGCTGGTATTGCTCATTGTTATGTTTGTTGTTCATTATACTTAGCGAGCGGCTCCAGCTACGTACAGGCAGTGAGTTATTCAGTACTACGCTAATGCACCATAAATTATCTTTTTTGCTTTCTAATGGTGCGATATCGCTGGGTCTACGCCAAAGCTATATGGCTAAGTCTTTGTAATATAGTGATGAAAAGCATTGGCACTATACTTGTATTATTAATTTTCATAGTCTCGACTAGGTACCTACGTATCATCGAGTAACAACACAATTAATACTGTACTTAATCAGGCAATGAAGCCCGCAGCCAGAAATGGTTGCGGGCTTTTTTTTGCTTTAAATAAAGGTGAACGAGATGACGCTTTCCTCACAGCAACAACAACGCATAGTGATAATTGGCAACGGTATGGTTGGCCATCACTTTGTTGAGCAACTTATTAACAGCAAAGCTGACTATCATATTACCGTGTTAAGTGGAGAGGGCCGTTTAGCTTACGACCGCGTTTATCTATCGTCGTACTTTACGGGTAAAACCGCAGCCGATTTAGCGCTTACCGACGAAAAAACGTATCAGCAGTGGGGTGTAAACGCAGTTACCGGTGCGTGGGTCACTAATATTGATCGTATCCATCAAGTCGTGACAACGAAAGACGGTACTTCATACCCCTACGATAAACTCGTGCTGGCGACAGGCTCTTACCCTTTTGTGCCTCCTATTCCTGGCAACGAGCAAGAACATTGTTTGGTATATCGCACCATTGAAGATCTTGAATCTATCAGTGCCTCTGCAGCACAAAGTAAAATAGGCGTTGTCGTGGGAGGTGGTTTACTTGGGCTTGAAGCAGCAAACGCGCTTAAATCAGCAGGTCTAGAAACACATGTGGTTGAATTTGCACCACAGTTAATGGCGGTGCAGCTTGATGCAATGGGAGGGGCGCTGCTTAAAGATAAAATTGAAGCGCTCGGCGTACAAGTACATACACAAAAAGCCACGGAAGTTATCGAGGCCGGCGAGCAGTGCCGCTACCGAATGAAATTTTCTGATGGTTCACACCTTGAAACCGATATGGTGTTATTTTCTGCCGGTATACGACCTAGTGATCAGCTAGCCCGCGAATTTGATTTAGTAGTAGGTGAACGCGGCGGTATCGTTATCGATAATCAATGTATAACCTCCGATCCTAACGTGTACGCGATTGGTGAATGCGCATTGTGGGAAAATCGTATTTACGGCTTAGTCGCGCCAGGGTACGCCATGGCTCGCGCCGCCGCTGCAAGTCTTACCAACAGTGAGGGCGAATTTGCAGGTGCGGATATGAGCACCAAGCTCAAGCTAATGGGTGTTGAAGTGGGGTCTATTGGCGATGCTCACGGTAAAACCACAGGGGCGTTGGTATACACCTACCACGACCAACCTGCAGGCGTGTACAAAAAGCTTATTGTAGATGAAACCAAAACCCACGTAATAGGTGCGGTGCTTATCGGCGATACCAGCGATTACGATACCTTGTTGCAATATGCCCTAAACAACATTGCGCTGCCCGACGCGCCAGAGGCACTGATATTGCCTTCCTCAGGGGAAAAGCCCTTGTTAGGGGCCGATGCCCTTGGCGATAGCGCCACTATTTGTTCATGTCACAACGTATCTAAAGGCGATATTGTCGAGGCTATCGAAAGCGGCAGTTGCTCTTTAGGCGATATAAAGTCGTGCACAAAAGCGAGTACGGGCTGTGGAGGATGTTCGGCATTACTGAAAAACGTTGTCGATGCCGAACTAGAGAAACGTGGTGTAGAAGTATCTAAAGCCATTTGCGAACATTTCAATCACACTCGCCAAGAGCTCTATCACCTTATTCAAGTAGAAAATATTGAGACGTTTGACGAGCTGCTTGATAAGCATGGTAAAGGGTTGGGCTGCGAAATTTGTAAACCAGCCGCAGCATCGATATTTGCGTCGGTATGGAACGATTATATTCTTCGTCAGGCGCACCAGCCGCTTCAAGACACTAACGATACGTATTTGGGCAACATGCAAAAAGACGGCACTTACTCTGTTGTGCCGCGGGTAGCGGGTGGTGAAATTACCCCAGATAAGCTCATTTTATTGGGCGAAGTTGCAAAAGAATACAACCTTTACACCAAAATTACGGGCGGTCAGCGCGTTGACTTATTTGGCGCACGCGTAGAGCAACTCCCTGCAATTTGGCAAAAGTTAGTGGCCGGTGGTTTTGAGACCGGACATGCCTATGCGAAGTCGTTACGTACAGTCAAATCTTGTGTGGGCAGCACGTGGTGTAGGTTTGGTGTGCAAGACTCAGTTGGCCAAGCTATCGATTTAGAAAACCGCTATAAGGGGCTGCGTGCACCGCATAAAATTAAATTTGGAGTATCGGGATGTACACGGGAATGCGCTGAGGCTCAAGGGAAAGACATTGGCATTATTGCAACGGAAAACGGTTGGAACCTTTACGTTTGTGGTAATGGTGGCATGAAGCCGCGCCATGCCGACCTATTCGCCACCGATTTAGATGACGCAACACTGGTGAAATACATCGACCGCGTGCTGATGTTTTACACAAAAACTGCCGATCGGCTTCAGCGTACCTCGGTGTGGATGGAGAACCTTGAAGGTGGGTTGGACTACCTCAAGTCGGTGGTTATCGACGATTCGCTTGGTATTTGTGACGACCTTGAGGCTCAAATGCAACATATTACCGACAGCTATCAGTGCGAATGGAAAACCACCATTGAATCGCCTGAGGCGCTTAAACGGTTCCGCCAGTTTGTAAACAGCGACGAAACCGACTCAAACATTCAGTTTGTTACCGAAAGAGATCAAATTCGTCCTGCCACCAGCGCCGAAAAATACGCAGGTCAACAGGCCATTCCAGTAGATATCATTTAGGAGAAGTTTATGCAGGCTCAGGCTGAGGTGTTAACAACGTGGAACGATGTGTGTCATACCGACGACCTTGTCACAAATAGTGGGGTGTGTGTGCTGCTTGAGGGCACGCAAATCGCTCTTTTTAAAATTCAGGTAGACGGGAATACTCAGTATTTTGGTGTTAGCAATTGGGATCCGGTTGGGCAAGCTAATGTCTTGTACCGCGGTATTGTGGGCACTTTACAAGGCAATATTGTAGTGGCATCACCGCTTTACAAAGAGCATTACGTGCTTGCCACGGGACGATGCCTAGAACGGGAAGAAGTCAGCATACAACCATATGAAATACGGGTAGATCAAAACCGTGTTTTAGTCGCATCGTTATAGCACATTAGCCAATCAGATTGATTATGACTACAACACCTACACCAACGCCACCCAACCACACTTGTCAAGACGATAGGTTGCTGCAAACTACGTGTCCGTACTGTGGCGTTGGTTGTGGCGTCGATGTTATTCAGCGTGGTGGCATGCAAGGGCAGTTAAGCCAACTTACGGGAAGTCCTGAACACCCTGCAAATTACGGTCGACTGTGTATTAAAGGCACCCACTTATTAGAAACCCTTGATAAGCATAAGCGCTTAACTCAACCTCTTGTTTTTGGTCAAGTAGCGACTTGGGACACGGCAACCAAGGAGATTGCTGGGCGTTTAACACAAATTATTGAGCAGCATGGGCCTGATGCTATTGGATTGTATGGCTCGGGTCAGTTACTGACAGAAGATTACTACGTGGCCAATAAGTTGATGAAAGGCTTTATTGGCACGGCTAATATCGATACGAATTCGAGATTGTGTATGTCATCGGCGGTAGTGGCCTATAAGCGCGCCTTTGGCGAAGATATTGTGCCCTGTAACTACGACGATTTAGAGCACACTGACTTACTGATTTTAATAGGCAGTAATGCGGCGTGGACTCACCCCGTGCTTTATCAGCGTATTGAGCGCGCTAAACTGAGAAACCCTGCAATGAAGGTAGTAATTATCGACCCTCGTCGCACCGACAGCAACACGCTAGCAGACTTACATATAGCCCTTCGGCCAGGCTCAGACAGTGCCTTATTTTGCGGTTTACTACATTACTTAGCAGACAATAACGCCTTAGATAACCCATTTATTGAGGCATCTACAAATGGGTTTGATGATGCACTAAAAGCAGCGTCATCTTGGTCTCTGGAAGCCGTATCTGAAGCTTGCGATGTGCCACAAGAGTATTTAAATACTCTCTACAATTGGTTTGTTGAACTACCGCGCGTCATCAGCTTCTTTTCGATGGGTATTAATCAATCTACCACTGGTGTTGATAAAGGAAACGCTATTATAAACTGCCACTTAGCCAGCGGAAAAATAGGCCGAGAGGGGTGTGGTCCGTTTTCAATCACCGGCCAACCCAACGCAATGGGCGGGCGAGAAGTAGGTGGTTTATCGACTATGCTAGCGGCGCATATGGATATTGAAGACCCTGAGCATCACCAAACAGTAAGTACATTTTGGCAGGCGCCAAATTTAATTACCAAACCGGGTTTAAAAGCCGTCGATATGTTTCAGGCCGCTGCCGATGGCAAGCTTAAATGCTTATGGATAATGGCAACTAACCCCGTTGCAAGCATGCCAAACAGAGCTTTAGTTGAAAAGGCGCTGGCCAATTGCGAATTAGTGATTGTGTCTGAGACTGCGGCTAAAAATGATACGCTGCGCTTTGCTGATATTGTATTGCCCGCTACGGGATGGTCTGAAAAAAACGGCACCGTAACTAATTCTGAGCGGCGCATCTCCAGGCAGCGCGGTTTGCTAGCCCCTGTTGGCGAGGCAAAACACGACTGGCAAATTATCAGCATGGTGGCGCGCGCTATGGGGTTTGAAGATGCCTTTAATTATCATCATCCACAGCAAATTTTTAACGAGCACTGCACGCTAACCTCTGCAAATAACAATGGCGCTCGTGCGCTTGATTTAGGTCCACTAGCTACGCTAACGGTAGCTGAGTATGACGCATTGCGGCCCCAACAATGGCCTCTTGAATCTGCACATCGCATAGGCCGTGAACGATTATTTTCAAATGGTGAGTATTACACCAAAGACGGTAAAGCCCGTTTTATAGCAATAACGCCCCAAAAGCCTGAACAACAAACCTGCACGCAATACCCTTATATACTTAATACAGGGCGGATACGCGACCAGTGGCATACCATGACACGCACTGGCAACGCGTCGCGTTTGCTTAAGCATATCGATCGACCCTGGCTAAGTATTCATCCAGATGACGCAAAACGAAAAGGTATTAGCGAAGGGGCGCTCGTTGAACTTCACGCGGCTTGCAGTGGCGATATCAAGGTTATATTGCCTGCTAAACTTGACGATAGGCAGCGAACTGGCGAGCTGTTCGCCCCTTTTCATTGGTCGGCTACATGGGGATCGCATTGCAAAGTGGGTGCGCTTCTTAACGGGGCAAACGATGTGTTATCGGGCCAGCCTGAGTTGAAACACGGCGCGGTCAGCGCTACCCCTTTTCATCCCGCTACATTGGGAGTTTTGTTTGGCGAAAGCGCTTTGGTTGATGCTATAAAAACGTCATGCTATTACTGGCTTGATACTACCTCGGGCAGTATATCGTGCACCCAAATCGCCGACATAGTTCCCCCGATGCAGCTGTTAAATAATGTTGTACCGCTGTTACCACACAATACCCAGTGGTATACCTTTCAATGTGCAAATCAATGCTCGTTAGTCGCCACACACAAAGGAAAAGTGGTGTTGAGTATCATGCTCAATACATCTTCACTGTCTATACCTACCGATTGGCTAGAAAGTATGTTCAATAGTGACGATGCGCTAACGCAGGCACAAATAAACAGTCTATTGCATCAGCAACCCGACGAAGCTTTTATGCTAGGTAAGATTGTGTGCAGTTGCTTCAGCGTGCGCGAAAAAACCATTACTACAGCGATTGAACAGGGCACTAACAGTGTAAGCGGGTTAGGTACTGCACTTAAATGTGGAACTAACTGTGGTTCATGTAAAACGGAGTTGGCTTCATTACTTTCTGCTAATCACAAAGCCAGTACATTACCTAAACCGAACCATGATGATACATCGGCGAATACGCCGATGACAGAGGAAACCCTTTTATGAACGCACGATTACATGCCTTCTCAGGTGCTTTGCACAGTGCCTTATTTCGTATTCAAAGCGCATTTATCAATCGCGATACGGGCATTGATACTTCTACGCCTTCTGCTACACAAAGCAATAGAAAACACAGGGGCGAGGTATTTATCGTTGGTGCCGGCCCCGGTGACGCCGAGCTTTTAACCCTTAAAGCGCACCGCCTTTTACAAACTGCTGATGTGGTACTGTTTGATTGGTTGGTTAGCCAGTCAGTATTAGACTGTATACCACGGCATATAAGTAAAGAGTTTGTGGGTAAGCGGTGCGGTAAACACAGCATGCCACAAACTATGATTTGTCAGCGCTTGGTTGAACTAGGCCTTGAAGGCAAGCGAGTGGTAAGACTAAAAGGGGGCGACCCTGCTATTTTTGCGCGTACCAGTGAAGAAACAATGGCGCTTCACAATGCAGGCATAAAGTTTGCCATTGTGCCTGGGATCACGGCCGCCTCGGGCGCTTCTGCCTATACGGGTATTCCCCTTACCGATAGACGGTTTGCCCAGTCGGTAAAATTTATGACTGCGCAATTTCAAAACCCAGAAACGCAGGCCGATTGGACCGCTATTGCTAACAGTGCAAAACATGAAACAACCGTTATTTACATGGGGCTTAAACGGTTGCAGCAACTTTCTGAAAAGCTTATTGACGAAGGTATTGATAGTGGGTTACCTGTTGCGGTAATAGAAAATGCATGTTGCCCTGAGCAGCAGGTGGTAACGGGGACAATAACAACTATTTATCAACGGGTTCTTGATGCGGTAGTAGCCGGTCCTGCACTGGTGATTATTGGTGAGGTGGTAACAGCGCGACAACCGGTGTCGGCAGAACTAATGAACAAGAGCACAATAAGTCAGTAGAGACATCTTTAGCTGAAAGTTGAATGAACTGACTTAAAGAAAAGAAAAGAAAAGCAACGGATGATTATTGTGCAGCAAATGCACTAAATTCAGTCAAACCAATGAGTGTAAAAAGAGGTGCACAATCTAAGGCTTTGAAAAATATGGCTTTATACTTTTGGCACTAAACGTGAATAGTATAAAGTAGGTGGTGTTATTAAAAGTGTTTAATTCACTTTTGGCACACACAGAAAGCTCCGCCATAATGCTTGTTTTTTATTAGGGCGAGGTTTTAAACAAAATTTAGTGTTTTGTTACTTCATATTAGTAACGAAACATTCGGCAACGAAGCCTACCCGCGATTGATAACACGGTTATCCATAGCGGGTGGGTTTTTTTTTGGCTAAAGGAAAGTAAATGTTATCAATTATTGTAAATAGAAAACGCAGAAAACCAGCCGGTGCACTCTCTTTAGTAGCTGCATTATTTTCAGTATCGCTGTTGGCATCGGTTACTACTGTGAACGCGCAAGAACTTGGATGGCCAGAAAAAGAAGAGCTTAAATTCGGATTTATTAAGCTGACTGATATGGCACCACTGGCAGTAGCTTACGAGAAAGGATACTTCGAAGATGAAGGGCTGTATGTCACGTTGGAAGCGCAAGCAAACTGGAAGGTCCTGTTAGACAGAGTGATAGATGGTCAGCTTGATGGTGCGCATATGTTAGCCGGGCAACCACTAGGCGCCACTATTGGTTATGGTACGCAGTCTCATATTGTTACTGCTTTTAGCATGGACTTAAACGGCAACGGCATTACCGTGTCGAACGATGTGTGGGCTGATATGAAAAAGGCGATTCCTCATGAAGATGGAAAGCCAGTTCACCCTATTAAAGCTGATTACCTAAAACCCGTTGTAGACAGTTATAAAGAAGCGGGCAAACCTTTTAAAATGGGTATGGTGTTTCCGGTTTCTACGCATAATTACGAACTTCGTTATTGGCTAGCGGCAGGAGGAATTCATCCCGGCTATTACGCACCGCATAAAGGGGATACCTCAGGTCAAATCGATGCCCAAGCACTTCTATCTGTAACACCACCACCTCAGATGCCTGCCACAATGGAGGCAGGCACTATTAATGGGTACTGCGTGGGCGAACCATGGAATCAGCAGGCGGTATTTAAAGACATCGGTGTGCCGGTGATCACCGACTATGAAATCTGGAAAAACAACCCAGAAAAAGTATTCGGTGTAAGCAGTTCATGGGCAGAAGAAAACCCAAACACTCACATTCGCGTGGTAAAGGCGATGATCCGTGCTGCTATGTGGCTTGATGCCAATAACAACGCCAACAGGCCGGAAGCAGTAAAAATGCTTGCGAAAAGCAGCTATGTAGGTGCCGATGAAGAAGTTATCGCCAACAGTATGACCGGCACTTTCGAATATGAAAAAGGCGATAAGCGAGACATACCCGACTTCAACGTATTTTTCCGTCATAACGCTACTTACCCCTATTACAGTGATGCTATCTGGTATCTCACACAAATGCGTCGCTGGGGCCAAATTTCTGAGCCTAAATCTGATGACTGGTATCTAGAGACGGCCAAAAATGTCTACCGACCTGATATCTACACTAGGGCTGCAAAAGCGCTTATCAAGGATGGCTTAGCAAAAGCGTCAGACTTTCCCGACTTCGCCTCTGAGACTGGTTTTAAACCGCCGCAAACTGAATTTATCGATAATGTGACGTTTGATGGAACGAAGCCAAATGGTTATCTCAAGCAATTTTCAATTGGACTTAAAGACGACACGGTACTTTAACCGTGTTGACCTAAACACAAAGAGGCATAACCATGAGTAAATCGGTACAGGCAATAAGCCAAATTGGCCAGCTAGACGGCAAAAGCAAGATAACTCAACTTGTTTCAATGCTACCTAAATTGCTCATGCCATTGGTCGGTATACTATTATTTTTAGCCGTTTGGAATGGCATTTCAAAATCTATTGATACGTCGTTAGGGCAATTTCCAGGGCCTGCACAGGTATGGGAACAGAGTATTGTGCTTGTTAGCGAGCACAACACGCAGCGAGAGAAAGCAGACGCCTTCTATGAACGCCAAGAGGTACGAAATGCCAAGCGTTTGGCGCAGGACGAAAGCTACGTGCCTAAAATTCGCGAGTTTACCGGTGCTCCAACCTTTTTTGACCAAATTTGGACTAGCTTGTACACGGTCATGGTGGGCTTTTTTATTGCTAGCGTAATAGCAGTGCCGGCAGGTATTTTGTGCGGACTCAGTAAGTCTGCTTATGCTGCGATGAATCCGCTCATTCAAATATTCAAACCTGTTTCTCCCTTGGCCTGGCTGCCGTTGGTAACGATGGTAGTTAGTGCCCTTTATGTCAGCAACGACCCCATGTTTTCAAAATCGTTTATCACCTCGGCAGTCACTGTGTCTTTGTGCTGCTTATGGCCAACGTTGGTCAATACGGCGGTAGGTGTATCCAATATCGATTCAGACCTAGTTAACGTGAGTAAAGTATTGCGATTAACACCTTTAAAGCATGTACAAAAAATTGTGTTGCCGGCTTCTATTCCCATGATATTCACAGGTCTGCGTTTGTCCTTAGGCATCGGCTGGATGGTGCTTATCGCTGCTGAAATGCTGGCTCAAAACCCGGGGTTAGGTAAGTTTGTGTGGGATGAATTTCAAAATGGTAGCTCTGAGTCGTTAGCCAGAATTATGGTGGCAGTTATTACCATCGGTATTATTGGCTTCATGCTCGATCGTTTGATGTTAGTCGTTCAGCGCTTCGCAAGCTGGGATAAAAACTCGGTGTTGCGATAATTAAGCAACGATTATAAGAGGAATAAATTATGCAAAACAGACATTTAGAGCTATCACAAGTAGGTATTGATTTTCCCACGCCTAAAGGGCCTTTTACCGCCCTTACCGACGTAAATCTGAAAATAAAGAAGGGCGAATTTATCTCGCTAATTGGTCATTCAGGCTGCGGTAAGTCGACAGTATTAAACATTGTTGCAGGCCTGCATCAGGCTACAAATGGTGGTGTTATTTTAGATGGTTGCGAGGTAAAAGAGCCCGGTCCAGAACGTGCTGTTGTGTTTCAAAATCATTCGTTGCTGCCGTGGCTATCTGTGTACAAAAACGTGGAGCTTGCGGTTAAACAAACGCAGAAGGATAAATCGAAAAAGGATATTCGCGATTGGATTTTGCATAACCTTGAACTCGTTCATATGACCCATGCACTTGATAAGCTGCCGTCAGAGATTTCGGGCGGTATGAAGCAACGGGTAGGTATTGCCAGAGCGTTAGCCATGGAGCCAAAAGTATTGCTGATGGATGAGCCCTTTGGGGCGTTAGATGCTCTTACCCGCGCGCACTTACAAGACTCATTAATGGATATCCATGCCGAACTTGGTAACACCGTCATCATGATCACCCATGATGTGGATGAAGCTGTGTTGCTTTCCGACCGCATTGTAATGATGACAAATGGACCTTCGGCCACTATTGGCGAAATTCTAGAGGTAAATCTACCTCGCCCTCGAGACCGCTTAATATTAGCAGATAACCCAGAATACAATCGTTACCGGCATGAGGTGCTCACCTTCTTGTACGAAAAGCAAAAAAAAGTAGAGCCGGTTTCACACTATAAAAAAGCGAAACAGCAGAAGGCGTCAAACAATAGCGACGCTGCATAGCACTTAAAAGCAACAAATAATAAAAACAAAAGGTTAACTCGACTCTCTGAGACCGGGTCAGGTTTTCTCACACAAAATTTAGGAACTCACTATGAAAACTACAGCAAAAATGATCAATAAGACAATAATCGCATTCAGTTTAACAGCGGCACTAACCCCCATTGCTCACGCAGCAGAATGGTACGACGCGCTATCAGACATTAAAGCAAGCGCAGACCTATATTTACGATACGAAGGTGCCTCTCAAGACAACGCCTTGCGTGATGCCAATGCATTAACATTACGTACATTTGCCGGTATTGAATCGGGCGAGTACAAGGGTTTTTCATTTAAAATTGAAATGGAGGACAGCCGAATAGTGATGGGTCAAGGCGACTATACTGTTGGTCCTACGGGATACAATGTAGGTGAGTTCTCAGTTATACCCGACCCTGAAACCACCGAGCTTGACCAAGCTTACATCCAATACAAAAGTGACAACATAAAAGTAAAAGCGGGGCGGCAAGTTATCGCACTAGACACTCACCGCTTTATTGGTAGCGTTGCATGGCGTCAAGACCGTCAAACCTTTGATGGGATATCTGTAAATTATAAAGTGAGCGATAACATCAACGCCTTTTATGCTTATGTTAATCAGCGCAATCGTATTTTTGCAGAAGCCGCAGATTTTGATTCAAAGGATCATTTTCTAAATGTAAGTTATAGCAACAATATAGGTAAGTTAACGGCCTATGCGTATTTACTCGAAATAGATAACGATGTTGAGAACGCCCTTGATACTTACGGCCTGCGTTTTGCGGGTGCTTATAAAACAGATACTATTAAATGGCTTTATACCGCAGAGGTGGCAACGCAAAGCGCGCAAACCGACACTACAGATTTCGATGCTACGTACACGTTGCTTGAGGGCGGTGCTGTTGTATCTGGCATTACGGCGAAATTAGGGTACGAGGTACTTGGCTCTGACGACGGCAACTACGGTTTTGCTACTCCCTTATCCACATTGCATAAATTCAATGGTTGGTCTGATCAATTTTTGAATACGCCAACTCAGGGTCTGAAAGATTTTTCTGCCACAATTTCAACGAGGTTTGCAGGAGGTAAATGGACTGCGATTTACCATCAATTCGACGCCGATGAGGCAGCCATTGCCATTGATGATTTTGGTAATGAAATAAACTTTTTGTACACAACTAAAGTGGCTGAAAAGTTCAATTTAGGTGTCAAATATGCAAATTATTCAGCGCAAGATTTCAGTGTTGATACCGAGCGAGTATGGGTGTGGGTTTCAACGAAGTTTTAATCGCCAAAATCTAAGTCTACTAGGGTAACGCCCATGCTAGATGATTTAAGTATTCAACCTTATACAAAAACGCCGTTGCAACGTTGCCTTGGCTTTATTCTGGCTGGCGGACGTTCCTCGCGAATGGGCCAAGACAAGGCAACGGTCACCGTTGCGGGGCGCAGTATGCTGCAAACCGCACGCGACGTGATGAACCACACGCAGGTACACCGCCATATTGTAGTGGGTGGTCGCTTTGCTGATGTTCATGAAAATACAAAAGGTTTAGGGCCTGGTCGGGCTATTTGTGAGTTAGTAACGCACTCATATTCGCATTGCCTTGAAAGCGAGGACTGTTTGGCGCAAACCCAAGCTATAAAGGGGTATGCTTTATTCATTCCCGTCGATATGCCTTTTTTACAGCCCAAAAATCTGACTACGCTCATCCAACTATCACAACAACATCAATGCGCTTATTATTATGAGCAATATTACTTACCTTTAGTGATACCAATATCGGCTAGCAACTCAAATACACTGAGTGAACTAGTCATGCAAACGCCTTCACCGTCGGTACGCAATGTTATCAATGCTGTTGGTGCTAGCGCCGCAAAATACAGAGGCGATGAAAAAGAATTTGCCAATATAAATAGTCCAGCGGAATTAGCTGAACTGCTAACCGCGATAAGTTAAAATGCAAAGCCACCAATCAATATTGCCCATCAGTTGCCACAGCTGAGTCATTGCTACCTCAAGTAGGACCGCTATCAAACGGTCGTCCTTAAAGTTATTGAGTTGCCGCTGCAATGTAAAAGCAGCAAATCGATTTTCTAGCCCAACTAAAACCGTGGGTTTATTTGCGCTACTTTCAATCAAACTTCTAGCTTTCGCCACATACTTTGGCGTGCGGTTGGCTACTGTCATCATATCCTCACTGTCGCCGTTTGTATGGTCGCAGTTTGACAGCCTTGCCCTGCATTAGTAGCCCAGACAACGTTAAATACTGCAACCGGCTGGCACTTGCATTAAGTGCTTTGCATTGTTAAGCAAGTGCTTACGAGATAGGACGATGTCGCGCTGCTTATCGTTTTCAGGTTGATGCTCGAACCCGAAAACATCCGCTGAGGGAAGCTCGTAGTGAAAAAGCCAAATATTGTTATCTTGAGCGATAAACAGCGAACCTGCTCCGTGAACATGGACATTTGCTAAAGATTGTCCCGAAGCACAGATGAACAATAGTAAATAAAAGCGCTTAAAGGTCATCATTACCTCGCAAGGTGGTTTTTGTGAATAAGGCGTTGCCGATGCAATTGATATAATATAACATTACCTAAAATTAACAAGTGTTATAGTATAACATATTAAAAGGTGAGGGAGTGGATGAGAAAGTTATCCAAGGTTGCTTTGATAGTCTGTTCAAGTCTGTGCGCGACAGCTACTGCTCAAACTATTCAAGGTCAAGTGACAAACAAAAAGGGTTTGCCTGTAGCGGGAGCGCTTGTTGAACTAGAGGGCTCTGGTTTAGAAGTGACCACCGATGAAAATGGCAAATTCGTCATTGAAGATGCAAGCAAAGGCGTAACAGAATTACATATTCGGGCATCTGATTACGCCCACCTACATAAGGACATAACGATAAGCAGTGATGAAAGCACTGAGGTATCGTTTGTATTAGAACGCAGTCCTATTGAAGTTATCGACGTATATGCATCGCCAATTCATTTGTCTTCTATGGAGTCGGCAATACCGGTAAATGTTCTAGGCGGAGATTCGCTTCGCAGGCAGCAAGCCGCCACTCTAGGTGACACGCTAGAGCAACTACCAGGAGTTCACACCAACTTTCATGCAAAAGTAGCGAGCACGCCGATTATTCGAGGCCTCAGTGGCCCCCGTGTCCTTATAGCGCAAAACGGGTTAGATGTGAGTGATGTCTCACGTGTTGGCCCGGATCACTCTGTCGCTTCAGAGGCATCAACGGCTCAGCAAATTGAGGTGCTACGTGGTCCAGCAACGCTGTTCTATGGAAGTGGTGCCATTGGCGGTGTGGTGAACGTAGTAGATAAACGGGTTCCAACGAGTAAAGACACTCAAGGCGAATGGTTAGTGCAGCATAGCAGCGTTGACGATCAAAACTTGGCCAGTTTCAATGCCACCACAGGCACGGGCAATGTGGCGTTTTATGCTGATGGCTTTTTCAGAGATGCCAATGATTATGAAGTACCCGTTAACCCAGAATTAGAGCACGACGAAGATCATGGCGAAGAACACGACAGCGCGAATACCGTTGCCAACAGTGCTGAAGAGTCTTCAGGCTTCACATTGGGTACAAGTTATTTGTTAGACAACGGATACGTTGGTATATCGGTTGAACAGTTTAATCGTGAATACGGTATTCCCGGTCATAGTCATGGTGAAGAAGGACACGATGATCATGACGACGAGCACGGTGGTGACCACGCTCACGATGACGAGCACGACCATGGCGGCGAGTCTGAGCATGGTGATGTGTTTGCCGATTTAGAACAAACCAAAATTCAATTATTGAGCGAGCTTACGTTTGACGACTCAATCCTCAGTAAGGTGAATATGCGTGCCGGTTATACCGATTATGAACACGCAGAAATTGAAGCAGGCATAGCCGGTACAACGTTTAAAAATGAAACCTACGAACTACGCCTCGACTTATTGCATCAAACTTTTGCAGGTTTCAACGGTGGCCTTAGTATTCATTACAAAGCAAGCGATGTAGAAGCGCAGGGAAGTGAAGCATTTACGCCGCCATCTGAAACAGAAATGCTGGCGCTGTCGCTATTAGAAGAACGTCATTTTGGTGATGTACTGCTGCAATTCGGTGGACGTATTGAACGAGTTACATTAAATGCTGACCAAGTACTACTTCCCACCATTGACGCCCATGGGCACGATGACCATAGCGGTACTGAAGATAGTCACGACCATGATGCTCACGACCATGACCACGAGCATGACCATGGAAATAGCGACGCCGACATAACGCGTGCTTTTTATGCCGATCATGAGTTTACTCCCATGAGCTTGTCAGCCGGAATCGTATGGGACTTTGCGCCTGGTTATAATGTAGGTCTTTCGGTTTCTCGTTCTCAGCGAGCACCTTCTGCATCTGAACTGCTGTCCTTTGGCCCGCATATCGGCACGCGAACGTATGAAGTGGGTGCCCTTTTTGCGCTAGAGCAGCACGACGGCGAGTCGGAGATTACCCTGACCGACGAAGTTATCGATTTGGAAACTGCAAACAATATTGACCTGACATTCAGAAAAACCCAGGGTGATGTCAGCTTTATTGCCAACTTATTCTACAACCAGATTGATAACTATTATTATCAAATCAATACAGGTTTGTTTGCTGACGATGGCCATAACCACGACCATGGAGACGCTCACGAGGGGCACGATCACGCGCAACATGCTTCAGAGTCAGAAGATGATCACTCTGGCGAGTTGCCCGTATTCCTTTTTCAAACTGATGACGTGATCCTGCATGGATTTGAAACGCAAGTAGCCTGGCAGGTCACCGATTCATTTAAAGCATCTGCATTTGGTGATTTTGTGCGAGCTCGCTTGCAAAATGGTGGGGATTTGCCAAGAACGCCACCCCTTCGTTTTGGCACGCAGCTTAGCTATGAAAATGAAGCGCTCAGTGCCCACCTCGAAATTACACGCTTTCAATCTCAAAACCGTATCGCCGATTTCGAGACGGAAACTGACGGCTACACGCTTGTGGATCTGCACGTAACCTACGATTTAGCCATTTTCGATCAAGATACCTCTCTCTTTTTCCGCGGCGAAAACTTAACAGATACAGAAGCGCGTGTTCATACCTCATTTTTAAAAGATATAGCACCCCGTCCAGGTCGAAACTTGACCGTTGGCATACAGGGCTATTTCTAAATTAAAACCATTTTTAAGTAAGGAACGAAAAATGAATTCATACAAAAAACTCAGTGGCCTCAGCATTGCGATATTAAGCGCGCTACTTACCGGGTGTGGTGGCGATGCTGAAACACTCATTATCGAACGCGACCCAATTGTGGAAGCGCCAGATGATTCTGATGTTGGCGAAGGCGGAGCGTCAGGCGGTGATTTTACAATAGAAAGTGTCGGGCGCTTGGCGGTAATGTCTGATATGGGAATATCAATTGTTGATTTAGACGACGGCATGCAGCTTGATACGTTTAGCTTGACGTTCGATGGCAGCAGCATGTACACATCAGCTGACTCTCGATACGTGGTGATATCATCGCGTAATAATGACGTAGTGGAATTTATTGATGGCGGGTTATGGCGTGAAGATCATGTTGCGCATTTACATGACTACGAGCAAGCCCCAGCAATGAGTGATTTTGTACTAACAGGTAGCCGACCAACCCATATCGGTTCATTTGATGGGCAGATGACGGTGTTTTACGACGGCGATAGCGAAGCGGGAATTCCTGCGTCAGTTCAGGTGCTAACTGACGGTGACGTTACGTCTGAGAACGACGCTATACCGACACTAAATTACAACGTCAACATGCATGGCGTTGCTAAGGCGCACGACGACATTCTTCTTTCTACTATTCGTAGAGACGATAGCGAAAGTACGTCAAATACAAAAGTATTACCTGATCAAATTGGTGTATACCATCTGCACGATGGTGAATATGAGCTAGAGCAAACGCTGGAGCAAGCCTGTCCTGACCTACACGGCGCAGCACAAAACGAAACCTTCTTTGTATTTGGTTGCGCAGATGGGGTCATTATTGCGCACGCTCATGATGACGAGTTTGAGTCTGTTAAAGTTGCCAATATTTCTGAGCTAGACGGACTCAGAGTGGGTTCTGTATACGGACACAAAGAAGCAGAATTGTTTCTTGGCGTGGCCAGTTCACGTGCCACTGGGGAACGAGTACTAGTAAGCATCAACCCATCAAGCAATGAAATGGAAGTAGTAGATTGGGAGAGTGAAGCTAATGCTAGCCCGCTTTCTTATGCATTTTCATATGATGGAGAAGCCTTGCTGATTCTTGATGATGCAGGTTATGTATCAAAGTATGAACTACACATGCATGATGGCGAGGTAGAGTTTGAATTTGAAGGGCAGCTTCAAATTGCTGATGATGTAAGCAGCATGCCAGAGGGCATGAACTTCTCCATGACCATGGCACAAAACGATCACATAGTTTTTGTTGCAGATCCTATTGCGCAGCATGTTTTGCATATCAATATAGACACGTTGGAAATAGAATCTGATACAGAGCTAGATGTAGTGCCATCAGGTATCGTGTGGGTAGGTATTGAAGAAGACGAGCATGACCACGATCACGATTAATCGTCTCAGTTAATCGATGCTAGGTATAGCGGTACTCAACTCGATGACGCTATAGCTAGCTTAAAAGGCAGCGCCGTCTGAAGCGTTACAGGCCCGCAGGTACTAGAGGGCGCTGCTGATACAAGGATTGAGCTAATTTCAAGTGATGCTGATGTCATTGAGCAATTTGCTGAACGTATTGAAACTGAGCTAGCGATTACAGACAGTATTAGTGCGTGTTAACTTATGCGTCGTTCACCAGCCATTTGATAACATTGCCAATAGCGAAGGTAGAGTGATAGTTAGAGCAAATGGTATAGCCACGGCCTGGCGACGTTAAGCTTGGGCCAAGTGGAATGAGCTTTCCCTCTTCAATAAACGAGGTAATTAAGCCTTTCCAGCCAAGGCATAAACCTTGCCCAGCTACAGCGGCCTCAACAATTAATGGAAAATTGTTATAACGAAACACAATAGGGTTGGTGGAAGGCTTTAGTTTTACGCCCTTCGACCAGCTTTTCCAATTAGGCCAGCGAGGGTCGTCAACATCCTTGTGAAGCAAGGGTATATCGCTTAAATCAGTCAAATTTTGCTCCGCTTTAAGGCCCAGCTTGTCGGCAAGCTCAGGTGAGCACACCGGAAACACCTCTTCCTCAATCATCATATGTTCGTATTCATATTTACCCGCCAAGCTTGAGTAGTGAAAAACAATGTCTGCTTGGGAGGCGAGAAGATCAGATAAGCTATTTGTTGGCTGAATTTCAAATAGGTAATCAGGAAAGGCTTGCTGCAAACGCTGCAGTCTTGGCATTAACCAATGAAACGCAAACCCAAAATAGGCGCTAATAGAAATTTTGGTTCTAAAATCGTTAAAGTCAGTTTTTGCGCTATCGGTGGCTCGCACAATTGTGGCAAGAGCCTTTTCTATTTCATTATAGTATTTCATGCCGGCCATGGTGGGAGAGGTCGGTTTGTGTTCCCTATTCACCAACACACCGCCAAGTACCTCTTCTAGAGCCCGTATTCGCTGCGACACTAAGGGCTGGCTTATGCCTAATTCTTCAGCAGCAAGGGTCATCGAGCCGTGCTTTACGGTAGCATCAAACGCAATAAGGCTATTCAGTGTTGGTGGTTCGTTGCGCTGCTTCATAATGAATTTGCATGTTTCCTATAAGTCGTAGCTACTGTGTTGCTAGGTAATTTTGCTTGATACTCGCAGCCTGACATTTCACAGAGGAAAAATCAAAAGTGCAACAGGTGCAAACACTCAATTACCGCATAGATGAACAAAAAGCTCGCGTACTGGCCTTTATTGATGGCAAAGAAATTTCCTTACCAGCGCTGTGGCTAAGAGAGCGTTGTCAGGATACGGAAAACGTGGATAAGACAACCAAACATCGCCTGTTCGATCCGCATCAGCTAGATACCGACGTAGCACTCACTCGGGTGGAAAAGAGAAGTGAGCTGCGTGCCAGCTTAACCTTCAGCGATGGGTACAGTGGTGAGTACGACCTCAGCGAGTTTAACGCCGATTTCGACCATTTAGATGGCGCTCCAGCCCCTCGTCCTTGGAAAAGCGATATCGATAAGTCGGTTTTTCATGTGGACTATCATTCGCTGCATTCAGATAAAGGGCTTATTGCAGGTATTGAACAGTTTCTCACCTATGGCGTTATCATTGTTGATAACGTGCCGCAGAATCTTGAGGCCACCATTGAGGTTGCCGAGATTTTTGGCCACGTAAGAGAAACCAATTTTGGTAAATCTTTTGAAGTTTATTCCCGCCCTAATTCAAGCGACTTAGCGTATCGCTCGGTGCCACTTGGGCCGCACACCGATAACCCGTATCGCGACCCAATGCCAGGTATTCAACTACTGCATTGCTTACAAAACCAAGCGGGTGAGGGTTTGTCTACTCTAGTGGACAGTTTATCTGTACTAGGGCAGCTAAAGAAAGAACAGCCAGAAGGCTACAAAATGCTAAGCGAAGTGCCGGTGCGTTTTCGTCATTTCGATAGCGAAGTCGATTTGGTTGAGCGTCGCACCATTATTGAATCTGATGCGACCGGAAAAGTAACCGGCATTGCCTACAGCCCGCGTTTAGACAATTTACCGTTGTTGAGCGATGACGACCTCATTACGTTTCACAATGCCCGTAAGCGCTTAGGTCAGCTACTGAGTTCGCCAGAGTTTGAATGGAAGTTTTGCTTACAGCCAGGTCAGCTGCAAATGTTTCACAATACCCGCGTGTTACACGGCAGAACGGGCTTCGACCCGAACAAAGGTTTGCGTCACCTGCACGGCGCTTATATCGACTACGATGCACCGAAAGGGCGTTATAAGCTGTTAAAGCAAAAAATGAGTGGCCAATAAGGGGAGCACTATGGAGACCGTAGCATTCAAACAAATGAAAGAAGGCACGAAAGAAGAGTTCCAATTTCTTGATAAGCATGAAGATGAGTTTGCCAAAGGGCTGCCTGATAGAATTTTAAAGGCGCTAGCGCAATTAGAGCATACGCTTTCTGGCTATCAAGTGTCGCGATTAGAGCACTCGCTGCAATCGGCGACGCGAGCAGAAGAAGATGGAGCAGATGATGAGATGATTCTCGCTGCGCTTATTCACGATTTAGGCGATGATTTAGCGCCGCACAATCACTCTCAGTTTGCGGCCTCTATTTTACGTCCTTACGTGCGCCCTGAAGTGACGTGGGTGATTAATCAGCACGGCTTGTTTCAAAATTTCTATTACGCCCATCATTTAGGTGGCGACAGAAATGAACGTGACTATTTAAAAGACCACCCGTGGTATCAGTCGTGCGTAGATTTTTGTGAGAAGTGGGATCAGGCGTCTTTCGACCCAGATTATCCCACCAAGCCACTGTCGCATTTCGAGCCTTTAGTTCGTCGTATTTTTACTCGCACTGCGTTCGACCCACAATATGTTGGCAATCAAACCATGGGAAAAAGCGCGATAGACATCGCTATGTCTGGGGTAGAGCAGTCATAGGGTATGTGTGGCTACTCTGTGATTGAGTTTTTTAGACACGATGTGTAAATACTAAAAGGTCAGCGTTGAACCCAGCGCTTAATAGGTAGACTATTTAAGAGCGGTCTCTTTCCGACGGATAGTTTTAGGGGCTGGCGCTGACATTTGCTAAAACGGATTTACCGTATAGCCCTCTTGCTGCAGCAAAGCATGAGCGGTCATCGCTGATAATTGAATCTCTACACCCTCAACCAGATGGCCGCTTTCTACAGCTTTTGAAGCGGCGCTCTGACCACATAAAATTACGCGCACATTGTTCTCTAAAAGTGCTTTTAGCAGCGGTTTATTAGGGTTTGGTGTGTCGTACTTTTCTTGATAAGACGCATCATTTAATAAATCAAAAACTGCGCTTCCGTGCACAACAAGCGCAAGGTGTATATTTTCTTTTTTAACTCCTGCCGCAGCGTGCATATTAATAAAGCGCGCTAAGCTATCAAACTTGCGGTTTACCACACCTTCACCACCGGTGCTGGCAACGTCGAAGGTAATGTTAAACGCACTGTTTTCTGGCAAAACATGAGAGGGCACGGGAGCGCTTTTTCCAAAGCCTTTAATCACAGTGCCATCTTTAAACGTCGACATTTGAGCGTGAGCCACAAAATGAAAACTAAATAAGGTGACTAAACAACAAGTCATCAGGCTTAGATTTTTTATTTTTAGCATGGTGTGTACCTTTTTAAAGAGTTACTTATTCATTATTAACAGTTAATTCTGTCCAGTTTTGTCGTTTACCAGCATGCCTACAAGCATAGCGCCGATAAATAAAAGAACATCTGACTGAAGAGATACAACAGCAACAACGGCAGGGCCAGGACAAAAGCCACTTATTCCCCAGCCAATACCAAAGCATGCAGATCCCAAAACCAATTTACTATCTATAGTTTTGCTTGTAGGAATGTCGAACTTGTTAGCAAACAAAGGCTTGCTTCTTTTGCGTACCCAATAGATACCGGGTGCCGCCACTAAAATGGCACCGCCCATAACAAAAGCTAAGGTAGCATCCCAGTTCGCACTAAAATCAAGAAAATTGAGCACCCTGGCAGGGTTGCTCATTCCTGATATAACAAGCCCAAAACCGAAAAGTAGGCCGCTAAATAGCGAAGCGATAAGTACTTTCATAATCTATTTTCTCCGCTGTGCTAAAGGTGTCTGATGATATTAGTGGTAGCGGCCGCGGCCGCCATAAAAGTGAGTGTGGCCACTATTGAACGTGGCGATAACCGAGAAAGGCCTGCTACACCGTGACCAGAAGTGCATCCGCTGCCAAGGCGGGTTCCAAACCCTACTAGCAACCCCGCTATTATCATCCAGCCAGAGCCCAACTGAGTCTGTACTTCAAAGCCGCCTAAAGACATTTTATAAATTATCGCAGCTAACAACATTCCAATTAAAAATGCTAACCGCCAATATTGTTCAGATCCCCTTTGAGTTAGCGCGCCAGCAGCAATTCCTGATATGCCGGCAATGCGACCAAGAGTGAGCAATAACACTACCACTGATAGCCCAATAAAAATACCTCCTGTCACGCCGTTCAGAGGCTCAAAAGGGGTTGTAATCCAGTTTTCCAATTATCCATTCCTTATTACCAAACAATGCAAAGTATGTTGACATAGTCTGTTAGCGTGTTTTGCCACCATAGCTTTTTATCCGTAAGTCAAACAGGCATGCCACAGCAAAGATCAATACGCCCTAATATAACTGAAAAATATAACATATATGTAGAAAATGCTTTTATTATGTTGGGCTTGTACAGGTCCTTAAAGAAAGCCGCTGTGAAAACTTTTTAGGTCTTCACCAGTGAAAGACCTTTTTTTATAAAAAGCTCACTTAAAATCGGCTACGAGCTCAAGCGCACCGTCGTTTTCTTTTCATTGGTGAGTCGTCATTCCGCTTCTTTTCTCGAGTTTAGATGTGTGGTAGTTATATATATTCAATAATCCTATACTTGGAGGTCAAATCTAGAAATTCAGATGAGATTAAAATGAAACGTCGCTCAACAAATAGACTTACGCTTAAGCATGTTGCAGAAAAACTGAGTGTGTCTACAGCAACGCTATCGAATGCGTTTAATAGGCCGTCACAACTATCAAAAGAGCTCCGCGACGAAATTCTTCAAGAGTGCAGAAATATGGGCTATGCGGGGCCTCATGCTCAATCGCGAAATAAGCGAGCCAGTAAAACCCGAGTTATTGGCGTTATGCTTTCTAACCAACTGAGCTATAGCTTTTCTGATCCCGTGGCAAATCAGATGCTACAGGGGCTATCGCAAATCTTTGAAGAACCTGAGTTTAATCTTTTGGTAATGCCATCTCGGCGCGGGGTAAAACAGCTTAGCGGTATTGAGTCGTTCGTAGATGGATTCATTATTTACGGCCCACCCGCACAGGAACGGTTAGATGAAATTCGCTATCACAGCAAATCTATCATCGCTATCGACTTTGAAATGGAGGGAGTCACGTCGATAAATATCGAAAATAGAAAAGCATCGCAAGATATTGCATCACATGCGTTTAAACATAAGCCTGAGCATGCGGCAATACTCGGTCTTCGAATTGCGGATACCGATAAACTGTGTACTTTAAATGATGCTGCATTGCTGTCGGTGGACGAAAATATTACCGTTCAGCGGCTTCAAGGTTTTCAAAATGCGGCATTCAATGCTGAGGTATACATTCCACCCGAGCATATCTGGAATATACCCGACAACAACAAGGCGCTCGCGTACCAAGCCGCTATTCAGGCACTACAACTTGTACCTCGACCGTCTTTATTGCTCTGCATGAGCGATAGATGTGCGCTAAGTGCAATTCGAGCCGCACACGACCTTGGATTAGAAGTACCACGCGACGTTATGATCACGGGGTTTGATGGCATAGAAGAAGCAGAGCAAAATCGTCCCTCACTAACCACCGTTGCTCAACAAAGTATTGAAAAAGGAAAAATTGCGGCGGAAATATTCTTAGGATTAAGAGAAGAAAAAAGCGTTGTTTTGCACTCTCCGTTGAGAATAAGAGAGAGTTGCCCGTCAATTGATTAAAGTTAAGAGTTTTTTTAGTTAAATTAAGATTCTGTTTAGAATATTGCTCATCAATTTTTAGCTACACTTTCCGCCATCTATTGGTAATACAATGACGTATGGGGATGTAACTATGTCGCAATGGTGGAAAGGCGCGTTAATTTATCAAATTTATCCACGCAGTTTTAAAGATTCAAACAATGACGGCGTTGGCGACCTGCGGGGTATCACTGAGAAACTCGGCTACATTGCCAGTTTGGGTGTAGACGCCATTTGGATATCGCCTTTCTTCAAGTCACCTATGAAAGACTTTGGTTATGACATTTCTGACTATAGGTCGGTAGATGCTATGTTTGGCGACATTGATGACTTTAAGTCATTGCTGAAGCAGGCTCACCAAAAAAAGTTGAAAGTCATTATCGACCAGGTGATCAGCCATTCGAGCGACCAGCACGAATGGTTTAAAGAAAGCAGAACCAGCAAACATAACTCTAAAGCAGACTGGTATGTATGGGCCGACCCGAAGCCAGATGGCTCTGCACCCAATAACTGGCTCTCGTTTTTTGGCGGCAGTGCGTGGACGTTTGACGAGACTCGTCAGCAGTATTATCTTCACAATTTTTTAACCAGCCAACCCGATTTGAATTTTCATAATCCAGCGGTGCAGAAAGCGCAGCTTGATAATTTACGTTTTTGGCTAGATTTAGGTGTGGATGGTTTTAGGCTTGACGTAGCTAACTTCTTTTTTCACGATGCTCAGCTTCGTGACAACCCTATGCTTGCTGATAACGAAGATACAACGGTAGGTGTCGCTGCTGTTAATCCCTATTCTAAACAACGGCATATTTACGATATTAGCCAGCCTGAAAACATTACGTTTATTGAGAAGCTACGATCGTTAATGGATGAATACCCAGGTACCACAACCATGGGCGAGCTGAACGGTGAAAACGCGCTTGAGTTGATGGCAGATTATACGCGCGGTAATACTCGGTTACATATGGCATATACCTTCGACTTGTTGAGTGAAGACGCGAGCAATCAGCATATTTTATCGGTAGTACGCAAACTTGAAAGTGCATCCAGCCAGGGCTGGCCCTGTTGGGCGCTCGGCAACCATGATGTGGTGCGCGTAGCTAGCCGTTGGGGAGCAAATAAAGACCCCGAACATTTCTCGCTTGCTGCTATGGCAATGTTAATTTCGCTTCACGGCTCTGTATGTATTTATCAAGGTGATGAACTGGGTCTTGAAGAAGCAGAGGTAGACTTTGACGATATTGTAGACCCATACGGAAAACCATTTTGGCCAGAGTATAAAGGTCGTGACGGATGCAGAACGCCATTTCCATGGAGCGGTGAAGTGGGCGGAGGCTTTTCCAAGGCGCAGCCGTGGCTTCCATTAGATGTGAAACATGTAAATAGATCTGCAGATGCACAGCAACAACAGTCAAATAGTGTGCTTAACCGAACCCGACAGCTTATTCACTGGCGTCAATCGCATCAGCCACTTGTAAAAGGCACGCTGGAGGTTCTCGATACCAAAGATAATGCTTTGTGCTGGATAAGAGAATGGGAAGGAGAGCGCATTCTTGTAGTGGTAAATTTGGCCGCTTCAGAACTAGTATTAAAAGCGCCCCTGCAGTTAAAAGAGCCGTTAACAGGACATGGCTTTAACGCGCAAGTCAGCGATAGCTATATTACTCTTCCTCCTTATCAGGTGTTTTATAGTTACTGCTAAAAAAGCACATGTTTAGTAATTTCAAGCCGACCTGTAGCGTCGGCTTTTTTATTGCTTTTTTTTACATCTCATTACCCGCATTGTTCACCAATGATAACAAATGCTAATTAAGTTAAATTTTAGAGGTTTTAAGTGTCTTTTTAGTTAATTTAAGTTTTTGTTTAGGTTCATAATTTTCAACATAATATTAAGATTATGTGACAGCCTTGCTAAATATTAAGAACTACCTCGAGCAAGACTGAAACCTTAGTGAATAATCGAAGATAATCGCAAGAGAAAAGTTTATGCTCACACGTAAAAAACACATAGCGCGTTGTATCAGTCTTGCAATAGCGCTTCCAAGCACTCTCTTTACAAATATTAGTGTGGCTCAAAGCCAAGAGGTAGAAGAGCCAGACGTTGAAATAATAGCGGTAACAGGAATAAGAAAAAGTTTAGAAACCGCTGCCAGTATAAAACAAGAAGCGGGCGGTATTGTTGATGCTATCACCGCAGAAGAACTGGGTAAGTTTCCAGATGTGAATATTGCCGAGTCGTTGCAGCGCGTACCTGGTGTGGCCATTGCTCGTGCTCGAGGCGGTGCAGGTCGATTTATCACCATACGTGGCCTAGGTGAAGAATTTAACGCTGTCACGTTTAACGGCCGCTTGCTGGCTACTGAAAACATTGGCCGAGAGTTTAGCTTTGATAATATTGCCTCTGAACTAGTGTCGCGCGCCGAAGTGTATAAAACCTCGGAGGCACGTTTAGGCGACGGCAGTATAGGCGGGCGGGTAAATATTGTGTCTGCGCGGCCTTTTGACAATGACGGTACGGTAGCGGCCTATTCAGTAGCTGGTTTGTACGATGATTTTGCAGACGATACCGGAAGCCGAGCATCTGGCGTTTACAGCACGCAACTCAACGATAAGTTTGGCATACTGGCCTCGGTAAATTACATGAATCGCGTATTTCGCGTTGATGTAGCGGAAAGCATTGATAGCTTCTCCATTCCTTTATATCAAATGAATGATGGCGAGCTTCGCGGGTATGGTGATCCAGCCAATGTGCCCGGTGATGCAAGCGTGTTTACTGGCAACGGCCAACAGCAAGTTATTGGCGACTATTCCTCAATGTCATTTGCCACCGCTAACGAAGACATAGAGCGCATAGGTGGAACGCTTGCCCTACAATGGCGACCAAGCGACATCATTCAACACAATTTTGACGTACTCTATACTTCTTTTGAAAGTCCGGGTGAGTACTTTGCAAGCGCTCACTATCCGTGTCCAGGATGTGTTACCTCACTTAACAACGTAAGAGTTGCAGATAATGGCGTATTAGAGGGCTTCGACTATCTTCAGTCGTCAGAGCTCAATAGTCGGTTTACCGAGGTAGACACCGAAACCGTACAATTTGGATGGAACACCGAGTGGCGCTACAGCGATAAGCTTGATTTAGAGTTTGATGCCGCCTGGTCGCGCGCAGACGGACAGCGAGACAACATTGTATCGGGAAGTGGAAGTGGTTCATTTTACGTTATCGGTACACCGGTTCCAGCGTTTAACACTTACGACTATCAGGGCGGGCCAGTAGCGAACTTTTCTTCGCTAGTTGCTCCTTATAATCCGGCGTTTCCTCGCGGTTTAAACCCTAATATCGCCCAAGGAGATAGAGTGCCTCTGTCGGCATTAAACGATGGCGTTATTAATGGTCAGCCTCCGCAGCAATATCGCGGGCATTTTACGCGAGATTCGATAAATCTTATTGAAGATACCGTGCTTAGCATGAAGGTAGACGGTGAGTATTTGTTTGATGAGGGCGGCTCGTTGAAGTTCGGTATGGATTACGTCGACCGCGAAAAAAGTAACACGGTGGCCGATAATCGCGACAGGTGGTGTAACTACTTCTGTGGCTCTACAGGGTTTTCATTAAGAGGAATAGACGCAAACCTCTATGACGCCATGTTTCAACCATTCCCTGTTTCAGATTTCTTAGGAGATTCTGGCGCGTCTGTGCCTAATTTCTTCCCAACTTTTACGCGGGACGGACTGCGTGCGCTGTATTCATCGCTTCAACCAGGAGCGCCAATCTTAAATGCAGAAGGTATGCCTGAAGATGCTAATGGCAACCCACTGCCGGAGGGAAGCGATCCGCGCGTTCACGATTTTAGCGGTGTGGCTAACACAAGCGGTGCAGATATCTTAACCACGATTGCTCGCCCCGATCAGTCTAATACCATCAGTGAGTCGGTTTTTGGTGCATACGCTCAGTTAGAGTTAGAAGGTAGCCTAGGCGATATGTACTGGACGGCAAATGCTGGTGTGCGTATTGCGCGTACCGACTTAACCTCGTCAGGTGCCATCAATCAAATTGTAAATATTGAGCAGTTAGTGCCAGGCGCGCCCGATCAAGTGTTTTCATTTAGCAACGACACTCCTGTAGCGTTTAACTCTCATTATACTGACGTGCTGCCCTCGTTTAACTTCAATTTAGAGGCTACCGAAGAGTTATTTATTCGAGCCGCGTTTGCTGAAACCATAACGCGACCAACGCTTAATAACTTAACCACAGTGCAAGCAGTAACAAGTACTAACTTGAGCACCGAATCTATTGTGGCTGGTAACCCCAACTTAGCGCCAACTCGAGCAAACAACTTCGATGTGTCAGTAGAATATTACGGTGAAAGTATCACTGCATCAGCCGCTATCTTCTATAAAGATATCAGCGACACTGTCTCAAATGTTGTTACTACTGAATTTATTGGGGAAGGACAACCTTGGGGTCGAGATTTTATTGTTACCAGACCGACTAACAACGATTCGGCAGAGTTAGTAGGTGTTGAGTTGTCACTCACTCACCTTTTCGAATCTGGGTTTGGGTATCAAACCAATGTTACGTTAGTTGACAGTGAAGCAGAGACTGCCGATGGTAAAGTATCGTCACTAGAAAACGTGTCTGACGTAACGTATAACCTGTCGGCATTCTACGAGGACGACGACTTTCAAGCGCGTTTGTCGTACAACTTCCGTGGCGAGTACATACGTGAAATTTCAGGGTTGCAGGGACGCTCAGAAACAGTCGACGACTATGGTCAGTGGGACGCGACGTTCAGTTATAACGTGATGGAAAATCTTACGCTGTTTTTAGAGGGTATAAACCTTACCGATGAAGATGAATTTGTATTTTTTGATGGTCAAGCCAACTACCTTCGCTATTATGAAGAGCGCGGCCGCCGACTAAACGTGGGTGTGCGCGGAACGTTTTAATGTAGTGTGATGTGTGCGTCCTTCTCAAAATTTACATGCTTTGTGTAGGTTTTGTTTGAAGGGCGTTTTTTTGTATGAGGGATCTCTAAGCATGAGCGGTAT
This sequence comes from Alteromonas sp. P256, assembly GCF_036864455.1. Classification (NCBI taxonomy): domain Bacteria; kingdom Pseudomonadati; phylum Pseudomonadota; class Gammaproteobacteria; order Alteromonadales; family Alteromonadaceae; genus Alteromonas; species Alteromonas sp. P256. The sequence goes on from NZ_JAZETM010000005.1 coordinate 79,990, forward strand.
TAGTCACATCGACCTAATAATTATTGGGCTTTATTTTATTGTAGTATTGGCAATTGGCATTGCTGTAGGTAGAAATACAAAAACAGGTGAAGATTTATTTCTTGGTGGGCGCTCGTTAACGTGGGGTGTCATTGGACTTTCGCTTTTTGCTTCTAACATTTCCAGTACTACATTAATCGGGCTGTCTGGCGCAGCTTATAGTACCGGAATTTCAGCGTCGAACTATGAATGGCTTGCAGGTTTACCGCTGATAGTTATGGCCGCCATATTCATTCCTATTTATTTAAACGCGCGCATAACCACGGTGCCTGAGTATCTCGAACTGCGCTACGACGTTCGTTCGCGAAAAATATTTTCTGCTATCACTATCATTATCAGTGCACTGGTTGACACTGCAGGCGGCCTGTACGCCGGAGCCATTGTGCTGCAGGTGTTTTTTCCTCATTTAGAGCTTTGGTATACCGCGTTAGCCCTGGCTTTACTTGCCGGGTTTTATACGGCCTTTGGCGGTTTAAAGGCCGTAGTGTATACCGACGCGCTGCAGGCCATTATTCTGATTGTGGGTTGTTCCATTCTCACGTATATGCTTTTTGACGACCTTGATTTTTCATGGAGCGAGGTAACAAAATCAGTACCAGATGATCACCTGTCAGTAATAAAACCCATCGACGACCCAACGCTTCCATGGCTAGGCACTTTGGTGGGAGTGCCATTACTTGGCTTTTGGTATTGGGTCACCAATCAATATGTAACGCAGCGCGTACTAGCAGCGAAAAGCATAGAGCACGCCCGTTGGGGAGCAATTTTTGGTGGGTTTATGAAAATATTGCCTCTGTTTATTATGGTGCTGCCTGGGGCAATGGCAATATCAGTTATTCCCAACATAGAAAATAGTGACATGGTTTTCCCAACGTTAATATCTGAAGTGCTGCCGGTGGGGGTTGTAGGTATTGTTATGGCAGGCTTAATTTCCGCTATTTTGTCTACCGTCGACTCTACTTTAAATTCGACATCAACACTTATTGTGGTTGACTTTATAAAGCCAAAGAAACCGAATTTAACGCCACAAGAACTTGCAAAATACGGTCGTATTACCACTGTAGTCACAATGATAATATCGGCGGCGTGGGCTCCATTTATTGCAGACTTTGGCGGCTTATGGAGCTATCTGCAGCAAATGTTTTCTATTATCGTTCCGCCCATCGCGGTTATATTTTTGGTGGGGGTGTTTTATCCATCAGCAGGTGGCACTTCAGCGTTTATTACGCTTTTAAGCGGCTTCGCGATAGGAATTGGCATGTTTGTTTTACGTCAAATGGAAATAGTTACGCTGCATTTCAGTATCAGCATTGGAGTGATATTTGCAGTGTGTACGGCAATTTTTGTGGTTTCAAGCAAACTTATTCAAAGTGATCAAAAAGACGTGTCATCGCTTGTTTATCGAGCGGGAATTACTTCGCCTGGCGCCAGCACTGGCGTAATGAGTGACTATCGATTCCACTGTGTTTTATTGGTGTTTGCCATGCTAGCTGTGCTTATTGCGTTTTGGTAGCCAGCAGCAGATTAAGCCCTATATTATTGGGCTTAATCTGCTTTGCAGTTTTTTATGCGAGCCAACTTGTTGCATGTTCTATACACTGTTTCTTTGCTGGCAATGTAATAAAGGCTAATCCTGGCTAATATTTTTATGGCTAGGGCTGCGCGGGGGTATGATTTACTGCGTTATACGGTTAATTGTTCGCTTTTTCGTCTCACCTTTTCAGTGTACATCGAGCCGTCGCTTGCTGCGACAAGCTTATCAATACTCATCGGTAAATGCTCAAACGTGGCGCAACCAACGCTGGCCGATAGGTACTGCTTTTTCCCCTTAACACTAAAAGGAACGGCTTTAAACGTTCGTTTTAATTGTTGATGCTTGTTCATTACTTCCGACATGGTACCAAACGTTGCAATAGCGATGAATTCGTCGCCTCCAAGTCGGCAAAGTATATCTTTGCTGCGCATGGCATTAGATAAACAACGAGAAACATCAACCAAAGCACTGTCTCCAACCGCATGACCGTGGCAGTCATTGATCTGCTTAAAATCATCTATATCAATATAAAAAGCGGCATATATTGTAGGTTGAAACTCAGTATCGTTGACAAAGCGTGGCAAGCTATTAATCAGCCCTCTTCTATTTGCAATACCGCACAGCGAGTCTATTGAGGCATCTCTCTCGGCCCGTTCCTTTTCGGTAGAGATGTAGCTAATGCGTTTTGATAGTGCGTATGCGAGCACTAACACCTCTACAGCAAACGCAAGGATGAACCCATAGCGCTGCATAAATGGGCTGTAATTATGAAGCAATATACGGAACACCATACTGATAAGTACAAATAATAGTGCCACCATCACAAATTTCGCTTCTGGCACGCCACGATACGTTTGCACAATGGAGAAAACAAAAAGCAGCGCTACGATAGCAAGCGTGCAGTATCCCATTATCGCGCCACTTGTCGACCAAAACACCTCTTGATGAATAAGCGTGCGCAATGCGCTTAATGTAAAAACAATGATTGCGGCAGCAATTATGAAATTATTTACTCGAGAAAAGTCTCGGTGTAGAAATAAAAAATACGATAAGAACCAAGTGGCGCTGAATACGGTGAGACCGATAGACAACAAATACGCAGCGTTTAATAAGTGGGTGTACCGTTCGTTGGCAAACAAAAACAATTGACCTTCTTGCAGTAAAAAGAAAGCCGTTAAACTGAACACATAAAGGCTGTAGCGTTTTAAATGATGCCCACCTATTTTATAGCCGATAACTAATGACAATGTGAATAGCGCGATCCCTAAACCATAAAACGCACCCATGATGAGACTATGACGCTGCGCTTTGGTTAAATAATCATTCTCATAATGCCATGTGAATCGAGGAATAAATTCAATAGACGATTGAATGGTTATTTGCGCGGTAGAAATAAAACCATCAGTATTTTGCAATACAAACGCCATATCTCCGGCGGGGATGGGGTGGCGTTTAACATTATTTTCCATCCATAGTGCAGATTCAAAACCGTGGCGATTAAAGGTAAACACGCCATTTTCAGATAAACGGCAAGAGATTAAGAAAACGTTCTCGCCTTTTAGAATAGATAGCGAAGATGGCGAAGAGGGAGTCAGTGTGGCAGTGTTTGAAGGTGTTGGAGCAATGCGTGTAAGGTCGCAATGATCACTTGCGAACGTTGCGTTTGCGAACCATAGCGACATCGTGCATACAAAAAGAAATAGTAGCGTGCTTCTAAGAAAAAGTCTTACATCCATGACGTTTGACCAACTCGCTGTTTTACTATTCATAGCATACAAAAACATACTAGAAATAGTAACTATTAATTAACATGTTAGCCCATATTATTTATACAAAGTGAATTATTGGAATAAACGTCTAGCTGCGATTAAACGCAATGAATAGCCGCGCTCACATTGTTAGAAAAAGCTACGACACGTCTTTTTCTTTAATTAGTAAAGGGAATAAGACCTATAGCCACAGAGGCTTTTTTATATTGGCCAAAGGTGATATAACTGAAAATAAGTCTTGTTTACATCGAGCAGATGATATGCAAACGCTTATTGCTCAGTCGTCGTTTTTTGAAATTACTGTGTTGCTGTGCTTAGCCGCCGGTGTCGGTATTATTGGCATGCTGCTGCGTCAGCCGCTCATTGTGGCGTTTATTGCCATTGGCATCTTGTCGGGCCCTACCGCATTAGACCTGGTTCATTCCGAAGAAAAAATTAACCTACTTTCAGAGTTGGGCATTGCGCTGCTTTTGTTTTTAGTGGGTATTAAACTCGATTTAAAACTGATTAAAGACATTGGTGTGGTCTCGCTGGCAACTGGGCTCGGGCAAGTGTTTTTTACCTCTGCCATTGGCTACGGCATTGGCTTGCTGCTGGGCTTCGACTCGGTCAGCAGTTTGTATCTTGGTGTAGCACTTACGTTTTCATCCACTATCATTATTGTTAAATTGCTGTCTGATAAGCGCGAAATAGATACGCTGCATGGCAAAATAGCACTTGGTTTTCTCATTGTGCAAGACCTAGTAGTGGTGCTTTCAATGATAGTGTTAGCCAGCATGGCAGTGGGCGATTCAGGTGTAAACAGTAAAGGGATGTTATCGCCATTACACGCAACGTATGGTTTGATTGGTTTAATTATAGCGTTAGCCGTATTTATTCGTTTTATTGCCAATCCGCTGACAAAAACGATGGCACGCATTCCCGAGTTGCTGCTTATTTTTTCTATTGCCATTGCCACCCTATTGGCGTCGGTTGGTAAAATTATTGGTTTAGGTATGGAAGTGGGCGGCTTACTGGCGGGTTTTGCCTTGGCATCAACGCCGTATCGCGAAACTATTGCAACCCGCTTAGCACCACTGCGCGACTTTTTGTTGCTATTTTTCTTTATCGGTCTTGGCGCGCAGCTTCACTTGTCAGACTTGGGAGCAAACCTTACGGCATCGCTCGTATTCTCTCTTTTTGTGCTTATTGGCAACCCCCTTATTGTATTAATTATTATGACGAAAATGAATTATCGCGCCAAAACAGGTTTTTTGGCAGGGCTCACGGTTGCTCAAATCAGTGAGTTTTCGCTTATTTTCATCGCCATGGGGGTAAGCATTGGTCATATTGCTCCCTCTGTTATGGGGTTAGTTACACTGGTTGGTATTGTTACCATAGCGTGTTCAACCTACATGATTTCGTACTCGCATCAGCTTTACGCGGTGTTTGAGCCCGTGCTGCTTGCCATAGAATCACGCCTAATGAAAAAGCACGCGCATATCGACTCGGCTGCCATAGAAACACACAGCCCACACACTATTGTTTTTGGTTTGGGGCGGTTAGGTAGTTATCTGTTAGCGCAGCTAAATGAGCAGTACAGTGTTTTGGGTGTTGATGTTAATCCCGATGAAGTGCTTGCTATGAACAATAAAGGTTTACAAGCGGTGTATGGCGATGTAACCGATGCAGAGTTTACTAACGAATTGCCGCTTGGCAACACGCAATGGGTTATTTGTACGTTCCCTTGGCATTATACTGGTGTGTCGTTTGAAGATGGGCGCTACGCGTTGCTGCAGCATTTAAAGCAGGTTGGTTACAAGGGAAAGACCATTGCGGTAGCGCATTCTCAACCTGACTACGAGCGGCTAACCGCTGCAGGTTTCGATGTGGTAATTCTGCCACATACGCAATCGGCAGGGCAAATTCGCACTATTATTACCGGCACCCAGGAGTAAGCACTATGACTAATCAAGCCTCGCCATGCATATTGTGTGTCTTTGATGAAGTGAACGACGCGACGGCTGCGCTTATTCGAAAAAGTCAGCTGTTAGCCAGTACCCAGCAGCTTAGCCTGCAGCTACTTTGTGTGCTACCGGATAATTGGTTCCATTATTCCTCAGAAACTGCTCAGTCGGTAAAAAACAAAGCTAAGAAACGATTGCTTGAGCAAGTTTCGCAGTTAAATGCATTGGGTGATAGCCATGTGCTTTCGTGTGAGGTGCGCTTTGGTAAGCCCTTTGTGGAGATTATTCGGTATCAGCAGTTAGTTAACGCGCAACTTATTGTTAAGCATGCAGAAAAAAAGAGCTGGCTACAACACGCCATCACCATGACGAGTAACGATATGCACTTGCTGCGTAAATGTCCTGTTCCCGTATTCTTAGCTCGCTCGCAAGAAACCACATTGCCACAGAATATTTTTGTAGCAGTAGATTTTGATATAGATGATCCGGCATCTCATGCCGACGAATTAAACAAAAAAATGCTTAGTACGTTGGTACGCTTTTTCGATAAAGAAGAAACGCGATGCACCTTGTTCAATGCGTATAATGCGCCTCATGCAGGGTTTGTTAGCTTATTCGCCGACGACCCAGACACAATGACAAAGGATATGGCGGCGCATGAAAAAGGCTTTAAATCTGGTGAGCTCAATTTGCTACTGCATTTTATGCGTGAAAGCCTGTCGCCCACGCATTTACATAAACATACAAAACAACTATTGATACAAGGCCATGCCGAGCAACTCATTCCTCAGCAGCTCAAACAAAGCCAGTCTGATTTACTGGTTATTGGCTCTGTGGCTAGAACGGGTATTCCCGGTTTACTAATAGGTAACACTGCCGAAGAAATTCTGCTTAGCGTTGATTGCGACGTGCTCACATTAAAGCCCGACGGATTTGTATCGCCAGTGTTAGGGCAGTGACCTTAATTGAAATCAATGGTCTAACTTCTGTTACCAAAGTAATGCAAACGCCCCCAAAGTAAGAGCGCCTCAACAAGAGCGTTTCAATAATAGCGCCTCAACAAGAGCACCTCATTAAGAGCAACATGGATTATAAAAAGTATTACGAACCGCTGGTGGCGGTGCACTCTGTTAACTTTAACCAATGCTTTTACTGTGGTTGCGAGGCATCAACTCCCGATTACATTCCTCCTATCTCGTTTATTCACGACTGGCGCGATGGCAGCAGAGCGGCAGAATTTATTGCCGTGCCTGCGTGCAACGAATGCGTCGATTTATTGAAAAAGCACAATACCGGTACGCTAAGCGAACGCGTCGATATGCTTAAAAAGCTATTGGCAAAAAAATACGAAAAGGCGGTAAGGGTTTACAACATGTGGAGCCCAGAGGAATTGGAGGAAATGGACGCTGCATTTCAAATTAGCTTAAGTGCAGGTATAAATTTAGGTAAAGAAACCATATCTCGACTTCGCTTTAATGGCCTCGATTACGAAGTAGACGGCAGCACTACCAGAGTGGATAAAGCGCCAGATAAGCCCTATAAGGTATTCGATGAAACCTTTGAAAACTTCAAACTAGCACTGGAATACGCAAGCCATACCTATCAAATCAAAAAAGGCCGCTTAAGCGAATTGTACTTTGAGAACGGTGAGAATTTTGCTAAAGCAATAGAGGCGTTTCATCGCTCACTAGAAGCACGCCGATTATTAGATGCCATCGAAAAGCCCTGCGAAGCGTTTGCAACGCAGTACAATCAAAATAGAAATTTGGTTATTCGCGAGGTCAAAAAATACCTGCGAGCCGATGAAAGCCTTACCGTAAAAGAGGCGCTAGATAGGTTTTATCTGGTAAGGGTAAAAGAAGAGCGCGAAGACTAAAAAATGGTCCTTACATGTGGATAATTTAAAATCTTTTCGTCTGCCGTAATCAAAGGTGCTGACAAGGTTCTTGCTAGCGCCACAATCATCCTGTCGGCGGGATCTTGATGGAATTCATCAGGCAGTCGAGTTGACTCGATGGCACCTTTATTGTCTGCGGGCACAAATAATGTGTGTTTCTAAGACTATCACTTAAGCAAGCTTCCAATCATCAACGCATACAGGAGCGATAGGTGAGCTATATTTCAGTGTGTTGGCGAATTTGTTCGTTAGCTCTATGCACCTCAAAAGATCTACTGATTAGCCGTACTTAACCTTCCATAAACCTCTCTTCCTACTGCCTATTTCTCATTTAGGCGCCGGTACCTAGGCAACTAAAAATTCACATTAATAAATTTGTTTTCCGAAAAGCTTCGTGATAATTTAATCTAAATGATAACTATTATTATTAACATCCGCACTATCTGTAGGGTTTTAGACACATGAAGTTTTCAAAAATTGCTCTTGCTATGCTCGTTTCTGGTTTCAGTACATTCTCTTTCGCCGATGCACTAGAAGAGGCCGACTTCGAACAAATCACCGTTACGTCCTCTCGATTTAATTCAGACATAGATGAAATTGCCTCTAGCGTCACCGTTATCGACACCGAACAAATGGATAAAATGGTGGCCACTGATATTCGCGACTTAGTGCGATTTGAGCCTGGTGTGGTGGTTGAAGGGGGCGGTCGATTTGGCCTATCGGGCTTTAATATTCGCGGTATAAATGCCGACCGCGTACTTATGTTGCTAGATGGTGCGCCAATAGCGGATGAATTTAGTTTTGGGCCTGGTCTATCAGCCCGTCGCGACTTCATCGACGTAGATATGATAGACCGTGTCGAAATTATTCGCGGCCCAGCGTCTACGCTTTATGGCAGCGACGCCATTGGCGGTGTAGTGTCTTTTATTAGTAAAGATCCAAGCCAGCTGCTACAAAACGATGACAGTATGGGCGGCCGTGTAAAAGTAGGGTATGCGTCGGTAGCCAACGAGCGTATGGCTAACGCTCAGCTATTTGGAAGAAACGGCGACTGGGAATGGTTATTAAACGCGACCACACGAGATGGTGCTGAAACCGAAAATTACTTTAGCGGCAATGGCACAGGGTTAGATCGCGACGCCGCAAACCCACAAAGCAATAGTACCGATAGTGCTCAACTAAAACTTATCTATAAACCAAGCGATGCGCACAGGCTAGAGTTTCTTGCCGACCATTTACAAGGCGACACTCAAACCAACGTTTTATCTCAGGTAGATACCTTCGTACGTGGTGTACGCATAACTGAAAGCCAAGGTATTGACGAGCGCGACAGAACGCGTTTTCAAATTAATCACACCTATACCGATAGTACTGCCATGTTCGACAAAGTGCTTACCCGCGTTTACTGGCAAGAAACTCAAAATAGCCAAGCAACACGTGAAGGGCGCTTTGGCGCAGTATCAAGACAAGACCCTACGCCGGTGCAGCTAGGCCGAACCCGCGATAGCGAGTTTAACCAAACAGTAGAAGGTGTCATTGTACAGTTAGACAAACAATTTAAAATAGGTGATTCAAAGCATTACCTTATTTACGGTAGCGAACTGCAATACACCGACAGTGAATCGCTACGAGAGGGCAGTACATTTGTAGCCGAAACGGGTGCTGTGGTGCCGGAATTTTCTGTGTTTCCCGCCCGAGACTTTCCTATCTCTGAAGCAAGAGAATTGTCGTTTTTTATTCAGGATGAAATAGCCCTACTAGATGGCGATTTAACGTTAAGTCCAGGCGTGCGCTACGACGAATTTTCATTAGCGCCTTACCCAGATGACATTTTTACGAATGCAAACCCGGGTGTTGTTGCCGTGCCCTTCGACGATTCGCAAGTATCATTTAAGTTAGGAGCTGTATACGACCTAAGCGAAAACACCAATGTTTGGTTGCAATACGCAGAAGGTTTTCGCATTCCTCCTTTCGACGACTTAAACGTTGGCTTTACTAACTTTGCCGGCGGTTATACCTCACTTTCTAACCCCGACTTAAAGCCTGAAAGTGTAGACAGCTGGGAGATAGGCATAAGACAAACATTAGACGCGGTGAAGTGGAGCGTAAGCGCCTATTACAACAACTACGACAACTTTATCGAATCGAGAGCCACGGTCGGCTTTAACCCCGCCACGCAGCTCATTGAGTTTCAGGCAACCAATCGCGAATCTGTTGTTATTGAAGGAATAGACGCACAATTCAGCTGGTTTTTGGGCGAGTCTATTGCTGGGCTGACTGGTTGGGAACTGCGCGGCGCACTCACCTGGTTAGACAGCGAAGATAAAGCCACCGGACAAGACGTAGAATCTATTTTACCGCCACAAGCCGTTGCAGGTATTGGTTATACCGATAGCAATGATGTGTGGTCTGTCGAGTTTATCGGTACATTTGTACAGCGTTTTGACTCACAAGTTCAACCACAAGACCCTGCCGAGCCACGACTATTTGAAGCCCCTGGATATGCCCAGTTCGACCTTTTGGCTAACTACAATGTGAGCGAAGATCTTGCCATTAACGTTGGTGTATTCAACCTTTTCGATCGCAAAAGCTGGAGCGGCACTGAGGTGCGCGGCTTAGAAGTTGGCGAAGCGAATAACCTCAACTTTCTTACTCAGCCAGGCATAAATGCAGCCATTAATGCCACGTACGCTTTTTAATCTTTTACGTGAGGAATAATGCTAGGCCTTATAAGCAGACTGGAGTTGCAATTTACTCGGTAAAACAAAGGCCTTGCGACGCCTCATAAGTTGATAACTTTCATTAGGAACAGATTGCTATGAAACTCCAACAGCTTTTTTCAGACACTTTCTCAGTGTCAGTCGTGAGCGTGTTATTCGCTTTCGGTCTCTTAAGTCACAGCTTCGCCCATGCGCAAGCACACCATTCACAAAAGCTGATTACGGCAGGGGGCACTATTACCGAAATTGTGTTTGCCCTTGACGCTGGCGATAGAGTTATTGCGGTTGACCAGTCAAGCCAATATCCACAGGAAGTAAAGCAGTTACCCATGGTGGGATACTACCGAGACCTCGCCGCTGAAGGCGTATTGTCGTTTGCCCCTGATAAAATATTGGCCATTGAAGGTGTGGGCCGCAGTGAGGTTATACAACAAATAAAAAGTACCGGCGTAGAGGTAACTGTTTATGACAAACCTACCAGCCCCGAGGGCCTAGTTAAGCTAATTCAACAGCTTGGCGAAGACCTTGGCAAAACAGCTCAAGCACAGCAGCTTATTGCGCAATTTAATGCCTCTTTGCCAAGTAAAGCGACAAGCAGCACTGCCAAAGCGGTATTTTTGCTCTCAGCCTCTGATCGCGGGTTAATTGCCGCAGGCACAGAAACGGTACCGCAGTTAATATTCAATTATGCCGGTATTGACAATGTGGCTGCTCAGCACAAAGGCTTTAAAGGTATAAACAACGAAGCGTTAGCACTGCAGCAGCCCGACTTTTTAGTGGCGCCTTATCACGTGGTAATGAGCGCGGGTGGTAAAGACAAGTTTTGCCAAAGCCCAATCTTACGCTTACTTAAAGCAGCGCAAGAATGCCGCTTGCTAGTCATGGATTCTCTTCAATCTCTGGGTATGACGCCTAGGCTTGCCCAGGCAATTGCAACGTTGAAAAATTGGCGCGAGAAAGACGCGAATGGGCAAACAGTTCTTAAACAAAGTGCTCATGAGCCCACAATTTATGGAAAGAGCGATGAGTAGCCTTACTGTCTCGCATCAGTCCGCCTTGCCTGCCAGACATAAAAGCTGGTTTGATAGCCAGCAAAAGAAAGTGTGGTTTTGGCTATCATGGCTACTTGCCATGCTATTGCTAGCAAGCGTGGTGTCGCTAAGCTTTGGGCCGGCAGGTTGGGATGTGCGCTTATCGGTAGCGTGGTTTCTACCCGACACCTGGCATTCAATCAGCACGCTGCAGCTCAACATTATTAGTGAAATTCGCTTACCACGTTTATGCCTTGGATTATTGATAGGCGCAGTATTGGCGCAAACTGGGGCTGCCACGCAGGCCCTGTGCAGAAACCCACTGGCAGACCCTTCCGTAATAGGGGTTAGTTCGGGGGCGGCGGTAATGGCCGTAGGCATGATTGCCCTTGGGCCACTGTTACAGGCAACCTTTGGCATAAAAGCCGAGTTAATGCTGCCTTACGCGGCATTTATTGGGGCACTGGTAGCCACGCTGTTGGTGTATCAATTTGCACAAAGCGAGCAGGGTGTGCAGGTTACCTCGCTCATTTTAGTGGGTGTGGCAATGAACGCGCTAGGGTTTGCCCTAATCGGGCTACTCAGTTTTTATGCCGACGACAGCTCCCTAAGGCTCATTAATTATTGGACCATGGGCTCACTGGCGGGGGCTAACTGGTCTTCACTTATTCAAGCATTGCCATTACTGCTACTTAGCTTAATTGGGTTATGGAGCAAAAGGCAGCAAATGAGTTTGCTGCTATTAGGCGAGTCAGAAGCCAAATACATGGGCGTTAATATAAAAAGCTTAAAAAATCAGATTGTGATTTTTGTGGCTATAGGCGTGGGTGCTGCGGTTGCACTTACCGGGTTAGTCGGCTTTCTAGGCTTAGTCATTCCCCACCTTTCTCGCATTTTGGTAGGCGCTAACCTTAAATACATGATGCCAGTAAGCATGCTACTAGGTGCGTTAGTGTTACTGGCATCAGATTGGATTGCCAGAGTGGCGGTTGTGCCTGCCGAACTTCCCATTGGCATTGTTACGGCTATTATTGGCGCACCTGTTTTCATCTGGTTGCTGCGACGCCAGCTAATGCCACATGGTTAAAAGAGGGCAGCTAACATGACCAATCTACTTTCACTGAACAACGTAACCGTTAAGCGCGGTAAGCGTAACGTACTTCACAACGTTACATGCCACGTACCTGAGGGCAAGCTCATCGTGCTGGTGGGCGAAAACGGAGCGGGTAAGTCTACGCTTATTCACACCATTGCCGGTAACCTACACTTTCAAGGGCAGCTTAACTTTAAGGGTCGCTGCATAAGGCAATGGAGTGAGGCTGAGTTAGCACGTTTGCGCGCAGTTATGACGCAACAAAATGCGCTCAACTTTCAACTAGGCGTACCCGAGCTCATTGCTATGGGGCGTTTTCCCATTGTTGAGTCAGAGCAGCAAAAGCGACAGCGCGTTGCTGAATTTATAGACCACTTAGACTTACACAAACTGGTTAACCGGCACACGGGGCAGCTATCTGGTGGTGAGCTGCAGCGGGTGAATATAGCCAGAAGTTTTGCACAACTAGACGCATTTACCGCGCAAAAGCACAGCAAACTACTACTATTAGACGAACCCACTTCAGCGTTAGATTTACATTTTCAGCATCACCTTATGCAGCTAGTGCGTAAGTTTACGAGTATGGGAAATACTGCCATAGTGGCCATACACGATTTGAACTTAGCGTCGCTGTACGCCGATGAAGTCATGTTGTTAAGCGGTGGCGAACTCATCAAATTTGGCGCTAAAGACACCGTATTAACACCAGAATTTTTAGAGCCTGTATACAACACGCAGATGCACATACAGCCTCACCCAGACTTACATATTCCAATGATATTTTCAGAACCCAAGGAGCTCCTTAATGAGAACGCAGGCATTAACTGACGCAAAAGCACTACTACGCGGTTGTGAAACAGGCGTCATTTCTACTATTTCGCACAATTTACGTGGTTACCCGTTTGGGTCGGTGTCGCCCTTTATTAGCTGTAGCGAAGGCAAGCTGTATTTTTACATCAGTGATATTGCGCAGCACGCTAAAAATTTAGAAAAAGACAGCCGCATGAGCCTAACGGTTTTTCATCAGGCAGAAGAGGGCGATCAAAATGCCCACGGCCGAGTTACCGTGGTAGGTGACGCTTCACCAATTAAAGGCGACAAGGCTAAGCAAATTCTTGAGCAGTACGTTCTGCGTTTTCCAGAGGCCGAAACCTACAAACAGGCCCACGACTTTAAAATATGGCAAATGGACATAGTACGCGTTCGCTATATCGGTGGGTTTGGTAAAATATTCTGGTTGGAACAAGAAGAATGGAATGCACCGGCAAGCCCGTGGGATTTTGATGCCGAAACAGGCATGATTGCGCATATGAACGAAGACCATCAAGATGCCATGGCGCTCATATTAGCTCATCATCACACTGTGCAAGACGAAGCGCCCACCATGACAGGCGTAGTCACCGATGGGTTTTATATTCGCTCGCAAGATAAAAATTACTATGTGCCATTTGAAAACGTGTGCACCAAGCACGAAGACGTACGCATGGAGCTGGTAAGGCTAACAAATCGCGCCAGAAAATCGCAGGCCGCATAGTCTTACAGCCGTGTGAGCGGGCTGATATTAGAAGGCGCCGTTAATTAACGGCGCTTGAAATACGTTGTAAGTTTAGTGTTATTGACCTTTCACGAGCGCACTCGGTTATCGTAAAGCAAATGTTGTGGGCTTGTTGATATTATCTGCAGGCATTGTTGTTATACCCACTCGTCACTACTGTAATATTCGAATAACCTTGACTCCGCGCACAACTCCTCTCAAGATCAACACATCGTTTATTAGCTTAATTGAATATAAGGTTACCGTTATGAAAATAGATATCGCGCTTTTAGAAGGGCAGAAACTACAGGCCAGTTTTGGCAAGCATCAAATAATTAGTGACCAAAGCGTATCAGCCGGAGGTGATGAGTCTTATCCCGAGCCGTTCGATTACTTCTTAGCGAGCATGCCGTTATGTGCAGCGTTTTTTATCCGCAAATTTTGTGACGCAAGAGACATCAGCACAGACGGAATTAGTATTAGCCAAGACCACAGCAGCAGTGCCGAAGATAAATTTAAAAAGACATTTGCTATTAAAGTAACGTTGCCTGACGATTTTCCAGAGAAATATAAAAAGCCACTGTTGGCGTCTGCTAACAGCTGCACAGTAAAGAAAGTCATTCAGGCGATGCCAGAGTTTACTATTCAAATTGAAGAATAGTATTGAAATTGATGAGTGAAATTTAGAGTGACGAGCAACCGGTGAGCTAATCGGCCTCGTTATTTATAGTAATTTCTATGCAGCTTTACGTAACCTGCTAGCTCTTTTAAATTATTGAGCATCACCATTTTCTCCGCCATCACCACCTTTGATATCCCCTTTTATGGGATGAATTCTCGATACCCTAAAAGGTATGTAACGTTAATTATACCCTTGCTAGGGTATATGTCAGTTTATACCTTGCGAGGTATAAATTGTTGCTTTGAGTAATTATCATTAACAGCGTGGTTTTACTTATCATCGAACGAACGACCTATTGTTTAAGCGTTAAGTTCTTCATAACTAAATCGCCGTCATAAAAATTTAATAATTCAACTTTAGTTTCGTAATGAACCTGCGACCAGTGTAAGCAATGTCACGTCGCACTTCATTGCAACAAAATACTTAAATTAGTGAGCTAGCGCCGATAGTTACAAGACGTGTTTAGCGCTTTACAAAAGTAAACAGCTTAAACAAGTAAACAACAATGCAATGAACATAATTACCCTGTTAAACCAATACTTATACTTTGGAGATTTACTATGATTTTATTACTCGCTCGTCATAAAGTATTAGATACTGAAGCATTTTTAGTTGGTTACAAGGATGAAAAAGCATCTTCGCTTCGAGAAAAATTTGGCGTAAAAGATGAGTCAGCATGGAAAACGATTCATGAGGAAAACGATGTATTGGTTATGCATAAGTTTGAATCTGAAGATCAGGCAAATGCATTTTTAGAGGCCGATGAGCTGAAGGATATGATGAAAGAGCTTGGTGTAATTGAAGAGCCTTCGCTTCAGATTTTCAGCTCGTTGTAACTTCATGCTCACTGCGTGAAGTAAATTTTTGAATAAAACACATAAAAAAGTGCGCCCTGGGGCGCACTTAAATGTGGAAGCTATGTCTTGCGGTCCGGGGAACCACGCTGTTACTCTACATACACTATATTGCATTTGTATGGCACTAACTCATCCCTTCACATTATTAAAAATGTTATAAACAAGAATGCTGGCAAGCCTAGTTAAAAGTCGAAGATGCGTAAGGACTGGGCCCGTCCTTCCATGTTACCTTTACAATTTGTGACACGCGTTAGTGTGATGAGCGGAGAGCTACAAATGGCAACCAGTGAGTTAATAACTGCGGCACTATAAAATGTGCTCCAAACGTCGAGAAGAAGTGCTCGCATACCTAAAAGAGCTAGCAATTGAGCCAGTATAGTTTTTAGTGCGCCTTGTCTACTCCACTAAGACGCGCTAACACATGCTCCATTTGTTCTTTTACTGTTGTAAGTGTGAAATTGTCTTTTTGACAGGAGTCAGCATGTGTTTGGTTAATTTGCGCAATTTTGTTTAACTCTTCCATATTTAGTTGAACAGAACCAACTACCTGCTCTTGTCCCTCAAGCGTGTTGGATATTTGGCTAACTAGCTTGGTAACGTCTTGCACGTATTCCACTATGTTTTTCAGTTGTCCGTCGGCCTCTTCTACCATCGCAACGCTCGACTTTGCAGTTACTTGCCCGCTTTCAATAGTGGACACAGCTCCACGAGTGCTTTCTTGAACCCTTGTGATCATTGTCTCAATCTCTTCCGTTGAGTCTTGGGTTTTCTGCGCAAGGGTTCGTACTTCGTCTGCTACTACCGCAAATCCCCGGCCTTGGTCTCCCGCACGAGCAGCCTCTATGGCGGCATTTAGTGCCAATAAATTTGTCTGCTCAGCTATTCCTCTTATAACGTCTAAAACGCGGCTTATAGTTTGAATTTCGTCAGCTAATGCTTTAATCACGTCGCTTGTCGTCATTACCTGCGAAGACGACTCTTTTATTACGGATACTGTTTTCTGCATTACCTCTATAGAGGTTTGAGAAGCTACATTGGTTTTAGTAATCAGCTCGGCTGCCCGCTGTGCGTCGCTGGTGATCTCTTGCGATGCGCTACTAAGATCTCTTGCAGCCACAGTAACATTGCTTGTTTTTTCTTTTTGCTCATTTACACCATTTGCAATAGCAGATGCGCTATCTAAAAGGTTTTCAGAAACATCCTCAAGTCGTTTTTGTGTTGAGGTCATCTCGTTAGTTACTTGCAGCATTTTTTGTCTTAGTGTTTCCACAGCCTTCGACATGCTTCCAATTTCGTCCTCACGATAAAACGTTAAAGAGTTGCTATATTCTCCCTTACTGACCTGCCTGAGATGAGAAATAAGTTGGGTAAGCGGGCGGACTACTGCAGCATTCATATATAGCGCTATAGCGCCAATAGATATCAGCGTGGCGCATATAATGGCTATAGTGCCAAACATTATTGCCGAAGATGCGTCGTTTCGAGTGGTGTTACTAACGTCTAATAATTCAGTTTGAAGAGTGTCTGAGAGCTGTTCCACTATTTTTGTTGGCGCGCGATCAATGCCGCTTACTGCATTATCTCCACTAGAAGCATTGAAACCACTACCAACGAATTCCTTGTAACCAGTTTCATATTGACTTAGCAGCTTGCTGTGAATATTTGCAAACTCCTCCATGGGCGAGGTTAAATCATTATCTAAGTTTAAATCGAGATAGCGCTGTACATCAGTTTGAATAACGTTGTGATACCTGTTGAAGCTATTCCAGTATTTGTTCCTTTTTTCAGTATTTTTACCTCTTAATAAAACGTTCTTCCACTCTTGAACCTGCCGTTTGAAATTAAGGTTAATTGAATCTGCCAAGGCCTTAGCGCTTACTTCTTCAGCCATTAAGTTGTTGTAATTTGCAATATGAGTAGATAGTTTATGGAATGAAAAAATAGCTATGCATCCCACAACTAAAATACCAGCACTTAGCAAGCCTATAAGCTTAGGCTTAAGTTTTCGAAAACTTCTTGGGATCATGTTTTAACCTTTACTACATCAAGCGTTAACGCTTATACACAACTTAACAACTATTTAGCGGCACGACTTTTTATTACACTAATCTTATAGTTTAATTGCTCATTATGTCATTTTAGTTACGCTAAGAATGTGTGAATATTTAATGTGTACGCTTAATTTATAATCGGTAGATTTAGCTTTTTAAAAATACTTGGATAGAGAACATGGAAAAATTAAGACAAAAAGCGAATTTGTTTTTCAAAGATAAGCAATTGACGGAGAAGTGGCTTGATACTCCATGTCAGTCCTTTGCTGGTAGTTCGCCAAGAAAGCACTTCAAATCTTCAGAAAAAGCAAAAGCAGAAGTATTAGATTACATAGACGTACTTATCGACAGACTCGCGTAGTCTTCGCATTGTCTACTCAACCGCATTGTTCTTGTAGCCTCGAGATGCTTTTTAGACACAGTGTTATTAGTGCGCCCGTTATTAAGTAGAGCTCCTCATATAACACCTCAAGTTTGTATTTTTGATTGATGCGGATGTTTGACTTCGTTTTAAATACGGGTAGGAAACGCAGCACTGATTAACAAGAACTGATCAATAAGCGCTGGGCAATAATAGGCAGGCGGTAAAAAAACGAACTACAAAAAATATTATGAGCCGCCGGTGGCTGAAATCTCTTCAGAATTTAATCGCTTCTTTTATTGTGCCGGCAACCTATCATTTTATTCAGTCGACAATAACAACAACGCCAGAGTGATACGTAATACTTAACGGGCCGTTAGTGACAAAGCGCTTAAACTCTGGGTTGTCTGTTCTATACAGCGTAACTTTGGTTGAAGCCATAAAGCCAAGGGGCAACGGCAATGGGTGGGTATCAAAAGAGAAGTTGTACATTACGTATGCGCGAGCATCTTCAAAGCGCAGTTCGTAGGCGAAAAGCTGGTTAGCTACATCTACCTCATAAATGCGCATATCGGCACTATCAAGTTGGCCGTATTGCTCAATAAAAGAGGTAAGCGTTAGTACCTCAGTACTCATCGTGTTTAATGGCGGGCTAGGTAATACCGTTACCGCTTGCAGCATTTCGAGCAAGCGGCTTTCCCGGCCCGATAGGCTCGAAGATAAATTAGACGGTAAGCCAGAAGTTAAGTTATCAGATAAGTTAGCAGATGAACTAGTAACTGCAGCGCAAGCTTGCTCTGTAATATTTGTGGGTTCAGCGGTGCCTTCTTTAATAACAGTCTTTTCATCATAAACAGGCTCTTTGTCACCCAAAGCGTTAGTCAATGCTTCATTCAGTAGTGCCACATCTCGCTTGTCGCTGTTTACCGTAAAAAAGCTGCACAAGGCGCTGTTCCACAAGCTACTGCGCCATGGCTCGGTATAACTTGGCTTAGGTTCCCTTTGCTGGGTTTTAACAAACCAAGTAGCGCCAGCGAGTGCTAGGGCGGTTAACAGTAGTAGAAATATCTGACCTTTTTTAATGACAGCCTCGATTAATCGAATGTGTTGGGCAAGTACAATCTGCTCTTACGTCAAAAGCGAGGATGTGCCTAGGTTACAAACGGCCTGAAGCCGTCTTTGCTAAATTACGCAGTGCAGCTTAATGTAGGATCAATTATTTGATGCAATTTAACCGCTCTTGAATACGGCTTAGATCAACATGATAAGGGTCGAAGTCTTCACCACACCATTCAATCATTTCTTCGTACTCTTCATCTTCAGGATCGGACATCACACGTTTCAGCTCTTCGTAACCTGGCTCACCTCCGCAATCTTCAGGTGGACATGCCCCATCCGCCGATATGATGAAAAACGGATGCGGCGGTAATTGCGTTGATTCTTTGACGAAAATTTGATGCTCCCAATGATCACCAAAGTCGTAAATATAGGTAAACCGCTTGCTACCGCCTAATAATTTTTGAAGCTGCTTTCTGCGTTGGTCAATTAAATAGTCATCGTTTAAATCGAAAACTTCTCCATAGTGCTCATCGCCAAACGTAAACATATGCAAATGGTAGCCATACCAACCCATTGCTTCGTTAATGACTTTACTGAGCTTTATCAGGGTAATGTTTTGCGGCACTGAGATCACTCTTCTCACTAAAGGAGACGAAACATTTTTCAAGTGAATGTCTAATATAAAATGAGCGTTTTTCATAGAACTACCACCATTTTCTTGTGGTTAAACAGCTTTTGAGGTTATTAAGTATATCCTACTATTACCGCTATTAGACAGCCTACACTGGTGCATGTACGAAACGACGACACCATAATTTTACTATATTTACGTGGGGAATACGCAGATGCATTAAGTGTGAAAAACCAAGGTGATCTCGATAAAATTAATGCAACTAGGGTTAGGTTTAATTTTGTTTTTTAAATCAAAAAAGCCGTTCATTTGAACGGCTTTCTTAATAAAATCTGTTAATTATCTACAAGCTTTAGCTTCTTCAATCATGGTCTTTTGTACCGCCACGGTTTCTTTTATAACATTAAAGTAGGGCTTTTCTCTTGTTCCATCAAGGTTTTTCTCCATAAAAATAAAATATTTGATCTTTAGATATTTTCTTGAGCTCACTAACAACGGCTTGAGATTTAAGAAATTGATCAACAAAAACCTCAGGTGGAACCCTTCTGCCTTCAACAATCTCACGTGCCTTTACCAAACACCATGCCTGCTCAGGATCTTGATAGACAGAGATTATCAAAACATAACGCTCTTTTTTAGTGAGCGTTCAATATTCGACTTTGCTTTCTCAAAACTAGACAGAGTTGAATCAAGCAAAAAGCTTACCTTTTTCTTCAAAGCCCGATCAGGAATAGCTTCGACTAAACGAGTTGCTGCATTCTGAAAAAGAGGCGAATTTAATCCATTGTAATCTTCAAACTCTTTCCTTAGTTCATCATTTTCAATATGAACAACCTCTACACCGTGCTCTTTCTTGAACTGAGAAATCATACTCTTAGCAGTTTCAGTTTTTCCGGCGCCCGGTGAACCAGCCATAAATACCGATACAGCGCTTTATTCTTCTGGCAAATGATCAATCGTGTTTTTGGCAATAGTTTTTTTCATTGCCTTAGCTTCAGCAATCGCTTTATTTATAATTTCTTAATCGGTCATACGGTATAAAACTCAAGGTTTATTGATATTAATCACAGGCGTTAAACATTCCTGTAAGCTCAGTCCACTGTGGTTGTAGTAATTACCACTTACATAACCTGCAATACCGGGAGCCATCGCAACAGACACGTTTTCATTCCAGTACCAAGGCCATTTTTAACTCGTTTTTATCCATGTTGCCTTTCAAAACCACGCATTTTGCTAGGCGCTTTTTGATACCTGAACAACTGTATTTAGACGGCTCGAAGTTAGAGGCAGAAAAAGCGGGTGATGAGATAAATAATAAGGGGAGTAGGGTAATTTGTTTTTTCTCGGTTTTGAATGTGGTGGGTTTAGGGATGATTGAAGCATAACTAAGCGCTTGTAAGTTGTTACGGTTCAGGGGAAGAAAAGGGGTATTAGGGTTCCTTGTCTATCGAGTTTTTTGCTAACAAATATTCAAAAAGTGGGAAAAGCGTGGCCACAATACCGGCTAGCTGTCTAAACTCCGCCCTAACGTGCTACATCGTTCATCAATACGGTTTACGATTTGTTGATACATATCATTGGGCATGAGTTTTTCAACATCGCTTTCCAGCGCTTTTAACACTTTACGGGTGAGTTGTTTAAGCTGTTTTTCAACAAGTGCTTTAGGTAGCCCTATATTTACACCTAACTGCACAAAATCGTGCTTGGTATAGTAACCAAACGAGTTGTACGCATCACTGAAATATCCATCATCTCCTTCTTCTATTGCGAGAACGCCAATCGACATAAAGCAAGCGCGGTCAAAGCGAGGGTAGGGCGCCAGACTAAGTACGTCATACACTGGCGTTAACATGTCCATAGTCGTGCTTTGCCCGCGAGGTTTGCGCATCAAAGAGAAGTTTTTTAGATGTAAGTCGTTGTTACCCACAATGTAAGAAAACACAACGTGTAAGAACAATGTTAGTGTTACCGCTTTGCTATTCCCTGCTACTTGGCTTAACCGTTTTAACACGGTTTCATAACTTAATGCTTCGCTGTCTTTATGTTTGGGGTGCACTAAGCATAAGGAGGCACCGTCTTCTATTAAGTAGCGCTCACCTTCATCTAGAATGTCGAAACGCTTTGTTACGTAAGCAAGCTCTCCGTCTGCAAAAGGCACAAGGCCACATTCCGCGGTATTAAACCCCACCTTGTTGGCCAACCTCATAATAAAAAACTCATTTTCAGGGCAATACGGTACCCCTTCTGGCGCGGGCTTAACAATGTACTGACCCCCACGAGAAGTAGGCACAAGTTGATTGCCCTGCAACTTCATCATAAGCTTTCGCTGCACACCTGAAATGGATTGGCCGTTCGCATGATCTACTGCGTAGTCATTAAACGTTCTCGACGTACCAACAATAACAACACCTTTGTCTTTCAAAGTGCGTGGTTTAGGTATGGGAAGCTGAATAAAACGGTCTGTTGGCAATGTATCAACCTCTCCAGCCACTACCGAAACCGCGCCTATAAGCTCTTCTCCATTGGCGCACAATAAACCAAACTCATCACTTTTATCGAGTCTTGCCTTTGCAGCCTGATGCGCTCTTAACCAACCCTCAGAAAGCACATTAGAAAAGAAAGGGGGGAGTGCATCAAACTCGTATCGTGTTTTTGTTAGTGGAAAGTGATGGCCAATGGGAGCACCATAGGTTAGATACTCTTCTGCATAGGTAAAAACATAAGACTCGCGAGCAGCTAAGTTATTCACGTCGCGATACTCTGCAAGCGTTCCCGCCTTATTTGCATTAACAAAAACGGTAGCTACACGGTTAATTTGCATCTACACGGCCTACGTATAACCGGTAGTTTCCAAAAACAGAGATAATAGCTTCTATAGTGGCGCGCTTAGTTGAACCTGGCGAGTTAAATGCAGCATATAGCGTGGTTTTGCTTATCATCGCAAGTTCGCAAAATGTGTCGATAGTAATATCGTTGTCTTTTACATAACGGGTTACGCGCTGTTTTAACTCAGAAAGCGGAAACATCTCTCTGTTTTCAAGCTCGCTAGCTTCTAAGCGTTCAAGCTCTTTTAAGAGTGCGTTAACACGCAGCTTAATTTCTGTGATATTACTTTTCATGCATTCCACCAGTGCTAAGTTATGTATGGCGAACTTTAGCTTAAAAAATATCATTTTTGTTTGGTTAAGTGAACTTTAACGCGGAAAAAGAGAGGAAAGTAAACTAAAAGTGTAATTATGAGTGAAATAGTTCACTATAGTGAACTATTATTTGAGCCACTTGTTTAACAGCCTTAAAACTGCACAACGCTTTGCTGCACAATGAACACTCCACTTTGCCATAGTTGGCAGTAACTTGGTTTATGTTCACTATTTTGAGTTTGAAAAAACAATAGCGCCAATCAATTGCGTATTGCTAGATTTTAATTACACGCTAGCGGTGAAAATCCGTACCATCCAATAACATCTGGTTACAGTGAACAACAGAATAATTGGAGAGCCAACGTGGTATACCACGCAATTATTAACGCCTTTATCGACAACATATCCAATCCACGGTTTTATCAGTCTATTAAAGATATTGCTACTCGACTCAATGCGGTCGACCCTGCGGTGCTATTTATGATGGCATGCAGCGAAAATAATGTGGCTCAAAAATCAACAGGCAGTGAGCGCAATACAGAGAGCATCGACTCAATGGCTAAGCAGATTTTAGGCCATGCGCTTTCATCTGCTGGGTATACAGAAGCCATGCTTGCAGAAGATTTTGCAATAATGAAAAGTAAGCGAACCAATGGATTACCCCCTAGTCAGCAAATATTATTGGAACAGCTAGCTTTGCTGAATTCCCTAATAAATAACGATATCGATTACAACTTTTTGGCGGTTTGCCTGTTTTTGTATAAAGAGCAGCCCGATGCATACAGTAAACAAAGCGTTAGCCTAGATGTTAAAAGCAATACGGCCACAAAAAGGCTGATGTGTTATGTGAGGCAGAGGATAGGGTGAGATGTCACTGAAAAGTTCTTGTGTGCTTTCTCGGAACAAAGTGAAAGTTTAGTCAATAGCTCCATGTAATAGACCTTAGTCCTCCGGAGGCAAAGGTCATAGGTTCGAATCCTATCGGGTGCGCCATTTTTAAAGGGCTGCAGCCTAACTCTCTTCCTCAAAAGATCCTCTTTTTGAAATATGTAGCAAATGTGTAGCAGTGAAATAGACTTCTATAACGGTTATGATAGTCTTATCAAAAAACTAAAGGACTAGATATGGAATTACATAGAGCAATTATCCATGAGCTCGTTAAGCAGCCAGCAAAAGATGGTAATCCGGAAGTAAAAGCACACTATGTGGAGGCAGAGGGGCTGTTAGATTCAACCAATGAATTGACTATTAAGCTTATCGAAAGTATTCAGTCTCTTTATGGCACTAAAGGAAATGCATCTGCACAGGGGACTTTTGATAGAAGTGGCGCTTATGTATTTCCAGAGCGATTTAATGATTTTATAGACTCAGCTGGCGAAGATGATGATTTTTTCAATTTGACTCTGGATGCAATGAAAAGTCTTGTGAAGGAAGCTAAAGACGAAAACTTCGCAACTGGAGGTTACATAGTATTTGCTTTTTATACTCAAAATGCCGAAGAATTCCTTTTAGGCGCAATGGTCAAAAAGCGTGATGGAATCAGACTAAAAAATCTCGTGCCAGAGACAGTGCAAGAAGTCGATTTATCAAAGCTACATCAAGCTATAAAAGTTAACTTATCGCGATACCTGCACGTCCTAGAAGCTGAAGAAGCTCAAGAGGAAGGCGCACATAGTGCCTATTTGTCATTCATTAGTCCTAAGGCAAATCAAGATGCTTCAGGTTATTTTATCTCCGCTTTTGGTTGTTCTGATGCTATACCTGCGAGAACTCTCACTGAAAACGCGATACTAGCGGTAAGGAATTTTTTTGAACGGTCCGATGATTTAAACTTTTTAGCTGTGGATGCTAAAGATGAAGTTGTTGATTATCTTGATGCGACAATAAAAGATAAAGCAAAGAACAAGACATGTGCCCTTGATGATTTAAATCATTTGGTCAATTCCATGTTACCTGTAGAACACGCAGAGAAATACCGAGATACTTTTGTTCCATTCGCGAATGAAGAACCATATTGTCTTCCCGAAAGATTTATTACCAATGCGTTGGTAGTTAGAAGAGCAAAAAAAGTAAACGTAAGAGGAATGAAAGGGATGTGGTCTCTGAATGTCGAAAAAAGAATACTTGGAACGACTGTCAATCATGATGTCCAATTCGTTGAACAGGGTGAAAATAGCTATCTAA
Organism: Alteromonas sp. P256; assembly: GCF_036864455.1. NCBI lineage: Bacteria > Pseudomonadati > Pseudomonadota > Gammaproteobacteria > Alteromonadales > Alteromonadaceae > Alteromonas > Alteromonas sp. P256. Next base: position 104,518 of record NZ_JAZETM010000005.1, read on the forward strand.
CCATCAGAAATCTATCAGAAAACATCATCCAGAAGTTAAATGCTGCATTAGCTGATGAGTAAGTGATATGTCAGCCCTGACTCATGCTGTTGCTTTATTTCGAATGCTCGACAATGCCGAATTTGATGAATCTGGCACTGTGTACGTCTCAAATATAACTCTATCGCTCGACATGGCCCGAGCGATAGTCTCTCTATGGCGAGCGGCTGATTATAGCAAATACAATCTTCAAATTGTAAAGGGAGGGCTGACACTTGAAGACCAATCAAAAGAAGCGGAACTAAATGGCCTTGTTTCTGAAGTTATCGACTCAATCGAAATAAGCTTTTATCGCCCATGCGGGTACTCAGATCTTTTTGATTTCATAAGGCGTTGCAAGTCGTTAAATCAAGGAATTCTGCCAGAACAGTTTTACATTGCTAATTTAGATTACCTTAGAGGTGAAGCTGCGTGTATTCCGGAAGAAGTTTTAAAAATTGAGCACTTCTGCGAGTTAATTCTTCTAATAAAAAAAACATGCCATTTCGTAGACCAAAGATCTGATTCTATGACTTCTAAAGCTGTTTTTGTTGTTTCTAACGAAGAAAGTAAGTCAATGGAACCTGTATATATTGAGTTATCCATTACTAATAAATTGCTTAGCTTAGACCAAGTAGAATTAGATACTCTTAGAGAAATTATTAATCTAGAAGAAGGAAAGGCCCACAAAGCAGAAAAACTTAGTACTTTTAGAGTTTCAGTTTGGGAGATTCTCGCCTTTAGAAAAGAATCGAGTTCAGATTTGTTTTTTCTCGTTGAAAACTGGAATGAATTATTAAACAAGTACTTTGCAACCTATGAACTTTATATTAGAGGGTTTTCATTTACTAAATTCCAAAACGAAGTTCATGAATTTTTCGTTGATAGCGCAAACAAAGCAAATGAGCTTCTAGGTAGTATTGCTAATAAAATCGCAATCGTCCCTTCCTTATTCGGCGTGTGGCTTTTAGCAATTAAAGAAGAAAAGCCAGACATAATCTTAAACTTGGGACTAGTAGTAATTGCCACTTTCGCATTAGCTATTGTTATTTTGGTCTTAGATAATCAACACTATATGATTTCGAAGTTGAAAGCGGTTGTCGACGAAAGATTTCAATTGTTGAAGAGAAAGGCCTACGAAAACCCTGATTTGATACAGAGCGGAGGTGGCAGTATCGACAGGTTTATTACACTCAATGATCATGAACTGAAAGCTAGATTGCGCACGATATCACTACGCCTAATTGCTGTGAGGTTGTCTGCATGGCTCTTCTTAATCTTAATGTTTTACGGTGCTACTAAGACATTTTGGCCCTACGATGTACCTCTTGATTCTATCTTATTACTCACAGGGATTCTTTCAACATGCTTCGCCTTACTAATATCTGTTGCTAGAAAAAACTCTTAGTACACTTATTTACAGAACTCCAAGTAAAAGCGTCTAAGCCGCTATGCGGCTCTAGTTCCACGATTTTCTGAGCGCCACTCGTGAATTCTAGTAATAACTTTTTGTCACCTAGCTTTATTTGTCGCAGCGAGATAGAAACCACCCCGTCAAAGTAACTTTGTTTAAGTTTACCTGTTTGAATCGACCAGTCTTCTCTAGCCACTTAATTGCTCTATAATTTTGTGATACACAAAATTATCTTCTAAAAACAGAGCATCATTTACCCAAAGCTAACAGGCCCTGTTAGCTTTGCTCAGTTTCAATTACTAAAAGCTGTTGACTTAAATTATGTAGGAACATATTGGTGACAAAGTGGCGCATGACTTCTAATGGGTCTGCATAAAAGCAGTTAATATCCACATATTCCTCTGATAAAACAGTACCCGTAACACGATCAATCATGTGAGCGGACTTGAGGTTCCCCTCTTTCCTCGGAAAAACAAAAGCGTTTGTAATTATGGCGCTTGGCAATATTTCCTTAAGGGACTTTGCATAGAAAAATTGCTTCACTAAATCTGGCCAACCGGGTGCAGTTGAAACACTTCCTGCTGAATAGTACTTTGCGTCAACGACAGCATAGAGGTCCTCATTCGGGCGTTTGAGTACAACGTCTAGTCTTTGGCCCTTTAATGGAGCGCTTTTTATAGTATCATCCCTAAGCCTATAAGAAGGTAAAGGTAGCAATTGATTCACGTTCACAGTGTTGGCTAGTGTTTTTAATAACATAAACTCCCAGACTGTATGGAAGTGCTTTATCCCAATAACCATGCTTCGGCCGCTGCTGCCTTTAATTTTCTTAAGGTAGAATATCAGTGACTTTATTAGCTGAATGTCTCTTTCAGAATACGTCGTTCGCAGTTCGCTGTTTAAGATATGTATTTGGCCTTCAATTGAATCGGTTGAAGGCTTTGTAATTCCATTCTCTGTCACCCTCAAAACGCTACCAAATAATAACACCGAAAATCTATCACTTATTTCCGAAATGATTGAAAAATGAATTTTAGCCACTTCACAAATTGATTGCGTTATCTTCTTATTCGAATGTAAATCTAGATAAATGTAGTTGGAATTATTAGGATAAGCGACACTGCGCGATATAGTTTTACTCCAATTTGGTTTGCCGGTGTTTAACGTGTTTACAGAGCTTCGTTTTGAATAAATACCGTTTTTTTTATAGTCATTTAGTAGATCGGAAATAAGACTTAGTGAAGTTCCACCAACTTCGTTTTGAAGCTCCCCATCTTCGATGGAAAGCGGACTATTAAAGCTTTTGCTATATAGCTGAATTGTTCTCAAAATTAGTGACGCAAGATTATTTTTGTCTTCATCAGTTTCTGCTTTTTTGCTGTTTCTCGGCAAAAATACGCTTACAAATTTTTCATGGAACAGAAGGCCTACAAACGATACATTTTGGCCGCCATTAGTAAGGAGCTTTTGTTTTCTAATTAAATTTTGAGTAGCGGATGGTAGCGAGCCGATATGGTCTCTGTCTCGGTATAGTGATATCTCCCAATCCACAGTAATTACTCTTCTACTGACTTATTGTCTTGCACAACGGAAGCATCAAGCAATGCTTGTTCGATTCTCTCATTGAAAATAGCATTATTTGGTTCAAACGACGTATTTAATTGTCCATAGTTTTTTATTCCGAGATCAAATACGATTGAGCTTTGGCCGTGCCTCAAAACATCATCCCATAGGTAAAGACATAATTTGCCTGTCAATGCTTTTTGTGTGCTCTCAATAGTTTGTAACTCTGCGTTACTCAAAAACCAAGGTCCTAACAGGCGGTCTTCTGGTATCGAATTATCGACAAGCGCATTATTAATAGTCTGTGCAAAATCCGCCCAAGAGACTTTTACTTCACCATTATCTCTAATTGGAATCGATAGCATGCCGTTTGGACAATCTGAAAAGTCGATGCGGATGTATTCAAACATCCATCGTCGCTTGAAGGCAGTGTCCATTGGCATAACTGCTTGGTCACTGCTATTCATTGTGGCAAACAGTGAAAGGTTCACAGGGATTCTCAGTTGCCCATTTTCGATAGCTTCAGGCGCGTTGGTAAGTAAGTATTCCAGCATATCTGGGTCTGTTAAATCAATTGGGTATACGCTTCTACCTTCAGAATCTCGATCTAGTAGCTGAAATACCTCACCGAAGACTGCCGCCGAAGCTGCACGATTTATCTCTTCGATAACAAGATAAATATGTTCATTTTCGTTCGTGTACGCCTTTTCTATAGCCTTTGTAAATGGGCCTGCTCTAAACTCATAAACTACGTCAGCGCCGTCCATTTTGGGTTTTAAGCATCCCACAAAGTCACTATATTGGGTGTCAGGATGGAAGATAGTTCTTATAGAATTATTGTCATTACAGATTTGATCAATTTTAAAACTTTTACCGACACCCGGAGCACCGTAATAAATCGTATTTGATCCTTTAATTTCGCTCTCATCTTCCGCAGCAGCAAAATGCAGTGCTAACGTATCTAGATATTTTTCTTCATCAGGTAGTTGCGATTCTAAATATTCAATTGCAATTTCAAACTTATCTGAATCAAAAGGTATTTCTTTTTCTTCAAACTGATTAGGTAAATTATTGGTCAAATGAATAACTTTTGCGATGACGCCATACAGTGGAAGCGTCTGTACCGTGCTCAATGCATTAGTAGTTACAGATGTTATATGCTCCGCGAAAAGGCGTCGCATTAACGCTTCGTTATAGGGTGAAGCCCCAGCAAAACTCGAGATATTTTGATGTATATCGCGTAACGTCTTAATCAGTTCTATGAGTGAAATGGAGAAGTACTTTTTTTGCCCTCCCCTACGGCCTGTATTTGAAAATTCGATTGAGGGCGAAACCGACAAGTATTGAAAATCCATTTCACCATCTAATTCATTACAGCGTCGAGCGAACTCGTCAATTCGTATGCCTGTCACCTGCTATCTTCCTTAAAAATATTATTGACTGTATAAATGTTCAGTGCTACCTTTCCTGGTGAAAAACCGGATAAGTTGGCAGAACTAATGCAGAATAATGATATCGCTCAATATGTTAAATGTACAAGAGAAAGCTTAGGCCTAGGGAGAACTGAGTTTGCAAATCTTCTAGGCATGTCCACTACTGGAGAAAGAACAGTCCGAGGATGGGAGACTGGAGAGCATTCGCCTTCTAAAGCTAAGCTGGAACTTATTAAAAATTTAGAATCTGAGTTGCATAAATATCATCAAAAAGCGCCGTTTAATAACTTAAAATTATCGAGTCCAACATTTAAATTCATAGATTTGTTTGCTGGTATTGGAGGTATCAGGCTTCCTTTTCAAAGACAAAATGGTAAGTGTGTCTTCTCTTCTGAATGGGATAAATTTGCTCAGAAGACTTACTTAGCTAATTTTGGTGAAGTGCCTAGTGGTGACATTACCAAGATCGCCGCTTCAGATATTCCAAGTCATGATGTGCTTCTAGGTGGCTTTCCTTGTCAAGCTTTCAGTCAAGCTGGCTTAAAACAAGGATTTAGCGATACACGAGGAACAATGTTTTTTGAGATTCAACGAATCCTTGTGGAAAAAAGACCAAAAGCATTTCTATTGGAAAACGTTAAACAACTCAAAGGTCATGATAAAGGTAACACCCTGAAGACGATTCTAGGGATACTACGTGGAGAGCATGAGTTTGACGTAACTGATGATATTCCGATCAGTGAAGAGGCTAGGCATGCACTAAGTGAGAAGCTTAACTACTGGGTTGATTATAGAGTATTGAGAGCTGCTGATTTTGGCGCACCACAAAACAGGGAGAGAGTTTATATTGTCGGCTTTGATAAGGATTATTTTAAAAACATAAACTTTGATACCGCGTTCAACTGGCCCGTACCGCCAAAGACAAAGACAAGACTAGGCGATATATTGGAAAATCTCAGTGATCTCAAAGACTCTGATGACAAATATACTATTTCAGAAAAACTCTGGGCTGGGCATCAGAGACGCAAATTAGAGCATAAGAATAAAGGTAATGGTTTTGGTTATTCCCTTTTCAATGCCGAAAGCGAGTACACCAGCACCCTTAGTGCAAGATACTACAAAGACGGGTCTGAAATATTAATTGATCAAGCAGATTTGAATAAACGCCCTCGAAAATTAACTCCGAGAGAATGTGCGAGGCTTCAAGGTTTTCCTGAGGAGTTTATCGTTGACGCAGTATCTCAAGGTCAAATCTACAAGCAGTTTGGTAATTCTGTTTGCGTCAACGTTATAAATGAAATAGCCAAAAGTATTGTTAGTACTATGTTGACGAATGGACAAAGCCAATCAGACTTTAGAGTTGCGTGACCATGCTGCCCTTGCAAAAATTAAGATTAAACCTATATATTTTTACAGTAGATTCTTAGGTGCTATTATTTTCTTCTATGTTCGAAAGGTTTTTTTAGAAATTCACTTTATTTAAAGTTTTAGCACAACGAAATAAATGTGTGGGCTATACTGAGGTACAAAAAATATGGTTTGAGACTGTAAAAAATTTTGTGTAAATGGCTGATTGCACTGTTAAATCCGATCTTGGTACATAATCTCGAACTGCGCCATGGCCGGTTTCCAGTTGCGTATGGGCATCGTCCACTTTTTCGAAGCCTGATGCAAGGCTAAGTACAACACCTTCATGACGGCTTCGTCGTTCGGGAACGACCGGCGGGTCTTGGTGATTTTACGCAGTGACGCGTTCAGAGACTCAATCGCATTGGTGGTGTAGATGGCCTTGCGTATCTCGACCGGATAATCGAAGAACACGCATAAACGTTCCCAGTTCGCTCACCAAGAGCGGCTGATGGTCGGGTGCTCTGCATCCCATTTTATTGCGAAGTCTTCCAGCGCGTGCTCAGCTTCAACGCGAGTGGACGCGCCATAAATCAGTTTTAAGTCTGCCGCGATGGTCTTGCGCTGCTTCCAGTTCACGTAGCGCAGCGAATGCCGAATTTGATGAACAATACACAGTTGCACCTGAGTTTTCGGGTAAACCGCTTCAATCGCTTCTGGGAAGCCTTTAAGGCCATCACAGCAGGCGATGAAGATATCCTCAACACCACGGTTTTTAAGCTCGTTCATCACCGACAGCCAGAACTTCGCCCCCTCAGTTTGGGCCATCCACAGGCCTAACAGCTCTTTTTCACCGTCGGTGTTAATGCCAAGCGCCAGATACACAGACTTATTCTGCACCGCGCCAGAATCACGGCTACGAACCACTAAGCAGTCGAGATAAACGACCGGGTAAAGTTTTTCCAGCGGCCGATGCTGCCAGGCCTTAACCTCGTCCATCACCGCGTTCGTTACCTGTGATATGAAGGTGGGAGAGACCTCAACACCGTACGCTTCCTCAAGATAAGCCTGAATGTCGCGAGTGGTCATGCCGCGCGCATAGAGTGCGACAATGCGCTCATCAAATCCGTTTAATTGACGTTCGCCTTTGCGTACTAGTTTGGGGTCGAAACTGCCGTTGCGATCGCGGGGAATATTGAGTTCAACATCACCGTTAGTGCTGCGAACATTCTTCTTCGTTTTGCCGTTGCGGGAGTTGCCGCTGTTGTTACCATCCGCATCGTTAGGGGCATAGCCTAGATGGGCTTCCATTTCGGCCTCTAACGCTCGTTCAGCAACCTTCTTAGTGAGCTGCTTAAGCAGGCCAGCTTCGCCTAAAATGTCTTCTGGTGAATCACAACCCTCAAGCAGTTGGTCGATAAGTTTGTCTGATATTGGCATTCTGATATCCTTCTAAGGAGTTGATAAGAATGCCATTTACACAGATATTTTTACACTCTCTATGGTTTACGTATCCAATCACGACGGCCAATTCAGCCAAAAAACTCGAGTATAAGTTTAGCAATTTTATTCAGGTTTTCAGCTATACGTTATTATTACTAATATCAAGGGCATTTTTATCTGTTTGATTTAGCCTCTTATCATTGAGAGTGCAGCCCTTATCGTTACCAATACGTCCTCGAATGGTATTTCAAACCCTGTATTACTCTGGTTCTTGAGTTCTAGAAGATTCATCAGGATAACTTCTGCGTTTTCTAAATTCAGATTTTCTTTATATATTAGCTTTTCTATTTCTGTTGGATGCATATTTTTGTGTATTTCAATCATTTTTAGCTACCTCCTTTTTATATTAAGGTAGCACTCTTTTTCAAACTAAACCGCTGTTCTTCAGTACTGTTTGTTACGATGAATCAAAAGCTATTATTAGTTGTAAATACAAACCCCCGAATTCAGATAATAAGTGCACCACTCTTGGTTAAATGGTGAGAAGAGATCAACTGCCTGTTGGTGGTACTCTGTAATCGCCAAAAAACAAGAGTAGTTACCATGAGTTACAAGCAGTTGATCGAGGGACAACGATACCAGATAGAGGCCTACTTACGCGAGGGTTTCAGTTACCGAGAAATCGGAAATCGTTTGAAAGTGAGCCACAGCACGATAAGTCGAGAGGTTCGGCGTAATAGAATTCGCGGTACGCATTATCTTCCTGAGGTAGCGCAATCAAAAACGGTAAAGCGACGACGAAGTGCAGCAAAATATCGTGTATCAGCACCCACTATTGTCTTTGTCGAGTTTGGGCTGAATGAAAAGTGGAGTCCCGGGCAAATATCAGGTGTGGGTAAACTTATCGGTCACTCAGTAAGCCACGAGTGGATTTACGGCTATGTGCAACGTGATAAATTAGCGGGAGGCAAGCTCTGTAAACAGCTGCGTCATGGTCGACGTAAGTACCGAAAAGGCAGTCGCGCGACACGCGTGATTATCCCGAACCGCATTGGTATTGAGCATAGGCCTGCTATCGTTGATCAAAAGAAACGATTTGGCGATTGGGAAGCCGATACCGTATTAGGGAAAAATGGAACGGGTGCGATTGTGAGTTTGGTTGAGCGCAAAAGTAAGTTTTATCTAATTCGTAAGGTGCCTGCGAAGAGCGCAGCGGAAGTCAGTCGTGCAATGGTTGGTATGTTATGGCGCTATCGCAGGCATGTGCACACGATTACCGCAGACAACGGCACGGAATTTTGTGGTCATGAGCTGGTCGCTGAAAAGCTGAAAACAGACGTCTACTTCGCCAATCCCTATTCGTCTTGGGAGCGAGGTTTAAATGAGAACTTTAACGGGTTACTGCGGCAGTACATCAGCAAAGGCACAGACCTGAGCACAATAACAGACGAGCAGATTGCGCAAGCGCAACGTGCTCTGAACTTAAGACCAAGGAAATGCCTTGGTTACAAACAAACTGAAGTTGTCTTTAATAAATTACACGGAGCGGCATAATTTAGCGAGTGGTGCACTTCGGACTTGAATTCGCGCCTCTATATGCTTGATTAAAAACCTATATGGTTAACTTGTTGAGGCTCCCACTTATGTACAATAGTAAGATTAGAGCAATCATAGGCATCCTGAAGAAACCTAATTCTACTCTTCTCGTTTAACCCTGTTTGTAACATCAAAGTCTCTCGAAGAGGGTGATGGCTACTAATTAAATATTCATTTCGTTTATGTAATCTTTCCAGCAGTTTTAATGTCGGTATGCGATCAAACTTGCCATTAGCTCCGCGGTTACATTCTTTGCATGCTAAAACTAAGTTTGAGATGCCATCTACAGGTTTACCGTCAGAGCATTCTTTTAATCGATGAGGAAAAAAGTGATCAACATCTGCCAAATTTTCAGAAAGCTTTTCAAGTGAGATTTCGCGGAAACAGTAGAAACATTTACCTTTCTGGTACCCATTTAGTGCATTGCGGCTAGAAGTTATTTCGATACGCCTCATTTTTTCACTTTTGGTAATCAAGGTTTCGGCTTGTTGATCATACTCTATCTGCACAACATTTTTAGAAACACCAAGTTCCCATGCGGTTTCAACTAGTCGCCATCTTGCCTCGGTTTCTTGATTAAGGTCGTAAAAACTGTCTGATTCTGCTACGTGAAAGAAATTATCAGATAATCGAATTCCATCATTCGTCTTTCGTTCATCATAGAAAAAACGATTATCGATATTTTTGTTATGAACATTATGGAAGGCATCAATAACGTTGTTGAAGCCGAACCTTCTTGTAGCCTCCGTTAAATCACTTTTTGAAATTTCGCCTAAGTTGTACTGACGACAATAATCTAGATATTTGCTGGTTTTAGACGTTGCTTGCTTATCGTTACTTTTCAAATGCTCGCAGATATGTTTCGCAAAATAGGGAGCTAGCTCTTCAAGCGTAATCAATTCGCTTTTTGTTTCGCGAAGGTCGTAGAGTGCTTTTGCTAAAGCAAATTTATAAGAGGCCACGTTCCTACCAAACAATATGATAGCTCGCCAATAATTTTCGTTGCTAGGATTGAGTTCATAAAACTTACTCACATCAATGTTTTCCTATCCTGTATTTGGCACTAAAATTTATTTTCATTCGCGAACCAACTCAACTGTCACCCACTCAACATCATTACGCTTTAACCCATCCTTACTAGGAACAGGGTTCAAATTACGCGCTGTTAAACCATTTTCTGCTGCCAATGCTTGCAGCTCTTCATAGTTAACAGGGTACATAGGCCGCTCTGGGTCGCTTGGGCCAAAGCGCAGGCTTATGTAAATTCGCCCATTTGTAGAAAGTAATTCGGCAAGGCGCTTTATAGCCGTTGGCCTGTCATCTATTGGCAGGTGCATCCACACGGCGGAAAGCAAAATAAGGTCGAAGTGTTGGTGTGGGGTAGGTAAGTTTGCCAGCACGGGTAGGGCGGCGTTACACCAAATCACTTTTTCTTTGGAGTGTTGCTTGGCTAATTTCAGTAATGCTTCGGCAGGCTCTGTTGCCGTTACCTGCCAACCTTTTGCGGCCAGCCAATTAGCATCGCGCCCACTGCCTGCGCCAACGTCTAATGCAGTAGTGGGCTGTGTGTTAGCAAGTGCTTGTTCGAGGTAGCCATGCACACTGTCTGCACTTATCGATTGATAAAGCGAGTAGTAGTGTTCTGCATTCGCACTGTAATGGTTAATGGTTGTTTTCAATACTAAAAATCCCTCTTTATATGCAGTGCAGGTGTATTTGCGCACCGTGTGCGTTTGTTAATTTGGCCGCTGCCTAGCTAAAAATTAGCATACCATGAAATTTTATCGCTTCCTCTTTCTACTTGGGCATCACCTTACCAAATCACCCGTAAAAGTTATGCAAATGATAACTATTGCTATTTACATTGCTGCAGCGATGTGTAAAATCTTGCGACCATAAATAACCGAACAACAAAAAGTGTGTACTTATGAAATGGTCAATCCTTACCTTGGCAATTGCTTCTGCAATAAGTTATTCCGCAACCGCAAATACAAGTGCTGAAACAGACAGTTCTGAAGTGAGCGGCTCTGAAATGAACGGCACTGAAATGAATGGCTCTGATATCGACAGCTCTGAAATAGAAAACATTGAGGTAAGAGGCTCCTACATTGAAGGGTACGGCGCGCACAAAGCCAGTGGTGCGTCGCGTATTAACTTGCCCATTAAAGACATTCCTCAGTCGGTGTCGGTTATTACCAGTGCACAGTTCGACGATTATCAGCTAAATGGCATTAACGATGTGCTCGATACCGCCACCGGTGTTAACGTGCAACGAGTAGAGACCAGCCGTACCTATTACAGTGCACGTGGTTTCGACATCAACAACTTCCAAATTGATGGCATTGGCCTGCCGCTTATTCGAGGCAATAACCACGGCGATGAAGACTCTGCTATTTACGATCGCATTGAAATTATTCGCGGGGCAAACGGGTTAATGACCGGCGTGGGCAACCCGTCGGCTACGGTTAACTTTATTCGTAAGCGCCCAGGTATGCAAAATGGCCTAACTGTACAAGGCTTAATTGGCAGCTGGGACAATCGCCGTATTGAAGTAGACGGCACGTATCGCGTAAATGAAGATTTTGGTATTCGCGGCGTGGCGGTGTCTCAGTCGCAAGAGTCTTATCTCGACCGTTACGAGCAAGAGCGCCAAGTGGCATACTTGTTCGCAGAGTACAATATTTCAGATAGCACCACGTTCTCGGTAAGCCATTCGTATCACACCAACAATGCCGACGGTAATAACTGGGGCGCTAACCCGCTGTTTTATTCCGACGGCACAGCCACTAACTTTGATGTATCTACCAACACCTCAGCCGATTGGGCGTATTGGGATGTTGAAAAACACAACACCTTACTAGAGCTAGATCACGTGTTTGCCAACAACTGGTATATGCGTGCTACTTACTCCCGAAAAGTAACCGATGAAGACTCAGAGCTATTTTATGTGTTTGGCACGCCAAATCGCGAGACGGGCCTTGGCCTAACCGGTTATGCCAGCGAATATGATCACGATGAAGAAACCGATTTAATTGACGTATACCTTACCGGTGATTTCAATCTTTTCGGGCGCTCGCATGAGTTTGTAGTAGGAGTAAACCATGCCTCTATGACGTTTGAAGATGTGTCGTTATACGATTTCACAACGGGCAATGGCTTTCCTGCAATGCCGCCGCTTGAAACCTGGGATGGCAATGCACCCATTCCTACCCTGGTAGATGGGCTAACGGGCGCCGATGTTGATACCGAGCAGTCGGCAGTGTATTTCACTACGCGCTTTAGCTTAACGGATGACTTGCACGTTACCGCGGGCGGCCGCCAGAACAGATGGGATACCAGCGGCATGTCGTACGATGTAGCGCAAGACGCTGAAGACAGCGAATTTATCCCTTATGTTGGCGTAGTATATGCGCTTAACGATTCCATTTCTGCTTATGCCAGCTACACAGAAACGTTCTTGTCTCAAACCGAGCTAGACATTAATAACAACACCCTAGCGCCCATTGTGGGAGAGAGTAAAGAAGTGGGCTTTAAAAGCGAGTTTTTTGAAGACCGCCTAATTGCTACAGTGGCTTACTTCGACATTGTGCAAGAAAATTTGGCCATACCCGACCCAGCGACAGCCGATTTACCGCCAGGCGAACAGCGTTTTATTGGCGCTACAGGTATAGAGTCTAGCGGTTATGAATTTGAAGTGGCCGGCGAGCTATTACCAGGCCTTCAAACCAGCATTGGTTATACCGATTTCACCATTGATGGCAATGAGCTGGTGGCCGACTACACGCCAGAGCGATTGCTTAAGTTTGCTGCAACCTATACGCCTGCAAGTTTCGATAAACTGTCTGTGGGTGTAAATGCACGTTGGCAAGACGACACCTCACGTGTGCAGGGTGTTGTGGGTGAAGGATTCGCAAACGCAGGCGACACCATTGTTACGCGCCAAGACGCCTATGCCATTATCGATTTGATGGCCAGATATCGTGTTTCAGACAACTTTTCTGTTGCCCTAAACGCCAACAACGTAGCAGATGAAAAATACATCAACAGCTTGTACTGGGCACAGGGTTTTTACGGTGCGCCAGCAAGTTATATGTTAAGCGCAACCTGGTCGCTATAACGGCATAACGGTTTACCGTGCGCTTCAACTGAGGTGCACGGGCTAAAAATGGAAGGTAGACATGCGTAAAACTCTGTTTAAGTGGCATTCCATAACGGCACTCATTGCAATGGTGCCGCTTTTTGTTATTTCGATTACCGGCAGTATACTGGTATTTAAGCCTGAAATTGATACGTGGTTAATGCCCTCGCACATGAGTGTGCAGGCAGCAGAAGGCCAGCCTCGTGAAAACTTAAATCAGTTAATTAGTAAAGTAGAAGCCACCCATCCCGATTATGTATTGGGAAGCTGGGAGCTATTTGATAACAAGCAGCGCAGCGATGCGGCGTACCTCATCAGTAAGTCTGAGGGCGAATGGTACAAGCTGTATGTCGACCAGTATTCGGGCACGCTGTTATCTACCCCTGTGACTGTCACTCATGATATTACCGACTGGTTACTGTCGCTACATTACACCTTTTTGATGGGCGTGATAGGCACATCCTTCGGGTTTGTGTTTTCTCTTATGCTGTTAGTGCTTGGCATCACAGGTATAATATTGCATCGCAAGTTTTGGACTAAGCTATTCACCCTGCGCGTGCAGGCGGCTAGGCGCATCTTTTTTAGCGATGTGCATAAGCTAATAGGCATACTATCTTCACCGGTGCTGCTTATTTTGGCGTTTACCGGGGGCTATTGGAATGCCTCTGAAGTGATACACGAAACCTTAGAACACGGCGACGAACACGCCTATGTTACCGAGGCCATTTACAGCCCAAATCTCGATTTTCAGCAGCTGGTTTATGGGTCGTCTAAGGCCATTGAAGGCCACCGACCAACTTATCTTACCTTTCCTTTTGAACCTGAAGCGCACATTAATGTGTTCGGCGACGTACCTAACAAGCCATATCTTTCAAGCGAATATTCCTCGGTGGTTACCTATAGCCGCGACTCTGGCGAAGTATTAGCTACGTTTGATGTAAGAGAGGAGTCGGGCTGGGCGGTGTTTGTTGATATGTTTAGAAAACTGCACTTTGGTTATTTTGCAGGCTTACCCAGTAAAATACTGTGGTGTGTGCTGGGTTTAAGCCCCGTGTTGCTTGCGCTGACAGGACTGTATTTTTACCTGTTTAGAAAGTCGCCTAAAAAGCCGCGGCGCAGGGGTGTAGAAGGTAATGAGAAAGCTACAGCCTTATAAAGACTCATAATAGTGTTGTCGATGGCTGCGCTGTAAAAATATACCATGTAAAACAAGTAATAATTGCCAACAATACAGTTTAAAACTATATTTTTACTATGAAGATAGAGTATGAAAAATTAAGCGACGGCAGAATTGCGATATCGCCCAGTGACTTTGAAGATATACTTGATGTTCTTGCATATGACGAGGCCAAGTCAGCTAATGAAGAAAATTTTCCTGTCGAGCTAGTTGAGCGCTTGATCGAAGGCGAAAGCCCTTTACGGGTATATCGCGAATTTAGAGGTTTTACTCAAGTGCAAGTTGCGCAGAAAGTTGGGCTAACTCAAGCAACCATTGCAGAGCTTGAAAAAGGTAAACAGAAAGGCTCTATTGATACGTGGAAGGCCTTAGCGTCTGCTTTGAATGTTGATATTGACGATTTAGTGTAAAGACATCCGTCACTCAAATATTATTTCAATGATTCGCTGTTACCTGATGATTGATTTTAAATTTACTTGAGTACATCGACTCGCTGAGTAGGCACCTGCCTAATGCAGTGGTAAATACAGCCACAAAAGAACGGTAAAAATTACTAAAAGTATAAATTGTACCAATCAAACTCACGATTTTTATCGCTTCATATATGGTTTTTAGCGGCTGCTTTACGTTTCCCCACGCTACTAAATACCACCATCTTCTTGCATAAAATACCTTGTCTTATATTTTCGCTTGAGTTTGCTTCGAATCCTTTGCAGTGCTTGTTCTGTACTGCCGTGACAGGCGGCTTATCGCTATGCCGCCTATTAACCCTGGCAAAACCCAGAACGCATACTGCCATGCGCCAATATCGCTAAATAAGGTACGCCCACCAAATGCTGCAAATGCAGTGTAAGCGGCGATGCCAGAGCCGATATAGCCGCCAAGATGCTCTACCAACCAAGCTTTGGGCGCTACTTGCTTGGAAAAAATAAAGCGCAGTTGCCCAATACTAATAGAGAGCCCAAGTGGGGCGAAAATGAGCATGAGAATATGCTGGTGCATTATGCCAATTACCCCAATAAACAGGCTAGTTGCAGTTAAAAGTACAGCTGGCGCAGTACGACTAACACGGCGAAGCGACAGGCTGCTTTGCTTGGCGTGTAGCGCCCATTGCCCCATCATGACCGATGCATACATTTGTACCGCCAAATGCAGTAAAAATATGGCGAAGCGCTGTAAGTTTGCCGCAGCAGCAGGGTTGTTTGCCAAGTTAGGGTTAACTGCAACGGGTGCAAATAGCCACACGCCAGCTAGCACTGCGCCACTACCAATAGTCCACAGCATAGCGTGGCGATAGTGGGCGCCAAATTTTTTGTGGTTAAGCGCGCCTTTACGAGTGGTAACTGGTACCCAAAAAAGCACCAGAGCAATAGCGCCGGCTAGTATGTGGCTATATAAAATAGCTTGGTATGAATAGCTCATCTAAAATCTCCAATTGTTCTGGTAAAAATCACAGCCTGTATAAGTGCCTGTCTTGATAACGCCCTAGTACTAGTAAAATTCGCCGCTTATAAGTGACTGTCTCAATAAGTGACTGTCCTAATAAGCGCTCGTTTAAAAGTGACTGTCTCAATAAGCGAAGACGGTGTATTGAGAAGTGTATCTAGAAGGAAACGAGCGCATCAGTGGCGAAAGTCACGATGTGAAAAATGACTTTTGGCCTATTCCAAAACCCGTGCAATTAACCAATACTGAGCCTTATGAAACTATCTCAATTACGTATTGCCCCCGAACAAAGTGGGGCGCTCATAACTATCTTGGTTGTTGCTGCAACTAATGCTTGGTTACTTATTGGTTCCGAAACGATCAGCACAATAAATATCGTTGCGATTATGTTGTGCTTTGTCCTTTTCACGTTTGGCTTTTTATTGATCAGCCAAAACGGACCACTTGGCGAGCACAATCGGCTTCGCACTGTTTTGGTAGGCATTGAATATGGGCTTGTGCTGGTACTATTTTCCTTAAGCCCAATGACATTCAACGCTATTTTATTGGTGATTTGGTCTGCGCTATTACCTTATTTTATGCCGTTTAAACGGGCACTTTTGCTGTCGCCAATTTGGTCAGCTTTACCATGGCTATTGTTTAGTTGGGTTTGGCAGTCGAGTAGCGGTTTGTGGGTTAATGCGCTGCTATTTTGGACATTCAACTTGTTTGCCTTAGTAATGATGGAAAGCCGTAAAAACGCAGAACGACAAACCGAGCGAGCGGAAGAGGCAAATAGAGAACTACGGGCGTTGCAAGATTTGATGCAGCAAGCTAGCCGCAAGGATGAACGCACCCGCATTGCTCGCGACATTCATGACTTGGTGGGGCATCATTTAACGGGGCTGTCGCTGCATTTGCAGGTGGCCTCACGCACAGCGTCGCCCGACCAGCGCCCCGCTATAGACCAGTGTTTAGGCATTGCGCGGCTGCTGCTTGCAGACGTTCGCGAAGCGGTATCAGACATGCGTGAATTTAATCAGCTAGATTTACTGCAGGCGCTTAATGCGCTTACCGCGCCTTTAAAAAATAAGATTCGGGTAAAAGTTGATTGCCAAGCTGACATCAGCAATTTAACCCTGCTTCAGGCAACTAATTTACTGCGCTGTATTCAAGAAAGTCTCACTAACACTATGCGCCATAGCAGGGCCGATGAACTTGTGATCAGCATTTACAGCAACGCTAACCAATTGCACATAGACATAAAAGACAATGGCGGCAGCGCTAGCTCTAATACCAATAATGTTATTCAGGGAAATGGCCTCAAAGGTATTCAAGAACGCATTAGCGAGCTAAATGGCAGTGCAACGTTTATCAACAGCGGTGGAGGTTTTCATACCTCGCTAATACTGCCGGAGGCGAAATGACTAGTAGTGCCGGAGGCGAAATTATGAGTAGTGCCGGAGGCGCAATGATAAGCGTATTAGTAGTAGACGATCAGCAGCTGTTGCGCCAAGGGCTGTGTAGTTTGCTAAGTTTATCTGACAAAGTAGACGTGGTAGGTCAAGCCAACGATGGGGTAGAGGCTATGAATTGGCTACAAAATAACCCCGGCCGCGCTGATGTTATGCTGTTAGATATTCGCATGCCACGCATGACAGGTATTGAGCTGCTCGAAGCCCTTAACAAGGCCAATGCGTCTATTCCAACTATTATGCTGACTACCTTTGACGATCATGAAAACCTGATGGGCGCGTTACGCGCTGGCGCAAAAGGGTATTTGTTAAAAGACGTGTCGCTAGAAACTCTAGTAGAAGGCATAGAGGCCGTTAATGCTGGTGAATCACTTATTCAGCCTGCCATTACCACTACGCTAATAAATAGCTTACAAGGGCTAAATACTGTAACGGAAGAGCCTGAACAGGTAGAACCGCTATCGAGTAAAGAGAAAGAAATTTTGCGTTTAATGGCTTCTGGCTGCAGTAACCGAGAAATTGCCGGTGCGCTTTATAAATCTGAAGGCACAGTAAAAAACCAAGTGTCGACTATTTTGGCTAAGCTGGGCGCGCGCGATCGCACTCGTGCCGTGCTTCGGGCGGTAGAACTTGGGGTAATTAGCTAGTACCTGTTTTAAAGGCAGCTACAGTTATCGTTTTGGCATAAGATGCGGGGCAAGCGGTGGTCGTCTTGCCGATTCTTTTGGCCCATACCACTTCGCCAAATAATCTAAAATAACCGGCTCGGCGTCAGCTAACGGCCACAATTTTTGCGTGTCTTGCATCCACCTGATAGTTTCTAACCAACGTTTTTTACTCATGGCGTTTTGCGTAATAAGCGAAGTTGAATGGCACGCGCTACAGTGGGCTAAAACCAGGTTCGAGCCCTCAGCTATTACTAATCCTGATTGCGAGTCTACTGCCGGTTCCGCTGCTTCTGAACTGCTCGCAAACATAGCGCTAAACCCAGTTAAGCAAAGCGCAATACAGATTGTGCGTAACGCTAAAGACATAGTAGAAATCCTGTTATTGGCAGCGGCGTGATCTGTTTATCTTTCATATTTTACGCTACCACTTTTACTGCAACGCGATGACACGCATTGTTTAAATAACCCTTCGGGTTCCAGCCAGGCAGCACCATGGGCTGGGCTTTACCTGTTTCATCCACCGCTTTTGCCCATATTTCGTAGTACCCTGTTTGAGGGAACGAAATACGGGTAGAGAAGTGTTGCCACGCATGTCGGTTTGCGGGGCGAGATAGCTCGGCTTTTTGCCAAGTTTGGCCAAAGTCGATAGAGGTGAACATGTCTTTTACGCTAGTTGAGCCGCACCATGCATGCCCCCTCACCGCTAACGCTTTTGAGAGCTTATGCTGTACACCAGATTGAGGATAGGTGATAAGCGATTTTATCGGCATGGCCTCAATAATACACATTTCATCATCGGGCACGGTTGTGCCTGGTGCCACAGGCTCGCAAGGAACTCGGTAGGCTTTACCCAGCATTTTTGCGCCATCGTGTACCTGGTTTCGAATAACAATTTTGCTTAGCCATTTGCCCGATGTTGAAGCAGGCCAGCCTCCAAACACTAATCGTAATGGAAAGCCATTCATGATGGGTAAGGGGTCGCCATTCATTTCCCATGCAATAAGCGACTCATCTTCCATGGCCTTATTAATAGGCACGCCTCGCGAGATAGCGGCTTTACCCGGCGTTCTGCTTAAATGCTGATCGTTGCCATAGTAACCAATATACACAGCGTCATCGTTCACGCCCACGGCCTGTAATACGTCTTTTAGCCGAACGCCGGTCCATTTAGGGCAGCCTACTGCGCCGGTGGTCCACTGGTTGCCTGTGGCCGCCGGAGAAAACTCAGCCCTGCCGTTACCGCCGCATTCTAACGTTAGTTGGTAGGTATAATGTTTAAAGCGTTGTTTTAGCTCGTTGAGGGTGAATGTTATAGACTGCTTAGCAGATTCACCCTCTATGGTGAGTGTCCATGTATCTGGATTAGGGGCGCTTGGCACAATACCGTTATTGCGCACAAAAAGGCGATTGGCTGGTGTAACCTTGTCATCAAGCAGGTGTGCGGGTGTTTCTGCATTAACGGGGCGGTCGTTTAATACCACTAGCCCATCTTTACCTGCTATTTCAAAAGGCGTGTCCGATTGTGCAAAGGCAGCAGGAATAAGCCCTGGTGGCATGAACTGTCCGTAAACCACTTCGGCGCCCAGCAGTACCGACAGCGTTTTTAATCCAGATAAAAAGCCTCGACGGCTCATTGGGTTACTGATTCTGCCAAATACGGTGTGGTCTGCTTTTTCAGCATCGTTGGCGTAAAGTTCATGAAGGCCGCGTTTTTTCACTGCTTTTACCTTTTAAAATTACAGACGTTTTGTTTGGTTTGTATCGCTGCGCTACTGCCTATCTAAACAGACGAATTATAGCAAATACAAGTAGCCTAAAATGAGTAACGCTATCCATAAGGTCTCAGTCAAAATCATCATTATGGGAAGGGCACCCACTTCGGCAAGTTTGCCCAAGTTAGACTTCATGCCAATAGCGGTAATAGACACCACAAGGAAAAACCGCGATACCTGCGAGCCTGTTTCAACAATATATTCAGGCAACTTCGCAAAGCTATTGAGTAACATCATGGCAATAAAGCCCACTAAAAATAACGGAACCTTAGGTACGTCGCCCTCTTTCATATTTTGTTTGGCGGTGTAAAAGCATTTAATTATCAACATCATGATAAGCACTACGGGCATTAACATGGCTACGCGCACAAGTTTTGTTAGCGTTGCCATATCACCGGCTTCTTCCGACACTGAATACCCAGCGCCTACCACCTGTGCTACATCGTGAATGGTGCCGCCTAAGAATATGCCTGCTTTTATATCATCCATACCCATTTGCGCCGCAATAATGGGGTACACAATCATGGCAATGGTAGACATAGCAGTAACGCCAATTACGGTAAGGAGGGTGTCTCGTTCGTGATTTTCGCCTTTCGGCAGAATAGTGGAAATAGCAAGAGCGGCAGAAGCGCCGCAAATGGCTACCGAGCCTCCAGTAAGGGCACCAAAGCGTTTTTGTAGACCAAAGGCTTTAGCAAGAAAAACACCTAGCACTATGGTGGTGAATATAGCACCTGCCAGCATAAGGGCAGTTTGCCACCCTAGAACAATAAGATCGCCTAGTGCAACTCTTAGCCCCAGTAATACAACGCCAGCTCGCAGCAACGTGCTGGCAGTAAAATCGATACCGCATGAACAGGGCGTGTCTTTTTGATAAAGAAACGACACCGCCATGCCAAGTAACAAAGCGAATAACATAGCAGGGGCGTTGTAGTGCTCGCTAAGAAAAAGCGCAGCCATTCCGGTGATAACAGCAATGCCCAGTCCTGGCCATATATTCTTACACCTTACTGCTATGTCATTCATTGCAATTACCGGTCTGCGGCCACTAAAGCCACTAACACAACCCGTTTTCTATCTCCAGAATAAGGGCGGCGTCCGTGCATAGTGCGATAATTATCAACAACTGCGACATCGCCATCTTGCCATTCAAGGTCGAAGGTAAAGTCTTCAGCGAGTTCAGAGGCCCGTTCTAAACCTTCTTTGGGAATATGGCTGCCGTCACCAAATGTAATGGCCGATGAGGGGTTTTCTCTTACACCTTTCCAGCCCATGTAAGCTGCAATAAGCTGGTTGTAAAACACTTCAGAGCCATCAGCCATTTCCACTACTGCTGGCAGTACGGGGGTAACGGCTTTTAAACTGCCGTCTGCCATCCATTCCCAGCTGTATCCCAGTTCGCTCAATTTAGCTTCGGCCTCTTCAACCGTTTCAACGCTTAATGTGCTTTTCCAACTTCTACCTTGGCCTGAGTTTGCATCGTCTGCGGCGGGCATGGTGGTAGTGTACTTTAAACCTTTCTGTTTAAAGTCATCGGCTAACTGTGGGACTTCCGCTTTCAGTGCTTCAAACAATTTGTCTGAGCGACATAAGGGCGTAGCGCCGCCTTCATCAGCGGCCGACTGACAAAAGAAAAATACCTTACTGGGAGAGATGGGCGTTTGCGCCATTTCATGATGTAAGAATATTTCTACGTCTTTCGGGGCTTCGTTGGCTGTAAACACGCGCTCTGTAAAGTTTATTCTTACCGCATTAGACAGTGACTCTTGATAGGTGAAGTTTGGATAACCAAAGCCGGCTGAAAAAACGTCAAATACTTCTGCACTATCGAGTGGGAACCCACGAAACAATAGGGCACCTGAGCTGGCTAACTTAGCCTCTAATTCCGCCTGGTTTGCTTTAACAAAGGCAACAGTGTCGGCCACGGTTTCACACTGTGCGTTATTTACCACAATAGACGGAAATACGTCATTATTATAATTGTGCTGGGTAGCCACATTGGCATACGCAACATCCGAGGTTTCATTGACGTTTTTCATTAATAAGCTCCTAGTCGTAAATAGGGTGGAAACGATTGAAGGCGGCTTCGCAGAAATGCCCAGGATCGTTAAAACGACGGTTCATATTGAGCGACGAGATGGCCTGCATTTCTTCATCGCTTAGGCTGAAGTCGAACAACGCAATATTCTCTTTCATACGCTCAACTTTTGAGGTTTTAGGTATGATGGCGTTACCGCGCTGAATGCCCCATCGTAAAACGATTTGAGCAGGTGTTTTGCCGTGCGCTTCTGCTGCTGCTTTCACGACGCTTTGCTCTAAAACAGACTCGGTTTTGTCAGCCATTTCTAGCTCTAAATAAGACAGCGCTCCTAGAGGCGAAAATGCCGTTACCGCTAGGCCGTAATTTTTGGCCAGCCGTATTAGTCGCTCTTGAGTCAGGTAAGGGTGAGACTCTATTTGAAGCATGGAAGGCTTGATGCGAGCGTAGCTCATTAAGTCGTTAATAAGACCGCTGTTGTAGTTACACACACCAATTTGTTTTACTGAACCGCCATCAACAAGCTTCTCCATGGCTTCCCATGTTTTGTAAAGTGGTACTGGCGCTAGCTCCATTGTCGGCTCTGCGGCTTCTGGATCGTAGAACCACTCTGGCGGATAGCGAGTTTCAATGGGCACAAACTTTTGTGCTATAGGAAAGTGAATGAGGTACAGGTCGAGATAATCTAGCTTTAAGTCGCTTAATGTTTTGTTAAGCGCTAGTTCAACATGTTCTGGCGCGTGGAACGTATTCCATAGCTTAGAGGTTATCCACAACTCTTCTCGCGAACAAATACCTTCAGCAATGGCGCGAGCAATTCCCTCACCCACTTCTTTTTCGTTACCGTAATCGGTAGCGCAATCTAAATGGCGATATCCTGCTTTAATTGCTTCATAAGTTGTATCTGCACAAATGGCTTTGTCTACTTTCCAAAAGCCAAATCCTACCTCTGGTATTTTGTCCATTACATTATTCACCTTATATTTCACATATTTTAGCTAAGTGTATTTTAATAATACATTAGTCTTGTATAAGACATAAGTTATTACACAGACTGAGCTAAGTCAACAATCTGTTAACAAAGTTAATGGTTAGCGGGTGGTGTGCTTAACTCGAAAGTGTGTAAAAAAGTGTTCAGGGAAAAGAAATAGTATGTGTTGGGCAGATATACTTAAGCAGGGAAAGGGGGGAAAGAGTAAATGAAGCAGATACTTAACGCAAAAAGGCAGAGCTGATTGTACTAATCTAACTCTACCTGATAGTGGTAGTGATCGGTGCGGCATTTACTTTCGCGGTACTCAATAAGTTTTCCATCTATCGACTCGGTAACGCGAGTAACGAGTAAAAGAGGCGTGCCCTTTTCTATATGTAATGCGTCTGCATCGCTTTCAGATGCCAAAATCGCTTTAATGCTGTCTCGGGTTTTAAACACGGTTTGGTTATAGTCGGTTTGATAGAAGTGATAAAGCGTATGAGGAATATCTTCACGGGTATTAATACCGGTAAACAGCTTGGCCGGAAGATAAACGGTTTCTAGCATGCAAAATTCATTGTCCAGAATTCGCCTGCGTACAAGTTTAATGACCTTGTCTTTCGCTGAAAGTGACAGGGCTTTTTGCACTACGGTAGATGGCGCAACACGCTCTTTGCTGAGTAATTCCGCTTTAGGAAGGTCTGCACCCTTGCCATCGGCTTGAAGAGGAAAGAAACGAAACAAGGCGTCTTGCGCAGTGTGTTCTGACACAAAGGTGCCAACGCCTTGTCGGCGAGTGACAATTTTGGTGTCGGTTAGCAAAGTTAGTGCTTTGCGCACGGTACCTTGGCTAACGTTAAATTCGTCTGCCAGTTTAAACTCGCTGGGAAGCATTTCCCCTGGCTGCCATCTGCGTTCAACAATGAGCTGCTTAATGTATTCGCCAACCTGTTGGTATAGAGGCTGAAAGGCGAGACTCGGCCCGCCGAGCTTATGGTCAAATTGAGATGAAGACATAAAACCAAAACCTAAAGATTGTTTTTCTTTCGTTATATCATACACAAGATGTATAGCGTACTTTTTACTAATTTTGTAGCTGCATTAAAAGTTGGTATGGTCACTAGCAGCGGCATCCTTTCTTTACTCACCGTTGTTTTTAATAGCTGCATTTGCTGGTAAAGTTTTAATTGCTGATTGACACCGTGGTTACATTTCATTAACTTGTGTCTTATATAAGACATTCAGAGCGATGAGCAAATGAGTAAGGCCTTTAGTGTTAGTGAGCCAGATTGGAACCAAATAGAACCGGCAGATATTACCCAAACACCTTACCTAGAGAATAACGATATTCTTATTGTACCTACTCAGTGTGGTGAGCTTAGGTTATCGATAAGCAATTTCGGGCTTCGGATTCAAAGCGCCGATGATAGCCAGGCTGCATACGGAATGCTCACAAGTACGCCAGAAAAAGAGTCGCTCACGTTATCTGGTGACAATGACCAATTTACGCTTAAAGGTGGAAGCTATCGCCTAGAGCTATTTATGTCGCCGCTTCATTTTAAGCTGTTTAAAAACGACAAGCTGGTACAGCAAAGCGCCACCGACGGCCACTTTGTTCGCCAGCATCGCCTTCCTCCTTTTGCTAAAACCGATGCAGGTTGGTTAATCAGTTTAGAGCTTGCGTATGACGAAGCTGTTTATGGCTTGGGAGAGAAATGGGCAAAGCTAGATAAACGCGGTCAGCTTATTCGCTCATACAACCACGATGCCCTTGGCGTTAACGCAGAGAAGTCTTACAAAAACACACCTTATGCTTGGAGCCCTGAAGGGTGGAACTTATTTGTCCATACACCTTCACCGGTAACCCACGGCGTGGGTTACGCGCTATGGTCTCAACGTGCTTATGTGTGCTTAGTTGAAGACGCTCTACTTGATGTATTTCTATATCACGAAGACACACCAGCAAAAAGCATTAACACCTATAGCCAGCTAACAGGTTTTGCGCCAACGCCGCCAACGTGGAGCTTGGGCGTCATTCTTTCAAAGGCGTACTACAAAGACGCGGAAGAGCTTTTAGCGGTAGCAAAAGAAGTGCGAGAAAAAGAAATGCCGTGCGACGTCATTACTCTTGATGGTAGGGCATGGCAAGACACCGATACCCGTTTTGCTTTTGAATGGGACCCATCTCGCTATGCCGATCCGCAACCCATAATAGATGAGTTAAAGGCTCTAGGGTTTAAAATTTGTGTGTGGGAATACCCCATGATTTCTGTGAAGAACCCGTTGTTTAAAAAGGCCGCTGATAAAGGCTGGCTTATAAAAGACAAGCGCACGGGCGAGGCCTATCGCTACGAGTGGGATTTAAGCCCATTTGGTGAAGTACTTACGCCACTGCCGGATTCCGGTATTCTCGATTTTACCCACCCTGAAGCCTACGAGTTTTGGAAAGAGTCGCACAAGCCTCTCTTCGATTCAGGCATAGATATGATAAAAGCCGATTTTGGTGAGCAGCTAGAAGACGACAATATGCTTTCGTACAGCGGCGATTCGGGCAATCGTCTGCACAATGTGTATAGCATGCTGTATAACCGCTGCGTTTACGAGGCCGCTGAAAAGTACTGTAAAACAGGGCCGTTTTTATTCAGCCGTTCTGCCTGGACTGGCAGTCAGCGTTATCCTTCACAATGGGGCGGCGATCCGCAAGCCGATTGGCAAGGGCTTGCAGCAAGCATTCGCGGTAGTCTGTCGTGGGGGTTATCGGGCGGGCCGTTCTTTGCCACTGATATTGGCGGTTTTTATAAAGATACCCGCGATGCCGAGCTTTACGTTCGCTGGACTCAAGCATCGGTATTTAGTGCTCACATGCGTCTTCACGGTATAGGGCCTCGCGAACCTTGGTCTTACGGTGAAGCCGCGTCGAGCGCGGTGTTTGAAGCACTTAGATTGAGATACAGACTCATTCCTTATTTAGAAAAAGCGGCGCAGCAGGCCTCGAAAACCGCCTTGCCCGTTCAACGCGCAATGGTACTGGCGTTTCCTGATGAACCCCTTTCTCACGGCTTCGAGCAGCAGTTTATGTGTGGTGACGACCTACTCGTTGTGCCATGTGTGGTGCCGGGTGGAAAAATAAAATACTACCTGCCTAAGGGCGAATGGGTGCGCTTGGGTAGCGATGAGACTGTTAACGCTGAAGTTATTAACGGTAATAGCTATAAAGAAGAAACGCTGTCCCTTAATGATATGGCTGTTTTTATGAAAAAGGGCAGTCAAATTGAGTTTGGACCAGACGTTCAGCACACCGATATGGACATGTCGAACATCACCCTATGGCCGGCGCAATAGCGAGGAAGGAGTAGTACATGGACATCACCCTTACGCTGTTGTCATGCACGGCATTTATGATTTTAGTTGCCGTCATTTCTTACATGAAGACGAAAGGTGAGGTGAATACGCAAGACGGGTACTTCCTTGCCGGGCGTGGGCTTACTGGTACCTTTATTGCCGGTTCCATGATCCTAACTAACCTTTCCGCCGAGCAGTTGATAGGGCTTAATGGCTCTGCCTTTGGGTATAACTTAAGTGCCATGGCGTGGGAAGTTACCGCGGGTATCTCTACCATTATTATGGCGCTTGTGTTTCTGCCACGTTATTTGGCCGGCGCTTTTTCTACCTTACCTGAATTTCTTCGAGACCGATTTGACGACAGCGTGCGCCGCATGACCGTTGTGCTGTTTATGGTGGGCTACTCCCTCGTTACCATACCTTCTGTACTGTACTCGGGCTCCATTGCCGTGCTTCGACTTTTTGATGTACCTGGCTTATTAAACCTAAATTATGAGGCAAGCCTAGTATTAACCATTGTGGTCGTGGGCACAGTGGGGGCTTTGTATGCCATTTTTGGTGGCTTAAAAGCAGTAGCCGTGTCAGATACTATCAACGGCATTGGCCTGTTAATTGTGGGTTTGTTAGTGCCAATACTTGGTCTTGTAGCATTGGGGGACGGCAGTTTCAGCCAGGGTTTAACCACCATTGCCACAACAGAAACTGAAAAGCTCAATGCAATAGGCGGGCCCGACGATCCGGTTCCGTTCGGCACTATTTTTACCGGCATGATTTTGGCCAACCTCTTTTATTGGGGAACGAATCAATACGTTATTCAGCGCACCCTTGGCGCGAAAAATCTGGTGGAAGGGCAAAAAGGCGTGCTCTTTTCAGGATTCTTCAAAGTGCTGGTGCCATTTATGATGATGCTGCCTGGCGTTATTGCTTACCATCTGTATCAAGATGAAAGTTTGCAAACTATTGACTTAGCGTATCCGCACTTGGTGAAAAACGTATTACCCCAATATCTGTCTGGCTTTTTCTTAGCAGTATTATTAGGTGCTGTTTTCAGCTCATTCAATTCGCTGTTAAACAGTGCGGCTACTTTGTTCTGTCTCGATGTGTATAAGCCCTTCAAAAAGGGCAACGTCAGCGATGAAAAAATTATACGGGTAGCAAAGATAACCAGCTTGGTTATTGCGGTTCTGTCTTTCATTACCGCACCGCTGCTCATGTTTGCGCCTGATGGTTTGTGGCAGATCATTCGTATATTTACGGGCTTCTATAACATTCCGGTTATTACCATTGTGCTGGTAGGTTTATTCACCAAACGCGTGCCGGCACTAGCTGCCAAAGTGGCCATAATTTTCCACGTTATTGCGTACGGACTGTTGAAGTTTGTGTGGGAAGTGGACATCAACTTCATTCATATTTACGGCATTTTGTTCGTCATAGAACTTGCCATTATGTTGGTTATTGGGCGTCTGTATCCTATGGCCACACCATGGCAATTTACGTTGAAGGCAGAAGTGAATATGACGCCTTGGCGCTATGCTATTCCAAGCGCCATCATTCTTATTAGCCTTATTGCAACGCTTTACCTCATGTTCTCACCCATCGGTTTTGTGGGAGGGTTGAGTCAATCATTTATACCTCTTTTGATAACCCTGTGGGCGAGCTGCTTCATTGCCATTGGCTTAAGTCTTAAATGGTGGCGTGTTAGATACGCAAAAAGTCTGAAGCGTTTAACGGCCAACGCCTAACCAATGCCTATTGAGTAGGTAGAGATGACCCCCTCATTTCTACCTGCCCCGCATTTACCAAAAAACATGGTGAAAACATTAACATTCTATTTGCAAATGAATTTACAATTGTTTAACTTAAGTACTCTTATATAAGATACTAGATAAAAGATATCTTCTATACAAAACGGTGTTGAAAACAAAAGTTACATTGTGGTGCGTTTCACTAATAAAAATAAAACCTACATGCTTTGCGTCATCAATATGCCTACACAAGCTTGATTATTGATTGCGAAAAAGGCTTGAGAACAGTCCCTTGGAGAACAACATGAATACAAGAAGGTCTATTGTTAGTCGGGCGGTAACGCTCGCCATGACATCTGGATTACTCGTTAGTGCACATGGCTATGCGCAAGAAAATCAACAGGCCGAAGAGCCTATTGATGAACGATCACTCGAGAAAATTGTAGTAACGTCGCAAAAGCGTGTGGAGAGTATCAGTGATATTCCTGTTGCAGTGTCTGTATTGCGTGAAGATCAAATTAACGCAGCCTTCGCTAACAACATTGAAGGCCTTCAAGCGTTGGTGCCTTCTGTAAGCTTTCGAAAAGGTAACACAACCCGAAACTCGGCAATTACGGTACGTGGTGTAGGTACTATCTCCTTTAGTATTGCGGCTGAGCCAAGCGTATCTACCGTTGTAGATGGTGTTGTTCTTGGGCGTTCTGGTCAAGCATTTATGGACCTGTACGATCTACAAAGAATTGAGGTTCTACGCGGTCCACAAGGTACCTTGTTTGGTAAAAACGCATCGGCCGGTGTCGTAAATATTACCACTAAGCGTCCGCAGGATGAGTTTGGTGGAATGCTAGAAGCCACGTTGTTTCAAGGTAATGAATATCGGCTAAGAGGCAGTATGCACGGCGCCTTAAACGAAGACGCTAGCGGCAGCATTACGGTAATGAAATCAGGTTTCGACGGTTATATTGAAAACGTTTTCAATAACGAAATGGTTAACGGCTATGACAGAGAAGGCGTTAGAGCAATGCTCGACTATCGCATTTCTGACGATACTGAAATGCTTTTCATATTTGAAAACATGAAGTCAAACGATGATTGCTGCGCAGATTTAGAGCTAACACCAAGTGGCCGACACCAGTCAGAAGCATCGCCTGATAGCACTGGTATAGGCGATCTGGATTTAAACCAGCGTCAGGTTGACCACGATTTTGAAACGCGAACCATCGATGAACATACTGCGTTCTCGATGCAGTTCGACACTATGATTGGCGACCACCAGTTTACCTCTATTACAGCGTATCGCGATTGGTCGAACACGGAATTCCGTGAAGGCGACTTCACCTCTACTGCCGGAGACGCACCGTTGCCTGTATTTGGCGTGCCGTTTCAGCTACACGACATCGGTCCTCAAGACTGGAACCAAGTATCGCAAGAATTTCGTATTGCTTCACCCTTAGGCAATGCACTTGAATATCAAGGCGGTGTGTTCTGGTGGCAGCAAAAGTCTAACCGTAGCTTTACCCGCGAAGCGAGCTGTCAAAACAATAACGGACAATTCCCTGCGGCAATTAGCGCTTATCTTAGCGGCACATTAGGTGTAGAGAACCCAAGCGAAGAACAAGTTAACCAGTTTATTGAAGACGAGTCGCTAAGCTGTTTATCAAACGATATTGTTAGCGCAACTGCCTTTATGGAAACTGAGTTTCTAAACTACGCCGTATTTGCAGATGGTAAATATCATTTTAATGACGACTTACGCTTACTCTTTGGTTTACGTTATACAAAAGATGAAGTGAGCTTTTCTCACAACCGTCGCAGTAACGATGAGTATGCAAGAACGGGTGTAGGTGTTCGTGGCTTTGATACAGACTTTGACGGAGAGACAGACGAAACTGATTTGTCGGGTAAGCTAGGCGTGCAGTACGACATTAACGACAACAGTATGGCTTATTTTACCTTCTCGCAAGGTTATAAAGGCCCAGCGTTTAACGTGTTTTACAATATGGCGCCAAACGATACGCTTCCCATTGGCCCAGAAACCTCTGACGCTTACGAGCTAGGATATAAATACGCCAGCCGCGACTTCGTATTTAATGCGGCAGTGTTCCGCACAGAAATTGACGGTTTCCAAGCTAATAACCCAGAATTGTTAGACGGTGTTTTCATTACTCGTTTAACTAACGCCGGGTCTATTATTACCGAAGGTGCAGAAGTTGACTTCATTTGGCAAGTCAGCGACCAATTTAGCTTATTCGGCGGAATGGCTACCGTTGATGCGACTGTTGATGAGTTTAGATGTCCAGTAGGCTTAGACTCCTGCGACGGCAGATCGGGTGCCGACTTACCATTCTCACCAGATTTGAAATACTCTCTAAGCGGTGAATACGTTTGGGAACTTGACAATATGAACGTTTACTTAAACGGCTCTTACGTTTACACCGACGAAATATTCGCAGGTGGCCCAGGTACAACAGCAGAGACAAACCCTGAAGCCTTATTGCCTGATTATGGCATTGTTAACGCAAGCCTAGCGTTCTCGTTTAACGATGATGACGTTCGTATATCGTTAATTGGTAAAAACCTGACCGACGAAAGTTTTGTTACTACCTACAGCGGTGACAACTTCCGATATCAAATTCCTCGCGATGCAGACAGATACTTTGGTATTCAAGCTCGCCTAAGATACTAAGATTAGCAAAAAAGCATAAGCCAGCGGTGATGTAATTGCCGCTGGCTTTTTTGTTTGTAGCTTAAGTGTATTACTTTTCACGTATTATCTAGTACGCGTAATCAATTAGGCATGCAATACGACAGTTCGCCTGTAACAAATAGCCTATTGAAGACAACCTATTCCACACTCATGCTTTATAGCAAAGGTCATATAATGAAAAACTTGTACCCATCTAGCTTTGCCACAGTAATGACTTCCCTGTTTGTGTTGTTGGGATTAACCACAAGTGCCAACGGCGAAAATAGAATTGATACTCAACGACCCGATGCGCCCGAATTAGCAAAATATGGTCAATATAATGTGGGCGTGCGCACACTCGAACTTACTAACCCTAATCAGATTGATGTTGTAAATATTGATACAGCCCAGCTTGATTCATCGGGTGTTAACTCTAGTGGCTCCGATGCGCCCACACTTCCAAAATACGACAGGCCGCTTACGGTAGAGCTTTGGTATCCAGCGGCTGAAGATGCAACTGGCAGTAGGGTGCAAACTACTTATTTACGCGACGGTAAAACCAAAATTAGTCTTCATGGCAAAGCCATGCGCGACGCGAGTCCTGCGCAAAGCGACCAAGCCTATCCCTTTGTTATTATCTCCCATGGTTATCCTGGAAACCGCTATTTAATGTCTCATTTGGGTGAGAACTTGGCATCAAAAGGCTACGTGGTTGCCTCAATCGACCATACCGACTCTACTTATCGCACGTTAAATGCTTTCAAATCGACGCTCGTTAATCGTCCACTCGACCAAGGTTTTGTGCTCGATGAAATTGAAAGGCTCAGCGAAACCTCAGACTCTTTCTTGCATAACATCGTTGATACGCAAAACACGGCCATTATCGGATATTCGATGGGTGGTTACGGCGCAGTAATTATGAGTGGCGCAGGAATGACCAAGCAAGCAGCAGAATCTAACAATATGGTGCCTTCGGGTTTGTTAAGCATGTATCAACAGGCTTCAAATTCTCAAGCCAAGCGGCCCGATTCAAGAATTAAAACCGTTATCGCGTTTGCCCCTTGGGGAATGAATTATAACGTTTGGGATGAGCAAGGTTTAGCCGATATAAACGTACCCATGCTGTTTGTTGCAGGGTCTGTTGACGATGTGTCTGGATACGAAAATGGTGTAAGAGCGCTTTGGCAAAATGCGAAGAATACCGAGCGAGCCTTACTTACCTATGAAAATGCTAATCATAGTGCGGGTGCGCCAATGCCCGCGCCTGAAGAAAGCTTTTACTACAACGAAGAGCTCGGAATTAACGTGAGTGTGCACTATACCGACTCGGTGTGGGAAAGCGCCAGAATGAACAATATTGCGCAGCACTTCATAACGGCTTGGTTAGGCAAGTACCTAAAAAAGAATGCTGAAATGCAAGATTACTTAGACCTGGTGCCGTCTTCGAATGAGGGCAAATGGGCCAAAGATCAAAGCGGTGAGGAAAAGCCAGAACATACACACTGGACTGGTTTTAAAAATCGAACGGCTAAAGGTTTGAAATTTGAATGGTTAAAGCCGCAAGACTAACTGTATGTACACTCACCAGCCCGTAACTGAATGCCATTTGTCTACGGCAACGCCATTTTCTACTACGTAATAATGGTTGTATTGCGCCGCAGTTGCGCATGCATGATTTGGAAGAATTTCTACGGCTTTGGCTGGCGGGAAATGAGTGAAAATACTGTCAGTGCTTTTTGATTGGGGCTCTGACTGGCTTTCTTGGCTTGCGTTTGAAGCTGCAGTAATAATGCCATGCTCTTGATTCGCGTCGCTCATGATATAACGCGTATTTTGGCTACTTGAAGGGGCAACTAGCCCATAGCCATAATCTTGAACGTGATCGGCGGTGCCGCGGTCTCTTGACATGGCCATCCAGCCTGCATCGGTTATTATCCAGCCTTTGTCTTTCTGATGACCTATCACCGTGCCCAGTACCGACATAGCAATATCGTCTACGTCGCATACGCCTAATCCTGCCATAACCAGGTCGAAAAATACGTACACGCCGGCGCGCACTTCGGTGATGCCGTCGAGTTGGTCAACGGCAAATGCGGTAGGGGTAGAGCCAATAGACACCGTATTACAATGTATTCCCTCTTCAAACAAACGTTTAACAGCATGTAGAGTCAGGTCGCGCTCTTGTGCCGCCATGGCTTGCTTTGCTTTTTCAGTAAAGCAGGTGTAAGACTCGCCAGCATGGGTCATCACCCCTTCAAACTTTGCATGAGTACTATTGCTAATATGTTTGGCAATAGAGAGAAGTGCGTCAGAGTGAGGGTTTACGCCAGAGCGATGCCCATCGGTATCTAGCTCAATAATGACTTTAAATACGCAGTTGTGCTGTGCCATTTTCTCAAAGATAAGTGACAACATATCCTCATTATCAATGACAACCGTTAGGTCACAACCTTGCTCAATAAGCTGTGCTACGTGGGCTATTTTGTTTGGTGTAATGCCCACCGCATATAAAATATCGTCCATGCCGTGTTTAAAGAAATAGTCGGCTTCTTTTAGCGTTGAAACCGTAATGCCCTTAACGTTGCCAGCATCAATTATGGCCTGGGTTACTTCAATCGACTTATGGGTTTTAACGTGGGGTCTAAGCGTGCATTGCAAATTACCAATATGCGAAGACAACCGAGCAATGTTGCGCTGCATTTTGGCTTTGTCTATCAAGCAGCAGGGAGTGGGTAAATCTTCAATGTTGGTTGGAGTAAAATGCATAAGCGCCACACAATAATTTAGATACTGCATACAGTAATGCACTAGCACTCAGGTTTCGAGTGTATTTACCGAAGCAAGCAATTATTTTCAACCAATAACTCGAAACATTAATATATGCATTACTCTATATTTGATTGTCACCTCATTAAAGGCGTGATTACTGATAAGATTTACAATGTTCAAAAATTTAATCGAGAAAGTTCGATGATGTGATACTGGCAAGTGGCTTGTAAACTGAACAAAAAAAAGCCGCAGCATGAATGACTCAAACCGCGGCTTTTGTGGATTTGTCTTGAAACGGTTTGGCTTAGGCTTTACGGCGCACGCTTACTAGTCCGGCGATAGCCATTGCCATTAAACCTAATGATGCTGGCGCAGGAACGTCAACCGCATTATTAACATTCACTAATGCCGGAACAGTGCCAGCGTCAGTAGCAATGTTGACTTCTCTGACATCAGACGTAAAGAAGTCAAGAAAAGATGCAGCGACAGTACCAAAACCGATAGTTGAACCTATGGCATTCTTACGTCCAAGTAATTCAATTTCTAATACGGTGTATTCGCCTGCCGAAACTTCAGAAAAGTTGGCAAAGTCAATGCTAAAACCATAGCTTTCATCACCAGATAAAAAGGCTAAATCAGACCATGCTGTTAAGTCGCTGCTAAACGTTCCATCAACGAAACCAAATATCGTTTTGTCAAATTCAAGTTGAAGCTGAAAACCAGTAAATGCTTCGGTCATATCAGCAATGACCGAGACAGTAACGGTTTCGCCAACATCAATATCGTTGTCGCTTACAGATAATGAAATTAACGATGCATTGGCCTGCATTGTCACGAATAAAAATAAGCTAGCTAAAATCTTTTTCATGTTATCTTCCTACTGCTTTTAAGTTTTTGCCCTTATGCCGCGCAACGGGTGCGCGAGCATAAGGTCATCATTGTTTGAACATCGATAATATTGAATTTACCGTCTTTATTGAGGTCAAAATCGTCGCTAATCGACTGACGTGTGCGAATAGCCATCATAAAGCCACGCACATCGTTAATATCAACATCACCGTCTTTATCCCAGTCTCCACGTAACGCTTGAGCTTCAAGCTTCAGTGACACGATAACGGGGTCATGGTCTGACATGCGATATGCATCAGGTGCATACCAGCTATCAATCTGCGAGGCTGATTTAAAGTTAAGGTTGTAATCCAATACAATAGGCTCATCAGCGTTAATGTGCCATTCGGTAGTGTCTACAACGCTATCAATTAGAATGTCATTGGCAAGCGCATGGTCCAAGTACCCCAGCTCGCCGCCAAAGGTGTAGGAGTATGCACTCGCGCCGCCAAATTCATTTGCTAAATCGGTGTACCCTTCGGCTAAAATTGCACGGATAGGATCTTCTTTCGCATACGCATTTAAATCGCCAATAATCAAAGCCGGTGTATCAACAAACTCATTTGCAATAAACGCTGTTAACGCTTGAGCAGCACGCGTACGAGTTAAATTGCAGCTTCCCTGACCAGTTTCATTATCGTCGTCACCCGCACCACAGCTTGAACCTTTAGACTTAAGGTGATTAACACTTACCACCACTTCTTCGCCGTTTGCGTTTAATGCGAATTTTTGAATGAGCGACGGACGATTGCGACGGTCGTTAAATAAAGGACCATCTTCATCGCTGATCGAGTTACTGCTATCAAGAATACGTAACGCGCCGCTCAATGAAACGACATCAGGCTTATAAATAAGCGCGACGGTAATCGCATCAGTACCGACCGTTGTGCCAGGGTCAACAATTGCATAGGCGTCTTCACCTAATTCTGCATTTACCGCATCGACAAGCTCAGCAATTGCACTACCTTCACCAAAGCCGTTGTTTTCAATTTCCATTAAGCCCACGATATCGGCGTTCATTGACGCAATGGCGGCAACAGTTTTGAGAGTCTGGCGTTCAAACTCTGTTCTTCCAGCGCTATCTGTGCCGTTATCGTCTGCTCCACGACAATCATCGTTTCCTTCTGGACCACAAATATCTGGGCCACTGTCGATGTTGTTGAAGAAGTTCAGAACATTCAGACTGGCTACTGAAAGGTTTCCAGGCGCTAAATCAGGTGCTTCGGTGCGAGGGTTTGAAGCAACGAACGTTGGCTCAGCCGTCGCATAAATCATGTATTCACCACGTGTAAAATCAAGCACACCCGTTAGTGATGATACCGTATCGCCTAAACGTAAGGTGTTTGAGGCTGACAAGTTACCAGTAGGGAATGGCACAACAGCAGGGTTTTGATTATCGCTACCATCATCAAGAATGATGCGATTCAATTGGTTCTGCTCAGCCAGTTCAAGATTTTCAGCTGTACCAGGCTCAAAGATATTGTTCGGGTTGAAAATACGACCGTTTGACAATGTCACTCGACCAAAGCGACCTAAACCAAAGTTATCACTTACCGTTAGCGGCGCAGAAAAGTTAACTAGCATTCCTTCCAGTGATTCAAGCTCTGTTAAAGATTCCACCGGCAAGCTTAACGAGGTAGGTGTTATTGCAGCTACTTCTTCCTCGCAAGACGTAGTTTCAGCAAGTAAGCTTAACTGAGTACGACCAAATCTCTCCGATACACTACCATTTACCAGTACTAATTCACCGACGCTTGGTACTGCGAAGTTAGTATTTTGAACATATATCCCTTCTGATGTTTCAGGGTTACCGTCTTCGTCTGCTGCTAGCTGTTGCACAACAAAACCATTCAGCTCAGGTAAAACAGAGGTTACCACTGCTTTAACCAAAACATCCTGTCCTGATATAGGGCTTTCGCTACCGCTACCCTGAATAGTGGCGATTGGGGTGAAGGTGCTGTTCGAATCACAAGATAATGCTTCTGCTGTAGTGAAAGAGCTAACAAAATCAGCCGCTAATGCATCGGCTTGTCCATCAACGTCGCTGACTTGATCAGCCGATACCAGCAAGTTACACGTTTCACCATCTGCAAGTTGTGCTTCTGGCGTCAGCGTAAGCACGGCACCGTTAAGCTGACTGCCAAGTGATACCTCACCTGAAACCGAACAATTAAGTGATGGTAAATCACCAAGACTAACATCTTCGCTGAACGTAACAATTACTGCCGTATCAACACTGATTAACGTCGCTTGATCAGCTGGCGTAACATCAACAACCGTTGGTGCTACATCTGGCACAGTACACCCTGCAAAATTATTTCCGTTAACTTGCGTACCCGGCGAATAAAGCGCGCCTTCAGAACCAGTCGCAACGCTATGCTTAACGAAGACTTCGCCAGTAATGTCTGGGTCACGTGTGAGTGACTGATTGTCACCGCCAGCAGAGCCATAAGTCTGCTCAATGATGATTGCACCGTTAGTGAGTGTAATCGTGTCGCCGCCGTTATTCAGGCCAACTGCACCGGTTGATGCCGCCTGAACAAGCGCTCCACCGAAACCATCGGTAGATGCAGTATCACCAAATACAACCACTGCACAGCCCGCTTCAACAGTTGAACCGCTTGGGAAAACATGACGAACTTGTACACCGTCGCTCAGCTCCCATCCAGTTAGGTCAAAGGCTTGTTCACCGTTATTAACAATCTCTACAAATTCATCGCCTGAGGAATTTCGTGTTCCGTCACCATTTGCATCGCCTGCATCACCAGATGCAGGGTCGGCGTGTATTTCATTTACCAACAAAGAGGCGGTTGCTGATTCGTCCACGACACTAAACGCAATGGTTACGTCTTCGGCCATTGTATCTGGCTCGCCGTCTAAGTCAGTTACATCTTCGGCGCTTATTGTGAATGAGCACTCATCGGCTGATGTAAAGTCAGTATCAGGATCAACCGTATAAGTAGCCCCCTCACCCGATAGCGTGCCTTGAATAGCTACTTCACTAGTACATTCAATGGCATTGATAGCGCTTATCGCAACGTCTTCACTGAAGCGAATAGAGATTGAAGCGTCAATCGCCACGTTAGCGTCGCCATCGGCAGGGTCAGTCGATACAACGGTTGGAGCATTGTCTACAACCACGCCACCGAAGGCTTGATTATTATTGGCAGCGCCAGGCGTCGCAGTTGCTGGTGCCTGCCAAACAAAGTCGGCATACGCTGTTCCGGATCCAGAAAGCTGTAATGAATCACCAATAGCGGTCGAGCCAGGCTCTGAAACACCAATATCCATGCTGGTGAGGCCGCTGGCTATACCGTTGGTCGCTGTTAACTGGCCCTCATAACTTAAAAATTGAACCACGTTACCTGTCGCATCAACCAGTGCCAGCCCATCGGGTGAGCCATTTTGAATACCAGAACGATTGACTGTAGCAAAACCATAGCCAGCAGCTTGATCGCCTATCGCTCCAGACAGTGCTTGCGTGCCGTAAGTTGTGCCATTACTTCCGTTATAAAAAACGATAGACCAACCGGTAAGGTCAGTTCCGGCAGGTGCTGCGATTTCAACAAACTCGCCTGTATCACCACCAGTGTTATCATAGTGAATTTCATTTATAAACACAGTTGTAGCTTGTGCTGCTGATGCTAATGCAACAGACATAGCTGCTGCTATCATTGCTTTCATTTTGTCTCCCCAGACATTGATGCGCCAGTTTTTTGGTTCTTATGGTGTCAAGATTTTGTCGCATTATGTTTAACTACTTCTGTGACAGACTGATGACAGCTTTTTCTAAAAGCAAGTAAGCAAAAAAATGAAATAAAAAAGCCGGGTATGGAATTTACCTACCCGGCTTTATCGTTAGCGCCAACAACTATAGTAATGTAAAAATTTACGCCATATAGGCGCTACATCACATTAAAAGTTATAACGCGCATTCAATCCAAACGTGCTGAGGTCGTCTGAAGTTTCATAGCTAACGCCTACAGCGAAGGCTGGAGAGAAAAAGTAGTCGCCACCAATAAGAAGCGATGTGTCACTGCCACTGTCAGTATCAATATATTTCACAGCACCGCGAAGTTCTATGTTGTCCATTACCATAGAACGAGCACCGGCTGTTAAGCCGAATCCGTCTTCGCTTTCAGACTCACCACTTCCTGATATTTCAACATCTTCATAGCTAACAATACCGTAAAGATCTGTTTTGTTTGATAGGGCATAGCGATAGCCTAAACCGAGTGACAATCTATCGAAATCTATTTCAGTGCTAAAGATATCGTCATTTTGCATTGAATAGCTACCGGTAACAAACACGTCGTCTGTCACTAGTTTTGATGCTGAAATGGCAAAGCCATCAGGCTCATAGTTTAAATCAGCATCATCAAAATCGGTCATTACATAGCTGGCTTGGACAAAATCCCAAGCAGGAGCAGCTGCGAAAGAGGCTGCAGATACTGCACTAAGTGCGGCAGCAAGAATTAGTTTTTTCATTTAATCATTCCTTAATGTTGAGTGCCTGTGGTTGGGAACCCCGAATTCGAGTTCAGGACCAGGCAGCGTCGAAATATACGCTTTATAAGGAATTAATCTACTTTTTTCATACGCTTATATGTTACGAGATGTAATTTCTGACACATTTTTTTCGCTAAGAAGCAAACCCTATCTACCACGTTAAACGAACTACTTTTTCTACTAATAACGAAAATACTTAATCGTTTTTCATGTTAACTAAGTGTAAAAGAGTAGCTCATTATTTAATCAGCGTGTTGTCTTTTTGTTATCATCTGGTGAGAAATTATTATCCTAAGGTAGTAATTGAATGGAGGGTTAATGATGATGGATAGTGCTTAAAGATCGAAATAACGAAATACTTGTACTAATAAGGCGCATTATTGTAGCATCAAAAATGCACAGGGTGATATTTTACCTCACCGCATAATTTTGAATATCACAAAACATAATAAAAATAATATCTATACAAACAACTCGTCTTGAAGGAGACACACAGTGAACCAAAGTAACTTCACAAAAGGTCGTAAACTTAATCGTATAACTTCAGCGCTGCTAGCTGGGTCTATACCATTTTTTGCCGCACTTTCTGCTCCTGCATTAGCACAGGAAGCGGAAGAAGAAGCAGAAAGTTTTGAGAATATTATTGTTACCGGTACGCGCATGACTAACCGTTCTGCGGCAGATTCTCCGGTGCCTGTTGATGTAATTAGCGGAGAAGAATTCCGTCAAAATTCATCAACCGACGTACAAGACATGCTTCGCACAAATGTACCGTCATTCGATGTAAACACTCAGCCTATTAGTGATGCAGCCACAATAGTACGCCCTGCCAACATGCGAGGCTTATCGCCAGATAATGTTTTGGTTTTAGTTAACGGCAAGCGCAGACACCGTGGTTCAATTATCTCTTTTTTAGGTGGTGGTATTTCTGATGGGGCACAAGGTGTCGATATTTCAGCTATACCGTCACTTGCGTTAAAGCAGGTTGAAGTGCTGCGCGACGGTGCATCCTCTCAGTATGGTTCTGATGCCATTGCCGGCGTGCTTAACTTCCTATTGCGTGATAACGACGAGGGCTTCGAGCTGCGGGCTAATTATGGCTCTACCTATGAAGGCGACGGCGATACCTACACCATAGCGGCAAATGCGGGTTTTTCACTGGGCACTAGTGGTTTTGTTAATGTTACGGCTGAAATTCGCGATGTAGAAGGCACCATTCGCTCTGTAGTGCGTGACGACGTTGCGGGTATGGTTGATGCGGGGTATTTATCGCAGTCAGACTTTTCCACAATTAATACCTATACCAATGAGGTTCCTCAGTACTGGGGGCAGCCAGATGTAGAAGATGACGTTAAAGTGTTCATTAATTCTGAGTATGAGTTTAGTGATGCGGCAGAGCTTTACCTTTTTGGTAATTACGGGCAGCGTAATGTTGCTGGTGGTTTCTTTTATCGTAACCCAGTAACTGAAGGCAGCCAGCGTGGTGGTGTTTATGCCGGCCCATTGGTTGACCCACTCACAGGTATGGAAGACCCTAACGGTGTACATTCAGTGCTTGTTGGCGATTTAGACGGAGTAGGGGTAGGCGGAAGTTGTATTGCAGGTATCCCAATTGGCGGAAACGGTAACGTTTTTCCAGACCCAACGTTCCTTCAGCAAGTACAAGCCGATGACAATTGCTTCTCGTTTATCGAAACAATTCCGCTGGGCTTTGTTCCGCGATTTGGCGGCGAAAACGAAGATATGGCGTTCACGGTTGGTTTACGTGGCGACTTAGAAGTGGGTACGGGTCTTTATTACGACGTTAGCGCACAGCGCGGTTCCAACAGAACTGACTTCTTCATTAATAACACAATTAATGCATCACTAGGCCCTGATACGCCGCGTGATTTCAATCCGGGTGGTCAAGAACAGACAGAAACCTTGTTTAACCTTAACTTTGTGTATGGTATCGACGTTGGTTTTGAGTCAGATTTAAACGTGGCGTTTGGTGCTGAATACCGTGAGGAAGAGTTCGATTTGTTCGCCGGCGACCCAGCTTCATTCGCATTAGGTCCATTATCAAGCCAAGGTTTCTCGTCAAGCTCAAACGGCTTTGGTGGTTTCCCAAGTAACACAAGCGCTTCACAAGACAGTACAGCGTTTTATGTAGACTTAGAAGCTGACGTGACTGAATCACTAACATTACAGGCGGCAGTGCGTCGTGAGGACTTTAGCGAATTTGGTGATACTACCGACTTTAAACTGGCCGGTATTTTCCATGTAACTGATGATTTTCGCATTCGAAGTGCCTATTCAACAGGCTTTCACGCACCAACAGCGGGCCAGGCGAATATAACCAATGTGACTACACAGAACGTGAATGGCGTGCTTATCGACCAAGGTACACTGCCTTTATCATCGGCAGCGGGTCAGTTAGCTGCAGACTTTATTGAAAGTCAAGGTAACGGTCGTCCAGCTTTAGGACCAGAGCAGGCAAGAAACTTCTCTGTAGGTTTTTCTGCGGATATAGCAGACGTTAGCTTAACGGTTGATTTTTATCATATCGAACTTGAAGATCGCGTAGCACTTGGTGCTAACGTAGACTTCTTAGATGCACTTAACTTCGCTGGCGGCGGTGCCGATTTTGCGACGGTATCAGAAGCGTTGACCGAACTAGATGCATCGGGCGTTATCGACCGTCAAAACTTCATTGGCTTAGACGATCTGTCTCAGTTTAGGTTCTTCTCAAATAGTTTTGACACAACAACTCGTGGTATCGACGTGGTGGGTAACTACAGCTTTGATGTTTGGGGCGGCAGTTCACGGTTAACGTTAGCCGCTAACTACAACGAAACCGAAGTGGACGATGTAGGAACGCTTAATCCCATTGGCGAAAATCGTGTTGCTGCGATAGAGGATTTACTGCCAAATTTGCGTGGTAATGTATCGTGGACACACACTCAAGGTGATTTTAGAACTTTATTGAGAGCTAATTATTTCGGTGGTTGGGACGACACTGGAAATGGCGTAAATGATATCAGCGCAGAAGTCCTGATAGACGTTGAAGTGGTTTACACCTACAACGAATATCTTGATTTAGTGGTGGGAGCGAGCAACTTGTTTGATACCTATCCGGATGAAAACCCTAGCGCAGGAAGCTTAGGTCAGCTGTACCCTGAAGCAAGCCCATTTGGTTTTAACGGTGGTATGTATTACGTTCAGGCACGTTATACGTATTAAGCGCTTGCTTTAAATATCAGTACTCAAAATGTGGCTGCTAGCAGCCACATACAACAATGCCGCTTTCTTGTGTTCTCATATTGAGGCACCTGAGAGCGGCATTTTTTATTTATGGGGTACTAGAGCGTGTGCCCTGAATCAATATGAATTAGAACAATACAAATCAGTTCAGCACGCGCTTAATCACTTACTGATATTTCTTAAGCTCTAATCGAGACACCATGCCTTTATGCACTTCATCTGGTCCGTCAGCTAAACGCAGTGCACGAGCTCCAGCGGCAAAACGCGCTAGCGGGAAGTCGCTACACATACCTGCACCACCGTGTAACTGCAGTGCCATATCTACCACGTCTTGAAGCATGTTTGGCACAACTACTTTTATGGCTGAAATTTCAGTCATGGCGTGCTTAACGCCTAAATTATCAATTTTCCATGCAGCATGCAGTGTAAGTAAGCGGGCTTGCTCAATTGCCATTCGCGCATCGGCAATTCGCTCTAAGTTACCCCCTAACTTAATAATAGGCTTACCAAATGCAACACGCTCGTGGCCTCGTTTAAGGGCAAGTTCAAGGGACTTTTCTGCCATACCAATGGCGCGCATGCAGTGGTGAATTCGGCCTGGACCTAAACGTCCCTGTGCTATGGCAAACCCTTTACCTAGCCCGGTGATCACGTTGGCTTTGCTTACGCGTACGTTATCAAAGTGCATTTCGCCATGACCATAAGGCGCATCAAAATCACCATAGGCATCTAGCATGCGTTTAATCGTAATTCCTTTGGTATCTATAGGTAATATCACCATGCTATGACGGCTGTGTTTGTCATTGTCAGGGTTCGATAAGCCCATGAATATAGTAAAGGCTGCATTAGGATGACCAAGCCCTGTAGACCACCATTTCTTGCCATTAATAACTACGTCATCGCCATCTTCAATAATGGTGGCGGCCATATTGGTTGCATCAGAAGAGGCCACATCTGGTTCGGTCATGCCAAACACAGAGCGTATTTCACCTGCAAGTAGCGGCGTTAACCACTGGGCTTTTTGCTCGTCATTACCAAAATGGTAAAGCACTTCCATATTTCCCGTATCGGGGGCATTACAGTTAAAAATTTCTGGCGCGAATAAAAACTTACCCATGCGCTCTGCCATTGGAGCATATTCAAGCGTGGTTAACCCTTTCCCTAATTTGTCATCAGGCAAAAAGAGGTTGGCTAGCCCAGCTTCTCGAGCCTTCTTTTTGAGCTCTTCGGTTTTAGGGTGCAGCTTCCAGCTTTTCCAATCACTGTGATTATTTTCTTTGTGGTGAAAGTTGTACACCTCATTTTCGATAGGCTCGATATGCTCGGCAATAAACGCATCGAGCTTTTCAAGCAAAGCGTTGGTTTTGTCGTTATGTGAAAAGTCCATGGATACCCTTATTAAACTAAATATAACATTGCAATATTACCGCTGTGGTGCTGCTAAAAACCAAACTGTGCGGCTCAACGTATTCAAACTCCGGTGTAATTAACCACTACGGTTGATTATTGATAACGCTAGCTTAGTAGAAGAAAGGCTTTGAATGAAATGAAATATAATACCAATAACATGTGAATAGTGTTCACAGTGTTCATAGTATGGTTTACTAAGACACATTATTGGTGTGGTCGTTTACAGCTCATCAGAGGGTGTAAAAAAAGCATTAACAAGAAGCGTATGCATAAAATGATTGATACTAGGCAGTTTGAAAAACTCGATTTAAATTTATTGAAAGTGTTCGAAGCCCTGTGGCAGCAGCGTAATATGTCTCGTGTTGCTGAAACTCTGCATATTACGCCTTCTGCTGTCAGTCACGCCATGCGCAGGTTTAGGGAGTTGCTAGGAGACCCACTGTTTGTAAGGGAAAAGCAGCACATGATACCTACGGCCGCCTGCGAGCGACTTGCCCCCGATATATTGCATGCCCTCACCCAAATACGCAGTGCGCTAGAGCAGTTTAATCATTTCGACCCTGCGGTAAGTCATCAGCGTTTTGTTATTGCTATGCAAGAGTCTCTAGAGTTAGGTGTGTTGCCCACTTTGCTTAGCCAGCTTGAGCGAGCAGCGCCAAACATAGAAATAGTAAGTACACGCCTACAGCGCGATACTATGGAAGCTGATTTAAGCAATCGCAGTTTACATTTAGCCATTGATATTGGCCGTGCTGTGCCAAAGCCCATATCTCATAGCATGCTGCGCCGAGATAACTATCGTGTATTGATAAACCGCAACAATCCGCTGATTAATCAACTGGACAAGAAACACTACCTTGAGGCTAGGCATATTACTGTGTCTAATCGCTCGAAAGGGGCCTCGGTAGAAGAAATTGCGTTACAGCAGCTTGGAGTAAATAGGCCCTCGCTGTGGCGCTGCCAAAATTACCGTGCTGCTGCCGACGTGGTAGCGTGTACTAACGCCATACTTACGCTGCCGGGCTCTGTGGCAGTGGCAATATCAGACGACAAACTTATTTCTGCGCCGCTACCTTTTGGATTACCTGCCCTAGAAACTCATTTATATTGGCACAGCCAGCACGAGAGTGAGCCGGGCCTTATGTGGTTAAAAGAGTTGATGCTACAGTTGTTCGCCGAATCTGGTCTTACCAGATAATTTTTGTTAGCATGCGAAACGTGCTTATTTAGGTTGTGCTATGAAAATTCATACGTTGCCAGGTTATATACAACATATTTA
The DNA here is from genome assembly GCF_036864455.1 of Alteromonas sp. P256. Classification (NCBI taxonomy): domain Bacteria; kingdom Pseudomonadati; phylum Pseudomonadota; class Gammaproteobacteria; order Alteromonadales; family Alteromonadaceae; genus Alteromonas; species Alteromonas sp. P256. The sequence goes on from NZ_JAZETM010000005.1 coordinate 148,869, forward strand.
TCTTGCCGAAGATAGCGAGGGGCTGCTGTTATTAGATGGCTGCAGCCGCGCGGATGTAGACAAAGTGTGCTTGTATATTACCAGTACGTTAGGTCGGCCATTAAGCGATTTAAAGCTGATAGTCGTTACTCATATGCACCCCGATCATGCCGGCGGCGCAATGCGCTTGCGCGAAAGAACGGGCGCGCAGGTGGCATCTCATCCTAAAGCCGCAGCTTGGTATAAAGGGCTTGGGGGGCGCACTGCGCATATTATCGATTTATTACTCACTTGGTGGGTGGCAGATAGAATAGGCAAAGCGAAAGAGTCTATTTGGTATAACCCGATTCTTGCCCCCGATATACTTTTAAAAGATAAACAAACGCTGCCTATTTTTGCCAATTGGCAAGTGCTTTACACGCCAGGGCATACCGATCACGACCTTTCAGTCATGCACGTGCCTAGCAAGCAAGCCTATATTGCCGATGTGCTGGTAAAGGTAAAAGGAAAGCTGGTTCCACCATACCCTCTTTGTCATCCTAATCAGTACAGAGAAAGTTTAAAAACCTTGGCTCAATCATCCATAGACACCTTCTTCTGTGCCCATGTGCCGCCTACGGCTAAAGGTGATATAGACTTTGAGCATGTCATCGATAATGCCCCTATAAAGCCAAAGAACCACTGGCACTCAAGTAAAAACCGCATCAAGAAAAAGCTATTTGGTTTCACCAAAGATCATTAGATTTTAATACCGCTCTATAACGTCGAACAGCAATGGAATGTTACATATTGCACAGCGCTAATATGTGGCACCGCCCTTGCTTTTAACAACGAAAGAACCACTATTAATAGAACGTACTACCGATAGTTTACGGTGCGCGTTACACAATGCAGACTTCTGCTTGCGCGCCACGCTGCTTTAAAAGCGCTGTGAATAACAGTGCGCAGCGGTTTACTAGCCATTTTATAGCGATATTAATAGCCGCACAAAACGGGACATAACCTCTACTATGCAAAAAAATATTGCCGCATTGTTTGATAAAACAATGGCAGCAGCGTCGCTGACAAGCAACACGTTAGCGGATGTTTTTAGTAAAGAAACACATCGATTCACTATTACTGGGCTTAGTCGCAGCGGAAAGTCTATGCTGTTTACTAGCCTTGTAACTATGCTGAAAAGTAGAAGTGAGGAAGGTTATGCCTGCTTACCGCTGTTGCGTTATTTACCGCCATCTCAAGTGCTTGATATTCGAATTGAGCCAATAGAGGGCTATAAGTCTTTTCCCCAAGCAGAAAACTTAGCCGCTTTAGAGCAAGGCCAGTGGCCAGCGGCGACAGAAGAAGCGTTCGGTTTTAAGCTTATTGTTAGGTTAAAGCAAACCGCGTCGATTAAGCGCCACGTGCTTCCCCATACCGACATTGTGTTTGAATTTATTGACTATCCCGGCGAATGGATAACCGACATTCCCATGCTAAGTAAAACCTATGCACAGTGGTCAGACTCTGCATGGGCGCAGCTAAGCGGTGGGCCGCAACAGCACTTTGCGCACGAATGGAAGCAAGTCGTTAACAGCTTTGACTTTGAGCAGCCTCCAACGCCAGAGCGCATTCAACACCTTGTGCATGCATACAGGCAGTATTTAATTGAAGCCAAGCGCCAAGGAATATCCTTGCTGCAGCCTGGCAGTTTTTTACTAGATTCCAGCGATTTTGATTGGCAAAGCTTTGGCTTTACGCCATTGCCCTCAAGCATTACCAGCGACGTATCTCATCCGTGGTACAACGCGTTTGAACAGCACTTTGGTGCGTTTCAAGACAAATGGTTAGCCCCATTGAAGCAGTCAATTTTTAAAGAGACAGACAAGCAAATTATCTTGGTCGATTTGTTTGAAGGGCTTAATCACAGTCGTCAGCATTTATATCAGCTAAAAGAAACCCTCAGTCATTTGGCTGACACCTTTGTGTATGGGCAAAGTAGCTGGTTTTCGCGCAACGTGCTGAAAAAAGAGCAGATAGGAAAAGTGGCGTTTGTGGCAACAAAAGCCGATTTAATTCCTGTTAGTCAGCGCGAGAATTTACTGAGTTTACTGGCTCAGGTTACCGAAGGTGCAAGAGCTCGCTTTACCGACAAGCCCATTGAGTTTGAGCATTTTTTAGTGTCGGCTATAGAGGTAACAGACAAAGGCAGCACGCCGCAGGCAATTCGTTATAGAAATAGCGATGGTGCTTACGTTGAATCTACGTTTGAACCTGTGCCTAGTGCGTTAAAAGAAATGGAAGAGGGAGCACATTTCCCCGTGCCTAATGCGAAGGTGCCCGCAGACTTTAAGGCCAGAATATTAGCCGGCAAAGGGCTAGACAGGCTTCTACAATTTTTACTGGGTAAAGGAGAGCAATAATGAAAGAGCGTAATGAAGGCCCGTTTTATACCAGTGATGACTTCGATGATGATGCACCTTCTAAAGGCCCTGCGCACTTAAAAAATAAGCCCGAAACAAATAGGGCAGCAGAGACTGGGTTTGATGAACACAACGGCAAAAATAACGATAATAGCGACGCTTGGGGCAATACTAAAGCTGGTCAAGCAGCTGACCGCAGCTCTGAAAATAAAGCCGAATACAAAGCGCCTTATCGTTCAAAAGTGACGACGCAAACCCTTGATATAGAGCCCCCAGAAACAAAGCTGCCTGCGCAAGTAGAAAACGATAGCTGGACCTTAGAGGTAGAAAAGGAAGGGGTGTCGTTAGGCAGTGCAACCCTGATATTTGGTGTGCTGTCGGTTTTAGGTTTTTTTACGTTTGATGCTTACACCACCTTAGTGGCCAATGTGAGCGAGCACCCCATTGGCACAGGCGTATTAGGCGCACTGCTCGCAGGTTTTGTTAGCACATTTAGTTATTTAAGTTTTCGTGAATGGCGAGGCTATAAGCAGGTTAATACGGCAATGAACGACGCTGCTGCTATTCGTACATTGCTGCAAGAAAAAAGGGATGCAGCAAAACAAAGTGATATCAGTATTAACGACGTTAATCGCGTACTTACCGCCCATGGACAGCGTTTTACAAAAGGCTCTTATGCGGCTCACTGTTTTGCGCGCTACAAGCAAACAGTGCAAAGCGATATGACGGCAAGCGAGCTGCTTGGGCTTTATGAAGATACGGTATTAACCCCCGTGCAAGCGAAAGCCCATAAGGTGCTTAACAAAGAGTCGGTAACGGCCGGTAGCTTAGCGTTTATTAGCCCAAACAACCTTATTCAAACCTTTGCGGTTATCTGGATAAGCTTTCGCACAATACGTCGTATGGCCCGGGTATACGGCTTGCGGCCAAGTACAGCAGGGAACTGGAAGTTATTAAAAGTGCTGGCGCAAAACATTGCCGCGCAGGGCATCTTTGATTTAGCCACCGACGAAGTCGCCAATCAAATTGGTGGCAGCCTATCGGCTAAATTTATGGAAAATTCCGCCGAAGCCATTGCCGCAGGTGCGCTAAATGCAAGACTTGGCAGAGCGCTTATCGCGTTGCTTAAATAAGGTTTCAAATAGGCTTTAAAAAGATGTTAGTCGAGTCTCAATATGATGATAAAGGCGCTGTTACAGCGCCTTTTTCGTGGGCATAACGACGTTGGCAAATATGAGTCCTGCCACTAAGGACATGAAAATGAGAAACACTTCTTGGCCTAAATGATCAGCCTGCACAAAGTCTTTTCCTGTCATAAACGAGTTCAGCCCAATGTAGGTTTTTGAGCCTGGTACCAATACTATTAATCCGTGCATAGCCACAATGGTCGCCGGCTGGTTAGCAATACGGGTAAACCCGTTGGCAAATATGCCTAATGCAAACGCGCCTACGAATGCGCCTAAGCCGGGGCTCATGTAATCGGCGCTCCACGCTGTAGCACTGTAGGCAATAAACGCTGCAGCCAATGCCCATGGTATGTGCTTTACTCGGGTTCTAAAAATGGCCACTAGGGCAATGCACAGCAATAATACCGATAGCCAGGTTGCCCAGTAAGGTAGCGACTGCGCCGGAGTATAGATGTTTTCGCCAAACAAATTAAAGCCTGCAGTAACGCCAAGAAATGCCCCAAAATACAGTTTAAATAACTGCATAATGGCATCCATGGTACGCGCTGTTCCCGACACCATATTCCTCGAAGACAATTCCGCTAACCCCATAGTTAGGGCAAGACCAGGAACAAAAACAATTACCGATGACAGCACAACGAGGGGAATGTTAATACCAGGGTCTACATAGCTGCCAATGGCACAAGTTAATAGGCCTGCGATAAACGCGGTCATTGGCTCTAGCATTAAGTTAACGCGTTTAGAGCGGGTCGCCCAAAGCGTCCATACAAAGGCAAGCAAGCCAAGAGCGCTAGACCATCCAATTTCAGACCAGCTGGCTCCCATCAGCATAGCAAATGCGCCGGTGGCCATGCCATAAGCAATACCGGTTGGAAGTTTGCCGTATAGGCTACCCATTGCGTCTATTTCATCAAGGCGAGTATTGGCTTCGCTTAACGAAAGCTCACCGTTTAACAATGAGCTGGCTAGCTCATCGGTTAGCGAGAGTGCATTCATGTCTAACTCACCAGGCATTAGGCGGGCTGAGTGGTTATATTCGTCTTCGTGGCGATCGCTCCAAATAACAATGGTTAACGACGTAGGCGTAGAAATGAATGAGGCGTGGACACCAAGATACGTGGCAATTTCAGTTAAGTAGGCCTCTAGTCGGAATGCAGGCGTACCGTACTTATGCAGCATTTTGCCAAGCTTAACAATAAACTTTCGAATTTGAATAAATTCAATTGTGTCCAACAGCGTTCCTTAACAATGCACGTCATTTATAAACATTGATTAATAGGCGTAAAGCAGTGAGGCCAAAAACAGTTCTGAAATGCGTGGTTGTCTTGGCTAATTTTTGCGCGGATTGTACGGGGGCTTTTGGGTTAAATCAAAATAATTTTTTTCTATTTTTAAATAGAAAATCTAATGCATAAGAGAAAGGCGTTTAGGCCGAAAAAATGGCCTAAACACTGTCACTTAAATTCGAGCCTAAGTTACTTAATTTCAGGCCCAAATTACCTTAACACTCATAACTAAAAACAATGAGCAGATAAGTCACTTTTACGTGGCTACCAAGCTAAAAAGGTTGAATAGCTTAGGCAGCAATTGCGTTTGTTAGCGCTTTTTTGCGGCTTACCATAAGGGCAAGCGCCCCTATAAAAAGAATGAAAACACCAGAAGGTTCGCTCACCGTAGTCACTAATGATGGGTTTGGAATTTCTCCCAAAAAACCACCCTCAAAGTTAAGCTGCGCTCCAGTATTTGATGTAAAACTGTTGACATACACGCCGCCGGTAATAAGACCCTTGTCGAAAACAAAGTCAGCATTGGGCGCCAAAATACTGCCATGTATGTTCCCGCTGTCAAAGGATATCGATTCAGCGTCAATGAAGTTAAACAGTAAGTTTTGTTTATTTGGTAGTCCAGACATCACGTCAAACGTGTCTAGTTCTACGTTCTTATTGCTAGCAACGTTAAACACCACATAATCGTTATTAGTAAACGATTTTCCATTTATGCTGGCGAGTGCGTTAAGGTCATCAACGTGAATATCAGCGACAAATAAATTGTTTAAATAGGCCTCATCACGTTGCGGTGTCAAAAAAAGCTCTGTGTAACTGATGCGACTTGTCGTATTTGTAGTTAAATCGGCGAGAGCGGTAGAAAACTGCGCTAACTTATCAAACGTTGCCTTTATATCGATGCCGCCCGTGTCGGATAAATTTCCCCCATGTATAATCGGCTCGTACCCTTGACTTTCATATACGTTATTGTATTGGCCCTTTACAATTGCATCACCTTTGATATTCGCATCGCCAGAGACATTTAAATTGCCATTCACTTGTAATACTGTGTTGCCACTGGTGTATGCACCCACGTCATACTTGTTAATAGTAGCATTGCCACCTATCGCAATAGTACCTTGTGAATCAGCGTCGATAAGTAACGCGTCACCCCTTGTAATTAAGTTATATTTGGATGCATCACCCAACCCCATGCTAATTGGCGTGGCTCGCGCAATTGAAGTACCTAGCAGGCTGAATAACAAAATACTAATAATCAGTCGCATAGTGTTTCCTAGTTCAATAGATGATAAAAATTACTAACGATGCTAGCGCCATTCCCTGTCATAATTATTTATGACAGCGCTGTCATGAGTGTATAGAACGAATAATACACAATTTCTTGGAGGTTGTACAGGTCGTACCAGTTGTAACGTGATATTTTTACAACAACCTATTTTTTGCCAAGCGGATAAAAATAGGTTGTTGTAATAGGCAGATAATCAATAAGGTTTATGCTAGCGATTTGCCTTACAACTGTTGGCTTTCTTTATAGAGTTGAAGTGCTGTTGCAGTATCGTGCTTGCGTTCGCTAATCGCTGACAGTAGCAATAGATCTTCTTTGCGCGATGCCATTTTGGTGGCTTTTAATAACGCTTTTTCTGCCAATACATCGTCGCCAGAATTAAAGGCAACTTGTCCTAAGGTAGAATATAGCTCGATGTTCTTGTCATCTTTTTTAATCCAGCTCTCTAGTAGGCGTAGAGACGGCGACGAATCGGGAATGTTAAGCTGAGTAAACAGAGGGAATAGGCTGCTGTTTGGGCCGCGTTTCTGCCATTCTACCAAAAGGGCTTGCGCATCAGAATGCATGCCTTGGTCGAGCAGTTGCTGAATATACGCTGCCTGATAAATATCGTCGTTTCGCATTTTACGGGGTAAGTTTTCCCAGTAACTCTTCAGCTCAACGGCGCCCTGCTTGCTGGCAATTTCAGCAAACTTACCTTTGGCAATGCGCTGCGACCAAGCTTTGTAGTCTTCTTTCGCCAGGGCCTTTCGCCATCCTGATAGTTTGTTCTGCAGCTCTTGCCACTTACCCAGTTTCGCTAGTATTTGTGCTTTAAGGCGAATAACCTGCTTATTCTCTTGGTCTTTCTCATCTAACGCATTTAGCTTTTCTAATGCTTCGGTATGTTTACCTTCATTGATATCAATGCGAGCTTGCATAACCGTAGCGGCTACTTTTGCATTGGCGTAATCACTTGCTTGCTCTAAAAAGTAACGGGCTTTGTTTAGCTCGCCACTTGTAAACGCAATTTGCGCAGAGGCAAGATAATTTACCCCTTCAAAATCGCCGTTAGTGGTTTTGCCTAACGATTTTTGAGCCAATTCAATATCGCCTGCGGCCAAGGCGTGTAAGCCATCATAAAAGGCGCGCTTGCGCTTGCGTTCGCCTAAGGTGCCAAACCAGCGATGAGAGCCAGTAATTAAACTTAGCGCCCAAAGTGTTAATCGAGACAGCACGTACCATGCGATTACGGCGCCTATTACCAGAATGCAAAAGCTGATCACCGTCATTTCTACCGCGGTCTCACCTAGCGATATTAATACGTAACCTTTGTCGCCTAAAATCATAGGCCCAACAATAAGCGCGACAACGAATGCGGCTAATACCGCAAGGGCAATAGCTAACCATTTCATAGTGCGCTTGCTCCTTGACCAAAGACCTGTTTAACACGGCGGTCTAGAAGTTGCTCTAGCGGCTTTTGCGATACAAGCTCACTAGGAATAGGGCGCGCCACATCCGTTTCTAGCAAGTTTTGTAAAGCGTTAACAAATCCACTCACCTGGCTTTTCTCAGTATCAAACTTTTCAATAAGCAAGGTTTGTGCATATTGCAGAGACTGTTTATAAAGACCGGCGTCGGCAGTTAATGCACCAGATTGTGCGTGCATAAGCTGCAGTCGCAGCTGCTCTTTAATGAGGAACTGTGCTTCTAGCGACAATACCGGCTCAATAGGACCTTCAATAGATTTTACCGTTAAGAAGTCATCAACTAATGAGTGCCATACTTTTGCTAAGTTGTCTTTCCAGTCGTCGGTAGACTCAGAAAGGGCATTATCTGCAGCGTCCTTATCTTCAGGCTTTTCAAAAGTGTCTAAGGGCAGTTTATCAATTTGCGCGACCATACCAGTTAGCGCTAGGGCTACCGAACTTTGCGACACAGGGTTTAGCTGCTGAAGGGTTTGAATATCTTGTGCTAGTGCGGCGCGTACGGGCAATACTGACGGATCGGCTAACGATTTTAAGCGTTTGTCGGCGTTTACTAACAATAAGATAGCTGTGCGAACGTCGTTTTCTAGCCACAGCTTTCGTCCAGCCATACGCACTAAATAGTCAGCTTCGGCAATAAGCCAGTCTGCTGGGCGACGCCCTTCCATTTGATTCAGTTGCTCAAGGGTAGATTCTGCTTGTAGAGACAGAGTTTCGTTTTGCTTTTGAAGGTCGCTAATGGTGTCTTTTAAAGCGTCGTTATCACGAGCAATTCGGCTAAGCGTGTTGTTTACGTCGTCTCTTGCAGAAGCTAAAGCATTAATCTTTGCCGTAGTTTGCTGCTGTGCACTTGTCATAGAACTGCTGCTTGATTGCTGCTGCGTGTAATACCAGTAGCCAGCGCCGGCGAGGCCTATTACTAATAAGAAGAGAATAAAAACGACAAACCACAGCAGGCCATTTCCAGATGATTTCTTTTTTGCTTTTTTGTTGGCGCCTGGCTTGGCAGAAGTTGTTGAATTTTCTGCATTGCGTTTTACATCGACACCAATCACTGCGTCATCAGTCTCTTTGCTATCTTGCACGCCATTATCTTTATTATCGGCCATTCAATACTCCCAGTTGTCCTTTACCCAAGCAATTAATGCCTGGTCAGTGGCACGGTGGCATACAAACACCTCTGTCACTCCACATTTTCTCAGCGATACGGCTATGCGTTCGCTAACGGTAAGCCAGGGCAGAGATAAAATTGCATGCCCTTGGCTGTGTATAAGTTGCATTGCCATAGCTTCGCTTGTAGCGATGATGCCGCGAACATCTTCAACTTTCCAGCACTTTGTGTAAATTGGGTCTGCAAGTTGCTCGGTTCGGTATACGCAGAAGCTCTGACACGAGGCTCCTTTTGCAGTCAGTCCGTCAGCTATGGCCTGTCTACCGCCTTCTCCCTTTATAATAATCACTTGTTTGCCCTTTGCCTCATTGAGTAGAGGCATAGCCAATATACCCTCTGATGTATGAGTCTCAGGAGTCAGTATAACGAGCGGTGATATTTGCTGTGGTATAGCACAAAGGGCGTGATGAAGTTTTTTAGCAGTGGCATCACCAACGGCAATAATTAACGGTAAGCTGCTGTTAGGCAAAGCTTTTTCAATCAGTGACTGCACCGCATCTTCGGCCGCATCAACAGCGTAAACACTGGTGACAATGATCACATCTACCCTCGTTTCTGCTATAAATGTGCTAATGGCATTGCGTTCGGATTTCACGTAAACAATGTCACAGGTGGCCGCGCCTACTGCATCAAGACCGGCAGCATCAAACGCTTTTGCGCTAGAGGCAAGTTTTGGCAGAGGGCGGGTAAAAAGCAGCACTTGGGGTTACTTACTCGTAAAGGGCTTTTAAAATTTCGCCAGCGCCTTGCTCTAGAAGCGCATCGGCAACTTCTACACCGATGTCTTTTGCTTTTTCTGCAGACGCGGTAGCCGAGGCAAACAGTAATGTTGTGCCATCGGGTTTTCCAACCATTCCGGTTAGCGTCAGTGTTTTACCGTCGAGGGTAGCAAAACTACCAATAGGCACCTGACAGCCGCCTTCTAAACGCTCGTTCATTGCGCGCTCTGCAGTTACTCGCACATGGGTTTCGTCATGGTTTAACGCGCTCAATAACTCAATAAGCTGGGCATCGTCGTTGCGACATTCAATGCCTACAGCGCCTTGGCCTACTGCTGGCAAAGACACTTCAGCAGGTAATGCCATTTTAATGCGGTCTTGCATTTCCAATCGAATAAGGCCTGCCGACGCTAAAATGATAGCGTCGTAGTCGCCGGCATCAAGTTTGGCTAATCGGGTATTAACGTTACCGCGCAAGTCTTTAATAATGAGGTCGGGGCGGTGTTTGCGAATTTGGCACTGGCGGCGCAGGCTGCTGGTTCCAACTACGGCACCATTTGGTAAGGCATCTACGCTGTCATAGTGATTAGACACAAAAGCATCAAACGGATTTTCACGTTCGCAAATGGCGTGTAACCCAAACTCCTCAGGGAACGCCACCGGTACATCTTTCATTGAGTGCACAGCAATGTCGGCTCGGCCTTCAAGCATGGCAATTTCAAGCTCTTTAATGAAAAGGCCTTTACCGCCAATTTTGGCAAGGGGAGTATCTAAAATCTTGTCGCCCTGCGTACTCATCGGCACCAACTCTACGGTTAGCGATGGATAGTGCTTTAATAACTCTGCTTTTACATACTCAGCTTGCCATAGCGCTAGTGCACTTTTTCTGGTTGCAATTCGAATGGTGCGAGACGTACCTTGGTGACTCATGATAATTCCACGCTATAAATAGTTAAAATGATGTCGATGCTAACACTAGGCTATAATGCTGCTCAAATTTGGATGCGATACCTGACATTTAGAATTATATTCAGGAAAACGTACGCTATATTATACGCATATCAGACGAAAATGTGTTGAATTCACGTGGTTTTCCTCTGGTTTATATGGAACAAATACATTGAGTCCAGCGTATAAAAATTTTAAAGAGGCACCGTCTGAAGTGCCACCATTACGTTTAATGAGTAAGAGCTAGGTATATGGAACATTCATTTCTACGCAACCTATTAAAAGGCGCACACAAGGGCGAAGCTGAAGCAAGGCGTCGACGCTTAACGTTGTATTTTATTTCCTATGTAGGCGGCACCATCATGGCCATTATGGCAGGAATAAATGTAGGTGGTGATAACCCATTTTTAGTTACCGCGCTGGCAGTGTCAGCCACGGTTATTTACCTAAACGTAATAGCCTCGCATATTTTTCCCCACTCAGACGTTTCTTATTATGTAGCGGGTCTTATTGTTCTGTTTACTTGTAATGCACTTATTTATACGGGTGGGTACAACAATACCGGCCTGTATTTTTTATACCCACTTATCTTTATTCAGATTATTGTAGTGAGCTTTAGGCCAGCGCTACTTTATGTAGCAGCCACCATGGTGTTGGCTGTTGTTATGCTATTCAATCAGCATCTTATTTACGCGCAGTACGCTGAAGAAGACGTGTCCCGTTTTCTTATCTCTATGGGCTGTTTTATTTGCGTTGCTTTTATTGCAGAAAACTTTTGGCATCAGAGCAGAAAAGAAATGCTAGAAGAAAACCTAGAGCGCATGCGTCAGGCCAATACCGACCCCCTTACTAAATTGCCAAACCGACGATTTTTAGAAGCGGTATATTTTGAAAAAGTGTCGAAGGATCCCGCCAGCTATTTTCCACTCAGCACGGTTGTCGTTGATATAGACCACTTCAAAGTGATTAACGATTCTTACGGACATGATGTGGGCGATGAAGTACTTATACATTTTACCGAAATAATGAAAAGCGCAGTACGCACAACGGATATTGTAGCGCGTACTGGCGGCGAAGAGTTTTTGGTGATATTTCCGAAAGCGACGCTGACTCAGGCATTAAAATTGGCCGAGATTATTCGCGCTAAAGTGAACGCCAATCCTTTTGATAAAGGTGATATTCATCACAAGATAACGGCAAGTTTTGGCGTAGCAACTGCGTTAACCGATGGCAACATCAACGCGACACTAAAGCAGGCCGATGACAACTTGTATCAAGCTAAAAACAGTGGCAGAAATAAGGTTGTTTGAGGCTAAAGACAATACAGAGCAATGTTAAGAAAGCACCGATTGCAGCCATGCGCTTATGTCGTTTAACTCCTGCATGCATACGTTGTGCTGCATGGTGTAAGTTTGCCACGTGGCGTTAAAACCATTTTCTGTCATGGTTTTAAACGCGGCGTTACCCATAAACACCGGCACTACCTCATCTTGCTCTCCGTGAGCCATCATTATCGGTGTTTCTTTATTAATGTCATTTGCCTGATTTGCCAGCAAAGAGGGCTCGCACATATAAGTTGATAACGCCAACACACCTGCTAGCTTAGCATTAAACCGTGGTGCCAAATGCAAAGCGATGACGCCACCTTGAGAAAAGCCTGCAAGCACAATACGGTTAGCAGGAATTCCACTGTCTATTTGCGCATTGATCAGCTGTTCTACCTGAGCTGCCGATTCTTCAACGCCATCTAGGTCGGCGCGACTTTCAAAATCGAGGGATTTTATGTCGTACCAAGCGCGCATTCTCATACCGCCGTTTATAGTAACGGGGCGCTCTGGAGCGTGAGGAAAAAGAAACTTTACTGCCATGGAGCCAGGAAGCTTGAGCTCTGGCACGATTGGCGAGAAACCATGCCCTGAGTCGCCAAGTCCATGTAACCAAATAACGCAGGCGTCAGGTGTTGAGGCGGGTGTGTTTTCTACACAGGGTAAAAGGGGCTGAGTCATTGTTTCTATTCCTAATGAGTTATAATTTACAACCTTCATCGCCGGGTTGTTTTGCTTTTTAGCGCCTGCGACTAACGTGATAGTTACGGCATAAACGTCCAATATGCTATCATTGACATCTAAAATCACCATACTTTAACAAAACTTTATTATTTCATGGCCTCACTACTCGGTAATTTGTTCATTCTTGCAGCGCCATCTGGTGCTGGAAAATCTAGTCTTATCAAAGCATTAATGGAAAAGTATGAGGGTAATGTTAACACCCCCATGCAGGTATCGGTATCGCACACAACGCGACAGCCTCGACCCGGCGAAGTGGATGGCGTGCACTATCATTTTGTGACTCGCGAGCAATTTGAAGCACTCATCGAGCAGGGCGTATTTTTTGAGTATGCGGAAGTATTTGGTAATTATTACGGTACGTCGCGAGTGACCATTGAGCAAACGCTGTATCGTGGAATAGATGTATTTTTAGATATCGATTGGCAAGGTGCGCGACAAGTCACCAAGTTAATGCCAGATACCTGCGGTATTTTTATTTTACCGCCATCGCTGGATGTTTTAGAGCAACGCTTGAATCAACGCGGCCAAGATAGCGACGAAGTTATCGCGAGCCGCATGGCAAAGGCAGTGGATGAAATGTCTCATTTTAATGAGTTTGGTCACATTATTATCAACGATGACTTTGCTACGGCATTAAACGAGCTAGAAGCGATTGTGATAGCCCAACGTTTGCGTTCTGCTAAACAGCAAATTCGTCATCAGCCGCTGTTCGACTCGCTGTTAGGCAGCGCATAGGCGCGCCGCCTTAAAAACCTTCAGGATCGGCGCTGCCCAACTGTGTTATATTTCAACAAAGTGCTAGGATCGCAAATGGTATACGTGTATACTGCGTGGCTGTTTTTTGTATTCCTCGCTCAACCTGATTTTCGGAGAAATAGATGGCTCGCGTAACTGTAGAAGATGCCGTAGATAAAATTGGTAACCGCTTTGACCTAGTGCTAGTTGCTGCACGTCGTGCACGTCAAATTGCCACTGGCGGGAGAGATCCTATGGTTGACGTTCAAAACGACAAGCCAACTGTAACGGCTTTGCGTGAAATCGAACAAGGTTTGGTTACAGCTGCCACCCTTGAACAAGATGCTCTTCAAACACAAGAGCGTGAAGATAACGTAGAGTTTTCTTCTGTTGCGAATATCTTATCTGAACAGTAAAAATTGCTCAGTTAGACATTGTAATTAGCCCATTTTAGGGCGGATACAAGCCATTTTGCGCCAGTGCTTTGAAAAAAGCACTGGCGCTTTGGTTTCAGCGTATTGGATTAATGCGAAAATAAACGTATTCTTAAGGAAGTACTGAAATTGGGGGCCGTTTTACGCTGTGTATTTGTTTGAAGGTTTAAAGCAGAAAGTTGTTAAGTATTTGCCCGCTGATTTAGTGCAGCTGGTTCAAGATGCTTTCGTGTTGGCGCAAGAGGCCCATGATGGTCAAATGCGTTCTAGTGGCGACCCGTACATCACACACCCTGTTGCAGTAGCCAGCATACTTGCCGATATGCATCTGGACCATGAAACCCTCATGGCTGCCTTACTACACGATGTTATTGAAGATACCCATTATAGTCAGGACGACCTTGCTAAAGCGTTTGGCGATACGGTAGCCGAACTGGTAGAAGGTGTAAGTAAACTAGATAAAATTGCATTTAGCAGCAAACAAGAAGCGCAGGCAGAAAACTTTCGTAAAATGATGATGGCCATGGTGCAAGACATCAGGGTTATTCTTATTAAGCTTGCCGATCGAACTCACAACATGCGAACGCTGGGGTCTTTGCGACCAGACAAGCGCCGCCGCATAGCGCTGGAAACCCTTGAGATCTATTCGCCTATTGCTCATCGCTTAGGTATTCACGATATTAAAAATGAGCTTGAAGACTTAGGGTTCCAAGCCATGTACCCCATGCGTCATCGCGCGCTCAAATCGGCGGTACGCCAGGCTAGAGGCAATCGAAAAGAAATTATCGAGAATATTCGCGAAGAGCTGAGCCTTCGTTTAGATGCCTATGAAATTGAATCTAATGTGTTAGGCCGTGAAAAGCATCTTTACTCTATTTATCGCAAGATGAAAAACAAAGAGCTAATGTTCGGCGAAGTCATGGACGTGTATGCATTTCGTATTGTGGTGGGATCTGTAGACGACTGCTATCGTGCGTTTGGCGCTATGCACGGCTTGTATAAGCCCATCGAAAACCGTTTTAAAGACTACATTGCCATTCCGCGTACCAATGGTTATCAGTCGCTTCATACCTCGCTTATTGGCCCTCATGGTATTCCAGTGGAGGTTCAAATTCGAACCCACGAAATGGACCAAATGGCAGACAAAGGCGTTGCGGCGCATTGGCTGTACAAAGAGCCTGGTGATAGTGGCACTACAGCGCAAATGCGTGCCCGTAAATGGGCACAAAGCCTGTTGGAGCTTCAGCAATCAGCAAGTTCGTCATTTGAATTTATTGAATCGGTAAAAACCGATTTATTCCCGGATGAGATTTACGTGTTCACGCCTGATGGCCGCATTATTGAGCTTCCTATGGGAGCTACTGCTGTGGATTTTGCCTATGCAGTACACTCCGATATAGGAAATACTTGTGTTGGCGTGCGTGTAGAGCGCCGAAATTTCAGCTTAAGTAAGCCACTAGAAAACGGTCAAACGGTAGAAATTATTACCTCGCCACGGGCCAAGCCTAATGCCAACTGGTTGAACTTTGTAGTAAGCGCCAGAGCGCGCACTCGTATTCGCCAGTATCTGCGCAAGCAGCATTCTCAGGAAGCTGTGAATATGGGTAACCGGCTGCTAAGGCACGCGCTTGGCAGCGTGAAATTAGATGAAATACCCCATGCAGACATCGACCGAGTGGTGGCTGAAACGAAGCATTGTGACTTCGATGCGCTGTTAGTAGATATTGGCCTTGGCAACGAGCTAAGTGCTATTGTGGCTCGACGCTTATTGGGTGAGAGCACAACCGATTTATCCAATAAGAAAGGCAACGTTGCTATTCGCGGTACAGAAGGCTTGTTAGTGAATTATTCTCGCTGCTGTCACCCCATACCCGATGATGAAATTGTTGCTGTGCTAAGCCCTGGCCGAGGCATGACCATACACCAAACAGGCTGTAATAACATTCGCAAGCTAAGCAAAGAAGAGCCTCAGCGCGTGTTGCCTATGCAGTGGGACGATGAGCCTCAGGGTGAGTTTAAAGCGTCACTTCGCATTGAGCTGATTAACCATCAAGGTACGCTTGCAACGTTAACAAACACTATATCTGGGTGTGAGTCCAATATTATTGGTCTGCAAACCGAAGAGAAAGAGAGTAACATCTACTTTATTGACCTAGAGCTAACCACGCACAACCGCGTGCACCTGGCCCGCGTAATGAAGAAAATACGCACCATGCCAGAGGTTCAAAGAGTGTCTCGTCACAGTCAATCTCGACACTAATTTTATCAAAATTTAGGAATATTTATGTCTAAGTCTATTATTCAGACCGATAAGGCACCTGCTGCTATTGGTACATACAGCCAGGCAGCTAAAGCCGGCACTACGGTATATGTTTCAGGTCAAATTCCACTTGTACCAGAAACAATGGAAATGGTGTCTGAAGATTTTGAAGCACAAGCTGTTCAGGTATTTGAGAACCTAAAGGCAGTGTGTGAAGCAGCCGGCGGCACCACTAACGATTTAGTAAAGGTGAATATCTTTCTTATCGATTTAGGTCACTTCGCGTTAGTCAACGAAATAATGAGCCGTTATTTCAACCAACCTTACCCAGCTCGCGCAGCGGTGCAAGTGTCTGCACTACCTAAAGGTGCTCAAATAGAGATAGACGGTGTTATGGAGTTACCGGAGTAAGCCATGTCGCCAGAGCGTTATCAGCGCATACGATCTGTGCTGGATAAAAGGCAAACCGACCTTACGGTTTGCTTAGAAAATGTGCATAAACCACATAACGTGTCAGCTGTCGTGCGCACGTGCGATGCCGTTGGCATTCATCGTGTGCACACGGTGTGGGAAAAGAAATACCAATTTCGTGGCGGTACGGCTATGGGCAGTCAAGATTGGGTGCGTCAAACCAATCATGACACTATTGGTAGTGCCATGGACACATTAAAAGCCCAGAACATGCAGGTGCTGGTTACTCACCTGTCTGACTCGGCTATCGATTTTCGCGATGTGGATTACACTAAACCCACCGCCATTTTGTTTGGTCAGGAAAAGTACGGTGCAACTGACGAAGCTATTGGCCTTGCCGATCAGGATATTGTTATTCCCATGATGGGCATGGTGCAGTCGTTAAACGTGTCTGTAGCGGCAGCGCTTGTGCTTTATGAAGCCCAGCGCCAGCGCACTATTGCCGGTATGTACAACACCCAGCAATTACCAGAGGAAGAGTGCCAAGCATTGGCATTTCAAAATGGTTATCCGCGTTTGTTTAAGTTATGCATGCGAAAAGGTCTTCCTTATCCCGCAATCAATAACATGGGTGAAGTGATTGCCGATGAAAGTTGGTGGCGTGAAATGCAAATAACCAAAGCTGAGGCTGAAGCACTAGAAGCCAACTAGCAAGTGGTGTAAGCCTAAGGCCAGTCAATAAAAACTGGCCTAAAGCGTACTCGCCAACCCCGCAACAATCCTTTACACTTCATTTATCGTTTTAGTATCACAATCAACCGTTTGAATTGAGGATTAGGCTGCATGCAAGCACTCGCCACCACATCTATCACTGCCCTTAAAGGGGTAGGCGCAAAGGTGGCAGAAAAGCTCAACAAAATCGGCTTGTTTACGTTGCAAGATATTCTATTTCATCTCCCCCTTCGCTACGAAGACAGAACTCGCGTTTACAGTGTTGCTGAATGCCGTCCTTTCACCCATGTAAGCGTGCAGGGCGAAGTGATGAATGCCGATATTCAGTACGGCAAAAAGCGAATGCTGGTCGTCAAAATTAGTGACGGCACGGGCACAATAACGCTGCGCTTTTTTCACTTTGGTGCAGTGCAGCGAACAATGATGACCCCTGGCAATGTAGTTCGTTGTTTTGGCGAAATTCGCACGGGCAAATGGGGCATCGAAATGATGCATCCCGAATTTAAAGTGGTAGATGAAGACGCGCCGCCAATTGAAGAGTCGTTAACCCCTGTTTATCCAACGACAGAGGGCATTAAACAGCTTACCCTTCGCAACTTAACCGAGCAGGCATTAGCGCTTTTAGATAAAGGCGCTTTAACCGATTTATTGCCAGAGGGTATCTACGATAATCAAGTTTCCCTTAATGAAGCCCTGCACACAGTGCATCGCCCGCCTCCAGATGCCGATGTGCATGAAATAGAAGAGGGGCTTCACCCTGCTCAATACCGTCTTATTCTTGAAGAGCTATTATCCCACAATTTAAGCGTACTTAAAGTACGTAAACAGTCAGACGCCCAGCCGGGCATTGCCATAAAAGTGGACGACAACCTGATTGAAAAAATGCTGGCACAGCTGCCATTCTCGCCTACCGGCGCACAGCAGCGGGTAGTGAAAGATATTCAGCAAGACATGCAGCGCGCCAGACCCATGATGAGACTGGTGCAGGGCGATGTAGGCTCGGGTAAAACCTTAGTGGCTGCCCTTGCTGCGTTATCAGCAATTGGCGCAGGTCATCAAGTGGCGTT
Source organism: Alteromonas sp. P256 (assembly GCF_036864455.1). Lineage (NCBI taxonomy): Bacteria > Pseudomonadati > Pseudomonadota > Gammaproteobacteria > Alteromonadales > Alteromonadaceae > Alteromonas > Alteromonas sp. P256. The sequence continues at coordinate 167,017 of NZ_JAZETM010000005.1, forward strand.
AATGGCGCCCACCGAGCTATTAGCAGAGCAGCACGCTAACAATTTTAGAGGATGGCTAGAGCCATTAGGTATTGAAGTGGGCTGGTTAGCTGGCAAGCTTAAAGGCAAAGCTCGAAGCGAAGTGCTGGCAAGGCTTGAAGCCGGCGATGTGCAAATGCTGGTGGGTACCCATGCTGTTTTTCAGGAAAGCGTAAATTACCAGCAGCTGGCATTAGTTATTGTTGATGAGCAGCATCGATTTGGCGTACATCAACGACTTGCACTCAGAGACAAGGGTGAGCAGCAAGGGCGCTTCCCCCATCAGCTTATTATGACGGCAACGCCCATTCCTCGTACCCTTGCCATGACGGCCTACGCCGACTTAGACACGTCAATTATTGATGAGCTACCGCCGGGGCGAACCCCGGTTACGACGGTGGTATTGCCCGATACCCGTCGCGCGGATGTTATAGAGCGGGTGCGTCAGGCATGTAAAGACAACGGCAGGCAAGCATATTGGGTGTGCACGCTAATAGATGAATCTGAAGTATTAGAATGCCAAGCCGCCGAGGAGGCTGCTATTACCCTGCGTACTGCACTGCCAGATTTACAGGTTGGTTTAGTGCATGGGCGTTTAAAGTCTGCTGAAAAGGCCCAAGTCATGGCCGATTTCAAAGAAGGGAAGCTTGATTTGCTGGTTGCCACCACGGTTATTGAAGTGGGCGTAGACGTACCCAACGCCAGCATAATGATTATCGAAAATCCTGAACGCCTTGGTTTAGCACAGCTGCATCAGCTGCGCGGTCGAGTAGGGCGTGGCGCAGTGGAAAGCCAGTGTGTGCTTATGTATCAAAGCCCGCTATCTAAAACCGCCACTCAGCGACTAGGTGTATTAAGAGAAAGTAGCGATGGTTTTTATATCGCTCAGCGAGACTTAGAAATACGCGGGCCGGGGGAGTTTATGGGCACGCGGCAAACTGGCATGGCAGAGCTTAAAATAGCCGATTTAGTGCGCGATGCAGCGCTCATCCCTAAAGTACAAGAGATTGCTTATACCATGTGGGACAAATATCCCTCCCATGCGCAAGCCATTATTAATCGCTGGATTGGTCATAAGGAGCAGTATGGCAATGCCTGATAGTACAAAGAGCACCGCGCCAGACATCTTGCTCCCAACTTTTTCTTCACCAATGTCCATAATTGTTGCTACTGAAAAAAGCAGCAACTTGTATGAAGCTGACAGACTGCTGCTTAACGACGTGGCCGTAAAGTGGGCTGAGGCGACATGTATAGCAGAAAACAAGCCCAACGACGGACTATACTTACAGATAAAAGACAATGTACTGGGATTAGCTGATGCCAGTGAGAAAAAGGTACTGCCAGTAGACGTCGATTTTGCCTCTCCTGCCAGCATGTATCGCAAGCAGCATGGAGGCGGAAGGAAAGAGCCCATAGTGAAAGCCATTGGCTTAAAAGGGAATGACAGCTGGCATGTTGTAGATGCCACACCTGGGCTTGGCCGCGACGCCTTTGTTATGGCAAGTGTGGGGTGCAAGGTTACCATGATAGAGCGTTCGCCCATCGTTGCCGCGTTATTAGAAGACGGTATTCGACGACTAGCGATGCATTTTCCAGAACTTGCTGAGAGAATTACACTTCAACATGGAAATAGTGCAGAGGTGATGCAATACTTTAAGGGTGAGAGTGTGAATGCTATTTACTTAGACCCAATGTTCCCACATAAAAAGAAATCAGCCTTGGTGAAAAAAGAAATGCGGTTGTTTCAACAATTGCTTGGTCACGATCCAGATGCAGATGCGTTATTACCGCCGGCCCTTAAGCTTGCTACACACCGCGTGGTGGTTAAACGTCCAAACAGTGCAGATGTATTAGCAGGTGAAAAACCATCAATGGCTATTGAAAGTAAGAAACACAGATTTGATGTGTATTTGTGTCAAAATAATTAGGAGAGCAGCATGTTACGAGTTGGTGGCACTTTACCAGAGGTAGATTTTAGTCTTTTAGTGGACGGTGAAATTACTAATCCTGGTACTAATGAACTTTTTACTAATAAACGCGTGGTAATGTTTGCGGTACCGGGGGCATTCACTCCCACCTGTTCACAGTCTCACTTGCCTGGCTATGTAGCGTTAGCTGATAAAATAAAAGCGAAAGGCGTAGACAGTATTATTTGTCTTTCGGTTAACGACGCTTTCGTTATGGATGCGTGGGGTAAAGCAAACAATGCAGAAAATATTATTATGCTGGCCGACGGAAATGCTTTTTTCACTAGCCAAGTAGGCTTGGATATGAATACAAGCAACTTTGGTGGTATGCGTTCATTGCGCTACTCGATGCTTGTAGAAGACGGCGAAGTGAAACAACTTAACGTTGAAGATCCAGGCCGCTTTGAAGTAAGTGACGCAGAGTCGATGTTAAATAGCTTATAATCACTGCAGACATTACTTATCCATGGAAAAACCCGCTAATTAGCGGGTTTTTTGTTTGCTAGCGTATTTGTAAGGAATAGTTAATGTATCTGAGACTCATTTTTATTAATATACCAGCGCGCTGTAGGTTGACCCTATTGAAAATCAATATCCTAGGCAAAGGTATACTACCGGTAGCCGAGGTGAGTTGCCTTTACTTAGTTAATGATAATAAGTATCATTTGCGCAGATTCCAACGTTACAGAACAATGTTTTAGGAACAAGTATGACAACAACATTGAAAAAAATGAGTGCTCTTTTGGCTGTATCAATGATTTCACTATCTATGGTGACAACAAACGCAATGGCGAATGGAGCTATAGGCGACCACGTCAATAATTTGCACGCTCATATTGGTGAATACACTGAAGAAGTAGAGTGGTTGGAAAGCAAGTTTGGCGGTGTGGTAGATGCCTATGCCAACAAAGATAAAAGCCTTAAAACAGACGCCCTAATGGAATATTGGGAAGAAGTCGATTTTCACTCGGCAATTGAAACTCAGTATGTACCTATTTATGCCTCAATTTGGCAGGGTATTTACGGCGTAAAAGTGGCCATTGATGAAGGCAAGCCTATTGATGTAGTGCGTCACGAGCAAGAGAAATTGAACCACGCCTTGTGGCAAGCGCTGGGCGCAGTTAAACTTGCGTCACAATATCAAAAGCGCGGACTGGTTGGTGAAGTGCAAACCACTGAAGTTGAACCTACCAACGGTCCAGCTGTTATCGACGATATTAAAACTCGACTAGATCGCGTTGTCGCCAAGTATGCAGAGCAGCTTAACGAAGTGGCGACCACATTAGTTCACGATACTTACCTTCAGCGCTTTGAAGGGGTAGAAGGGGACCTAATTGCAAAAGACGCTGCATTAGTTGAGTCGTTGGAAAGAGATTTTAACGTTACATTGCCGCAAGCTATCTCTCAAGATAAAGGCGTAGACGGTGTGCGTAGCGTGGTAGAAACCATGCAAAGCAAACTAGATAAAGCGCGTGTACTGCTTGTAGAAGCAGAGAAAGGCCGTAAAGACGTATTTTAAGGAACCTAGATGCAACGAAGAACATTCTTACAAGGTTTAGCTGCCGCAGGTGTATTGGGCAGTGTACCTTTCAGTTTAGCCCAAGCTGCATCTGTAGCCGGTAGCGTTTCTGTAGAATCGCTACCCAAGTTAGAGGGCGATATTACGCTGTATTTAGGGCGTGGAGAAGGCGGGCTTTACGAGAATGTTCTCGATGCGATTAAAAAGCGCAATCCTAAGTTAAACCTTAAAATTCGCCGCGGTGGCTCTGCCGCGTTGGCGAACACTATTGTTGCTGAGACCAAAGCAGGCGTAAAGCGCGCTGACTTATTCTGGGCCGTAGATACAGGCTCGATTGGTATGGTCACCGACTCGGGCGCAGCAAAGCCCCTTCCTGCAAGCATTACCAATCAGTTAAAGCGCGGTTTTCAATATCCTAGCTGGTCTCCGGTAACGGGCAGAGTACGTACGCTACCGTACAACACCGAGCGCGTTAATCCCGAACAAATTCCTGATAGCGTAATGGCATTAGCCGACAGCGATTTAAAAATTGGCTGGGCGCCTGCGTACTCTTCATTTCAGTCGTTCGTTACGGCAATGCGAGTGCTAGAAGGTGAAAAAGCCACTCGCATGTGGTTAAAAGGCATTAACCGCAATGCTAAGAAATATGCTGGTGAGCTTGGTGTAGTCATGGGCGTAGAGCGTGGTGAAGTGGATATCGGCTTTGCCAATCATTATTACACCTTACGTTTAAAATCGGGCAAGCCTGACGCCAATGTGGCGTTAGCCTACACTAACAATGATGCGGGCTGTTTGGTAAACGCATCGGGTATTGTAGCCTTAAGCGATGGCGATTTGCCGGTTAACTTCATTCGTTATTTACTGACCCATGAAGTGCAAAGCTACCTTGCGCGAGAAGCGTATGAAATTCCACTGGTGCAAAATGTGGCTGCACCAGAAGGGTTGGCGAGTTTGACCTCGCTGTCTCCCCCTGAACTCGATCTTCGCAAACTTGCAGACTTGCGCCCAACCCTAAATATGATGAGGGATGTTGGCGTACTGTGACAAATTGGCCAAAGTCGTATCCACTGGCACTACTCATTGCGCTGATGGCTTTATTGCCCGTCGGCGTTTTGTTTTCTCTAGCTCAAGACAGTGCGCAATTATTCGATACCCATAATTTACGAGTACTAGGCAACACGGTTGCATTAATGGTGCTAACCATTATTGGCGCAGTGATTATTGGTGTGCCGCTGGCAATGTTTACCGCCTACGTGCAGTTGCCGTTCAAACGATTCTGGCTAATTGTATTAGCCGCTCCACTTGCGTTACCAAGCTATATTGGCGCGTTTGCCATGTATTTCTCGTTTGGTCGCGGTGGCGAAATTGAAAACGTGATGGGTATCACCACGCCACCTATCAGTGGATTGTGGGGCTCGGCACTTGTCATGAGCCTGTATACCTACCCGTTTGTTATGATGACCACGCGCTCTAGCTTACTCAGTTTAGACGCCAGTTTAGTGAATGCGGCTAGAACACTAGGGCTTTCATTAGGTGCAAGCATTTGGCGTGTAGTGTTGCCTCGAGTAGCAAACAGCATTGCTGCGGGGGCATTGCTTGCCGCGCTTTACGCGCTTTCCGATTTTGGAACCCCAGCGATTATGGGCCTCGATACTTTTACCCGCGTTATTTTCGTTGAGTACAATGCGTTTGGTTTAAGCCAAGCTGCCATGTTGAGCTTGCAGCTTATGGTAATTGTGGGGCTTATCCTATTTATTGAGAGCCGCGTAAGTGGCGCAACAGAGCGTCCTGGTCGACACCTGTCACTTTTCCCAGCCCGTTGGAAATGTAATTTGATGCTGCTGTCTGCCATGCCTATTGTGTTTATGGCCATTGTTTTACCTCTCGCTATATTTACTCTTTGGCTGGTGCGTGAGGGAACCGGTGGCTTCGAACTTAGCTACGCATGGAACTCTGCCCACGCTTCTTTCCTTGCGGCTCTTGTGGCGGTGCTATTGGCTATTCCTGTCGCCCATGCTGCTATTGCAGGGAAAGCAGGCCGTTTGATGGAGCGCATTACCTACTTTGGCTTTGGTGTGCCTGGCATCGTTATGGGTACTGCACTGGTTTATGTTGGCCTGCAGCTTCCTGCGCTATATCAAACCCTAGGGCTATTAGTCATGGCTTACGTGCTGCGCTTTCTGCCACTGGCAGTAGGCAGTGTAAGAGCCACCGCTGAAAATATCGATTCAGGTTTAGTGAAAGCGGCAAGAGTACTTGGCGCAAGCCCCAGAGAAGCCTTTACACGAATTACGCTACCGCTAACCCTTCGTGGTATGATTGCCGGTGCCGCATTAGTCTTTCTAGAAGCGATGCGAGAACTCCCGGCTACCCTTATGCTTGGTCCAACGGGGTTTGAAACACTAGCTACTTACATGTGGCGCGTTTACGAAGCAGGCTATTTTGGTCGCGCCGCTGTGCCGGGCTTGCTGCTAGTTTTATTATCAGGCGTTGGGTTAGTCCTAATGCTATCGGGTGAACGAAAAGCCCAATTTACCGTTACCGAGGATGAACGTTCGTAATGCTAAGTGTCAGTAATTTGTCAGTGAATTATGGGTCTACCCGCGTTGTCGACAAGTTAAATTTAGAGCTTGGGCAAGACGAAATACTCATGTTGGTAGGGCCTACAGGCTGCGGTAAAACCACTATTTTGCAGGCGCTAGCTGGCCTAATACCGTTATCCGAAGGTGAAATTCGCCTTGGTAAGTGGACAAGCACCCCGGCTAAGCACGTTCCGCCTGAAAAGCGCAATGTAGGCATGGTGTTTCAAGACTTTGCGCTGTTTCCACATCTTACTGTGCAGCAAAACGTGTGTTTCCGTTTAAAAGACACCTCTCTTGCCGATCATTGGCTAACGCTATTAGGGCTAGCCAATTTTCGCGACGTTAAGCCAGCCAGTTTATCTGGCGGTCAAAAGCAGCGCGTTGCACTGGCAAGAACCCTGGCTCACGAGCCTGCGTTTGTTTTACTTGATGAGCCCCTATCAAACCTTGATGCTGCGCTAAAAGACAGCTTGCGTTGGGAAATACGCGACGCCCTTAAAAAAGCGGGCGTGCCGGCTATTTGGGTGACTCACGACCAAGAAGAAGCGCTCAGTGTGGGTGACAGAATTGGCATTTTGAACAAAGGCGTTTTAGAGCAGTTAGACACGCCAGAGTCGTGCTACTCAACTCCAAACAGCCGCTTTGTAGCGCGCTTTATGGGTGAGGCGAGCTTTTTAAAAGCAAGCTTCGACAATAGCGCGAGCAATACCGATAACACAGTGGTAACCGACATTGGCCGCGTGCCGGGTACGCCACTTCAAAAAGCAAATGGCTTAGTAGACCTACTGGTTCGCCCAGACGATTTAAGTTTAGACGCTACTCATGCCTCGCCCAATGGCACGGTAGACTGGGTGCGCTATGAAGGTGAAAGCCGACTTTATGCTGTCACCCACGATAACGGCAGTCAGCTTAAAGTACGCGTAAGTCACGAAAATGCCATTAAGCCAGGTGAGCGTGCGCATATGCAGCTTATTACTACCCACCCGTTAGCCGTATTTCCAAGAGAGGCTTAATACGTGATTAAACGTGATGTGATAGTGCTTGGTGCGGGCGCTGCTGGGCTTTTCTGTGCTGCGCAGGCTGGTGCAAGAGGGCGTAGCGTAGAGGTGCTCGATCACGCAAAGAAAGTGGGGCGTAAAATATTGATGTCTGGCGGTGGGCGCTGCAACTTTACCAATATGTACGCAGGCCCAGAGAATTTCCTCTCGCAAAACCCCCATTTTTGTAAGTCTGCCCTGAGTCGATATACCCAGTGGGATTTTATTTCACTCGTGGCCGAGTACGGCATTGCTTACCATGAAAAAACACTGGGGCAGCTCTTCTGTGACGATAGTGCAAAAGACATCGTTAATTTACTGCTACAAGAGTGCGAAAAAGCCAAGGTGACGGTCACTACGCGCTGCGAAATATTGTCGGTAGAGAAGCGCGAAAGTAAGTACATACTATCTACATCAAATGGTGACTATGAATGCGAATCTCTTGTGGTCGCTACGGGTGGATTAAGTATGCCCAAGCTTGGGGCCACGCCCTTTGGCTATAAAATTGCCGAGCAATTTGGTTTAAATGTGCTGCCAACCCGAGCGGCCCTAGTACCATTTACTTTGCATGATAAAGACAAAGAAACCCTTGCCGATTTAAGTGGTGTAGCGGTAGATGTTTACGCAAGTTGTAACGACACCACCTTTAAAGAGGCCATGTTGTTTACTCATAGAGGGTTAAGTGGCCCCTCTATGCTACAAATTTCCAGCTACTGGGAAGCCGGCGATACGTTAAGTATCAATACGACCCCGGATAATGACCCTCACGAGCTATTAAATAGCGCCAGAACACAAACGCCTGACGCACTGCTTGCTACCTGCTTAAATAAGATTTTTCCTAAACGTGTTTCGCAAAGTTTTATCGAGTTAAACGACTGGCGCAACGTGCCGGTGAAACAACTCTCTCACGGGGAATGCGAGAATATTGCAAACACGTTAGAGAACTGGCACATAAAGCCAAATGGCACAGAAGGCTACCGCACAGCTGAAGTGACGATTGGCGGTGTGAATACCAATGAGTTATCGTCAAAAACCATGATGGCCAACAACGTTGAAGGGCTCTATTTCATTGGTGAAGTGGTAGATGTCACCGGCTGGCTAGGAGGCTACAATTTTCAGTGGGCGTGGAGCAGCGGCTGGGCAGCCGGGCAGGTGGTGTAGTGTTTTGCGACAATAAAGTGCGCAACCAGCGTCTGCCCCAACAAACTGAGTGTTACTCAGACACAAACTCATCTTTTTCCTTCGAAGAAGGCAGTAAAATAATGATAAAGATAAGCACTGCCGTGATGATTAAAAAGTACTTTTCCAGCGAACGGTAGGTTTCCATGGCTTCAGTGGCATTTTTACTGATTGCTAGCTTATTCTTTCCTTCGGCTAGTTGAATATCAGATAGTTTATCTAAATCACTATTTAACGCCTTGAGCTCTAGCAGAAGTGTTGCGATTGCAGCGGTATCGATTGACTGCTCTTTAGAGAATGAGATTTCTTTTTCTAAAGTCACAAGCTCATTAAAACTAGTTTCAAAGTGATTCAGCGTGAACGCTTCAAAATCAGTTAAATAAGTTTTCTTAAACGCATTAATAATGGCAAAGGCTTGCTTGTTAACCTTTTCGTTCTCGCTCGTGAAAAAAGTATAGTTTTGAGCCGCAAGTGCGACTTCCTTCTCATGCAAGAAACCAGCGAGTTCGTAAATCATTCCGTTAACTACAAGACGATCTTCGTAAATCTCCTCGATAGAGTCCTTCACATTGTTAAAGCTATTTAAGTTGGTCTCGCCCATTGCATACACCAATGCAAGTGACGTAAGAAAAACAACGATACATAGCCCTTTACTTGCCCAGCTCATGATACCTCCTTTCACGCTACTTTACAGACACGCTGAACACCAACGCTAGTTCGTTAGTCGTTTATAGGGCTGTAAGTTTTATGTTTACCATTTGTGAAATGATAGGTGCAGCGGCGCGCAGATACAAGGTTGCTAATCGCAATGTTGTCGCTGGTATATGAGGGCGCCTAACATGTAGGCGCAACAACAAATGTGTACAAAGTGTTAACTAGGAATAGACGTAATGGGTTGATAACCCTCTATATCTAGCTCTTCATTGATACAAATAAGTAAATATTCGTCAAGTGATAAGCCGTCTGTGCCTTCATCTTCGGCAAGTTCTGCACAGTAAGCTTTGTACTCAAGAACAAGTTCTTTGCTTGCAACGGGTCTATCGTCAGCAAACGCGGTTGCAGAAAAAACTAACCCTGCCACTAACCAAATATATTTCATGTTATCTCCCAATAAGTTCATTCAGTGAACGGATTAAGCTTAAAATTAATTGGCCAAAATACGAGCAAAATAATATGACCGTTAAGGACAAATTATTTCGTTCAAATACTGCTGTTCATCCATTGATATAGCATCAAAAAAGTCTATATTCCGCGCAATTAACTCAATGTCGCACGTAGTGTGCGACATGTACTTATTTGGAATTAAAAATGATAACAACATTAATTGTTGTCGATTCGCTATCTGATGCTCATCAACTGCACTTTCAAAATTGCGAAGTGGTTGATTTTGAGCAATACCTTTCACAATTCCCCAAGCGTGGGGAAGGCAAAATGCGCGTTATCAATTTGTGCGCCACCGATCGCTATTTAAGTAAGGGCTATTACTGTTCATTGTTAGCTGAAGCGCGCACGCACAAAGTACTGCCAAGCGTGAATACCATTAATAATTTGATCATTGAAAGTGAAGAGCAGTCGCTTCAAATGAAAACCGTTACGCTACCTAAATTGTTGAGCGATGAAGCCAGTGATGGCAGTAGCTGTGATGTGTTTTTTGGTACCACTAAAGCTGTATCGATGAGCGCAATCGCCAAGTTTGCCTTCGAACGTTTTCCAGCGCCCTTTTTGCGTGTTTCGGTAAGTAAACAATCGAGCGCTACGGTAATGACGGTAGGTTTTGGCGATTGGTGCACGGCTAACGGCGAAGATAAATCAGAGTTAGCCAATGCGCTTCAACACTACGTAGCAAAAACCTGGCTACGTGGAAGTAAGCAAAAACAAGCCCGCTGGGATATGGCGATTTTATGTAATGAGAATGAAGCGACACCGCCTAGCGACGCTAAAGCAATTAAGCATTTTATTAAAGCGGCAAAGCTTGTGGGTATTAACGCTGAAGTAGTCAATGCGGCCCAAGCAGCAGCTAACATTACTCATTATGATGCGCTGTTTATCCGTGAGACCACTGCAATCAACCACCCAACCTACCATATTGCGCGCAAGGCCGAACAGGAAGGATTAGTGGTGATAGACGACGCGACCAGCATTTTGAAGTGTTGTAATAAGGTGTATTTGCACGATGCGTTTAGCTATCACAAGGTGCCCTCGCCACGCAGTCACTTTGTGTCTGACAACTCAGCATCAACGTGCCAAATGCTAGCGGATGAGTTTGGTTTTCCGATGGTACTGAAACTGCCAGAGAGCTCATTTTCAATGGGCGTATTTAAAGTAAAGGATATCGACGAGCTGAAAGGTAAGCTTGAAACCATGCTAAACGAATCTGCACTGGTGTTGGTTCAAGAATATATCTTTACCGAATTTGATTGGCGCATTGGCGTATTAAATGGCCGGCCTATTTATGCATGTCGATATCACATGGCCCGTGGGCACTGGCAAATATACAACCATGACGCAAAAACTAATACGTCAGGTGGGTTTGAAACACTGCCAACCTTTGAAGTGCCAAAGCCTGTGTTAGATGCAGCGATAAAAGCATGCTCAATGATTGGTAAAAGCCTGTACGGCGTTGATATTAAGCAGGCTAATGGCAAAGTGTATGTCATTGAGGTGAACGACAACCCCAGCATTGAGGCAAAAGTTGAAGACCTTTACCTTGGTAAAGAGCTTTATATGATCATTATGCAGGAGTTTGTAAACAGGTTGGAAGCCCGTGGACGTTAGGTGTAGCGATAAAGCTTGCAGTGACATTAAAAGCAGTAAAAACGCTGAAAACCGCTCAGCTCATACGCAGGATATAACCATGCGTTTAGCGAACGCTGCCGACATTGATGCACTAGAACACATTGAGCAACGTTGCTTTGAAAGCGACAGGCTGTCGCGCAGGCGCATGCGCTATTGGATAAAGGCTGAGCACGGTATTTTACTACTAGCTGAAAGTGGCAACGGCATTGTAGGTTACGGCCTGGTTATTTTGCGCAAAGGCAGTCGTTCTGCTCGCCTGTATTCTCTAGCGGTACTTGCTGACGCAAGGGGGCAGCGTATAGCGCCCTCTCTTTTGCAAAAGCTTGAAGCATTAGCAGCCGAGAAACAAAAGCTGTTTATTCGCTTAGAAGTTGCTGAAGATAACAAAGCGGCAATCAAAATGTACAAGCAGTTAGGCTATCGCAAGTTTGGTATTTATCGGCAGTACTATGCAACAGGTGCTGATGCGCTGCGCTTTCAAAAGCCCATACAGTATGCAAGCGCTATTGGCCCTCAACAGTATTACCCGTGGTACAAGCAAACTACGGCGTTTACGTGTGGGCCAAGTGCCTTAATGATGGCAATGAAGTATGTGCAAAAAGATACGCGGTTTGATCAAACCACTGAAATAGCAATTTGGCGCCAGGCCACCACTATTTTTATGACCTCAGGCCATGGCGGTTGCCATCCGCTAGGTTTGGCGTTAGCTGGGCACCAGCGGGGTTTCGACGTTGAAGTATATTCCACACAAATAAATGATTTGTTTGTAGATGGCGTGCGCAGCGAACACAAAAAATCGATTATGCGCATTGTAGAGCAGGATTTTATTGAACGCGCTTCAAAGGTCAATATAGTAGTACATAAAACTGACATTGAGCTGGCTCAAATTGAAGCGGCCCTAAGCAAAGGTTACGGCGTTATTTGCCTTATTAGCACGTATCAGTTTCACGGCGTGAAAGCACCTCACTGGGTGGTAATAACGCATGCTGATGAACGTTGTTTGTATTTACACGACCCTGACGGAAGTGAAGGGTTTTATGATGAGGCTGGCGTGAGGCTAGATAGTACGAATCACAATGGTAGCATTAGCTTAAACGGCGCATCTGTGAGTGATGCAGATATAGTAGACAGCGAAGACATTGATTTAGATTATCAGCACCTCCCTATTCTAAAGCAAGACTTTGCATCATTGTCGGTGTTTGGCAAAACAAAGCTACGAACGTGCTTGGTGATTAAGCCCCGGGATTCGTAACTCGGTTTTCTATCTCTGCTAATGAATAACAGATGAAGTACTGTGCTCGCTTGAATTAGCATTTTTGTCATGGCTTAAGTCAACCGTGGCGGCATCCTCAACTAACGCGGTCATCGCATCGATAATATCGAGGAAACGCCCAAGTTGAGCAGGAGACAGGTCTTTAGAAAGGTGTTCAATTTTATTGATGAGTTGCTTAGTGGGTAAACGCATAGTCAAATTCTCGTCGTTTTAGCTCAGGTTTAAGTTAACTGAACGTAGACTTACAATTTGCTTGCCAAGTTTTGATGGGATTATCAAAAATACTCATACGGGTAGTGACCTAGCGGCCTTGGTAAATTAAGAAATAGAGTTGCGAATTTGGGTTAATGTCATACCGGTAAGGCGTTTAATAAAGCGCCGAAGATTGGTGGTGTCGTTTACAGAGAATGCCTCTGCGAGCTGTTGGGTGTTTGCCCTACATGTTTTTACCATCATAATTGCGTGTTGCTTTTGAATGCTGTCACTAAGTTGTTTGAAGCTCATGTTGTGCTCAGCTAAACGGCGCTTCAAGGTAGCAAGGCTCATGGAAAGTGTTGAAGCAATTTGCGCTGCTGTTAAGTCAGGCTGTTGTATTAGTAAATTCTGGATCCGTTCGGACAAGGCATACATAGGTTGCCTCGACCAAGATGCCACACCGGTTGTAACCCACTCCTCATCGGCAATTGAAAAGCGCTTCTCCCACGCTTCACGAGGAATTTTGATCATTGTTACAGGTTGTTCAAAAGAAAGCCGTGTACCTAAAAACTCCTCGTAATCGTAAATGTTGCGTGGACGAGCCCATTCAAAATCAAAACTTAAAGGGAACCGTTTGTCTGTTCCTTGACGAACAATAGATACCATCCAAGCAAAGGCTATTTCTACCTGAAAAGACCAGTTCTCTTTTGCACCAAAACTATCTTGAGGTACAAGGTAAATCGTATCGTCGTGATAATACGTACGCCAGTGAATAAGTGGCATGCAGCTCCAGCGCATTTGAGAAAGAAGCTCAACACAATGCGCTACGTTACGGCATCTCAATAGTATAGATAGCACGCCTAGCATGTGACTAGAGGTGAGCATTCGACCTATTTGTAATCCTGCGTCTCGGCTCTTCACACTCTTTTGAACGCGCTGGCTCAATAGTAGAAGCTGTTTAGCACTTAAACTTCTGCCGTTAGCAATATCTTCTATGAAAAGCCCTGTCCCCCGAAGCAAAGCATCGCTTTCGATACCTTGTGAAATACTCACATCAATCATAGCCTGCGCTAGCGGCCAGGCGGTTAAGTGTTTGTCAGTAACACCTAGAAGCGATGATTTGGGCACGGTGTTAGGGTGATTAGGCTGCGTGTGCATGCTGCTTATCTAAGCTTTGATTGAGTGTAAGGATGGTTGTGTTTATGTCAGCTATACTCGCTATTTCCATTGCAGCGTGACGAGCACTCAAACAAATAGCGGTATTACATTGGTGGGGATAAAAAGCAAAATGTTGAATACTTTGGCTGAGTTGGTTTATGCAGTTTGCTGAATCAACCTTTTCATCTTGCAGTAGTAAAATAGCGAAGCGGTCTCCGGCAAACCGGCAAACTAGCGCGCTACTTGGAAGTGATAGCGATAGCATTGAGGACAATCCTCGCAAGTAGCGGTTACCTTCCTTATGCCCGTACTGGCTATTAAACTGACTAAAATCATTAATGTCTAACATCACTAACGTTTTATATGAGCGAGGTTTATGGGCGAAGGCTTGTTCTAAACGCATCATCCAGTGCTCTCCGCTGTATAACTGAGTTACCGGATCCAGGTCTTCCGTATTGCGAACAAAGCCCTCTCTTGTTTGCCACTGCGCGTTAAGCGTCAACTGTTCTTTATGCCATTGCCAAACAGCATAAGTGGTCATTACCATGCCGATAGAGGCAGGGATAGATTCCATCATAGAAACCCAATTAGACGAGGCTGAGTAGTCCATAAACTCATCCATCAAATCCAAAAGTGAAGAAAACAGGATAAGGTTAAGGCCTATCACCAGCAATTGAGTTAACTTCCCCGAAGGACGACTAATCAGAAGTGCCAATATCCACAGCAATAATACTAGGGTCACACTCCCTTCACCCAATACATCAAGCCATTCAATACCTGAGGCTTCTGGCGTGCCCGCTAAAACGCACATCGCAAGGGCGAGTATAGGAAGTGTTAGTGACAGCGAGAACAAACCTTGATGCCGTCTTAAATGTGAAACCATGATGAATAACCTAAATACCGTGATATGTGCTGTTTAACGTAATCTACCTTGGCGTAGTAGTGTTATTTTGGCTCACGATTATGACAGTTTAACGATGTGCAGCACCCTGCTAGTCGATGTTTTGGCAATTAATTCAATGTAAACAGTGGTTTGTGTGCAGGTCATTTTGGCTCAGGGAAATGGCGAGTTGAGCCTTATTTATGTTTATCTGTGTAGTTTTGGCGGCTAGGTCAAAAAACTGTCACGGAAACGTCATTTATTCATCCTACTTTGAGCTGGCTTTCACACAATCAGAAGAACTCAGGTATGCACACTAGAAAATTATCTCTTATCGCCATTGCTTGCTCGGCAGCTTTGCAATTTGCGGCACCTCAGGCAATAGCGGCCGAAGCGTCGCAGGTAGTAGGCGTAGTCACCAACGTAAACAGCAGCAAATTATTTGCTGGCGCTAAAATCGATATTCAGGAGTTGGGTATAAGTGTTTATGCCGATAAAGAAGGTCGTTTTAGAATTCCACGAATTGCACCAGGTACTTATACGGTTGAAATTGATTATTTAGGTACAGAGCCTTCCACGCAAACAATTGTCGTTGGCGATGATATTACCAATGTTACCTTATTGGTTGGTGCTGCCAACGATACTATTGAGGAGCTACTGGTACGTGGACAACGAAGTGGGCAAGCGACAGCAATTAACAAACAGCGCATGGCTGATGGCATAACATCAGTCGTGTCTTCGGATGCAATAGGTCAGTTTCCTGATCAGAATGCGGCAGAGTCACTTCAGCGTTTGCCGGGTTTAAGTATTGAGCGTGATCAGGGTGAAGGGCGCTTTGTAGGTATTCGCGGAATCGACCCGAACTTGAACAATGTCACCATTAACGGTTTGAATATTCCTTCTCCTGAAGGCGGCGTTAGGTCAGTAGCCCTCGATGTTATTCCTTCTGAACTCATTAGCAGTTTAACGGTTTCAAAGTCTGTTACCTCTGATATGGATGCCGATACCATTGGCGGTAATATTGAAGTAAAAAGTGTGAGTGCGTTTGACCGAGCCACTGACAGCGCCTCATTTACCGCCCAGTTAAGTCAAAACGAGCTTCGCGACGCCTTAAGTCCTAAGCTTGCAGGCAGCGTCACCCATAAAATGAATGATAAGTGGGGCATTGCTGCTGCACTAAGCTACTTTGACCGTGAATTCGGGTCAGACAACATAGAAAGCAATGGCGATGATGAAATTGAACAGCGTCATTACGCTATCACCCGTGAACGTCTTGGTGGAGCGGTAAACATTGATTTTCGTCCAGATTTTAATAATCAGTATTATTTACGCACCTTATACAGTCGCTTTTCAGACTCAGAGTTCAGACAGGCCAACGTTTTCGTATTAGATGGCGATGACTCAGAAGTAGAGCGTGAAAGTAAAGACCGATTTGAAGAGCAAAGTATTTTAAGTATATCTGCCGGTGCAGAGCATGAACGCGATGCATGGACGATAAGCTATCAAGCAGGTTACTCCCGCTCTGACGAAGATGAACCTGATGCGCTTTACTATGTTTTTACTGGTGCTGATGCAGGTATTGATGGTGATTTAGAACAACGTATTCCCCAACTTACGGTACCTGAAGCACTTAACGACCTTGGCAACTACGAACTCGATCAAATGAGTTTCGAACGCAATAATGCAAAAGATACGGAGCTGAGTTTCCGTCTTGATATTGCTAAGCGAGTAGACTGGTTTGATAGTGAAGGTGAAATGAAGTTTGGCTCTAAATATCGAGCACGAGAAAAAACCGCTGCGGCCAATATTTCAATTTTTGACGGTGGGTTTGATGGTTTTGATAACGCGGCATTTGCTACCGCTTCTCCAGAATACACCCTCGGAAATTTTGGACCAGGGCTTAATCGCGGTGCGCTAAGAGACAACTTCAATCAGCAGCGCAGTGGGCTTGAATTGGCTGAGTTAGATTCTCGCATTGAGTCTCAGGGCAATTCTTTTAGCAATGATGAAGATATTTTTGCTGCCTATGCCATGACTCGCTTTGACTGGGAAAAACTTCGCTTAGTGGCTGGTTTACGCTATGAAAGCACGTCTTACAGTACCGCTGGCTCTCAAGTATCATTAACCGAGAATGAAGACACAGATAGCGTCGATTTGGCTATTGAGCCAGTAAGCGCTTCCCGTGACTATGACAACCTTTTCCCTAGTATCAACGTGCGTTATGCGTTTTCTGACAAACTCATTGGCCGCGCCGCTTTCACTCAAACGCTTTCCCGCCCGAGTTTTGAAGATGCAGCAGCGTTTCAAATTATTGAGGCCAATGTGAGAACGGAAGATGGCGAGCAGGTAATAGAGCGTGAGGCAAGCGTAGGCAATCCTGAGCTACTGCCCTATGAGGCTGATAACTTCGACCTAATGCTTGAATATTACCCGGGTAATATTGGTGTTTTGTCTGCAGGATTGTTTCATAAGCGTATCGACAATTTTATTGTTGAGGCGAACGTGGCGGGCACAGCGCCATGGGAAGGCTTTGAAGAAGCCTTTCAACCCGTTAACGGTGAAGAAGCCACGCTTACTGGTTTGGAACTAAGCTGGGTTAAGAGTTTCGATAATGGACTTTTATTCTCGTTAAATGGCACATTTTCTGATTCTGACGCGCTCACTATTCTTGATGGTGAACGCTTTGAAACTAACTTACCTAATCAATCTGACACGGTTGGGAATGTGGTTGTAGGTTATGAAAACGACTCGCTAAGTATGCGGTTAAGTATGACCTACAAAAGTGACAACCTTGAAGAAATTGATGATGGCATGCTGCGTATAGAAGATGATCACCAGCAAATTGACTTCGTTGCCAAATACTACATAAACAATGATATGCAGGTGTATTTCAACGGCATCAACTTAGGTGACGAACCTATGTATCACTATTTCGACGAGCGCAATCGCAATGCTCAATTCGAACAGTATGGCCGTACCTTTGAAATTGGCTTTATTTGGCGTACTCAGTAATGGGATGTAATGCAAACATGAAAAAGAGTTTCTTGTTTATGCTTTCCATCGTTCTTATAGGCCTTGCTAGCTTCTCGCTAGCAAGCCATGAGATCCATGAAATCTATGATAGCGAGTACTATAGCGAAAATACGATTAAAGGCCTTGAGACAGTAGAAGACGGTTTTAGCTTTTTAGTACTAGGTGATTGGGGCCGAAACGGCCACTTTCATCAACGAACGGTCGCGAAATGGATGGATATTGCAGCGGCACAGGCAGATGCTGAATTTGTTGCTACAACGGGAGATAACTTTTACAGCAACGGTATAGCCTCTATTCACGACCCTTACTGGCGCAGTTCATTTGAAGACGTGTATACCGGCCCAAATTTGTTTATCGACTGGTATGCCACATTAGGCAATCACGATTACAGAGGAAATTGGCAAGCGCAAATTGATTACAGCGACATCAGTCGTCGGTGGCAAATGCCGGCGCCTTACTACGCTAAAACAGTTGATGTTTCCGATAATGCGTCTGCGCTTCTATTGTTTGTAGATACTAGCCCTCTGAACCCTGCATATGAGTCAGAGAAAAAATATGCGGCGGCGATGGCGCAAGATGGCGATGCGCAACTCGCTTGGATCCATAAGCAGCTTAGCGAATCAAAGGCAGAATGGAAAATTGTAATAGGTCACCATCCGTTGTATTCCAGCGGCAAGCGCTATGGCAAAACGAGCGGTATTCGCAATGTGATTGAACCAATGCTAGAGCAGTACGGCGTTCAGGCGTATTTTGCGGGTCATGAGCACGATTTGCAGCACAATCGCGCCGCCAATAAAAAGGTTGAGCACTTTGTTTCTGGTGCCGGTTCTGAGCTACGGCCCGTGAAGCAGCGGGAATTCACCTTGTTTGCTGAGTCTCAAGCGGGTTTTGCAATAGTGTCGATGGACAGTACTCAGTGCCTAGTACAATTTGTTAATGATAGTGGAGAAGTGATTTATCGCTATACCATTTATCTTAGTAAGGGAAAGTAATGTTTCATCGCTTTTTTACTTATAGTGTTGTTGGGCCTTGTTTGGCAGTGTGTGCCCTCGTGTGTCAGGCCGCCCCCAAGCCTCTTCTGATCCATATTCCAGATGAAGTGGAAATTTATGCAAGTCATAGCATTGATAAAAATAATCAATTGTTGGTGCATATCGACCCACTTACACAAGCGCTGGTGGTAAGTGCCGTTACTTCATTGAATAGCCGCTTTGAAATTAGAGAGCAATACCGCTCACCACCACCTGATGCCGACATTGAAACACTGTGTGTGTTTGAAGATACACAGGGTATTGGCGCGTTTGTTTTCGACGCACGAGGGATGGCCTCACAACAATACCTCTACCTTCAATCTAACGCACAATGGCGACAGGTAGCCATTCGTGATTTTTCGATGGGTGGCGAACCAGAATACTGCATGGTGGATAACGCTTCTGGTCAAATCTTTATTGCTGAAGAGGGGATAGGAGTGTGGCAAATGTCGGTAGCACCCGAATCTGAGCTGACGCGATATTTATCACCGTTAGCGCTAGATGAAGATACTGTTTCCATTACGCTGATATCGGCGGAAAAAGGTGAGTTAACCGACGAAGTCGGCATGGTTCATTCGTTTAATGTTAAGCCACAGGGCTATCAGCGCGGCGATTTACCTATGTTGATTGCCGATGGACAAACTGACCCGGTACAGCGATTCGGTGACGCTGCTGACGACCCTGCTATTTGGGTAAACAATGAAACACCAGATCGTAGTCTTATTATTGGAACTGACAAAAAAGCGGGGCTTGATGTTTTCGATTTGAACGGTAAACGGTTACAGCACCTTCCCATTGGAAAAGTAAATAACGTTGATGTTCGACAGTCGGTGCAATTTGGTGAAAATAGGATGGACTTAGCGGTAGCGAGCAATCGTAGCGGCAATCTGCTAAGTGTATTTGCCATAAACGGAAAAAACCGCAGGGTCACACATATTGGCGATGTATCGACACCATTAACCGATATTTATGGTCTTTGCCTTTACCAACCAGAACAGGGCCTAGAGGTGCTAGTTAACGATACAGACGGGACCTATTTGCGCTACGCGTTAACCGTGGCCGGTGACACGGTAAGTGCATCGCTAATGGAACAATTTAATGTACCGAGCCAACCTGAGGGTTGTGTAGCTGACGATAAACACCAACAGCTATTCTACGGTGAAGAAGCAAGCGGTATTTGGCTGCGCAGTTTGGCAGGCGTTCAGCAGACAAGCACGCGAATAGCCGGTTTGAGCAATGCAGTGCATGCAGATATTGAAGGAATGGATATCTATTATGTTGATGGCAAACGCTATCTAATTGCCTCTAGTCAAGGCAATAATAGCTATGCGGTTTATAATATCGATAATGATTTTGTCTGGCTGGGAAGCTTTCGTATTACCGCAGATATCGAGAACGGCATAGATGGCGCATCCGAGACCGATGGTCTTGCAATAAGCAGTGTAAATCTTGGTAGCAGTTACCCTCAGGGACTGCTAGTTGTGCAAGATGGCCGAAATGTTATGCCTAGCGATAAGCAAAACTTCAAGCTGGTATCAGGTGCAAAGCTGGCAGCATTTATTCAAAAGCATCGTTAAACAAAAGCCGTAAAAAAGAGCGATTGGCGCCACTAATCAGTGGCGCCAATCAAGCATTTTCCCAAATCGGCGATCAGTGCTCAGCTTTGCCATGACTGCGTTTGTTGCCATGTTTGAACCCATGGACGAATATCTAAAGCTGGCATGGGGCGGGCAATACCGTATCCTTAAGCTTGCTCGCAACCAAGCGCAAGCAGCGCCTCTCCGCGGGCGCGAGTTTCAACATTTTCTGCAATAACGTTTCCCGTGCGCATGTTTACCGGTGGCAGGTAGTGCAACACAAAATGTTTTGTTCGAGAGCGTCTCGAATGTGGGCTACTCTTTCCCCTAATGCCTTATATGCAGTGTCTTTCATGGTATCGAAGATATAATACTGATTCTTACCAGCTTGTTTGGCCAAGTACATAATCATAATATGCGGGATTTATGAGTTGATGTGGTGTAGAAATTTTTAACTAAGTTTCGTTTGATAGCCTAATATTGTCACTTTCTTCGCCTATTTCGTTGATGACAAGCGTTATTGAGAAAAAGACGCTGAGTCGGCTTATTTGGGCAGCTTATGTGGGCACTTTGGGGGGACGTTTTCGATACGTCTTGTCATCTGGGAAAAAGCCATTTTGCAGTCTACACTTAGCTTATGAGTTGTAATTTGTTTGAGTGTCTCAACCAGGTGATAGCAACGAGAAATGAAAGCGTCTCCCATAAGGGGTAGGTTGTGTTAAGACAGCTAGTGTATAGAAGTAGAGCGTCAACGCTAATAAACCACGAAGGGCTCGATGAGATCACCAAGGATTCTTTAGCGTTTAATTTACACAACGATGTAACGGGGGTATTACTGTTTGACGGCGAATACTTTTTCCAGGTTTTAGAGGGGGAAGCCGACATAATACTTGGTCTTTTCGAGCACATTAAGACGGATTCTCGGCATAATAACATCGTTAAAATAACTGATAATGCTATTCACAAGCGCGATTTTGGCAATTGGGCGCTGCGCACTATTCGACTAGATAAAAAAAGTAACTGCTATTGGCTTCCGCCAGATATTTCTTTTCACCGCGACAGCCGCACCTTTGCATTAATTAACGGTTTTGCCACGGGCAAGTGGCGCATGTGTTTGTCTAATCAAGATCTAAATAACCTTAAGGCCTCGGTAAAGCTCGGTGAAATCTCTATTGCTGAATATCACAATTCTGATATCCAATTTGCTTTTCAACCTATTGTAGATACCCGCAGAGGCCTTGTGTCCTCCTACGAGGCGCTATTGCGTAGTAGCGACGGTCGATTCCCTGAAGATGTGTTGAATAGTTTAGAAGGCAATCAAAAATATGCCTTCGACCTTAAAAGCAAGGCGATAGCTATTTCGCAAGGTGCAAAATTATTAAACGCTGACCAAGCGTTATCGGTCAACCTATGTCCAGGCGCTATTACTTATAGCCCAGATATAACGAGCTATTTATTATCATTAGCAGATGAGAATAACTTAAGGCCGCAACAGCTTGTACTAGAGGTAACGGAAACTGAAATTATTAAAGAGGGCTCGCCGTTTTTCGACGCCATTGAAAACCTCCGGTCAACAGGGATAAGAGTTGCTCTTGACGATTTTGGTGCGGGTTACGCAGGCCTATCGCTTTTGGCCGATTTCCTGCCAGATAAAATAAAATTAGACCGAAAAATAACCACCAACATTCATGAGAATGGCCCAAGGCAGGCCATATTTGAGGCTGTGTACGAGTTTGCGAAGTCGATGGGTATTCCGCTTATTGTTGAAGGTGTAGAAACCATGGATGAGTGGTTATGGTTACAACATGCAGGTGCACAGCGTTTTCAGGGTTTTTTATTCGCAAGACCAAAACTAAATGGGGTAGAGGCAATTAACTTTGTCATAGATGGATTAGCAAAGCCCGCTAGGTTGAGGCAAATTGGTTAGGTTGTCAGTAGTAGAATAATTTACAATATTGATAAAAATGACAGGGGCCATGTGGCCCCTCTCTGTTTTTATTGCTGTTACTTTCTTTACAAGCTTACGTGTTTTTGACTACCTAGGCCTGGACCATAAACAATGGCATTAAGTAGCAACCTGTTGGTACCTAGCGCGGCACCGCGGAAGTTAGGTTGGCCAGAAAACAAAATAATTTGCCCTTTGCCACTGCGTTCGCGAGTCAAGTAAGCCGTATTGGCAATGCGCTGCTGTGCTTCTGGCCACAACAAGCCACTCATGCGAACGTTAAGCGCTTTATCTTGTGGCAGAGTGAACCAGCGATCGGCGTTTTTCTTACTCTCACTGTCCCCTTTTTTCTTGCTAGGACTTGGGCTGAATACTCCGGCTCTTACCACGGCTTCGCTATTATCTGCCGACATAAGTAGCGGTTGATTACTGTAGAGTAATGGCAGTACTTCGGGCGTACCCGCTGTCAGCCAATGCTGTTGGTCGGTTCTGCCGGCTACCATAGCGCCACTTGGCATAAAGTGGCTTAACCATTTATCGCGGCGGATTAGCTCTTCCTCTTTAAGCGGCTTAGGTAAATCGTCCCATGGAAAAGCGAAGTCTGCATTTAAGGTGTGAGACATTGCTGCCTTGGTATCTACCTTGTTTAAAGTCGCCATATATTCACGGTTTAAAGAAATATCGTAATCGAGCGCCTTTTCAAAGCTATTCTCAATGGTCTTTACATTAGCAATACCCTCTTTACCCGCTAACGCTGCCGCACTTCTGCCGTGTGCGATAAGCGTTCCGCCGTTATTAACCCATTCATCTAAAAGCGCTTGTTTAGACTTATCAAGTGCTCCGTAACTGGTGGGAAGTACAATGACATTGTAACGACGCAAGTCAGTACGATTTAAAGAGTTAACGTCTATTTGGCTATGGCGAATGCCCAAGTTAGCATCGATGCTGTACCAGGTTGCGCCCACATCATAGCTAGACATATTGCCGTGGCTTAAAATAGCCACCTGCGGCCGAGTAAGAAGATCAAAATGCTTGCCTCCCCACTCAGGTAACTCACCCTCACCAAAGCCGCTTGTTGTGGCGGTAACCGACACCATAAGCTCATCGGCGGTTTGCTTTATTAGGCTTGCAAGGTTTTCTGTATTGGGGTTATCGGTGACCGTTACTGCAATAGAGCCTCGATTGAAAACCGTGTTTTCAAACTCTGATTCGCGGTCTACATAGCGAACGTGTACACCGCGTTCCATCAGCCTTGCTGCAAAGGCGACAGATCTATCGTCTGCACCGTCTACCATCCATGCAATAGCATTATCTAGCAATGTATGCGTGTGTGCGCTTGGCTTATACGGGCTCATATTACTAGTAAGATGCTCGGGCACAGTGACACTTTCTAGACCGTACATCATGGTTAAATTCCACGCAGTGGTGTCATACATTAGCGATGAACCGTCGCGCAAGGTTTTCTGACGTTCTTCTAGCAGTACGGCGTTGTTGACACCTGCGTCAAACTCCATGATGGCAGCAATTAACGGCGCTTCTGCCTGGCGGTTGGGCACAACAATACTGCCTTTGGGAATAACAATATCCTCTTTTACATCGCCTAAATGAGTAGTGGCCTCGTCCACTTCCATATCTTTATCAGTGATATATACCTTGATATCTTGAGCCAACAAACGGCTTACCAGTGCCTCGGTTCTGCCAATGTTGTCATTCGCCATAATTACGTAGGTGCGGTTGGCAAATTTTCCTTTAGAGGCAACGTTGTTCTTACGACCCTGCCAGTAATCTTGGTACATGGCTTTACTGTTTTTATCCAACGTCTTGAGGTTGGCAAGGGTGGATATAAACTGATGATGCACCGATTCGATATAGGTTTGCACCGTACCTTCAGGTCGACGCACGCCGTCTTCAGCCATACGAGATTGCTCGTAAAGAATGTGCATGGTGCCGCGATATTCAGAGTAGTTTGAATACCCTGGGTACCAGTTTTCAAACCATTCGCCGGTGTAGTAGCGCCAGCCTTTCTCATCAAAAGCCGCAGACTGATCACGGGCAAAGGTTTTTGCCCATTTTTGCAAATTAGGGTCAATGTTTTGATTTAATGGTTGGCGCGGTGGACCCATTAAATAGGTGTCTTGGCTTCCCATTTCATGACCATCAATCATGAGCTGGGGCCGCCAGTCATTGATCATTTCAACTCGACCGACGGTTTCAGGCTGCGTCAGATAAAAGAAATCTCGGTTTAAATCGAAAAAGTAGTGATTTGTTCTGCCGTAAGGCCAGTCACCACGGTGCAACAACGACTGGTCGTCAACATTGGGTGCCGTGCCGCGATACTGCTCCAGTGATTTGGCAAATCGAGCGCGGCCGTCAGGGTTCATCATGGGGTCGATAATAACCACCATATCATCAAGCAGAGCTTCCACGTCTTTGTCTTCGCTGGCAATCAGATGATAGATAGCCGTTAACGCTGCATCTGCGCCTGATGTTTCATTGCCGTGAATAGAGTATGCCATCCAGGCAACGGCGGGCAGCGAATCGATGATGTTGCTGGCTTGGCTATCGCTGGTATTTAACGGGTTAGCAAGCTTATCGATATTACTTTTAATAGTATCAAGCTCACTGAGTAACGCTGGTGTTGATATAAACGCGGCAATCAGTGGGCGACCTTCATGGGTGCGTGCATACTCGACTACATGCAATCTATCGCTTTGCTCAGCCCAATGCATGACTGCACTGTGTATTTGCGCTGGGTCGGCAACGCGAGAGCCAATGGGAAAGCCGAGCAAGGTATCGGGATGGGTTATTTGCTGATTATAAGTGCCAGAAAGTAACTCGCCAGAATACGCTAAATCTGGGTCGTTAATTGGTTTCATTAATATTGCTGAGTAAGCGGGCACAACGGCTAGCCCTAGCAATAGCGTGAACCACTTTGTGATGGATTGCATGAGTGTTCCCTTATCGTTTTTGGTCTTATTGTTAATGGCGACTTCTCGCTGAGATGTCTTACTATGAACATTCGAGATAGCTTCTCACCATTTTGATGCTCTTATACTGTAGCGTATAAATTAAACAGTCAATGAGGCTGCGATGAACGCAGGGGTTATCACGATTTACTTTTTCTGTGAATCAAGAGCTTGTTGAGAGTTCAGTGCCAAGAGATGAGGGCAGCGGTGGCAACAAATAGCAAGTAGAAAGACGTAAGCCCTGAAGTTAAGTGACCCCGAGGCTTCGCCTTTAATTATTCTAGATTTTACGCACTTTCTGTAGAGTGAAGAAAGTTACTGTAAGTGTCTAGAATTGATGGTTTTTCCCAATGCAAGAAGTGGCCAGTATCCGGTACGAGTTTATACACGCAATTGGGAATTTTAGTCACTGCCGCACGAATACCTTCGTGGTCTAAAATGGTGTCATGCTCGCCGCAAATAACGAGGGTTTTTGCTTCAATTTCACGTAAGTTAATTAGCTTGCTAATGTCTCGACTGGTTTTGACGAACTCGCAGTGCTCGTAGAAATTAAGCAATTCTTTCTCATCCATATTTGAAAATTGGCTGATCATTTGTTGCTTCTGCGATTCGGGAATATATTGACCAAAACACTCAATCATCAAAGGTGCAATGTTTTCAACATCACCGGTTCTAAATGCCGATTGTCCGCGGTGAATAAGCTCTAAAATAGTGTCGTTGGTAGAGACACCAAAGCTTCCCAATATCATTTTTTCAATTTTAGTTGGATATTTTGCTGCAATGTATGCCGCTAATATAGTGCCCCATGACGCTGCGGCAAGTACCACTTTGTCAGTTTTCGCGGTGTCTTTAATCACATCAAGCAGTACTTGTTGCTGCTCTTCAAAAGTCACTTGTGGAGCGCCTGAAAGTATCTCTGCGCGACCGGTACCGGGCAAATCAAATACAACGACAGAGAAAGAGGGTACAAAGCGTTTAACAAAACTTCGCCATACTGCCATAGTTTGTTTTGCACCGCTAATGCATACAATAGTGTCTGGTTTGTCTCCATAAATACGGTAGGGAACAAGGAATCTATTACAACGTATACTGCCTTTTACAACCTTCACTCAATCGCCTCATTATACTTATTGCAGTTGATTTGCTATCAATGCTTTATTATCTACTATTGGCTTTTGACCAAACCATATTGACCACAGGGCTCTGATAAGCTCGCTGTTATCTGTTTCAACAATTTTTCGCTCATTGAAATATACTATAAGTTTACCCACATTCACACGCGATAATACTAACCGCGAATTTTCAGCAATATCGTTATCAAAACCATCTGATAATCGCATTATTTCTGACTTGATGTTGCTCAAGTCGACGTCGGGGTTATTGCGCTCTATGCCGTCCATTAATGCTTCCTCAACTTGTTCGCGAGAAACGTCTCGCAGAAATTCTATTTCTACCCGCTGTGAAAGCTGCCCAGAGGAGATAAGTTTAATGAGTTCATCAGGGTTATCGGAAGTTTCTTGAGGCCAAGCCATAAAGTGGCTAATTTTATACACACTGAAGAAAAAGCGTTTTCTCACCGTTGCACCACTAAACGCTAATGGCTTAGTCGGCTCTGCATACTGAGTCGACGAGACGGTATCACCATGAACCACAGCACTTTCTTTAACATTTACGTTGGCATTTACAGCTATCGTAGCCGACGAGGCAGTGCTCAAAGCAGCCCAAATTAAGGCTAAAACGCCGTTATGACATATCCATTTCATAGCTCGCCTATTCTAATAATTAACTTCTGAAACCAGAGCGAGAGTACGTGGTTCAGTTTCGTTTAAAAAGCATATTAACAAATAATTAATGTGAGTGAGAGAAAGGGATGGTGTTTTCTGTTTTAAGAGGACGTTAGATAAAGAAGAATAATAAAAAGAAAGAGGAAGCGCACAAATACGCTTCCAGCTTCAGCTTTTAGGTTCAAGCGCCTAGCAATGAGTTTCTAATACCGCAAAGAGAACGTAAGGCGCACGTTGCGAGGCTCTACAGGGTGATAATGCAAATCTTCAATGCCTTCTTCAGGTTCGCCAGGCAGGCGTGATGCATAGAAATAGTCAATATCGTGATCGTCGCTATCCAAGGCGTTTAACACTTCAAGGATGACGTCCCAAGTTGGCTGGCGGTAGGCGAGTTGGGCATTAAGTAAGAACGTTGCTGGAGGCGAAACCTCATCAAAGCTTTCTACGGTTCGCGAGCTTAAGTAGCGAGCGCGAAGTGTATAGCTCATGCCCAATTGGTCGCTATTTTGATAGTAGGTTGCACCTGCGCTAACAACGCCTGGAACGGTGCCATCAATATGTCGTCCTTCACCCTCAACCCTATCGCTAAAGCGGGCATTGGTGTAGGCCGCTTCAATATCGGTGGTAAGGTGGTGGCTTATCCAGTAGTACGCACTTAGCTCAATACCGTGGCGCTCGGATGGACGGCTTGCCTCGGTAAAGCCTGCATCGCCTACATACAGCAATTCGCTATCTAATTCTAATCGCCATAATGCGGCGGATATGTTGAAGGTTCTTCCGTCTGTATAGTTAATACCTGTCTCATAACCTAACGATTTGACCAATAATGGTGATGCCGGTGTTGGCTCTGAACTTACAGGGTCGAGGGTAATAGTTGCACCACGGGCGTCATTAGAATGAAAGCCTTGGCCAATGTTAGCAAACGCAGTGATGTCGTCAGTAATGGCGTATTTTAGCGCTGCTTTTAGCGTAAATAGGCCATCACTTTCTTCACCGCTATTTGCCGCAAGGTCGCTTGTAACATCCACATCTAAGTAATCGTAACGGCCACCGAGAGATAGGCTAAGGGCGTCTGTAAGCAGTATGTTTGACTGTGCGAACAAAGAGTAACTACTACTTTTGATGGCGTCCTCTCTGATCGTGCCTACACGTTGCAAGTTCTGTGTGCGATAAAGGCCTACATTCTCAATATCGTCGAAGCGCCATTGAGCACCCATGGTAATGGTACTGCCATCGGTTACCGCCAGCGGTACCGTGGTAAATATTTCGCCACCATAAATTTGCCGATCGTCTGCTTGCTCGAACTGGTCTCCCGTTTCTGGGTTATCTAAGAAATAGGTAAAGTTGGAAAAAAGCGTTAAATCGGTATCAATGGCATAAAACGAGGCATTAATGCTATCGCTGGTGTAGTTTGCCGATAGTGAATAGCGTGAAGATTCTCCACCAACGTCTGTGTCAATAGAGCCAAGGCGGTCGATTAGGCCGCTTTCAATAGCGCGGGCAGGTACTTGGTCGGCACCGTTCCAGCTATTGTCGTATGCCATTCCCGTTACCGTTAACTCACCGTCGAACAAGGGCGTAATATAGCGAATATTGGCATTCTTTTTTCGCACATCTTCGTTGATGTCAGTCCATGGTCCGTCGTATGTCTGGTACTCAAACGCGGCAATGGCCTTACCTTCGCCAATGTCAGCGTGGTTGAGTGTTGCAAGTCGCTGATAGCCGTATTCACCAAGGGTGAAAAATAGACGGTTGTCGTCAAGAGAATCTTTTAAATTGAAAAATGCACCACCGGCACTTGAGAAGTCGCCAATATTGGCATAGTAGGTGCCTTTAAAGTAACTCAAGTTATCCACCATTTCGGGGATCACAAAGTTAAGGTCGCTGTAGCCTTGCCCATGACCATGGCTACGCATATTGATAGGCATGCCGTCAACGCTAACGGTAAAGTCGGTGCCGTGGTCTAAGTTAAAACCGCGTAAAAAATACTGATTCGCTTTGCCCGAGCCGCTGTGCTGAGTCACCATCATGCCAGGTATGAATTCAAGCATTTCACCTGTACGCAACATGGGGCGCTCAAGTAACGTATCGCCTGAAACCCAGCCTTGGGATGCAGACACAAATTCGCCACTTTTTTGAGACATATCACCGTTTACGCGTATGTGCTCAATATCGCCTTCTGCGGGATCATCAAGTGCAAGGGCGAGTGCAAAAGAGGGAGACGCGTATAGTATCGATGCAACGCTTAGAGATAGCGCTGAAATTGCATAACCTGAAGCCATGATTATCCTTAAAGCAAAAACAAGTTCAGTAGTAAAACGTTTGGTGCGATGTTTTAGATGCAAATAAGATGTGTTTGTTTTATTGAGCTTAACGATCTTTATGCGTAACTATGAACTGAAAAAGCCCGCCTAGCTGAGCAAGGCGGGCTTTAATAACAGTTCTACCATAGCGGTCAATTTATGCTTAGAGGTGAATATTTCAATTGCTTACGCTACCGTAACCTGCATTAGTATCCATTTACCCAAGCTGCTTTCTAAGCTCTGCCATGAAGGCATTAATGCGTTCTGCATTTTTACCTAAATCGCTCTGGCCTACTCGAGACTTACTACGAACATCAACCAGCGTGTTGTCGCCCTTTTCTGTCAGCCTTATGACCACATCGTCTTTAAAGCCAAACCATGTAGTAGTATCTGTGGCTTCTAATGTGTTAGGCAGAGCGCCAGCGGTAACGTTGTCCCAACCAAGGGTGGCAATGGCTTTTTCTGCAGCAACGTATACTTCACTTACAGGCTGAGGAAGTAGCTGCGTTTTAATTTCTGGATACGCTTCTAGCTGCTGCTTAGTGATATCGCCGCCTTCATAATTAACATCGTTTGGCGCGCCTTCGCGAAGCGGTGCAATAGCAACAAACTCAGGAGGGTTTGTAACATCAGTGGTAATGTCGTGAATAGGAGGAACAGTGCTTGCCTTGCTCATCATGCTAACTGGCATTGCAACCGCAATTAACGCTAATACAGCACATACGATAGTGCTACCCCAGCTAATTTTTTTACGATTAATGATCACCTGAAGCACGATAAGGATAAGAGCGGCACCGCCAACGTAAACTCCGTAACGTAAAGACGTAAATGCTGTACCTAAACCCACACCTGCGTACTGATACAAAGGGCCGGGCAATACAACCATCAAAAAACCAAGGATACTGGTTAACGCGACTAATATTTTCAAGGGAACTCCATTATTTTTGTTTTATATTTTGAACTACTTTAACAGGCATTTTGGTGTTTTGGATTATTTTATAAAAGATAAATGTGCAATGGTTATCACCACGCTTGTAAAGTGGCGGCTCATCGATTGCTCGTGATACTGTGTGCCTATTAAGATGAGGTTTTTAACAAGGCCACTCACAAAGAGAGTATTGTGAAGAGTAGCATTTTAAAGAGTAGTAGTTTGAACGCCAATACCGTAAGCAGAGCGCAAGGTGACTCGCCATTACACGCAGTCCTTGCTGACATGTTAGTCGATATTCTATCAACCATGGTGAGCATGTTTGAGGAGGGCGTCAGTGAGTACACCCTTATTTCGATGTTAAAAAAGCCGCCTTATGCGGTTTTTGATGAAGAGGCCCTGCGTGACCCGCTTATGCTGTTTAAAACCCACTTCATTTTATTTAACGCGCTCTATCAGCTGCGTTCGATATGGCTTAAGAACGGGATAGGCAAGCTTGATATTCATACGCTTAACATTTGCCTAGATTCAGGTGAGGGTGTAGATGCAGGTTCCGCTGCGCTCAAACAAGAGCTTGCACCGGAGCCTACCCTTGCATCTGAAGATAAATCGGCAACGACAGAATATGCGCACAAGGTAGGCCCTCACGACGCATTGGCTTCTTACTACTTAGATTGGAACAATTTCGAACAAACTGACGAAGAGAGTGTTGAGGCTTTACTAGCAAGTTTTTGGTCAACAATGGGAAAGGCCCAATTCGCTTCTTTCAACGATGGCGATATTGAAGCAGCCCATCGCATACTGGGGCTTATTTGGACCTGCTCTGCATTACCACTTGAAGAACATGACGCCTATTCTTTGAAAGAGATTAAAAAACACTACAGAAAAAAGCTACAGCAGCTGCATCCCGATAAAGGAGGAAGTCGCGAACAAGCTCAGCAGGTTATTTCGGCATACCAATTATTAGTACGCTTCTATTCGTTTAAATAGGATGTGGGTGCGTCAAAGCTAACTAGATCTGAGGACAACGTGAAAGTCGTTAGTTATTTATCGACGACATTTGTAATCTCGACTACTCAGCCTTTTAATCTTTAGTATAAGAGCGCAGAATAGCACTTATAAGAACATAGGTTCGTTTGTATACGAATTCCAAACTATGTCACATCAATACCGGTATTCAACAGCCACTTTCGCCTCGCCAAAAGTGAGTATCTCGGCACAGTAAAATAGACAAGCTTTGTAAACATTCATTGCGTTATTGCCGATGACATATCGCAGATGACGTATTTCAGATGGCGTTCGGCCGTCTGCATTTCATTAGTTATTGGGAAATAGAAGATTTATGAGTCGCATTTTTTACCTTAATGCAGCGTTACTAACATCAATTGCGCTTTTAGGCGTTGCAGCATGTTCAAACGAATCAGCACAATCGCCAGACTCGCAGCAGTCAACGCCTGCGCCTTCTGTTTCTGTATTAACCCTCAAAAGGCAGCCAGTGCAGCATGAAATGGTGTTGCCGGGCAGAGTGAGTCCATCTCGTCAATCACAGGTTCGTCCGCAGGTAGATGGTGTCATTACAGACCGCCTTTTCGAAGAGGGTGCGCAGGTAAAAAAAGGCCAGCAGCTTTATCAAATTGATCAGGCTAGGTATCTAGCGCAGCTAAACAGTGCAAAAGCAGATTTGAAAAGTGCGCAGGCTAACTTAAAAACCTTAGAGGCAAAGGCACGTCGCTTTGATGACTTGGTCGAGAAAAACGCCGTTAGCAAACAAGAATACGACGATGTTATTGCGCAAAAAGAACAGGCAGAAGCCGCTATTAGCGTTGCTGACGCTGCGGTGGATGTTGCTAAAGTCAATATGGATTACACCAAGGTGTACGCGCCTATAAGCGGGCAAATCAGCCGTTCTTTTGTAACCGAAGGTACTCTTGTTACCACTAACCAAGCCCAGCAACTTGCCATCATCACACAGCTTGACCCTGTATTTATCGATATGCAGGAGTCGGGCGCTTCTATTCTTACTTTACGCCAATCTATGCGAAACCAAGGCGCACTAGATGTAGAGCTAACGGTGGATGAAGTGAGTGGAGAAAAGTACTCATATACCGGTAGCGTCAAGTTTTCTGAAGTCACCGTTGATGAAAGCACGGGCTCAGTGACGTTGCGCGCCGAAATGCCTAATCCCGACAGCATTTTGTTACCAGGTTTATTTGTTAAAGGTCATGTGATCACGGGGCGCGAAAATGCGTTGCTTGTGCCACAGCGAGCTACAACTCGCCAAACCGACGGTTCGCTTTCAGTTTACGTGGTAAATAGCCGCGGTGAAGTAGAGGGCCGAACCCTAAGTGTTGGAAAAATTTATCGCGACCAATATGTGGTGAACGATGGGGTTAGCGAAGGCGAGCAAATCATCGTTACCGGATATCAAAAAGTAAAACCAGGTGCAAAAGTGAATGCATCTGAATGGCAACCTTCATCACGCGGCTCACGATAAGCAAGCAAGGAATTTTTAGTTATGGCTCGCTTTTTTATAGACAGGCCCGTGTTTGCATGGGTATTAGCAATTATTACGATGATGGCAGGTGTACTTGCCATCTATACGCTTCCTATTGAGCAATATCCTAAAGTAGCTCCCCCTACGGTAACCATAAGTGCTGCGTACCCTGGTGCATCTGCCGAGACGGTAGAAAACTCGGTTACCCAAGTAATTGAACAGAGCCTCTCTGGCATTGATAACATGCGCTACTTTTCCGCCAGTAGCTCAAACAGCAGTGTCTCTATTAGCCTGACCTTTGAGCCTGGTACCGACCCTGATATTGCGCAGGTTCAAACCCAAAACAAAGTGCAGGGAGCGCTACCTTTATTGCCTGGCGAAGTGCAGCAGCAGGGTGTTACAGTATCTAAATCAAACAGCTCTTTTGCCTTAGCCGTTGGCTTTTATTCTGAAGATGACTCGATGGACCAGTTCGATTTGAGTGACCTTCTCGTTTCTCAGTTTCAAGACCCCATATCGCGGGTTAACGGTGTGGGCAGCGTACGTGTGTTTGGTGCTCAGCGCTCTATGCGTATTTGGTTAGATCCCAACAAACTTTACAGTTACAACCTTACCCCTGTCGATGTGCAAGCGGCGGTTCAGGTGCAAAACACCGATGTATCTGCAGGTCAGTTAGGCGGCTTGCCAGCTATTAATAATCAACAAATTAACGCAACTATTCAGGCGCAAAGCCGCTTACAAACTGAAAAAGATTTTGAAAACATTGTATTGCGTGTAAATACCGATGGCTCTCAAGTGCGTGTGCGCGACGTTGCCCGCGTTGAATTGGGCGCGCAAAGTTACGATGTCATTGTACGCTATGACAGAAGGCCCGCATCGGGTATGGCGATTAGCCTTACCTCTGGCGCCAATGCTCTCGATACTATTGAAGCGGTAAAAGCTCGGGTAGAAGAGCTGCGCGCTAATTTACCAGACAGTGTAAAAGTGGTGTATCCGGTAGACAGTTCACCTTTCATCGAACTGTCGATTCAGTCGGTGGTGGAAACGCTAATAGAAGCCGTGGTGCTGGTGTTTTTAGTCATGCTGCTTTTCCTGCAAAACTGGCGAGCAACGCTTATTCCTACCATTGCCGTTCCGGTGGTTCTGCTAGGGACCTTTGCGGTTCTGTCGCTGTTTGGTTTTAGTATCAATGTTCTCACCATGTTTGCCATGGTTTTGGCCATTGGTCTTCTGGTTGATGATGCCATTGTCGTGGTAGAAAACGTTGAACGAATTATGGAAGAAGAAGGGCTGCCGCCTGCCGAAGCCACCAAGAAGTCGATGACACAAATTACCGGCGCGCTGGTGGGCATTGCCGCCGTGCTTTCTACCGTGTTTATTCCCATGGCCTTTTTCAGTGGCTCGGCGGGGGCTATTTATCGTCAGTTCTCGGTAACCATTGTGTCTGCAATGGCGTTCTCTGTGTTGGTTGCAATCGTTCTGTCGCCGTCTCTTTGCGCCACATTATTGAAAAAGCACCCAGAAGATCAGGATAAAAACAAAGGCTTCTTTGGCTGGTTTAATCGTAACTTTAACAAGGGGCGCGACTCTTACCAGCGCACCACGATGCACATGGCGAAACGGGTTAAACGCTATTTTGTGGTCTACGGATTGTTAGTGGGGGGCATGGCACTTATTTTCAGTCAGCTACCAGGGGCTTTTCTACCCGATGAAGACCAGGGGCGAATGATGGTGCTAGTGAGCACTCCCCCAGGTGCTACTGCTGGCAGGACACTGGAATCGATTAAGCAAGCAGAAGACTATTTCCTTAACGAAGAGCAAGAAGCCGTCAACGGGCTGTTTTCAGTGGTTGGTTTTAGTTTTGCAGGTCAGGCGCAAAACGCAGGCATGGCATTTATTAACTTAAATGACTGGAGCGAGCGCGATGATGACAGCTCGGCGTTTGCGGTGCTAGGAAGAGCTTTTGGGGCCTTTAGTCAAATTGAGGATGCTTCTGCGTTTCCCATTGTACCGCCGCCTATTATGGAATTAGGTAATGCCACAGGTTTTGACATGCAGCTAGTCGACAGAGCGGGCAACGGTCATGAAGCCTTAATGAATGCGCGTAATCAGCTGTTGGGAATGGCGGCGCAAAATCCGAAGCTGGCAGGTGTACGCCCTAATGGGCTTAGCGACGTGCCTCAGTTCAAAATAAAAATTGATAGCGAGAAAGCTTCTGCTCTTGGACTGAACTTAAGCGATATTAACCGTACGCTTCAAATTGCATGGGGCTCGAGCTACGTGAATGACTTTATTGATAAAGGCCGTATAAAGCGGGTGTACATGCAGGGTGACGTGCCACATCGCATGACGCCAGATGACTTAGAAAAGTGGTATGTGCGCAACAGCGACGGTGAGATGGTGGCGTTTAGTACCTTCGCCACCACACAGTGGGTATACGGCTCACCCAAGCTGGAACGCTTTAACGGCATATCATCGGTAAATATTCAGGGTAGTCCAGCCGAGGGAGTATCGTCAGGGGAAGCGATTAGCGAAATGGAAAAGCTTGTTGCACAACTTCCGCCAGGCTACGGCATTGAATGGGCCGGCTTATCCTTTGAAGAGCAGCAAGCGGGCTCGCAAGCGCCAATGCTGTACGCTATTTCAATACTGGTGGTCTTTTTGTGTCTCGCTGCATTGTACGAAAGTTGGTCGGTGCCTTTTGCGGTAATGTTGGTTGTGCCGTTAGGTATTTTAGGCTCGGTGATGGCGGCGTTTATCTTTAATCTAGCGAACGATGTCTATTTGCAGGTGGCATTTTTAACCACCGTAGGTTTGGCTGCGAAGAACGCTATTTTGATTGTGGAATTTGCGAAGGAGGAATATGAAAATGGTGTAGACGTAATGACCGCTGTTTCAAATGCAGCGTCTCAGCGCTTTCGCCCTATTCTCATGACCTCAATGGCCTTTATTTTAGGCGTTACTCCACTGGCCTTAGCAAGCGGGGCAGGTGCGGCGAGTCAAAATGCAATTGGTATCGCTGTAATGGGCGGCATGTTTGCAGCTACCTTCTTAGCTATCTTCTTTGTGCCCATGTTTTATGTAATGGTTGAAAAACTGTTTCATAAAGAAGACAAGCAGTAAGGATTTACGATACAGTAAATTTTTATCTTTTATACTTTTAATGAAATTGTAGTTTCAGTTAAAAAATACAATAAGTACATGCAATAAGGACATGAGCAATGACAACCGTTGTTTTTTCGCACGGCAAAGAAAGCGGCCCTTGGGGCAGTAAAATTACAACGCTTTCGAACGTAGCAACTGATATGGGCTTTGGCGTAGAGAGTATTGATTATCAAGATCTCGAGTGCCCAGAAGCGCGTTTATCGCGCCTTAAAGAAACCATTGCTGAAAAGTGCAACGATGTCATTTTAGTGGGCTCTAGTATGGGTGGCTATGTGTCGCTGGCGGCAGCGAGTCAAATTTCTGCTCGCGGTGTGTTTTTAATGGCGCCTGCTTTGTACATGCCTGACTACGAAATTCAGCGCTATCCCTATGATGGTTATGTGAGCTTAGTGCACGGTTGGAATGATGACATTATTCCAATTGAAAATAGCCTTAAGTATGCCCGTCATCAAAAAGCGCAATTGCTGCTATTAAACGACGGCCATCGCTTGGCTAACAGTAAGTCGGTGATTTCGCCCTTTTTTAGAAACTGGCTAGAAAAGTTCCGATATCAATAAGCCCTAGAGCTAGCCGAAGAGACAATAGGCAAATAAGGCCTATGCAAAAATCATCATGTAATACGCCCACGCTAGTGGGCGTTTTTGTCAATAGAGTAACGTGTACTCTAAGACTAATCGCTTAGGCAGAAATTCGTTGATTGAGGCGGGAAAGTCTCTGAATTTATGGCATTATTGATGTATTCGCTTCGTTAGCTCATAGAGGCAAAAAGTATGGCATTACGCTTACCCCCTGCGCCAGATTGGCCTGCGTTGATAAAATCAGGTTGTCGTGTTTTTGTCGGCGGAAACGCATCAGTACCCCATGCACTTGTGCAGCACCTCATTGATAATAGTGAGGGGTTCAGCGATATTGAATTAGTGCATATGTTAGCGTTAGGCGATACTCGATGGGTAAAACAAGAATACAAAAACCTATTTAAGGCAAACACTTTTTTTATTGGCGGAAGTGCTATGCGCAAAGCGGTTGATGAGGGACGCGCCGACTACACACCGGTGTTTCTGTCGGAAATATCCAGCTTATTTAACGACGGGACACTAGCATTGGACGCGGCAATGGTAAATGTGAGTCCACCGGATGAATTTGGCTACTGCTCGTTAGGCGCATCGGTTGATATTGCCATGTCTGCTATACGCCACAGCAAAAAAGTGATTGCGCAAATAAACCCGCAAGTGCCGCGAACAGCGGGTCATTCCTATATTCATATTAGCGAAATACACGCCTGTCTTGAAGCTGATGAACCGCTTGTGGAAGTGTCAACACCACCCATAGATAGCGTAGCAGAGCGAATTGGGCAGTATGTAGCTATGCTGGTGAATGACGGCGCGACACTGCAATTTGGTATTGGAAAAATACCGAGCGCTACGCTTAAGTACCTTTGTACTCATAAAGATTTGGGTATTCACAGCGAAATGCTCACCGACAGTATTATAGAGTTGCTGGCCTCAGGTGCCGTCACCAATAAGAAGAAGACATTCCACCCCGGTAAGGTAGTAACCAGTTTTGCCATTGGCACGCGCAAGCTGTACGAGCTGATTGATAACAACCCACACATAGAATTTTACCCCAGTAGTTATGTTAATAAGCCCACCAATATTGCGAAAAATGACAATATGGTGGCCATTAACAGTGCACTTGAGGTGGACCTTACTGGGCAAGTTGTTGCTGACTCTTTAGGTTATGACTTTTACAGTGGCATAGGGGGGCAGGTGGACTTTGTCACTGGAGCTTCTATTAGCAAAGGGGGCAAGGCTATTATTGCGCTGCCTTCTACTGCCCAAAATGAAACCATTTCCCGAATTACACCGCAAATTAGCGAGGGCGCTGGCGTTGTCACGTCGCGGGGTAACGTGCAATACGTGGTCACTGAATACGGTATCGCCTCTCTAAAAGGAAAAAGTATTCGAGAGCGAGCGCTAGAGCTTATTCGGGTTGCGCACCCTAAGTTTCGTTCGGCGCTACTAGAGGAGGTTAGGCAGCATTATTGGGTACCGCACTATCAGGAAAAGTACCCTACTGACATTCCTGAATTAGGCGCTATTCAGCTTAAAAAGCTAGATATACGGGGCGAACGGTTCTACATGCGACCGCTCAACCCTGCCGACGAACGACGGCTGCAGGAATTTTTCTACTCTCATACTAAAGAAACTTTGCGACTGCGCTATAACTACGACCCAAAGCAAATGTCCCGCGAGAAGTCCTGCAATTTAGTCAGTGTCGATCAAAGCTCTGATGCTGGGCTTTGTATTGTGCGTCAAGAGGGCTCTCGTATCACTATTCACGCAGTTGGGCGATTCTATTTTAACCTGTTAGACAATACCTGTGAGGCTGCCTTTGTTACCCGTGAGACACAGCAAGGAAAAGGCATGGCAAAACTACTGTTAAAAGAGCTTATCAATATTGCGAAAAAGCGTGAGATTAGGAAGATGATGGCGTACGTTCGCGGGGATAACATGCCCATGATTGCTATATTTGAGCAAGCAAAGTTTAAACGTAAATTTACTGGTGACGCAAGTGATGTTGAATTGGTTCTTGATCTGGCGTCGCTGACATGACAATAAAAATTTTCCGGGGTAAGCACGGCACTAGACACGACCTAGGCAATGAGCATCCAGAATCGCCAGACCGCCTATTTGCGATAGACGATCAGTTGTTATCTTCTGGGCTAGAGATGATTTGCGAGCATGGTGATGCTACGCCAATCCCTGAGGCATATCTATCATTGGCTCACGACCCTTACTACATTAAAAGTGTTTTCGACCGTGCTGCTCAAGTGTCTTTTAGTGATAATGAAAAGACTATGTACGCAGGTAAAGCAACCCCTACAGCTTGGCTCGATGAAGATACTGGTTTAATGAAGCACAGCTTAACGGCAGCGTTGGAGTCGGCTGGTGCTGGCTGCAATGCCGTAGACTACGTTATGGCGGGCACAGAACGGCAGGCCTTTTGCGCCACTAGGCCCCCAGGGCATCACGCTACCTACGATAGCGCGATGGGCTTTTGTGTATTCAATAACATAGTATTGGCAGCGCGTTATGCATTGCAAAACTATAATCTACAGCGGGTCGCGATTGTGGATTTTGATGTTCACCATGGCAACGGCACAGAGCAGATAGTTGCGGGCGACCAGCGCATTATGCTGTGTTCAAGCTTCCAACATCCCTTTTACCCCCATAGCGGAGCGCCGGTTTCTGCGAGTAATATTTTAGCGGTGCCCCTTGAAGCGGGTATAACTGGCGACGTATTTAGAAAAAAAGTGCAGCACTGGTTTAATGCGCTTTCTAATTTTCAGCCTCAGCTAATTCTCATTTCGGCAGGTTTTGATGCTCACGCTGAAGATCCTATGGCTCATTTGCGTTTGGTGGAAGACGATTATTTTTGGATAAGCCAAGCACTAAGGCGTGTGGCTGATAACTGCTGCGAAGGACGTATCGTAAGTATGCTTGAAGGCGGCTATGACCTAAGCGCACTAGGGCGAAGCGTAGTGGCGCATCTCAAAGGCTTGAGTCAGCCCTAGCATAGTAGTGGCGCATCTCAAAGGCTTAAGTCAGCCCTAGCATATAAACCCCGGCACCTGCCATAGCGAGATTTTCAGTCAATGAGATAAAGCCTAGGGGCAAATCAGAATTACCGCCCACACAGGCACATTTAAGTTCTCGTTTATCAATATAAACAGCTTTAACTACCGATATTGCTCCCACTGTACCAATGCACAATGAAATAGGAGCAACTAAATATGCTGGAAAGTTTGCTAGCATTCCTAAGCCAGCATAAGCCTCGGCAAAAGGGTAAACATAAGCATAGCGAACATGTCGCATGGCAAGAAGGTCGTAGGTGATAAACTGATTTGAAAATGCCACAAGATCCTGCAGTTTTTGCATGGCCAACAACACCATAGTAATGCCAATAAACGACATAATGACTTGTTCTAGACTCAATGAGAGTCCAACACCGCTTCCATTTAGCAGCAGTGCAATTACCATTAGAGCCGCAAGTGAAAAAGTGACGATAATAGGAGTATATCGAGAGCCTTTTTCATCTTCTTGCTTTAGGTCAAAAAAGTTGCGGAGGTCATCGTATCCGCCAACACGCTGGTCATTAATAAAGGTTTGAGGCGTAGTCGTGACATCATGCTTTTCTTTAAAAACGTCGGTTTGTTCACGGGTGGTGAGATGATGGTCATCTACTGTATAACCTTTGCGCTCAAGTAAATCTTTGGACTTTAGGCCGAATGGACAGATATGCTCATCTGTTACCATTCTATAAAGCGTTGCGACTTGATTACTGTTATGTGCGATTTGCTTTGTATTTTGCTCGGTTTGCATGACGGCCATCACTCCCTAAATATATTTTAGGCTCACTACCCATATACGTAAAATTTTCACAGTTACGCAGCGCGCAGGCCTCTTTAAAGGTTAACTAATGGTTATGTACATATTGCGTGCCAATCAACAAAAGCAGCCTGTGGCGTCGCTGTTGATAATAGCGCCATTGTAGGGGAGTTGATGTGTGTAGCTCACTACTTGGTCCACTAAGTTTTTGCCAGTAAAGCACCCATAGCCTGTGGCGTAAGGGCCAACGTAGCGCAGCTGATAGTGCTCATCAATAACAATTAACGCAGGAACGGTGGTGATTATATTGCTTAGCCCTTTCACAGTGTCTAGCGCAATGTCTACAACGCTGTACTGTGACTCGCCAAGGCGATTAAGCAACTGTGTTTGATGAGGGGCGGTGAGTGTTTCGCAGTAGCAACTTTCAGGTGAACTAACATGGACAATGCTAGCACTGGGGACATTACTGCTTTTAAGCAGTTGTGTAAGTTCACTGTCAAATGTGGGTGAAGTTGAGTGATGAAGCAGTGTGCCATCAGGATCGAATTCTGATAGCTGACGCTGACCATACATTAACATGACCGCCAGCAGGCTGCTTGCCCATAAAACAAGCAGTGCCCAAGAAAGGCCTTTTGTCATTGCAGTTTAAAGCGCTCGATAGCACTGCGCATTTTTTGTGATATTTGGGTAAGCACTTGCACTTCGCCTGCAAGAGACTCTGCGGTAGCGAGCTCTTCAGAAGTAAATTCGCTTAAACGAGCCGTACTTGCAGCAATTGAGGCTGACGCTGTTTCTTGCTCTACCGCAGATGTCGCGATTTCTGTCATGCTTTCACTCGCATCGTTGATTTGCAGCATAATTTCAGCCATTGCGTTAGTTGCACTTTCACTCGACATGACTGCCTCATCAACAAGACTGATACAAGACTGCATCTGATCTACTGAGCTTGCTGTTTGAGAAACAAGCTGCTCAGTGATACTCGTGATTTGTTCAGCACTTTCTTTCGAACGAATAGCAAGCGTACGTACCTCGTCTGCAACC
This sequence comes from Alteromonas sp. P256, assembly GCF_036864455.1. Taxonomy (NCBI): domain Bacteria; kingdom Pseudomonadati; phylum Pseudomonadota; class Gammaproteobacteria; order Alteromonadales; family Alteromonadaceae; genus Alteromonas; species Alteromonas sp. P256. The sequence continues at coordinate 208,276 of NZ_JAZETM010000005.1, forward strand.
ACAGCAAACCCTCTACCGTGTTCCCCCGCTCGGGCCGACTCAATGGCTGCGTTGAGAGCTAGCAAATTTGTTTGCTCAGCTACGGCTGTAATAGAGCGCATGGCGTCGGAGATATGCGAGCATTGCTCGTTTAATGCGGAATTGGTTTTTTCTGCATCATTGAGGGTGCTTCGCAACGAATTAATCGTATTACTGGTAGTGGCAATTGAATCTTTGGTGTTTTGTGATGACGCTTGAGCCGCTGAGGCCTTATCACTGGCTTTAGTCGTCTGCTCTGTCGACATCTGCATGGTTTGCGCAATTTCTTCTGACGAAGCGGACACCATGGCTAACTCTTGGTCAGTTTTGTGGCTTATATTGAACATGCTGTTGGCGACTTGTTCCATATTACCGCAGCCCTTAACCACGTCGTCAGTTAATGATGAAGCCAGTTGAACCAATTCTTTGACTTGGTCAATCAAGTCGCCAAAGGGGCGAAGGAGCTTGTTGTCTCTGTCTACAGCAACAGTTAAGTCCAACCTATTATTGTCTTTTTGCATCTCGTGAATAGCTAAGGACAGTTCAGCGGCGCCTGCACCTTCTTCATGGGCCGTTTTTGCGATATACATCAGTACACCACCTTCCGCTACAGCGAACGCAGCATGTAAAAGCAAAATAGTGAACGTAACGTGGCCCTCTTCGAAAATAACAAGCGGGGCGCCACTAGATTGTAAAAGAAAGAAGCTAATGTGATGTACCGCGACCACTGCCGTACCGGTGGCAATCACCTTCCAATCTCTAAAAACCGATAAGAAAGCAAGAAGTACAAAAATCTCAAAATGAATTTCAATAAGCCCAAATGACTGATGGATATGCAGTGCGGCAAGCAGCTGCACACCAATGGCCATAGCATGGCGGCTTAATGCTGAATAAGGGGATTGCAAACTTAATACCAAAGGCACTGCGGCGATGGGTATACCAAAAATAAACGCGGGCAGGAGTTCTCCGGTAATAAGGCCAATGACAACTGAAATAACCAGTTGAGCAATGATAACGACGCGAAATATTTTCTGACCTTCTATAAGCCAAGGATACTGCATACAGATTTCCACCATATGTTTAGTTTGAGTGTAGATTAAATGTAAGCATCCTGCTAAGTTGGCTGAATAATAAACTATTGTAGACCTTGGTGGTATGTAACTTTGGTCTACATTTTTTGCGTTATCAGTTGGTTAAGATCATTAAAAACCACTAAACTAAAGCGCATATATCGTTGATGTAAGCAAACACCAATACGCCCTTGTGTTAATCTTCAAGCCATAAATGAGACATTCATGTCACAAATAGTTTTTCTCTCTACCGATAATTTGGACGATTTTTTCGTCTATGACGAATTGCTTATTCCTCATTTTAATGACATAGGATGGTCGGTAGAGACAATCTCATGGCGTGAAAAGAACGTTAATTGGGACCAGTACGATTACGTTATTGTGCGCAGTACGTGGGATTATCAACAGCATCCTGATACCTTTCTCAACACATTAGAGATCATTAATAAATCTTCGGCTGTCTTATTAAATCCTCTAGCGCTGATTAGATGGAATATAGATAAGCAGTATTTGAAGGACCTCGCTGACGCGGGGATCCCCATAGTAGATACCCGTTGGGGGGAGTGTTTTGAGGCACAAGATATACATAATGCTTTTGCGCGGTTTAACACTGAAGAAGTTGTTGTTAAGCCAACGCTCAGTGCAAACGCCGATGACACCTTTAGAGTGTCTTCCTCAAACATAGCAGATGTAATGCCTTCACTGCTGACTACCTTTGCCGCTCGTCGGTATATGATTCAACCCTTTTTATCTAGCGTGGTAGAGGAGGGGGAGTATTCTCTTTTTTACTTCGGGGGTTGTTACAGCCATGCCATATTAAAAGTGCCTCAACAAGGAGATTTTCGAGTTCAGGAGGAGCACGGCGGGCAGTTATTGGCCGTTGAAGCAAATATTGCTCAGCAAGAAATAGCACAGCGAGCATTAGAGGCAATGCCGGCTCAAGCTCTGTACGCACGTGTCGACCTGGTTCGCCAAGAAAATGAGTGGGCAATTATGGAACTAGAACTTATAGAGCCTTCACTATACTTCAACCTAGATACGTCATCACCCGCTCGTTTTGTGCAGGCACTGTCCACTTTTTCTGAGACTGAGTAAATGGAAGCATTTTACTCTTTGTCGCCGCTTTTTTATTTGGGCCCTTTGTTCGAGCCCCCTTTATTCAAGCCCCCTTTATTTAAGATAGTGTCTTTCCTTACTATTTGAGAAGTCCGGTTTTGTGACCCTTTACCACGGTAAGCGTCTGTCCTGTACGTTCGCGCATTGTCTTTAACTGCCTTGTTAGTATCTATTTTGCGTATCGCAGATTCTGGTTTTATAGACTGAGGTTTTGTACGCCGAGATTTTGTCGATGTTTTCGCCGATGTTTTCGCATAGTGGCGCTTATTAGCATCGAGCTTGTTTAAGATTGCCTGCTTGTTGTACTGCTTTTTTTCAGCAAACCTCTTATTTGTTTTGTTAGTGCTAACGCTTCGATTATTTGACAACGCGCGATTTTGATTCGGCGCTTTTAACTGTGCGTTTGAAACAGAGCGCGCTTTTGATATCGACCTTGAACCCGGCGAAGCAGCAAGGCGCCTTGTCGATAAATGTCTATTACTGGTGTGCACAAAACGTGTGGGTTTAGTTTGCACTACGCGCTGTGAGTAGCGAGCACGTCTGTGGTCAACGCGATGCTGCCAGCGTTGATAATCATTGCTAATGACTCGTTTACGCTGGCTCCCTCTATAAAACCTGCGCACTGGCTGGCGATGCACAACCACATGGCGGTTGCTCCAGTGCACGGCACCGAATGAGAAAAAGGCCGATATTCTCACTCGCGGCGACCAGTATACGTTTCTATGACGATGATAATTAACGTGATGAGACCAGAATATGGGCGCAACAGGGTGCCACCAGTTGCCGTACACAATTTGCGGGTCATAGTAAGGCACGTACACCACCTCTCGCTGACGAGGAGCGATATAGATGATCTCTCTAGAATTGCTTTGCTCCGTTTCTACTTCAACATAGTCGTTGGTATCTAAGTTCCCGGTGTTTCTCGCATGCTGACGCAGTATTTGTACTCGGTCGAGTACTCTATCTTGGCTTACTAATACACTGTCGCCTAGCTGCTGCAGCCAGTCTAGGTCATTGGCCATAGTATTGAGCAAATCAGTAAATGCGGCCAACGCCTTCACGCTTGGATCCCAATCCACATCTTCTAATGCGTCTTCAACCTGCTCCGGCGTAAGGTTTTTATTACTTTGTCGCCACCTATCTGCTGAAATCACATCGAGGGGGTAGGTAGAGGCAATGAGTATGTGGGTAAGTAAGGTATCTGGATATAACGCAATAGGGGCGAGAAGACTGTCCAATTGCGCATCGGAAACTTCAGTTTGGCTAGTGGCCAACGTTTGATTGGCAGAAGTATCAACGGTTGACTGCTGAGCAATTGCCGGTAAACCAACGGCAGTACTGCCAAGGGCAATCACGATAGATAGGGCTATGTTTTTCATACATTCTCCTTACATTGTCATTGCGCGCTTACTGTAGCGAACAAACAATGTGGGTAAGTCTGTATACGTTATAACCCGTGGATAATTAACCTAAGCTGAATAAAAAACGCCCGCTAACTGCAGTGAAGTTGAAGCATCGGGCGTTTAGGGCGTGTTGATATTTGCTGTGCGATTTTTGGGCTAAATGTACAGCAAAAATCAGCACGCCCTTGCAATCCTATTTAAAAATGTGAGGGTCGAATGCGTGCCCCAGCTTTTCTGTTTTAGTTTTTAAATAGTTTTTATTGTCTTTCGTTACGCCATGGTCGATAGGTTTGCGCGATACAACGTCTATTCCAAGGGCTTCAAGTGCCGCGAGCTTCTTAGGGTTGTTCGTCATTAACTCTACGCGGGTAACGTCTAGTGTATCTAGCATGAGTTTACAGATGTCGTAACTACGAAGGTCGGCATCAAAGCCTAAATGTTCGTTAGCTTCTACCGTGTCCATGCCGCTGTCTTGAAGATTGTAAGCACGTATTTTATTAAGCAGCCCAATGCCGCGCCCCTCTTGGCGAAGGTATAGTAGTAAGCCAAAGCCGTTATCGACGATGTTTTGCATGGCTTTTTCTAATTGAAAACCGCAGTCACAGCGCGTACTGAAAAGAGAATCTCCGGTCAGGCACTCTGAGTGGATACGAATTGGCACAATATCGCCTTTCTTCCAGTTGCCGTAAGACAGGGCAACGTGCTCTTGACCACTGGCTTCAACGAAACCGTGTATTTTGAAATCACCAAGCCGCGTTGGCAATTTTGCTGAACTGACAAATTCGTATTTAGGCTGTTTGCTACTCATGTTACTTCTACGCTTAGGACAGTAGGCCATATGTGGGGATAATCACAGCTTTTGCAAGCCTGATATCTGCACTGATCGCTACCAAATTTGGCAGCATCTTTTTTAGGTCGTCTTTACAATATTATTCTAACTATAAAGTGTTACATTGTATCATTTATAGAGTGTAATGTTGTACGTTAATAACAATGCATTGCTACCAACGGCCTATGATTATACGCATTTCATCCGGTTTTGGGGTATTTGCTCTATCACTCTTTTTTATTTGTTATAAATCGAAAGCGAGATCAACGATACGAGCCCAAGGGAATAAGGGCCTTACAGCGGGGTGAAGTCGATGAGAGGAGCTGGCACTGCCACACCATAGCCCTGAGCGAAATCGATTCCCATGTTGCCTAATTGGGTCATTGTGGCTTCATTTTCCACGAACTCTGCTACTGTCTGCATGCCCATGGCCTTCGCGACATCCTTTATCGATGCAACCATAGCAATGTCCACGCTGTCGTTAAGCATATCTTTTATGAACATGCCGTCTATTTTTACCTGATCCACAGGAAGGCTCTTGAGATAGTTATAGGATGAGAAGCCGCTGCCAAAGTCATCAAGAGAAAATGTGCAGCCTAAGTTTTTGAATGTCTGCATAAAGGCCAACGTGTCGTCCATTTTAATAATAGCCACAGACTCAATAACCTCAAAGCAAATCTTGTTATACGCAATACCGAAGGTTTCAAACGCATTTAGAATGAACAGCGTAAAATCTCTATCGGCCAGGGAGTGGCAGTTTAAGTTGATACTACAGCGTTTAAGATTGCTCAAATGCTCGGGGTTTTCTGATAGCCACTTAAATGTATTCGTTACTACCCACTTGTCTACGTTCACGTTCATTTCAAAACGCTCTGCAGTAGGCAGAAAGTTTGCAGGCTCTACAATGTTACCGTCGCTTTCTCGCAAGCGAAGCAGCACCTCGTAATAATACCCTTCATTCGCCTGGCTCAGTGGTCGCAGCGGTTGGTAATACAGTTCAAATCGGTTTTCTTCTAATGCGTTGTTAATGGTCGATACCCAATCTAACTCGCGCTGATAACGCTGAGTACTCTCTTCATTGCTGTTGTATCGATGAATTTGATTACGGCCTTGGTCTTTGGCGAAATAACACGCCGCATCTGCCATGCTTAAGTACTGACCAGCACTTGTGGTATTTTCATCGCATACCACCATGCCAATGCTCACGCCTAAATTGAAAATGCGGTTGTTCCACATAAAGCGGTAGTCTTGCACTGCATTAAGTATTTTTTCTGCGTTCTCAAAAACACTTTTCTCATCATAATCTGAGTAGATGATACCAAACTCATCGCCGCCTAAACGGGCAAGAAGAGCGTTTTTTAAAAGCGTATGTTCTATCAGTCTGGCTATATCTTTTATGAGTACGTCACCCGCCTTATGACCGCAAGTGTCGTTAACCACCTTGAATCTATCCAAATCTAAATACAGCAGACACACAGGCGGACTGGCCACTGATGCCACCTTACTTTTAAACTCGGATTCAAACTGGCGACGATTGTAGGCCCCTGTAAGAGAGTCATGGGTAGCTAAATAGCGTAAATTAAGGTCCGATTGTTTTTTCTCGGTGATGTCGATAATTGAGCCGAAAATATAGGGACCATCACCATTTTCTTGCAAACGGCAAGACAACGAAATCCAAAACTCTTCACCATTTTTTCGTTTAGCTCTTATTTCTTTGCCAGTTAAGTGACCGGTTTGAGACAGTTCGCCTAAGAGAAGCTGCCTGTCATCAGTGTTAGCATAGAAAACCGATGTTTTTGCGCCGGTCTCCAGCATGTCGTCCTCATCGGTATACCCAAAAAGCTTATACATCGCGGGGTTTACAGACACTAAATTACCGTCCCAGGTTGAAGTGTAATGTCCCTCTGCTGAGTTTCTAAACAAATGATAGAAATGATTTAAGTTGGTAATGGTCTCTTCTTTTTTAACCAACTGCTTTTTGTTGTAAAACTGTTCTTTTGTTGCCGCCGCCATGCCTAAACACAACAGTCCAAAGGCAGCAAAAAACAACATAACCACATAGACACTGAAGGTATAAACCATGAGGTGATATAGGCCTTGAATCGATATTGCAAGCAAGACAAAAAACGAAAGCCACCCAATTGAAAACAAGCGACTTGTTTGATGGTTTTCTTTAAACGTTAGCGCCAAAGCAACTTGGCATACACCCATCACTGCAATAGTGCTAAGTAGAATTATCACCGCCACAGTGGGCTCGATGAAAAAGCAATACAAACACACCAAAGGGATGGCAAAATTAAGTGCTTTGAGAAAAGCGGGCACTCGAGGAAATAGGTGATGGGTTACTTTTGCAAAGCACAGCAACAACAAGGTTGATGCAATAATAAATGCCGCTTCAGTTGTGTTCGTTAAGCTTGGCCATAAGCCCAGGCCGCTTTGAAAAATGAAAAATAGCGTCAGCAGGGTCAATGATGACATCGTAAGCCAAAACCGAATAGCAATACGCTGGTTAAAGTAAGATAAAAGGAAGTAGGTAATAATAAGTGCAAACACGCCAAGCACGGCGCCTAAGGCAACCAGCATATTAATATCGTATTGCTCCAGTGCGTCCTTTTCCCACAGCGTAACAGGTATGTTGGTTAACCCTGCGTCTTTAATGCCAATGAGCAAGCGTACATTTTGATAGGGCTGTAGCGTAAAAGACAATCGAATACTGGGCACGGGTTGTGGCAGAGAAAGGTCGCCTTTTCCTGCTTGATAGCGATACGTTTTAATAATTCGCTCATTGTCGTTGAGCAGATAAAGCTGCAGGTCGTCAATGTTTAATCGGTCTACATTTACCACCAGGGAGACAGGGCTAAAGCCGCTGTGTTGTATATGGGTAGACAGCCACTGCCTAGAGTTTGTGGATGTGATCTGTTGGTCTGAAAACGCACTCGCGCCTTCTAATACATCAAAGTACGTCGCCGAGTCAGGAGCGTAAGTTATGTTGCTATTGTGATTAACAAGAATATGTTGAAAAGACTCATCAATACGTATGCTATTTGTCGTGCTATTTGTCGCATTATTGGCCTCGTCATTTTTAGCGATAGCGGAAAATGAAACAAGCAACAGTCCGGTTAATGCAAGAACATACGAAAGCGCAGAGTGTTTCTGGCTCTGTTTTAACGTGGATATTCTTACTCGGTCTGACTTTGCAATCCCATTAATTCTGCGAAAGTCAGCACACGCAAGCGATAGCAGTAATGCCATAGCAAGCCACACTAGCGCAAAAGAGCGAGTAAGCATTGACGGTGAAAACAACAGTGACATGGCGTTCATTGCTTAATAGTAATTCATAGGTGGCAACAAAGAAATGTAAGTTTAGAGTGATGCTTACGAAAAAGCGCCGCCCTGTTCTTTTAGATAATCGCTAATGATTTGAGGGCGTTGCTCGCTACCAATAGGCTCAAGCCATATCGCTTCGCATAGCCATTCTATGCATAACAAGCACTGAAAAGGCGGGTGGCCTTTTAAAGAAGTTAATACCACCTGAAACCTATCGGCCCCCCAATCAGTTTGTGAAGCTTGAAAATGAAATAGCGACACAAACTGAGTCAACCACTGCTCGGTTTTTAGCGGCGTTGTAGGAAGGGGAAGGGTTATCTGAACGCCTGACTCGGTGTTGTGAAGCGCGGCGATGACACTTGATGCAAGTAACTGCTGCATAATTTGAAACCCTTGTTATTTTAATCTGTTATTTATGTAAGGTGTAGGTATACGGTGCTGTTGAATGAACAGCTGGCGCAATGCAAAAGCTCATTTACGGTGAGCTTATTCGCAGCTGTTTAATTCGCCGCTGTTTAATTCCTAGAGGCTTAATTCCTAGCTGCTTTATTCATAACGATAATATATCGACATAGTTAATGAAAAGCAGACTTTGTCCGCAATTACATGCAGCATGAATCTCTGGCGCTTCTAAACACGGTTTATGTAATATCGCCTCAAGAATCCCATCTGTAGGTTTAGGCATTGCATGGTTAAGCACTGCAAGTGCATGAACTGCACTTGCAAGCTCAAGCATTCGCACGCTCAAGTATTTGCAAGAGCTTATACTGATGAATAAAGGTCTTATTAGAAGTAAACCTGCCGTCGATTATCCATGTATACACTACAGTACAACAATAATAGTTTTCATATGCGTTATGGCAACGCAAATTAAGGAAGGGGTATGTTAACACTACATCATTTAAATAACTCTCGCTCTCAGCGTATTCTGTGGTTGCTAGAGGAGCTCGGTGTTGAATACAAAATCGCGTTTTATGAACGAGACAGTCAAACCAATTTGGCGCCCGACTCATTGCGAGCAGTCCATCCCCTAGGACGTTCACCGGTACTTACTACGCCACATGGTGCCATCGCTGAATCTGGCGCTATCGTTGAATATTTAGTGCGCAATCATGCTGAATCTGGCTTTACCGTACCTGAAGAGGGCAAAGCGCTGCAAGACTATCTATTCTGGCTTCATTTTGCCGAGGGGTCTTTGATGCCGCCGCTTGTGGCTAATCTTGTTTTAGAAAAAGCGCGTCAAAAGGGCTCTAAACCGTTTTTTATAAAGCCCATCACCGACAAGTTAGTCGATGGAATCATTAATGCGTATTACGGCCCTAACTTGGCGCAGAGTCTTCGCTATGTAGAATCATACCTTGCTAGTAACACATGGTTTGCTGGTGAGGAGCCAACGGGAGCTGATATACAAATGATATTCCCGTTAGAGTCTCTTGTTGCGAGTGGTCGGGCTGATGATTTCACAGCAATTCGCGGGTACGTTAAGCGTGTACATGAGCGACCAGCCTACCAGCGTGCTCTAGAAAAAGGCGGCGAATACGCCTACGCTTAGTTTAATCGTTGCGAGAAATGTAGTCGTCGATAAGTTTGATAAAAGCGTCGCCGTAGCGCTCTAATTTGGTTTGGCCAACACCGCTCACTTCAAGCAAGGTATTGCGAGTGACGGGCAGCTTACACGCCATATCCACCAAGGTCGCGTCACTGAATACCACATACGGCGGCACTTCGTTTTCTTCGGCCAGCACTTTGCGTAAATGCTTTAGTCGCGTAAATAAGGTGCGGTCGTAATTGGCAGGCGCTTGTTTGGCTTTTTTGTCAGGCTTAAATTCAAGTCGCGGTACTGCAAGCTGTACCGGTACTTCGCCTTTTAGTACAGGGCGCGAGGCCTCTGTAAGGCGCAGTGACGCATGTGCAGTAATATCAACGCGTATCAACCCTTTATGAACCAGCTGATTCAAAATGTTGTGCCAATAGCTGTCTGATTTGTCCTTTCCTATTCCATAGGTGGAAAGTTGATGATGCCCTGCCTCTTGTAGCCTGCGAAGCTGTTTGCCTCGTAAAACATCAATAACGTATTGACTTGATGCCTGCTGAGATAAGCGCAAAATGCATGATAAGGCTTTTTGGGCTATAACAAGGCCATCCACCATTTTGGGGGGATCTAAACAAATATCACAATTCCCGCAGGCACTATCGCTAAACTGAGAAAAGTAGTTAAGCAAAACCTGTCGTCGGCATGTTTGCGCTTCTGAAAAGGCTTCCATTGCAGCAAACTTTTGAAGCTCTATATGATTTCTATCACCGCTTTCGCCTTGTTCAATCCATTGTCTTACTCTGGCGGCATCTTTTTCGTCGAACAATAAAAGTGCTTCTGATTCCAGCCCGTCTCGTCCCGCGCGCCCGGTTTCTTGATAGTAGCTCTCGACACTGCGAGGTACATCGTGATGCACCACGTAACGTACGTTAGACTTGTTGATGCCCATGCCAAAGGCCACTGTTGCTACCACAATATCAATCTTGTCATTGAGAAACTGACGCTGCACCAGTTCTCGCTCGTCGCTATCCATGCCGGCATGATAGGCAGCGCAGCGAAAGCCCATTCTGAATAGTTTGGCGTGTAAATCATCAACTTTGGCGCGGCTATTACAATAGATAATACCGCTGCCTTCTTGCCGTTTTACATAGCTAACGACTTGATCGAAGGCTTTGTATTTCGACATAACGCGATAGCGAATATTGGGTCTGTCGAAACTGCCTTTGTACACTAGCGGCTCATGTAATGTGAGCTGATTTAAAATGTCTGCTTGAGTGGCTGTGTCTGCAGTAGCGGTTAAGCCAATAACGGGAATATGAGAAAAACGAGATTTTATTTTACCTAAAGCGCGATAATCTTGACGAAAGTCATGACCCCAATGCGATACGCAGTGGGCTTCATCAATGGCAAATAAGGCAATTTCCGCTCTGTTGAGTAATTGCTGAAATGCATACTGCATTAGGCGCTCAGGAGACACGTAGAGTAAATCTAGCTTTCCTGCAATGAGCGCATCGTTGATGTTAGACTGAGCTTCAGCGTCGAGTGTGGAGTTGAGATAATCAGCCTTCACACCAAGGGCTTTAAGCTGCTCTACCTGATCTTGCATTAGGGATATCAGTGGCGACACCACAATGGCTGTGCCGTTACGAACTAATGCGGGTATTTGATAACACAACGACTTTCCACCGCCGGTAGGCAGCAGTACAAGTGCATCACCACCGTTACACACATGGTGAATAACCTCTCCTTGGCCATCGCGAAATTCACCGTAACCGAAAACGTTTTTGAGTACGTTTTCTGGCGATACGGTGTTGTCCGAGTGGGGCGATAATTCTGTGGTGGCTAATGCAGTTGTCATGGTTGGAGATTTTACGCTTTTTTTGCTCTGTCTTCACGGGGCATTTGCAAAAACTAGACTAAAATTCAGCGCAAGGCCCTAACATCAAATTGAGCGACAAAGCATAACCGCCTAAGAAAGAGTGAATAAACAAAAACGTATAAGTGCGTGTATAAATCAGTCCGTCATATTCTCATATGCAGCAACATGATAATCTAAGGGCTGTAGGATTGAAAAGCGTGTGTCAACAGGAGGTATAGTGTGGCTGACCAGTTACCAGATTTAATCGAAGAGATTGTTACCGAAGGTATGGCGGATGACCCTGCGTCATTATTAGCGGCGCTAAGTGGTCAAGACAATGTGTATATTGCTACGCTGTTAGAATCGTTGCCTGTTGAACCACGACTCGTGGTGTGGGAGGGAATTCCGCGAGAGCAAAAGCTAAACGTATTGGTTGAGATGCGTAGCGACCCCCGTGAAATTCTTATCGATAACACGCCGCACAACGAATGGGCGTCCATTTTTGCCGACATTTACGCCGATGATTTACTTGAGCTTCTCGACTCTTTACCCAAGCGACTTGTTGATTTGGCCTATGAGTCTCTCGACTCCAAAGAGCGAAAGTACTTTAGAGAAGCCTCACTTTTCCCCGATAATCAGATAGGTCACTGGGTAAACCATGAGCAGCTTGTGCTGCCTTCTAACGCTAAAGTTAGAGAGGCATTACGTTTATTGAAAAAAGACATCCCTCAGCACTGCGACAGTATTTACCTTGTAAACCGAACGGGGCAGTTTGCGGCACTCGTTAAAATAAACAACTTGTTTTCTGCTTCAGAGGACAAGGCGTTATTGTCTCTTGCAGAAGAGAATATTACGACGTTTAAAGGCGACGACGATGCCATGAATTCATCGTTAGTAGTACAGCGCTCAGGCCTAGCGTCACTGCCCGTAGTGGATGAAAACAATACCTTGCTTGGCAGGTTAGATATTACTGCGGCCAGCGAATTAGTGAATGAGTTCTATGAACGTCAGGTCATGGCCTCAGCAGGTATGGATGAAGACGAAGATTTGTTCTCGCCTGTGGCGAAAAGTGCAAAAAATAGGGCACTTTGGCTGGGTATTAACTTACTGACCGCATTTATGGCGTCGTGGTTTATTGGCCTGTTTGAAGGCACGCTTCAGCAGGTAGTTGCACTGGCAGTACTGATGCCTGTTGTAGCAAGCATGGGTGGTATTGCGGGTAGTCAAACGTTAACGCTTATTGTGCGAGGTTTGGCATTAGGGCAAGTTACGCCCGCCAATATTAAAGCATTAATGATCAAAGAGCTAAAAGTAGGCGGCGTTAATGGCGTTATATGGGCCCTGGTTATTGGTATTGTTGCCTATTTTTGGTTTACCGATGTGATGCTGGGCGTGGTTATTTGCTTAGCCATTTTATTCAATATCGTGGCGGCGGCCATTGCCGGTGTATTTGTGCCGATTATTTTGGATAAATTAAAAATAGATCCTGCGCTGTCGGGGTCGGTTATTTTAACCACGGTAACCGACATTGTAGGCTTTGTTGCCTTCTTAGGGCTGGGTACATTATTTTTGCTCTAACGGACTAACGGACTAACGGACTAACGGACTAACGGACTAACGGACTAACGGACTAACGGACTAACGGACTAACGGACTAACGGACTAACGCTCTAATGCTCTAACGCACTAATGCACTGAGCCATATTCACCGACGGGGTTAACAAGGTTTAACCCAAATATGTGGCACTTTGGGCCGCAAGCACAACAGAGCGCTTGTTTAAAATAGCGTTGTATTAAACAATAGCGCGCTCATAGCCTATTTCGTTTTGGAGTTATCATTGTCTAAGCCAGCTTCCGCCGCCCAAGTGGGCGTTATCTGTGCAATAGCCGCTTACAGTATGTGGGGCGTAGCACCTGTTTATTTTAAACAGTTAATGGTACTTCCCGCTGCCGAAATATTAATGCATCGCGTCATTTGGTCAGTAGTACTTCTTGTGGGGTTTATCGCTGCGCTAAAGCAATGGCCTAAAGTGATATCCGCATTAAAAAATAAGCGGGTAATGGTCATTCTCTTTTTCGCTGGCCTATTGCTAGGGGCCAATTGGTTACTGTTTATTTGGGCCATAAACAATGACCACCTGCTCGACGCCAGCTTAGGCTATTACATTAATCCGCTTATTAACGTGTTTTTAGGGCGGGTGTTCTTGGGCGAACGGCTTCGCAATCTGCAGAGAACGGCGGTTATTTTAGCGGTAGTGGGCGTTGGTATTTTGGTGCTTTCCTATGGTGAAATACCATGGATTGCGCTGGTATTGGCATCAAGTTTCAGTGTGTATGGCTTGCTGCGTAAGCAGGTGGCAGTAGATTCTCTGCCAGGTTTATTTATCGAAACACTCATGCTGTCGCCGCTAGCCATAGGTTATTGGGTGCTTTACGGGTCACAATACAGCAATTTATTTAACAATAGCATCGACTTAAACCTGCTTATCTTCGCCGCCGGTATCGTGACCACTGCGCCGCTATTGTGCTTTACCGCTGCGGCAAGGCGCATCATGTATTCCACCTTAGGGTTCTTCCAATATATTGGTCCAACACTGATGTTTATTTTAGCGGTTTATCTCTACGGCGAACCGCTGGAAGAGGCTAGGCTAACCACCTTTGCGTTTGTTTGGTTGGCACTGGCTGTATTTAGTGCAGACTCTATATTTAACTTTCGCAGACAGCGAATGCAAGCGCGAGCTGCTGCGCTTCAAGCGGCAGAAATTCAGGCAGCTGAACTTGAGGCAACACCTGACAAGTAGGGTATACGCGTAGTATAAGAAAGGTAGAACTCGTGGGCGTAAATACGTTAGTGTAATGAAAAACTAGCGGTTACTGATGGGTGGCGTGTAGCGCCTCGGCAAACATCACTTTGTTGCGGCCACTGTTTTTAGCTGCATAAAGCTGCTTATCGGCATCGCTGATGAGCTTGTCGATACGCTGTGTGACGGCGCCGCTCATGCCAATGCTGCATGTGACGTGGGTAGTCCCTTTGGGAAGCTCGATAGATTCATTTTCCACTACCTTTCTAAAGTCATCTAAGCGTTCGCAGGCTTGCTCAAAAGGTGTGTTAGGCAGGTAAATACAAAACTCTTCGCCGCCAAACCGCGAAATGATTTCGTCGGGAAAATAAAACTCAATGAGTGCGGCAACGGCTTTTAATACCGCATCTCCAGCGTCATGCCCATGAGTATCGTTAATTGCCTTGAAGAAATCTAAATCAATGAGCGCCAGTGCATGGTTGTCTGACAGCTGCTGGTGCTGCATGGTAACGGTATAAAAGAAATGTCTTCTATTTGGCAGGCCGGTTAAATAATCAGTATTTGCAGCGCGCCTTATTGCTTCAACGCTTTCAATGTATTCCACGTTTTGCATAACCCGGCACAAAAACTCTTCGTGACAATAGGGTATACGTAAAAAGTCGTTGGCGCCGCTTTTAATAAAGTGGGCAGACATCAGCATACCCTGGCCGCCGGCAATGCCCATAACTGCCAACTGCTCTTTTGAAAACGCTTTACGAAGACTGGCAACAAATACGGTACCGGACATATCAGGAAGCGTATTATCAGTAATAACAAGCCGAATGTGCTTGTGTGTGGATAGGGTTGTCATGGCCTCACTGGCGGTAAGGCATTCGTATACCACAAAGTTATGGCGCTCAAGTAACGACAAGGTTCTGGTTCGCTGCACTCTATTGGTACTTACAACCACAACGCCGGTAGATTTATTCTTTTCAAGACGAGATATTAAGCGAATGAGGTAATCGTAATTTTGTGCGTTTTCTTTGGGGATATAGTCAACCACATTTCTTTCGAGCACTTTGTCGCGAGTAAGGGTGTCTAAACTTTCTGTTGTGGCAATAGTGGGAATATAAGCGTCAATGGCAAAGTCGATAGCCTCGCCCTTCGGTGCGTCTGGCAATGTGTAAGCCACAATGGCACATAAAAAGGTTTCTGGCGTGTTTTGCGCAAAGCGGGCTTTGCCCTCGGTAAGCGATGTCGCGCCCACAGGTGTGAGCCCTGCACGCCTTACGAGCCTGGAAATGATCTCAAGGTTGTTGTCGCCATTTTCAATGACCAGCACATGTTGCTGCATATAGTCCAACTTGGATATAGGCTACCTTGCCGAATAATTGCTACGCTTTATCCAATTTTGCGTAGGCGAGAACTAACCATTTACTGCCAAACTCATCGAAGTTTACCTGCACGCGAGCGTGCTCGCCACTACCTTCATAATTTAGCACAATACCTTCACCAAATTTACGGTGCACTACCCGTTCGCCAAGCTTAAAACCAGTTTCCTCAAACGACGCATGAGACGTCATCTGATTGAATCGATTGTGTACAGGGCGCGAAATAGTGGACTTTAAGCGCACTTCTTCAATGCAGTCCTCCGGCATTTCACGAATAAAGCGCGACGCGGTGTGGTATTTGTCTTGGCCATATAATCTACGATTTTCTGCATAAGTGATATACAACTTTTGCATAGCTCGCGTCATTCCAACATAACAGAGACGACGTTCTTCTTCCATTCGACCAGGCTCATCATTGGTCATTTGGCTTGGGAACATGCCTTCTTCAACACCTGCCAAAAATACCAAAGGAAACTCTAAGCCTTTCGCCGTGTGGATAGTCATCATTTGCACTGCATCCTGATCTTTATCAGCTTGGGTCTCGCCTGCCTCAAGCGACGCGTGAGCTAAAAAGGCCGCCAGTGGCGTCATTTCTTCTGCTTCATCGGGCACAATAAAGGTTTTGCACGCAGTAACCAGTTCTTCCAAGTTTTCTAAACGGGCTTGCGCTTTCTCACCGCGCTCAGACTGGTACATGGCATATAGTCCAGACTGGCGAATAGCTTTGTCTGCCTGTTGTTCTAAAGGATCGTCAACGGTAGATTGCTCGAGCTCGGTAATAAGTAACACGAAGCTTTGAATAGCATTTAGAGCACGTCCCTTTAATGAAGCTTCGTTAATCAGCAGTTGGCTTGCTTGCCACATAGAACAGTTGTGGGTTCTGGCAGTGTCGCGAACCTGTGACAAGGTCTTCTCACCAATGCCACGACTTGGTGTATTTACCACACGCTCAAAGGCAGCATCGTCGTGAGGGTGACTAAGCATGCGCATATATCCCAGCGCATCTCTTATTTCTTGGCGTTCGAAGAAGCGCAGGCCGCCATATATACGGTATGCCAGCCCTTCGTGAAGCAATGCTTCTTCCAGCACACGAGATTGTGCGTTGTTTCGATATAAAATGGCGGTATCGCTAAGTGCATTGCCTTGGTTAAGCCAGTCTTTTATTTTCGACACAATAAAACGAGCTTCATCCAGCTCGTTAAAGCCCGCATACACCGAAATGGGCTCACCTTGACTATCTTCAGTCCAAAGCTCTTTACCTAAACGACCTGTGTTGTTATCGATAACGGTATTGGCTGCTTTCAGTATGTTGCCCGTAGAGCGATAGTTTTGCTCTAGGCGAATGGTTGCTGGTGATTCAAAGTCTTTTAGAAAGTGCTGAATGTTGTCTACATTCGCGCCACGCCAACCATATATAGATTGGTCGTCGTCGCCCACAATCATAATATTGTTATTATCGCCGCTGCTCAGCATGCGTAACCAAGCATATTGAATGTTGTTGGTATCTTGAAATTCGTCAACTAACACCGCGCGAAAACGACGCTGGTAGTGGGCTAATACGTCAGGGTTTTTGGCCCACAGTTCATGAGCGCGCAGCAGTAACTCAGCAAAATCTACAAGGCCTGAGCGATCGCAGGCATCTTGATAAGCGGTATACACTTCGCGCATGGTTTTTTGAATAGGGTCGTCAAAGGTTTCAATGTGCTGAGGGCGAAGTCCTTCGTCTTTGTTACCGTTGATATACCATTGAATTTGACGAGGTGGATAGTGCTTTTCATCTAAATTCATGGCCTTTAAAATTCGACGAATAAGGCGATACTGATCGTCAGAGTCAATGATTTGAAAATTCTCTGGCAGTCGTGCTTCAGCGTGGTGAGCGCGCAACAAGCGATGGGCTAACCCGTGGAACGTGCCAATCCACATGTTGTGCAGGCTTTTGCCCATGAGCGACTCTATACGACCGCGCATCTCTTTAGCGGCTTTATTTGTGAACGTAACGGCTAAAATCGAGAAAGGCGCGATGTTTTCGACTTCCATCAACCACGCTATGCGGTGAACAAGCACGCGGGTTTTGCCACTACCAGCGCCTGCTAATACCAGCGCGTTTGAGAGCGGTGCTGCTACAGCCTCACGTTGTTTGTCGTTAAGCTCATCTAGCAGTCTGGATACATCCATAGTGTGGCACCTGTTATCTTATTTTATTCACAAATGAAAAGCGTGGCTATTATGCCAGCTGACTGTTAATTTATACAGTCTAGTTTTGGCTTCTTGTGTCTTGCAGTGGCGGAAAAAACCTAATGGAATAACTAATAATAAATTGTTTAGCTAAGTTGATCGAAATCCACCGCCAGCAGGTATCACTGTCATATTGCAATTCGTCAATCTCAGGTAAACTCTACCGTTTACGCTTCGCTATTCGATATCACTGCGTCTAAGATAAATACCAACGGGAAATGCTATGTCTGTTACCTCTACGCCCATCGATTTTTGGTCTACTTTGAAACAAGAAGCAAAAGTTGTTGCAGATAATGAACCGTTATTATCAAGCTATGTTCATGCAAGTGTATTGGCGCATCATAACTTTGAATCGTGCTTGAGCTTTATTCTTTCCAATAAAATGGCAGACGACGTGATGCCTGCTCTCGCTATTCGTGAGGTATTTGATGAGGCTTACTTGTTAGAGCCTGGAATAAGTGAAGCGGCAACGGCAGACATTTTAGCTATTAAAGCGCGTGATGCCGCGGTGGGCGACTTCTTAACGCCGCTGCTTCATTTTAAAGGTTTTCACGCTGTTCAAGTTCATCGTATGGCGCATTATTTATGGATGCACGGTCGTCATCAGCTTGCTCTTTTTCTTCAAAGCCGCAATTCAGCTAGCTTTAGTGTTGATATCCATCCGGCTGCGAAAATTGGTAAAGGCGTGATGTTTGACCATGCTACAGGTATCGTTATTGGTGAGACCGCTGTAGTTGAGGACAACGTGTCCTTGCTACAAAGCGTTACGTTAGGCGGAACCGGCAACGAGTCTGGCGATCGTCACCCTAAAATTCGCCAAGGCGTTTTAGTGGGAGCAGGGGCTAAAATTCTTGGCAATATTGAAGTGGGCGAAGGGTCGAAAGTTGGCGCAGGAAGCGTGGTGCTAAACGACGTACCTCCCCATGTCACCGTCGTTGGCGTGCCGGCAAAAGTGGTGGGCCGCCCAGTGTGTCAACACCCTTGCGAGTCTATGCAGCAAAACGTGCTTGAGGATAATGTCTAAACAATATGTTTAAGCACTCAAGTTGAGTTTTTAGTTTTTAAACTAAGCCCTCAGCCTTTAATTTCAGTCCCAAGCTTAAGCAATTCGCTAAGCTTACGGGACTGTGCTCTTTTTTAAAGCATCCTATTTAAAGCGCCCTGCTTAAAACTCCCTGCTTACAACTGCCTAATTAAAGCTCCCTAATTAAAGCTCCCTAATTAAAGCTCCCTAATTAAAGCTCCCTAATTAAAGCTCTCTAATTAAAATGCCCTACTTAAAACTCCCTGCATATAACACCTTGCTTATAGCGCATGGTTTTAGAAAAAAATTAGGCTGCTATGTCTATTAACGACAAAAGTGAGCGAGTTCTGACAATGTGGATAGCGATACATGTGGCAGCACCGAGACAGGTTCGTTTCGCAGCGCCATTGGCCTGTTGCAGGCAAACCAAGCCGCCTGAAATTGAGCATTTATCGCCCCAAGTACATCTTTAATAATGTTATCGCCCACATGCAATATGTTGCCGGCGGGAATACCCAATATTGCGGTTGCTTCGTTGAACATATCCGGTGCCGGTTTCATTGGCCTAGTGGTACTGGCACGCAAAATGGTCTCAAAATAGGGCGTTATGCCTATTTTATCGGCGTTGACATTACCGTTAGTTATACCAACAAGGGGCATATTATCACTCAGTAGTTTGAGTACGTTGTGCACCTCATCATCTAAGGTTAAATCACTTCTCGCATCGTAAAAGCAATTAAAGCATGCTTCCACAGCGCTGTTTAACTCTGCGTCATCCGGTATTTCTATAGAAAGAGTGTGTGCATTTTTACCAGACAGGGCGGCGGTTAATATCACCTTGCGCAGTTGCCCCATGTCAGAGGCTAAGCGACCGTCTAGATTAACGGCAGCTTGCTTAAGTAAGTACCAGTCGCGAGGGCTAAGCGCGGCGGCGTTACTGTGATGGGCTTTTAAATGGGCGGCTAGGGCAGCTTCGGCTTGCCTAATAACGGGTTCGTTATTGTATAGAGTGTCATCGAGGTCAAAGGTCATAGCCTTTACTTCGTCAAGGGGTCTGTAAAACTGCATAAACTAGCGGGCCTTAATGTGTCGCGTTTAAATGTCGTGTTTACTTTTTATGTGCCCGCGGATGGGCTGCATCATAAACATTAGCGAGATGTTGAAAGTCGAGGTGGGTATATACCTGTGTTGTCGACAAGTTGGCGTGCCCAAGTAACTCTTGAACCGCTCGTAAATCACCACTCGACTCTAGTACGTGGGTTGCAAAGGAATGGCGCAATTTATGGGGGCTTACTTTTTGGGATATAGATTGCTCTTGGGCCATTCTATCAAGACGATTGGCAACTTGGCGGTTAGATATCCGCGTTTTTCGCTTGCTAACAAACACCGCGCTCTCATAAGGCGAGGCAAGAGCCGGCCTAACTTTTAACCAGGCGTTCAGGGCTTTTTGAGCGTGGCGACCTAAGGGCAAAATGCGTTGTTTGCTACCTTTGCCGGTTACTCTCACCGTGCCGTCTTTCAAGCAGTCGGCGAGATTAAGTCCGGTAAGCTCGTTTAATCGCAATCCGCAGCCGTACATCAATTCGAACATGGCGTTATCGCGAAGCTGCATTCCCTCGTCGTCATCACTTGAAGGCCGAGCAGTAAGCAGTTGCTGCATTTCATCAACGCTTAACTGTTTAGGTAAGGGTTTTCCTTGCTTAGGCGCATGGATACCCTCTAAGGGGTTGCTGAAAAGCTGTTTCTGCTCAATTAAATAGCGGCAGAAGGTGCGAAGCGCAGAAAGTCTAAGCGCGATGCTGCGAGCGCTGTGCCCCGACATTTTTGAGTCGGCCATAACGCGCTTGATATCGCTTGGGGTTAGTCCTGACCATTCAAATAAGCCAAGCAGCTTTGCCACTTCAGTGAGTTGTCGTTGATAATTTTTTACGGTGTGGACAGACAAGCCGCGCTCTACTTGAAGGTGTAGCAAAAACTTATCAAGCCAGTGCTGACAGGCATCGCTTAAAATGGCCTCGTTAGAACCAGGCTGGATGTCACCTGAGCTAGCGTAGTAATCGTCCGGCACGGGGGCTAATACCCCATCATCTCTGGCAATATAATGTTGAGTACTTGCTGAAGCTGTTGAAGTAACAAGGTATCCATCTCAGGCGTGAAATGGCTGGCATCGTTACTGCTTATTCCCAATATGCCTAGTTCGCGGTTGTCGCCAAGCAACATTAGTGCAACTGATTCGGCGCTGCTTTCACCAAACAACAGCTGTCTTTCGTGTTGAGAAAGTCGCCCGAAGAAGAAATTCGATTCTTTAAAGCGCTTTTCTGTGAACAAACGCTGCTGCAGCTCTGGAATGGCGTGGGGGCCTTTGAAGCTTTTGATAACCGCAGAAGATAACTGAAGGCGTTCTTGCAACACGTCTTCAAGCGTAAACTGCACTTCTGCAACACTTTCACAGCGAAGCAGCTGAACATTTAAATCGGTGTAAACGCGGTATATTTTTTCATTTTGCTTAGCAATAGAAACCAACTGGTTAAGCTTGAAGTTAAGCTGACGTACTTTTTTTCTAAGCTGTTCACTTTGAATTTCTACCAGAGAAACACTTCCTTTTTGTTCATGGGGAAGGTTTATTTTCTCGAGAAGCTCGGGGTATTGCACAAAGAGCTCAGGGTTTTCTAACAAATAGTCACGCACCTGCGCTGGGGTTAGTGCAGAGGTGTCTGTAAAGGGCTCAATAATTTGAGTTGCGTTAGATTGCCCTAGTAATTCGCTCATATCGTTATCTGTCCGTCATATACGTGTTCAGCAGGTCCAGTCATTTTCATCACGCTATCTGGGCCTGGCCAGCGAATACGTAAACTGCCTCCGGGCAAATCTACCCGCACATCGGTTCCTAATTTACCTTGTATTTGACCAATTGCAACTGCCGCGCATGCGCCGCTACCGCAGGCCAAGGTTTCACCTGAGCCACGTTCAAATACACGAAGCTTAATATGCGACTCGTTGATAACCTGCATAAAACCAACATTCACACCTTCAGGAAAACGCTCGTGTCGCTCTACCAGTGGGCCAATGTCATGCACGGCGGCGGTATCAACATCATCGACTTCCATTACACAATGGGGATTGCCCATTGAAGCGGCGCCAATAAATAAGGTTTTCTCACCTACTCGTAAAATGTAGGTATTTTCTTGCTTATTCGCTTTTAAAGGAACAGATGCTGGCTCAAACATGGGCTTACCCATATTAACGGTAACCTGACCATCTTTTTCGAGATACAGCACCATTTTTCCGGCTTTGGTGCTTACCACAATTTTGTTGCGGTTAATAAGGCCATGTTGTTTTACAAAACGCGCAAAACACCGCGCGCCGTTACCACACTGCTCAACTTCCGAACCGTCTGCATTAAAGATGCGATAGTGGAAGTCTTGCTCTGGATCATAAGGAGGCTCAACCATCAATAGTTGATCGAAGCCAATACCGAAGTTCCGGTCGGCCAGCTGTTTTATTTTATCTTTTGAGAAAAACACATTCTGGGTAACGTTATCAATCACCATGAAGTCGTTACCCAAACCGTGCATTTTAGAAAATTGAACCTGCATTAACGGTGCATCTTTATCTTATAATTGTCTCTAGTTTACGGAAGTTTGTGCTCACCTTTCCAGAGATCTTTTTGAATTTCTCGCTCACGCACCACAATGGCGGTATCGCCATCAGCCATAATTTCGGCTGGGCGACAGCGACTGTTGTAGTTTGAGGCCATTACAAAGCCGTAAGCTCCAGCACTGCGAACCGCTAATAAATCGGTGGGTTTTATGGATAAAATTCTGTCTTTTCCAATAAAATCGCCGGTTTCACATACCGGACCTACCACATCATAGGTACTTGGTACAGCGTCGCTATTTTCGTCAACCGGAATAATATTTTGCCATGCTGAATAAAGTGCTGGGCGAAGCAAGTCGTTCATTGCAGCATCAACAATGGCAAAGTTTTTCTCTTCGCCTTGTTTAATAAACTCAACTTCTGTCACCAAAATACCTGCGTTTGCCGCAATAGCACGGCCAGGCTCAAGAATAAGTTTTAACGACTCTCGACCTACCATTTTTTCAGCCATCGCTTCAGCATATTCTTTAGGGTGCGGAGGTAGCTCATCGTTGTAAGTAACGCCTAAACCGCCGCCTACATCTAAATGCTCAATAATGATATTGCGTTCGGCTAGTTCATCAATTAAGACCAGCAAGCGCTCTAATGCATCTACAAACGGGCCAATTTCTGTTAGCTGCGAGCCAATATGGCAGTCCATTCCTACGACATTTAAGTGTGGCAGTGATGCTGCTAACTCATAGGTAGCGAGGGCGTTTTCGCGGGCAATACCAAATTTATTGGCCTTTAGCCCTGTAGAAATATACGGATGAGTTTTGGCATCTACATCAGGGTTTATGCGCAAAGAAATAGGCGCTTTTACACCTAGCTCGCCGGCTACTTCATTGATACGGTGTAGCTCAGGCTCTGATTCTACGTTAAAACACATGATGCCTTGTTGAAGCGCGTAGCGAATTTCATCGTGTTTTTTACCTACGCCTGAAAATACCACTTTACTGGCATTGCCGCCGGCTTCAATCACTCTGGCTAGCTCACCTGCAGACACAATGTCAAAACCTGACCCTAGCTTGGCCAATACGCTAAGTACGCCAATGTTTGAATTTGCCTTTACCGCATAGCAGATAAGGTGAGGATGCTCGCCTATGGCGTCATTGAATGCATGCCAATGGCGCTCTAGCGTAGCCCGTGAGTAGATATAAACGGGGGTTCCGTGTTGAGCGGCAATATCGGCAACAGCAACGTCTTCAGCGAAAAGCTGACCTTGCTTGTAGGCAAAGTAATCCACTAGTTAGAGTCTCCAAATTTGGTAATAGGTGCAGTCATGGGCGTATTCATGAGGGGAATTTTAGGCGTTGAGCCAGACACAAAATGAGATACTGTGTTTTGGCTGTTGGACGCTTGCTTTTTCTTACTATAAGAAGCGTCAGATGAAACGTCTGACGATGGAGGCGAGTTTTGCGGCGGTGCGTCGGGTATATACAACGCCCCTTTATAGCCACAACCGCTTAGTGTGGTGAGGGTAAGCAGAAAAATAGCCAACTTATTAAGCACAAAAAAATCCCGCTAAGAATACGATAAATGCCGCTATCATCGCATTGCGGTATTAAATTGCAAGAGACAATAAACGTTCTCTCGTTTTATCTCCATAGTGGACGTTTTTCCAAAGGGCTTCACAAAGCGTTTTTGTATCTGTGTAGTTGCCTTGTTTGATCCAATCAATAAGCAAATTCGCATTATCAGGGAAGGTGATTGGCTCAATATCTTCAGACGTCAGCCATTCTTCTAGTATATCGGTGTCTAGCTGAAACAAAGGCTGGCACAAGTTAAGGCTATCAAGCATAAACACATTCGATAACTGCTCAAACTGTCCGTGCAATGGCTTAATAAGCAACTTTTTGCCTAGCTGCAGCGCTTCACTTGAAAGCTCAAACCCGCCGTTGGCTACTACCCCATTACAGTTTTGTAAGGCTTTGTGGAAATGCACTTTAGAGGTGGGATTCCACTGAATATGCCCCTGAGTGTGGGCCTTTTCTATATCTGGGTGAAAGCAAAGAAAGGTTTGGTCGGCCAGCGGCTCAAGCATATCCCTTATGTCATTAATATTTTCAAAGGGGAGATAAACCAATATATGGCTGTTTTTTGCATGGGCGATAGGCTTATCAACCACAAAAGGAGGAATGATAGGTTGGTTAAAATGATACCAGTGAACCCCAATTTTCTGCTGGGTTGGCGCAAATATTTTCATTAAAGCGGTATCAAATAGCGAGTTACCCCGCTTGGGCACATCATACGCAAAGGCCGCTTGGTGGCTGATAGATATGGAGGGTAATCCTTGGCGCTTTGCAGCCCACGCGGTAACAGGCTCAAAGTCGTTAATAAGTAAGTCGTATTGACTAGCATCAAACTGCTTTACGTCATTGATAAACTGCCTAACATTCGCTTGGCGTACCGTGTCCCATTTTTTGACTTTACCATCTTTGTAGATAAAGCTTAATCCGCACAGTGTTCTGTAGTGACCGAACACATCCATATCAAAGTATTTTTCCGGTGCTCGCCCTGTAAATACAAAGTCCACATCAATGTCACTTCGCTCTGCAAATGCAGCAGCCATAATTCTCGCTCGAGCAATGTGCCCATTGCCTGTGCCCTGCACACCGTAAAGTATTTTCATATCACACCAATATAGGAGTACTGAGGAACGCGATGGCAATTCCCAGTAATGCCCCTGCAACAACATCAGAAGGATAATGTACGCCAAGCAACACTCGGGATAACCCGATGAGTGAAGCCCATCCGTAAACCACAATCGAAAAAGACGGGTAAAAATGAGCCACTATGCACGCCATTAGCCATGCCGCAGCCGTATGGCCAGAAGGCAGCGAAAACTTATCTGAAGGCGTAATATGGGCTTTAAAATTAGTCAGAAAATCGCAAGGTCGAGGACGTTTTAAGGTTTTCTTCAGCAATAAATAAATGGGCAACTCTAGTGCATATGCCATAAGGGCTGTGTAGAGGAAAATTTCACCGTGTTCAGGCTCAAATGCCCAAAGCAACATTCCCACAACAAGATAGAGGTAACCATCGCCGGTTTTTGATAACCAAATGATGGAACGGCAGTCTCTTTTTTGCGTCAATTTGTATAGGCGGTAAAATAAGTCAGTATCGTACTTGGTCAAGGATTTCATAATTATAACCTTGTCCTCTGTTGGTTACTTATCGCACACGTTAGTTAGGTTCTGTGACCAATAGGTGACAGTATGAAGAAACATTTTTTACAGCGGCCAGTTTTTTAGAAGAGCCATTTTTTACAAATGCCAACACGTCAAGTGAGTCTATCGTCTCGTTTAACCACAGCCTTGCAAAGAGGCACGGGTGGCGTTTCGGTTTACTCGTATTAATAAAGGTTAAAAATTGTATCTACGTTTTGACTAAAAGCTGCAAGAACTGTGCTCAATCTTGTTGTTTTTTCCGATAATCGCAACATACAATGAATTTCAATTAAGTGATGAAAACAAGCGTTTTCAACGTGTAAATTAGTGCTATGCTAGCGAAATACAGTGCGTTGTGATTTTTCACACAAATTAACTAATGTAAGGCAGGGCCATGGAATACAACACTTCAGAATTATGCGACTTGTTTGCTGATAGCGTGGATGTCGTAGACCCAATTTTTGCGAGCTTTGGTGGGCGTTATTCATTTGGTGGTGAAATCACAACAATTAAGTGCTTTGAAGACCGTGGCCTTATCGACCGCGTTTTAGCCCAGCCTGGAGCAGGTAAAGTGCTGTTAATTGATGGTGGTGGTTCCGCTCGTCGTGCACTGTTTGACGCTACATCGGCACAAATCGCTATAGATAACGATTGGGAAGGCGTGGTGTGCTATGGCAGCGTAAGAGAAATAGACAGTCTTGCTGAATTAGATATTGGCGTGCTGGCGGTGGCTGCTATTCCAGTGAATGCCGACGCTGAAAGCGTGGGCGATGTCGATATCCCAGTTAATTTTGGTGGTGTGACTTTCCTACCAGAAGATCACCTTTACGCTGATAGCACTGGGGTTATCTTGTCACCAGAGCCGCTAGATGTAGATTAAAATGTAAGCTCAAAGTGAATTTAAAAGCGAACTAAATAAGTGAATTGAGTACAAAATAAAAAACGGAGGCCTAGGCCTCCGTTTTTTATTTTGTACTAGTTCAGCTTATTCGATAAGAACATCACGCCATTGCGTTACTGATTATTTATTTGCGTCTTCAAATACAGCGTTTAAATACATGGCAATGCGTATTCCCGCCATTTGCAGACGACGTTTAGCCGTTGGCAAATGATTGTATAGGTAGTCATAACCCATTTTATTGGCATCAGTCGGATAGATAGTGTCGCGAATGCTCACGCTCTCTTCAATCCATACGTAAGGATCGGTCGTTGCCCAGTTGCGAATATCCTCTGCGGTTATTTGCTCAGTTAACCATGATGTCCACTCGGTGTAAGAAAGTGCGCGCTGATCTAACATTTGCGAGTCCCACACGCGGTGCAAGTTAGAGTCTTGCCAGAAAAACCGAACCTTTACATCGTTGCCACCGCGATCGGTGCCATTGCCAGCATGAAGCGGCTGATGCAAGTCGCCAATAATGTGCACGATAAAACGAAGAGCCAGACGTTTTTCATCATCACTCGCCGTTTCGCTTTTCAACGTTTTAGTAAAATCGCTAAGTGCACTGAATGCGTCGCCTTGCTCTGGTGCACCTACTTCAACATAGCGTTTACCTTCAGGCACTGTTACATAATGCCAAGGATTAGCGGTCTTTTGCCAAAATTCACTGGGGTTTGAGCGCATTTCATCGGCATGGGTTGAGGCTTCGGCAAGGGAGCCATGGGGTAATAAGTCCATGAGCGCCGCTTGCGACAGCGGGCTTAAATACTGCTCGGCAATAGCGCCCGTTACTCGGTGGCCCGTTTGACCCCAACCAAAAGCGGGTGAAGCAATGCACATTGTTATCAGTGTACTTAATGCCACTGCGCAAGTCCAATTTGCAAATGCAAACATAGTTATTCCTCTGAATGTTTTGACGATTGGTAGCCCCACCGAGCAACCAATGATTGTTCTATACCTAAGTGGTCTAAAATTCGAGCCACGACAAAGTCTACCAGATCATCGATTGTCTTAGGATTGTGATAGAAGCCGGGAGCTGCTGGCATAATTGTGGCACCCATTTGTGACAGTTTTAACATATTTTCTAGGTGAATAGAGGAAAGCGGCATTTCACGGGGGACTAAAATAAGTTGGCCTCGCTCTTTGAGTACGACGTCGGCTGCCCGCTCAATAAGGTTATCACTCGCCCCAATGGAGATAGCCGATAAGGTGCCGGTAGAGCAAGGGCACACAACCATTTTAGCCGGCGCCGCCGAGCCTGACGCAACCGGAGAAAACCATTCTTCTTTTCCGAATACCTTAATTTGGCCAGGTTTACCGCCGCAGTGCTCGGTAAAAAATGCCGCTGCATCTTCAGGGCGCGAAGGAATTTTTACATTTTCTTCGGTAGCGAACACCACTTTAGCCGCAGATGAGATAAGCACGTAAACTTGGTAGTCGGTGCTAACGAGTGATTGCAGCAATGTAAGTGCATACGGTGCGCCAGACGCGCCGGTAATAGCAAGAGTGACTTGCTTGTCATGTTTCATGTGTTGGCCTTGTTATATTTTTTTACTAAGCGCATCTAATAAACGCCCGTGAATACCGTCGAAACCACCATTGCTCATAATGAGAATATGATCGCCTGGCAGTGCTACGTTAGCTAGGAGTTGAACGATCGGTTCTACCTCATTAAAACACTGTGAGGAAACGGGGCTTTGGGCCGCAGCTTCACTTAACGACCATCCCATTTCTTTGGGCTCGTATAAGTATACCTCGTCGGCTTGCTGCCACGAATTTGCTAACGTGTCTTTGTGAATGCCCATTTTCATCGTGTTAGAGCGGGGTTCTAATACGGCATGAATTCGCGCATTGCCTACTTTATTGCGAAGCCCTTCAAGGGTGGTTGCTATGGCGGTAGGGTGGTGAGCAAAGTCATCGTATACCGTGATGTTATTCACCACGCCCTTAACTTCCATTCTACGTTTTACATTTTTGAACTGGGCGAGGGCTGCAATTGCATCAGGTAGCGTTACGCCAGCATGGTGAGCAGCGGCAATTGCCATAAGGCCATTGTCCACATTGTGCTGACCGAGAAGCGACCATGTTACGGTACCTTTGGTGTCACCATTATGGATAACATCAAATTCACTGCCGTCTTTGTTCAGTAATTGACTAGACCATTCTTTACCTAAACATTGACGAGACGACCAACAACCTTGTGCTAAGGTTTCTTCAATAGCAGGGACGTCACTTGGTGAAAGAATTAAGCCATTTTCTGGCACCATTCTAATTAAGTGATGAAATTGGGTTTGTATGGCGGCCAAATTAGGAAAGATATCTGCGTGATCAAACTCTAAATTATTAATCACCAGCGTTTTTGGACGGTAGTGTACAAATTTAGAACGTTTGTCGAAAAACGCGCTGTCGTATTCATCGGCTTCAATGACAAAGAATGGCCCATCGCCAATGCGTGCTGAAACGCCAAAATTTTCAGGAACGCCACCAATAAGGTAGCCAGGATTTAGCCCCGTATAGTCTAATATCCATGCCACCATACTGCTGGTGGTTGTTTTACCATGGGTGCCCGATAAGCCAATAACCCATCTATCTTTTAGCAGGTTATCTAACAGCCATTGAGGCCCGCTGGTATAGGCTAGGTTGCGGCTGAGCACATACTCTACGGCCGGATTGCCGCGAGACAAGGCATTGCCAACAATAACGATATCAGGCGTTGGCGAAAACTGGCTATCGTCAAACCCTTCAGTGAGTTCTATTCCCAAAGCCTCTAACTGGGTGCTCATGGGGGGATAAACATTGCTATCAGACCCTGTCACTTTGTGTCCAAGTGACTTAGCGATGGCTGCAATGCCGCCCATAAAACTTCCGCAGATACCCAAAATATGTACGTGCATAGCGCATTCTCATTCTTGTCATTTATGGGGTGTACTGTATCAGAACCTTAAAAGATTTGGATAATCCAACGTGAGAAAAAACTCAGCTTAAGCGCTTTGATTAGCCACTGCTATCTCACGTTTACAGTCAACGTTAGCCTTATTTATTGAACGCTCAGGTCGATAACGCTAAAACTGGTATGGTGTGTGAATGTTACTCTGATGGTATATAACCCTGTATGTCTGTTCTATTTCTAGGCGAACATGGTTACAATTGATGTGCGGCACATTGCTAACGCGCCGTCTGTCGACACACTTGCAAAGGACTAACTGGCAAAAGACTAACTGGCAGAGCGAAGAGCGATAAGCCAGTGCGAAAATTGTGCGTCTTGTGACACCACACCCTACACTCGAAAAAAAGGCTTTTAATAAATGAAACGTTTAAATTCTCAGTTGCAACAAGACGGTGCACCGCTTGAGCTAATATTGCTCATTCGCACGCTGTTAGCTGGTTGCAAAGAAATTTCTTTCCGTGTTAGTCAGGGCGCCCTTGCTGGCGTACTGGGTTCAACGCTCTCTGAAAACGTGCAGGGCGAGACGCAAAAGAAGCTCGATGTTATTTCTAATCATATTTTAAAAGATACGCTGAGAGAGTCGGGATACGTTAAAGCGATTTCATCAGAAGAAGAAGACGATGTTGTTCCGTGTAATCCTGAGGGCAAATATTTAGTGAGTTTCGATCCGCTAGACGGCTCTTCAAATACTGAAATTAACAGCTTGATTGGTACCATTTTCTCTATTACTCATGCGCCTCAATGGATGGAGCCTGATGATCCTTCGGCTTTTCTACAGCCAGGCACACAGATGGTTGCAGCAGGTTACGTACTTTATGGTCCGTCAACTATGCTTGCACTCACTACAGGCCGTGGAACGCACATATACACGCTAGATAAGACACACGGTGGCTTTCTGTTAACGCACCCCAATATTGAAGTGCCGGCGCAAACCTCTGAGTTTTCCATTAACGCGTCTAACCAGCGTCATTGGGAACCTTCAATGCAGGCTTACATTGCCGATTTACTTGCTGGGAAAGAGGGGCCTCGTGAGAAAGATTACAACATGCGCTGGGTGGCTGCCATGGTTGGCGATATTCATCGTTTATTATGTCGTGGCGGTATTTTTATGTACCCGTTTGATAATCGCGACCCGTCAAAGCCAGGAAAACTGCGTTTGTTATATGAAGCAAACCCAATGGCGTTTTTGATGGAACAAGCGGGTGGTAAAGCAGAAACAGGTGAAGGCCGCATACTTGAAGTGATGCCGGAAGAGATTCACCAACGCGTACCTTGTATTATCGGCTCGAGTGAAGAGGTCGATATGTGCGTGAGTTACGCCAAAAAAGCCTAACTAGCCATAAAATAGTCATTATGAGGCGGCAAAATTCAATAGTTTGATGCGACATCAGTCTTAAACCATTTTTATTTTGCCGCTGTCACCGTATACTTACGGGCAAAATTTCTAACCTATTATTGTAAGGACAATCGAATGAGCTTGAATGCTGTTCCTGCGGGCAAGAATTTGCCTGATGAAGTGAATGTAATTATCGAAATCCCAGCACACGCTGACCCAGTTAAGTATGAAGTAGATAAAGATACTGGTGCATTGTATGTAGACCGCTTTATGGCGACATGTATGCATTACCCAACTAACTACGGTTACGTTAACAACACCTTGTCTGAAGACGGTGACCCGGTTGATGTATTGGTAATGACGCCTTTCCCACTACTTGCGGGTTCAGTGATTAAGTGTCGTCCTGTCGGCGTATTGAACATGACTGATGAGTCGGGCAAAGACGCTAAAGTTCTTGCTGTACCGGTAGACAAGCTATCTACTATTTACCGCGATGTTAAAGAATTAGCCGACGTACCTGCGTTGCTGCTTAAGCAAATTGAGCACTTCTTTGAGCACTACAAAGATTTAGAGCCTGGTAAGTGGGTAAAAATTGACGGTTGGGATGACGCTGCAGCTGCTAAAGCTGAGATTGTCTCAAGTGTTGAGCGTTTCAAAGCAGAATAATTCACCTTAGGTGACTGTAATGCTACAACGGGCTGGTTACGACCAGCCCGTTTTTGTTTATAAGAGAGGATTATGGCTACTGCAAAAGTAACATCATTATTTGCGTTAGTATCCTGCTTGATGCTTTTTGCTGTTTCAGCGCAAGCTCAAGAGGCGCCGGTAGAAGTGTATTGGGAAGACTTAGTTCCTCCTGGCTTCAACGAGCTAGCCCCACCAGCGGTGCAGCACAACGGTGAGATGAGCCAAATACAGCCCGACGCGCCTGTGGTAGATACCTATGACGGTAAACGGGTTAAAATTCCGGGCTTTGTGGTTCCTCTTGAAGGCACGGCCGAACTCACCACTGAGTTTTTATTAGTGCCGTTTTTTGGCGCTTGTATCCACGTTCCGCCACCCCCCTCTAATCAAATTGTGTATGTTAAGTTTGAGGAAGGCATTGCTATCGACAATATTTACGATGCAATTTGGGTGACGGGTGAGCTATCTACAGAGGGTTGGAAGGGCGATATTGCCTCGGTGGGCTATCGTTTGAAAGGTGAGGCCGTCGAAGGGTTTTAACCCTTCGATATTGCCCAGCTTTTGCTTCTACCCTTGGGTGTAAATCTGCTCTGCACGGTTAAACAAAAGCCACGAGGTGAGAATATATTTGTCATTACTCTTAGGTATTTGCCCGCGGTGAGTGTGGGTAAAATACGCTGGAGCAATAACCATTCTTCCGGCTTTTGGTTTTACTGAACGGTCTTGATAGTAGAACTCAGTTTCGCCGCCCTCATCCACGTCATTAAGATAATACATAAACAGCAATACTCGGTGTAATGCATCGTTATGTTGAAGCTGTGGATACACTTCTGAGTGCCAGTAGGGGTAGCCCCCGTTGCCCGCGGTATAACGCTGAGCATTCACATCGCCCACCCGAAATAAGTAATTCACTAAGTTCGCCAAATTCGGCTTGCCGACTTCTTCAAAATTTTCCCCAGTAAGCTTTACGGGCTCGCCGGTTTTCGGGTGTTTTACAGTAAGCCCAATGGGCCCTACGAGTGCGTAATAGTATTTCTCAATATACGCCACCAACTGTTGACCCGTGTGCTGCATTACCTGCTTGAATAAATCTTGGAACTCGTCGTTACGGCTAATCGACACATCGGTGCTGCGCTTCTTATCTAAATCAACGCCACCACCAGTACGGCCCTGACTCAAGTTCGGACTGTTTTCAAATCGGTCCATAAGCTGCGTACACAACTCTGGTGGCAATACATCATCAATG
The DNA here is from genome assembly GCF_036864455.1 of Alteromonas sp. P256. Classification (NCBI taxonomy): domain Bacteria; kingdom Pseudomonadati; phylum Pseudomonadota; class Gammaproteobacteria; order Alteromonadales; family Alteromonadaceae; genus Alteromonas; species Alteromonas sp. P256. Next base: position 240,817 of record NZ_JAZETM010000005.1, read on the forward strand.
ACTTCTATTAAATCGCTCATGGTGCTTCCTAATCCCCCCGCGTTACTTATCTGAAATGTCTTTGAAGTGAGTATGAAGCATGGTTTTCACCTCATCAGGGATAGGCGCTGAGCGCTGAGTGTTGTAATCAAAATGCACCATTGTAGTCACACCCGTTGAGCATAACTTGTCGTCTTGCCACAGCTCCTGAAACACATCGAATGCACTGTTGCCCAATCGGCTTATAAAGGTTTTTACGGTTACTGGCTTGCCATAGAAAATCTGCGCTAAAAAATTCACTTTGTAGCTGGCCAAAATCAGCGGCCAATTTTGTAAATCTAACTCGGGGGTAAACATACGAAAAATGGGCTCACGAGCGGCTTCAAACCATGCCACTAAAGCCGTATTACTCACATGCTGCAGCGCATCAGTTTCACAAAAACGCACATCGAAAGATGTGACTAACGGAGTTTCATTGGTCATAGAGTACAGAGCTTATATTTTGTTTTTCACAACTCTAGCATTAAGTAGTGTGGTTTTCAGTAATGCTAGTTCTCCCTATTAACAACCTAGCTAATCAAAATGGAGTAAGAAAGTGACAGTTAGTGTGACCAATGGATTGTTTTACATTACAATTCGCACCAAATTTCTTTTACGTAATAACTATGACTGCAATTGGGATTGATTACGGCACATCAAATTCTGAAGTGGTGTATTTTGATGGTGCCACCCATCAGCACATCAAACTTGACCCTCTGGATAAGAAGGGCAATAAAATTCGTTCGTCGGTATTTATTTACTTTGAAGACGAGTTGCCACCGCCGCCCGATGCCATGGTTGAAGCGAAAGTGGCGCAGTTGCAGCGTGTTATCAACGAGCAAATAGACAAAGCAAAAGACGGCTATTACTCAGCGAAAGATCCCAAAGAGCAAGCTACGTATAACCAACGGATTAATTCTCTGCGTGGCGACCTTCACAATAAGCCTGCTCTGCAACGTAAAGCTATTGCACAGCTAATGCATGCCATGTCCCTGGATGAAATTCCTCTGCTAAGACTGGTAGAGCACGGCAAGTTTGCTTTCGGTGAAGCTGGGTTTCGTCGATTTTTGAAAATGCCTGAAAAAGGGCGGTTGATTTACTCGCCAAAAAACTTTTTGGGGGCGTCATTAGATAGCGATCAAAAGAAAGCGTTTGTCGGCATCATTGCGAAGCAGCTTGGTTACTTTAAGCAATGTGCTCAAGAGCAGCTAAGTAGCAACATCGATTCGGCGGTGATTGGTCGTCCGGTTAAGTTTCACGGCACGCGCGGTGAAGAAGGGAACATTCAAGCCATAGAAATAATGACCGAAGCGGCTAAACAAGCTGGCTTTTCAACGGTAAACTTCTTGGACGAGCCTATTGCTGCGGCCTATAAGATTGAGCAAACCTTGCCGCGGGATACCACCACACTTATTGTGGATATTGGTGGCGGTACTACCGATATTTGTTGCATAAATCTCTCGCCAGAGCGCACTAATCAGTTAGATAGAAAGCAAGATGTGTTGTCGGTAACAGGGCGACGCTTAGGGGGCATGGATTGCGATAAAAGCCTGGTGCTTAAAACTATCGCTCCTGAAATGGGTATGGGGCTGAAAATGATGAACGGCCTGCCCGTACCGCCAACCTACTTCTCTGATATGTGCGCGGTAGATAACATTCCTGCCTTAATGCGCTTCTTTTCTGAAGACTATGGATTAGATATTTCTCAAACCATGTCACTCATTAAAGAGCCTGCCCAATTAGAGCGGTTGTTAATCGTTCAGGAAAATAAGCTGTCGGCACGCATCGTTAACTCTGCCCGAATGGCCAAAGAGCTATTGTCGAGTAAGCCTCGTATCACGCTACCACTTCACTATATTGAAGATGAGTTTGGAGTGGATATTAGCCAAGATTCACTGCAAAAAGCGTTAAAGCCCTGGCTTGATAAGGTTAAGACCTTGGTTACCGAGTGTTTAGACAACACCGACGTAAAGCCAGAGGTGGTAATGATCACCGGGGGAATGAGTTTGTCGCCTATCGTGGTAGATGCGCTGTATGAAAACTTACTGACAGGGCTTCCACGCTTAGAAAACGATGCATTTAACTCAGTGTGTGAGGGACTCGCTATTCAGGCGTCTAAGTTTTAGCCACGCCTGAATAGGAACGCGTCGACCACATTCATCGAGCGCTAATGACTGATGAAGCGTCTTAGTGCTTGAGAATATTGTTGGCTTTTAAGTAGGTAGCGATAGCCTCAGGTGATTCGAAGGCATTAAGTAACATTTGCTGAGCATGCTGCTTTACGCTGTTGTCTTCAGACGAAGAGAGTAGGTCATACCACGTTTTTACTAGGGCCAATGGCGGTGTTTGATTCATTCTGTGCTCCGGTAATATAAACTGCATACTAACAACCATCATGGTAACTCATGATGCGTTAAAATAAAGCTCTGACCAGAATAAACAAGCGGGTAAAAAACGCTTAGTTTAAAAGCGATTTTTACCTACCTGTTTGTAATTTTTGGCAGGCTTAGTCGAGCAGTGGCTTTAAGAAGCGGCCTGTATGCGACACTTCTTGTTCTGCAACATACTCTGGTGTTCCCTCTGCAATAATCTGGCCACCTCCGGATCCTCCTTCAGGACCAAGGTCCACAATCCAGTCGGCAGTTTTAATCACATCGAGGTTATGCTCTATCACCACCACAGTATTTCCGTGGTCTCTGAGCTCGTGCAGTACAGCAAGCAGCTGTTTTATATCGTGGAAATGTAACCCAGTTGTGGGTTCATCAAGAATGTAAAGGGTTTGGCCAGTGTCTCTTTTTGATAACTCTTTTGCGAGTTTTACACGCTGTGCTTCACCGCCAGACAGTGTAGTCGCCGCCTGACCGAGTTTGATGTAAGACAGACCCACATCCATCAGCGTTTGCAATTTGCGAGAAATCGAAGGCACTGCATCAAAAAATACGCGAGCGTCTTCCACCGTCATCTCTAGCACTTCGTGAATATTTTTATCTTTGTACTTTACGTCTAATGTTTCGCGGTTGTAGCGTTTGCCCATACACACGTCGCACGGCACGTACACATCAGGTAAAAAGTGCATTTCTACCTTAATCACACCGTCGCCCTGGCAGGCTTCACAACGACCGCCTTTCACATTGAAGCTGAAGCGGCCTGGTTTGTAACCACGAGAGCGTGACTCCTGCGTACCTGCAAACATCTCTCTAATGGGTGTAAATATTCCCGCATAGGTTGCCGGGTTTGAACGCGGTGTTCTGCCGATAGGGCTTTGATCAATATCGACAACTTTGTCGAGCAATTCTAACCCTTCCATAGATTTATGGGCAGCAGGCTCCGCAGTTGTCGCCTTATTTAACTCACGCTGTGCAATCTTGTAGAAGGTGTCGTTAATTAGCGTCGATTTACCCGAGCCTGATACACCCGTTACGCAGGTCATCACACCCGTGGGTATGCGAAGGTCAACAGATTGTAAGTTGTTACCGGTAGCGCCTTTAAGCGTTAGCCATTCATTGTTCTTCGCTGGATTCCGTTTTTCCGGAATATCAATCTTTTCTCTTCCCGACAGATATTTTCCAGTAAGTGAGTGCTCGCTTGCTAAAATGTCGTCAATGGTACCTTGGGCGATAATTTCACCGCCGTGTACGCCAGCACCTGGGCCAATGTCGATAACGTGGTCCGCTTGGCGAATGGCATCTTCATCGTGTTCTACTACAAGCACGGTATTCCCAAGGTCGCGCAAGTGGGTGAGGGTTTTTAATAAGCGTTCGTTGTCTCGTTGATGCAAGCCAATAGAGGGTTCATCAAGTACATACATGACACCCACTAAGCCTGCACCTATTTGACTGGCAAGGCGAATACGCTGTGCTTCACCGCCGGATAACGTGTCTGCGCTTCGAGAAAGAGACAAGTAGTTTAGCCCTACATTTACCAAGAAACGTAGGCGGTCCAAAATCTCTTTTAATATTTTTTCAGCAATTTGCGCTTTTTGACCGGCTAGATCGAGGGTTTCAAAAAACGTGTAAGCTTCTGCTATCGACATATCGGCGATAGTGGGCAGGGTTGTTTGCTGAATAAAAACGTTGCGCGCCTCAACCCGCAGTCGAGAGCCATTACAGCTACTGCAGTGTTGCTGGCTTAAGTACTTGCCAAGCTCTTCTCTTACCGAGTTCGACTCTGTCTCGCGGTAGCGGCGTTCCATGTTAGGAATTATGCCTTCGAAGGGGTGCTTGCGCTCCATGATATCGCCGCGCTCGTTAATATACTTAAACGATAGCGACTTACCTTTTGAGCCATACAGCACAATGTCTTTATGTTCTTTTTCTAATTCTTCAAACGGCGCCGTTAAACTAAATTTGTAATGGTCGGCGACGGCTTGCAGCATTTGAAAGTAGTAATAACTGCGTTTGTCCCAACCGCGAATGGCACCGCCTGACAAACTAATCTCGGCATTGGTAATAACCCGAGACGGGTCGAAAAAGTTGCGAGTGCCAAGTCCGTCACACGTAGGGCACGCACCTGCTGGATTGTTAAACGAGAACAAGCGAGGTTCTAGTTCACTTAAGCTGTATCCGCAGTGGGGACACGCAAAGTTGGCGGAAAATATAATTTCTTCAGCGTCTTTGTCGTCCATGTCGGCAACAATCGCGTTACCGTTAGCTAGCGATAAGGCGGTTTCAAAAGACTCAGACAGACGAAGTGCCATATCATCACGCACTTTAAAGCGGTCTACTACCACTTCAATAGTATGTTTCTTATGAAGATCCAAAGGCGGTGGATCGGATAAATCGCATACTTCGCCGTCAATTCGAGCGCGAATAAAACCCTGAGCCGATAAGGTTTGTAGCGCTTTTACGTGTTCGCCTTTTCGTTCCTTCACAATAGGAGCAAGCAGCATAAGTTTACTGCCCTCAGGCATGGCCAACACTTTATCCACCATTTGGCTCACGGTTTGTGCGTCAAGAGGTACATCGTGGTCGGGACAGCGCGGTGTACCAACACGGGCAAACATGAGGCGCAGGTAATCGTATATTTCGGTGATCGTACCCACGGTAGAGCGCGGGTTGTGCGATGTTGATTTTTGTTCAATGGAAATGGCTGGTGATAAGCCTTCGATATGATCCACATCGGGCTTTTCCATCATGGATAAAAATTGACGAGCGTAGGCTGAGAGCGACTCAACGTAACGACGCTGACCCTCGGCGTACAGAGTGTCAAATGCAAGAGATGATTTACCTGATCCAGAAAGGCCAGTAATCACTACCAGTTTGTCTCGTGGCAGTGTTAAATCAATATTCTTCAAGTTGTGAGTGCGTGCACCGCGTATTTCGATTTTATCCATTGAAGCCTAATGAGAAAAAGAATCTGAATGAAAGGGTCAGTATGCCATATGTATCAACTAAAGTGATATGGCATTGAAGTTATACTACTTGAATGCGGGGGAGATCACCTTCACTTATGTCTTGAAGTGCTCAATTGCCCTAATGAGCAGACTTGATAACCCCCGTTTTTCGCTTTGACGATTACATTAATCAGTTTTAACCTACATGGGCACACCAACAATTTATGCAAACTGGTATTATGCTACACTTCGCGACCTTGTTTTGGCCCAGTAACTTTTGAGGAACTCAGACGCTTTGAACGCTTTGGAATTACGCGCGGCGCTTGCGCTAGCATCTGTTTATGTTTTACGCATGTTGGGCCTTTTCATGGTCATGCCTGTTTTGGCTGTGGCTGCGATGGACTATCCAGACTATTCTCCTTTGCTGGTAGGTTTAGCAGTAGGTGGCTACGGGCTGACACAGGCGGCATTGCAAATTCCCATGGGCATGATGTCTGACAAATGGGGTCGTAAACCCGTTATTCTGTTGGGTCTTAGTGTGTTTGCGGTGGGGAGTTTTGTCGCTGCCAATGCCGACACCATGGCATGGATGATTGTCGGGCGTATTTTACAAGGCGCGGGAGCTATTGCCGGCGCTATTATGGCACTTGCCACCGACGTAAGCAGAGAAAGCCAGCGAGCAAAAGTGCTCGCAATTATCGGTATAGCGATTGGTTTTTCGTTTTATCTCGCTGTTATCATCGGCCCCTTAATTGCAAATCACTATGGCTTAGCGGGCGTTTTTGCTGTAACAGGCCTTTTAGCCGTACTGTGTATGCCATTAGTAAAATGGGTAGTACCGAACTCTGAGCCACTCAGCAGTGGCGATACACTTCCTCAAAAAGGCCAGCTTCGTCATTTAATATTTTCCCCGCAACTGTGGCGTTTGAACGTAAGCGTTCTCGTGCTGCATATGTTGATTACGCTGTTGTTTGTGCAGCTACCCGTTACCTTAACTAACTTTGATATGACGCTGAGTGAGCATTGGCGCATGTACCTGCCCGTCTTAGGCGTGTCCGTTTTAGGGCTCATTGTCATGATGGGAATAGCAAGAGGGCGCACGCCTAAATGGTTATTACTACTGGGTGTGGTATTGATGGGAAGTGCGTTTTTAGCCCTTGGCGTCAATGGCAGTGGCTTGTGGCTAACGACGGCAGCGGTCATTCTTTTCTTTACCGGCTTTAATTACCTAGAGGCAAATTTTCCTGCTTTAGTATCGAGCATTGCCCCTGCCGGTCAAAAAGGAACCGCCATGGGGATTTACGCTAGCTTTCAGTTTTTTGGCGCCTTTTTAGGTGGGATGGTATCGGGTGTTGTCACTGATATCTGGTCTCCTAATGTGGCGTATCTGGTTGGAGCGTTAAGTACACTGCTTTGGATTTTTGTTATAAGCGGCCTCAAAGAGGTGAGCCCCGTGAAGCGTGTAATGTTAAATGGGCTGCGTTCAGACGTGTTGCTTGATGCCAATAAGCAACCTGATAGCACTAAGCAACAAGCCCTTGAAGAAGCGCTTTTAGCCGTGCCGGGAGTCTTGGAAGTCACATTGAATGCAGAAAATTGCGCAGCGTACTTAAAAGTAAATAGAGACTTTGACGCCGTGAAAGCGCGCGCTTTGCTAGCGGTTTAGGTGCTGTCTGGGTACTTTCTAGGTGCAGTCTAGCTGCAAAGAGGCGCTGAGAAAAGGTGAAGCTCTTATATAGCCACTACTTAGCAGGTGCACAGCTTAGCAGGTGCACAGCTTAGCAGGTGCACAGCGAACGTGAAATATTTCTCATAGCTGTTTGGCTTGTGAAGCTGCAGGTACTTTGCTTTAATAAATTATACAAAAACACGGACAGTTCTTCCCAATGGCTTTTAAACCTGCCTTATTAACCTTTTTATCTTGCCTAGCCTTCAGCGTATTTTTGGCAGGGTGTGCTATCAACGTTTCGCCGAGCGCGTTTTTTTACCAAGATACCAAAGAAAAACCGTTAGATACGACACGACTTCACAGCGCCATTCAAAAAGATAAAGTGGCTGCTGGTATTAGTATTGTAGAGATTGAAAATGCGGGTGGAGAAACCTTGCGAGGCGTTGCGGTTTCTTATGCTGAGCCCGTTATTAATATTCTGTTCTTTGCTGATAACCGAATGACGGTGTCTGAAAATAACAACGTGATACACCAGCTAGGTAAGCTGCCCGCCAATATCCTATGGCTTGACTATCAAGGGGTTGGTGCGAGTGAAAAGGCCGACAAGCTCAGTATTAATGCGATTAAAAAAGACGCATTAATGCAATTCGATTATGTGAAAAATACCTTCGATACTTCTGTACCAACTATTGTCCACGGACGGGGCATTGGAAGTTATTTTGCGAGTTATGTGGCTGCTAACAGGCAAATAGATGGGTTGGTATTAGACGGGGCATTCAATAACATATCTGATTTAATCGCCAATATGGTGCCAGGCTTTTCTAATTCATTTACTGCAATGAAGCTGCATGATGAAGTTCACAGCATGCAAATTGCGCCCATTCTCAGGCATTTTGATGGTCCGCTTTGGTTACTCGTCGGTGCCAAGGATAAAATTACCCCTCAAGTCATCAGCGAACAACTTCTTGCCGACAGTGCGAGTGAGAAAAAGCATATCTCTGTTATTCCTGATGCAACCCATAACGCCACATTAAATTCAGAATTTGCGATTACTGAATACAGGCGTTTCATATCTATACTATCTCGTCAAAAAGCATCTCATTAAGCTGCATCACGTTATTTCATTTTTTGCCTGTGGATAAATAGTGGAAAACCTTGTTGGTAACTATGTTAACAGTCAATGAAAGTAAGCGATCGGGATCAAGTAAGCCCAACTGATCCGATCACGTTACGTCAGTAAAATCAATAGCTGTAGCAAAATTATTGTAGATCGCTGGTCAATTTGATCGTAATTATGTGAAGGATCAACAGCTTTGTCACATTGGGGATAACCATAATGCATGGTCTCCCCAATTTTATCTTAGACTTAAGTCGAAAGTCGGTGTTTTAGCCGTTTATAGCTTTTCACAGCTAGCGGTGAAAGCTTAAACTCTCACTACGGAGTCACGCTTGATAATAGTGGGGGTATATTTGAAGGTTAAACCTTCTTCTGGCTTTTTCCCCGATGCATACTTAAGGGCAAGCTCAGCAGCTTTTGAGGCCATCATTTCAACAGGATAGCGCAAAGTGGTGAGTTTGGGGCGGCAATATTTGGCTAACAAAACATCGTCGTAACCCATTACAGATACCTGTTCTGGTACCGCAATACCATGGTCTTGTAGCATTGTCATGGCGCCTGACGCCATAGCATCATTATAGGCCAATACGGCGGTAAATTTAGCGCCTGTGGCCAACAAGTTCTGCATTGCAAGTTCACCACCTTCTTGATCTGGCGTTGCATACTCAATCATGCTTTCAGGCAATACTAAGTTGGCGTGCTTTATAGCGGTGCGAACACCTTCAAGCCGTTGATTAGGATCGTCTATTCGGTACTGACTGCTGATAACCGCCACGTGTTCGTGACCTTGGTTAATCGCATATTCAGCCATTAAACGTCCACCGGTGACATTGTCTAGCCATACGCATCTATTAGCGATTTCAGGAATATATCGGTTAATTAGTACAAAGCCCGGCACTTGTTTTGAGAACTCTACGAGGGTTTTATCATCAAGGGCCTTGCTGTGAACCACCATGGCTTCAACACGATGCTCCAACAACGTTTCTATAGCCCGTAACTCCGTCTCTTTTTCTATAGAGCCTGCACTTAATAGTATTTGAACGTTGTTCTTGCGAGTAACGGATTCTACGCCATGAGCCAGCATGGCGAAGAATGGGTCGTGTAATTCGGCAATCACAACCCCCAGCGATGCGCTTTTCTTTGTGACCAAAGCTCGTGCATTGGCGTTAGGGCGATAACCCATCTCTTCCATTATCTTTTTCACGCGTTTTCGCGTATCGCTACCTACTTTTGGCCCGTCGTTGATTACGCGAGACACTGTGGCAAGTGAAACCCCTGCCGCCTGAGCTATATCTTTAATTGTTGCCATTTCGTTTTCGCAATTCTATTTTTATTTTAACGATAGGCTCGCTGACGGTGACGCTTAAGAGTAAAAAGGCTGTAAAAGCACGGTCAGTAGGGCCAAATAATGCCTATAGCGTACATTATATTTACAAAAATTGATAAATTTCCAACCCGTTAGTTAGGGCTTTCATCAAGGCGGCAAGCCGTGTTTCAAAAGTAAGTGAATAACTCTGACTTAATAGCGGCACTTGAATACAAAATGTTATCCCTGGCGCTACAAATAATTGTTGAAAACGTATACCCTTTGAAAACAGGTTGCGCTGATACAATGTGTTCAGTGGTGTTGACGTAAGTATAAAAGGCGAAAATAGGGTTATGAATATTCAGGTGTCGGCTTTCGGTAAAATGAGCGTAAAAGCGAGCGTTCAACAAAGTGATGAACAACTAAGTGATGAACAAGTAAGTATGTTTACCTTATCGAACGCCAACAACATGGAAGTAAAAATATTAACCTTAGGCGGTATTATAAAAGAAATTACTATGCCTGATGCCAATAACGCACCTAAACACTGCATTCAAACTTTCGATACCTTAGATGAGTACGTGGCCGATGAGAGTTATCGCGGCGCTATTGTAGGGCGATACGCTAACCGTATTGGCAATGGGTGTTTTAGTCTTAATGGCACAACCTATCACCTTGATAAAAACAACGGCGAGCATAACCTTCATGGCGGTAATGCCGGTTTTCACAAACGCAATTGGGCCTCGTCAACCCATTGTGATGACCAAAGCGCAAGTGTCACGCTAACGCTACTCAGCGGCGATGGTGAAGGAGGCTTTCCTGGCAATGTAGCGGTAACCGCCTGCTATACCCTAAATAATGACAATGAGCTTAGCTTACATATAAAAGCAACGACCGATAAACCAACCCCGCTCAGTTTTACTCAACACGCCTACTTCACATTAAGTAATGATAGCTCAGTAGAGAGCACGGTGTTGACTATTGCTGCAGATGAAGTGACCGATGCGGATAGTACATTGCTACCAAACGGTGAGTTTGTTGCTGTGAACGACACCCCCTTTGACTTTAGAGTGCCCACTCAAATAGGAAAGAATATGCATGATATGCCGTCGTCTGAACTCTTTGAGAAAGTAGGGGGGTACGACCATAACTACGTGCTGCGCCAAAGCGCTAACACCCAGCCACAAGCTGAAGTGAGCGCCAGCGACACTGGGCTTACCATGAAGCTGTATACCAATTTGCCAGGACTGCAGTTCTACACAGGTAATCTAAAAACGCAGCAGCAAATGGGCGCATTGTGTTTAGAGCCTCAGTTTTTCCCTGACTCACCGAACAAGCCTCACTTTCCAAATTGTATCGTTACGCCAGATTCTCCTTTAGACATGGAAATTCGTTACGCTTTCTCGGTAACAAAATAAACGTGGTCGTATAAAAGTGGCTGTACATACGTGACTATCGAATAGGACTAAATGTTATTTTAATTAACATTTATTTTTCCTTCTTCGAACATTGATAAATTGCAAGTATTGATATATTATTTTGGGTAAACGTTTAACCTTTTGTGTATGGCGCACGTGCTATCTGCCGCTGAGGCTTAGTGAACGGCCCATAAAACGCATTTTTATAGAGAGCGACTATGGCAAGCCCATTCGACCCGTCAGATGATCCACACCGCAGATTCAACCCCCTATTAGGTGAGTGGGTTTTGGTATCGCCACATCGCGCGAAACGACCATGGCAAGGGCAGTCGGAAGAGCCTAACAATGAGCAAAAACCGTCTTACGATCCAACCTGCTATTTATGCCCGGGCAATACCCGTGTTAACGGCGAGGTAAACCCTGATTACGCTGGCACGTTTGTTTTTGAAAACGACTTTGCTGCGCTCAAGAAAGACACGGTGGTGTTGAGCGAGAAAAAAGGGCTTTTTCAGTTCGAAACCGAACAGGGCTGCAGCCGGGTTATATGTTTCTCTCCCGATCACAGTAAAACTCTTCCTGAATTGACAGACCAAGAGCGTGCAGACGTTGTAGCGTGCTGGAAATCACAGACAGAAGAGTTAGGTGAGCAATATCAATGGGTTCAGGTGTTTGAAAACAAGGGCGCGATGATGGGCTGCTCTAACCCTCATCCTCACGGACAAGTTTGGGCGCAGCAGCATGTGCCGACAGATCCGGCTAAAAAGATTGTACAATTGCGTGCTTATTATAACGAACACAAACGTCCTTTGTTGTTAGACTACGCTGAGCAAGAAGTTGCAAAGCAAGAGCGCGTTGTATGTCAAAACGATGACTGGATAGTAGTAGTTCCGTATTGGGCGGCATGGCCGTTTGAAACATTGTTACTGCCTCGCTTTGATGTAACAGCACTGCACAAATTAACCGATGAACAATCGTTTTCTCTAGCGCAAATTATTGGCGATATAACCGCGCGCTATGACAATTTGTTTGAAACGTCATTTCCATATTCAATGGGCTGGCATAGCGCACCATTTGATAAGCAAGCACATCCTGAATGGACGTTACACGCGCATTTCTTCCCGCCACTGCTTCGCTCTGCGAGTGTACGTAAGTTCATGGTTGGGTATGAAATGATGGCTGAGGCCCAGCGCGACTTAACCCCAGAACAAGCCGCAGATAGATTGAAGGCACTTTCCAGCGTGCACTATAAAAAACATGAGAATGCGAATGGATAACCAAGTACTCTCTTCAGCGTTTGAAGAAAGCTTTGCAGAAGAACCGACACTGATAGCTCACGCACCAGGTCGCGTAAATTTAATTGGCGAGCATACCGACTACAACGGCGGCTTCGTATTTCCTGCGGCAATTAATTTTGGCACCTGGGTAGCTGCATCAAAGCGAAGCGATAACAACATTGTTGTCACCGCAATGGACTATGAGAATCAGCAAAATACGTTCAGCCTTGATGATATTCACTACGATGATGAGCAAGGTTGGGCAAACTACGTGCGCGGTGTGGTTAAAGTACTTAAAGAGGACTTTCCCGCATTTGGTGGCGCCAATCTATTAGTTACGGGCAATGTACCTCAAGGTGCCGGCTTAAGTTCTTCCGCGTCATTTGAAGTGGCAGTACTAAAAGCAATGAGTGCCTTATATCAGTTGCCTCTCGATGGAGTCAGCGCAGCACTTCTGGGTCAGAAAGCGGAAAATACCTTCGTGGGCTGTTCATGCGGCATTATGGACCAGCTTATCTCGGCAATGGGGAATGAAGGTAAAGCCATGCTGCTCGATTGTCAGTCGCTGTCAATTGAACACTCGCCGCTGCCTGACAGCCATCAAATTGTCATCATAAACTCAAACGTGAAGCGCGGCTTGGTAGACAGTGAATACAACCTTCGCCGTCAGCAGTGCGAGCAGGGAGCCTCATTACTCGGTGTGCCCTCATTGCGCGAAGCCGATATTGATATGCTTGAAGCTGCAAAGCCGCATATGCCCGAGGTGGTATACCGCAGAGCTAAACATATTATTACCGAAAACAAGCGAACCTTGTCAGCAAGCAATGCGTTAAAAGTCGGTGACATTGAAACGGTGAGTAAGGCCATGGCCGAATCTCATGTGTCTATGCGAGACGATTTTGAAATAACGGTGCCCCCAATTGATTATCTTGTCACCATCATTGATGAGTTACTTGGGGTTACGGGCGGTGTGCGTATGACAGGTGGCGGTTTTGGAGGATGTGTTGTTGCGCTAGTTCCAACAGATACTGTTGATGCTGTGAAACGATTAGTGGCTGATAAGTACTTTGATGAGACGAATTATCACGCTGATATTTACGTATGCACTGCCACACAGGGGGCCTTTGCATAAATTATTCCCCCCATCTTTGGCCGCTTATTTGTGTCCCTTAGCCGCATCATTGGATAGCGGCTTTTTTTTGCCCATTTTGAATCATTAATCGCTTTCATTCTTATATCAAAAACGATACGAGATAAAGTAAATGAACAGACCGAAAGTTCAGAAGACGGAAATGAAAAACTTTGATAGCGTTTATTTGTTAATAAATGCATCGATAAAAACTCATTTTTCCCTTTAAAAATACGATATACTACAGAGCTAAAAACTATGAACTTTCAAGCTTGTTGCTGTCGAACTTTGATGAAATCAAAGTAGCGGCGCTTTAAAATAAGCGTTGCTACGCAGCAAGCCAATAAACACGTTACAGGAGACATCAATGGCAACGAAAGGCGTGAACAAGGTAATTCTTGTAGGAAACCTTGGTAATGATCCTGAAGTAAGATACATGCCGAACGGAAACGCCGTTGCGAACCTGAGTCTTGCAACCAGCGAGAGCTGGAAAGACCAACAAGGGCAACCGCAAGAGCGTACGGAATGGCATAGACTCACTATGTATCGTCGCTTGGCTGAAATTGCTGGAGAATACCTGAAAAAAGGTTCGCAGATTTACGTAGAAGGTAAATTGCAAACCCGTAAATGGCAGGATCAGCAAGGCAATGACAAATACACCACAGAGATCATCGTAGACCAAATGCAAATGCTTGGCGGTCGTGGCGGTGAAGCTGGTGGTGGTAACGGCGGTTACCAACGTCAACAAAATAACCAAGGCGGCGGATACCAGAATCAGGGCGGTGGCTATAATCAAGCACCAGCTCAGGGCGGTCAGCAGCAAGGCGGCCAACAAGGTGGTTACAACCAAAACCAAGGCGGCGGTTTCAATCAAGCTGCTCCTCAAGGTGGTAATCAGCCTCAGCCTAAAACTCCGCCAATGGCAGAGCCAGACTTTGACTTTGACGACGATATTCCGTTCTGACTTTTACCTGAGAACAATTTGTAAATAGATTCATTTAAGCCCTCTTTTTGAGGGCTTTTTTGTTTTCGTGAGATATTAATATAATGAAAAGGAATTAATTTTGAAAATCGTAAAATTTATCTTGTTGTTCTCTCTGAGCTTTCCTACATGGGCTACAGATGAGTCAATGGTAGATATTTCTGTCATAAAATCCAAAGATGGGAAGTGGACATTAACGTATCAAACGCAGAAGCCTGTATTCCGGTTGAGTTTTGTTAGAAACCCTGACAATTCTCGGATTGAACGCTGGAAGCCTACAATTTCAGACTTTGAGATTGTGTCTATTGAAAATCAAGAATATTTAATTAAAAAGGATGGCTCTAGTTTTGCACAAGTCAGTTTACATTTAACGCCGACATATAAGCATCTTTCGAAAGACTATGCTCCATTCTCACCATATTCAGACGGTGGTGTACTAATTTACACCGGACGTTTATTTGCCTGTATTAATCAATGCCTTGATAAGGTCAACTCATGGCGCCTTTTTATGCAAGTACCTGAAGGCGAGCATATAATTGTAGCTGGTAATGTCTATAAAGGAGAGGCTAGTTGGATAGACAGTGATGACGGTATGAACATTTATGTAGGCTCTCAACAACCTATTGTTACGCAGAATGTTATAGCAGTAATTGATAGTGGTTTGCCTGAAAAAATAAAGCTGTCATTAGGTTCTGATATTCCTAACTTGATGAATTACTTTGAGCAGAGGCTGGGAGAACTTGAAGGTGTAAAGCCGACATTATTTGCTTCATATGCAAATATTGGTGGGCACTCATCTCAAGGTGGTACGTTATCTAATCAGATATTTATGCACTGGAATCTAAATAATCTTAACGAAAAAGTGACAGATAATAAGTTTCTAAATAATACGATTTGGTTTTTTGCTCATGAAGTTGCTCACTTATATCAAAGAAGTAGTCAAGGTGAAACCTACGGGGAAAGACATGAATCTTGGCTTCATGAAGGACATGCAGATTGGTCGGCTGCTCTAGCCTTATTGGAATTATATCCTGAAACAAGTGAATATGTGGCCAATAAAATCAATAGATTTAGAACGCACTGCTCAACAGGTTTAGACAATTTCCCTCTTGTTGAGGCGGCTGATAAAGGCCGCTTTGACTTATATTATACTTGTGGCTTACTTATTCATCAGGCTATCGATTTAATATTGCGAGAAAAAGGTAAAAAAGATATTTACTCTTTATGGGTAGACTTTCGTAGGCAGGCTGAAAAAAGCGATGTAAAAAGAAGTGAAATATTTTTATCTCATGCTGAAAAGTGGACATCGAAAGATCTGGTGAATAGGATCAAAGAGGTAATTGGAACTAAACTTTCAAACCCTGATAAAACGCTAAACCATCTTGTAACTGATGATTGACTGACTGTCTTTAGCTTCGCTCCAATAAGAATGGAAAAGGTTATACGTTTACCTTCTTGAGTCGCTCATTGTAGTTAATAAAAATAACTTAGTTGTAACAATTAATGTAAAAAATAGCGCCCTGCTTGCTTGTTGGTACCAATTAAGTAATATGACTATGCCTACTAATTAACAAGCTATTAGCAAACCATGAAAACGTTATCCCTACTTTGCAGCACAAGCGTTATGCTTGTTACTACTACATTCTCTGCGACTGCACTTTCTGCGCAAACTGTTTATAAAGATTTTCCTGCTGAGGTGATGCCCGAACTTAGCGAAAGTGGTGAGCTGTCGGTAGGGGTAAAAACAATTGAAGTTGCTTATCCCGAAGCGGCAATGACAATGTCAGGAGAGATGGTAAAACGTGAGTTAACCCTAGAGGTTTGGTACCCCGCATCTCAATCAACTGACTTAGCAGAGTCAAAATTAGCCGTATATAGCGATGAAACACGCAGCGGTAAGTCTTTTGAAATTCAAGCTGATGCCTATCGCGATGCGCCCATTATGGCGACGGACGAAAACTATCCTATCGTAGTTATCTCTCACGGTTATACCGGCTACCGTACACTGATGCATTATCTTGGCGAACACTTAGCTTCTCATGGATATGTGGTTGCTGCCATTGACCATACAGACTCAACAAACAAAGACGTTAATTTTGCAGAAAGCCCTTACAGTGGGTTTCCAAGCACGCTGTTAAATCGCTCACGAGATCAGGTGTTCACGCTGAATGCGGTGGCTCAACACCGCTTTTTTGCCGACGACGTTGACGACACTCGCGCAGGAGTAATCGGTTACTCTATGGGTGGGTATGGCGCAATGAGTACTGTTGGTGGGTGCTACGCATTTAACGACACCACAGCTGCCACTTTTACCGGTACACAAGACCCGGCAACAGTTCAGTTGGTAAAAGCGGCCTTAAATACGTGCGCAGGTGGCAAGCCTTCAAGTGATGACACATTACCCGCATGGAAAGCTGCCTTAGCGCTAGCGCCTTGGGGCGGGCAACAGCAGTTGTTTGATACAAAGTCTCTATCTAATATCGACGTACCTGTGCTGTTTGTTGCTGGTGATAACGACGATATTTCAGGCTACGATGGTATTCGTTGGTTGTTTGATAACACAGCGCATAAAGATACAAAGTTACTGACCATTAAAAACGCACGTCATAATGTTGCTCCTCATCCGGCGCCTAAAGAAGCGTATGGCAGTGAGTTCGACTTGGGTAGCTATATAGAGCCCGCATGGGAAGAACAAAAGCTCAATGCCATTAACGAACACTTTGCTTTAGCGCTCATGAACTGCCATGTAAAAGACATGCCAGATTACTGTGCCTTTTTAGAGGTAACGGGCAGTAGTGACCAGGTACCAAGCGGCGGTGAAACGCCTGCGCCTTGGAAAGGTTTCGATAATCGCTGGGCGTTAGGGTTGCTTATGGAAGGAAAAGGCGGAAAGTAATTCTGTTTTAAAAACTCTTTGTTAGAGAGTTTATTTGTTACCCGCGAAGGGGCTCGACTATGAGCCCCTTTTTTTTATGCGTTTCTTGTTCGTCTATTCCTCTTGCGAAACGGTAATACCAGTCCGCATAGATAATTCCCAACTCAGCGAGGCTTAAAATGTTCATAATCGCGGACTGGTATAACTATTGTTACAACTCATTGCTGGAATATTGTTCAGCATAGGTTAATGTACAAAGAGCCAATATAAGTGTAAGCATCAACCTATATCTAGCACACAATGCATTAAGTTTAGTGTGCAGTAGCCAATGCTGTGACAGTGTCTCGACACTATTATTTCCCCAAAAGGAATTGCTATGAAATTGAATTATCCTGCATCGCAAATAGCACGCGCTGCCCTTTTAACAACCATGCTATCAATCACCCCATTGAGCACATCATTCGCAGCTGATAGCTCATTATCAACGTCGTCTGAGAAAAGTGCAGAGCTGACCAACCTTGAAATGTATGCCCGCCAAGGAGACTGGGAGCGTGTTATTGATAAGCTGGAAGACGTAAAAGGAAAAAGTCCAGAGCAATATAATTTGCTGATTTCAGCACTCATGAATACAGATTTAGACGATGCCGAAGAAGTAGCTGAAGAGTTTATAGCAAGCTACAGCAAAGATTATCGTGCCTTTCATACCCATGCCAATGTAATGGGAGCGCAGGCGTCAAACAGTATCTTTTCAGCTTTGGGTTATGCAAAAAAAGCCAAAAGCAGCTTAGAGCAAGCAATTGTTATCGCGCCTGACGAGATTGCGGTTTATCGCGCCCTAATGCAATTTCATTTAGTTGCTCCCTCCATTGCCGGTGGTGATATGGATGAAGCGAAAAAGTTGGCAGAAAAGATCGCCACAATTGATAGCGAAGAAGGCCAATTTGCTTTAGCTAGCTTCTATCTTAAAGACGATAATGAAGACCAAGCACGCGCTATTTACGACATACTTGCACAGAATGAGGCCTCGGCCTTACGAGCTAACTTTGAATTAGGCAGTCATTATTTATCTTCTGAAAAATACAACCACGCTTTTGAAGCGCTGTCGTCACTAATGGACATGTCGGTAGCAAGGGTAGAAGGCAAAGATTCAGCGCAATGGGATGAATACGAGCAGCGCGAAAGCAATTTGCTGTACGGCAAATACCGCCTTGGCCAAGTAGCGTTAAACAGCGACAAATTTACCAATACGGGCATTGCTGCATTAGAGCAGTATATTGATGGCTTCAATACAACGAATATCGATACATCAGGCCTGCCAAGTGTAAATTGGGCCCACCTGCGACTCGCAGAACTGCGCTTAAATGCCAATGACATAGAGAAAGCGAAAGGTACGCTGGCGCTTATCAATGGAGACGAGGGCGAACGTTTTTCGAAAATTTTGAAAGGGTTAAAGAAGAAGATTAAAAAGCGGGGTTAAAGCCGTTTTATAAAAAACAGCCTGAACGCAGTAAACATAACGTTCAGGCTGTTTGTTTTTTTCGATTTACACCGCTTTTACTGAATAGATAAGCGCTGTTTCTGGGAAGAGCACGGGTAACTGCATGCCGTACTTCATCAGCACCTCACCGGTAAAAACCTTTCCTTCTAGCTGTTGTAAAATAGAGGGGGTGTACTCTTTAAGTACCCCAGGCCACACTCGTTCCACCGTATATTGCTTATTGGCATCTAGCCCAGCAAAATAGAAGCGAGTAGGGGTAGTACGACGGGTTTCCTGCACACTGTTATAAGCAAAAACACCCTCCTCTTTATTCTTAGACACATAACCAAACTTAACGTTTAGGCCATCGTCATCCATGCGGAACAAGTCGCCGCTATGAGTAAGGGGGCGTATGCGCTTATACAGTGAAATGGCGTCGGTAAGTACGCTTTCTTCGTGCTCAGTCAGTTCACGAGGGTCCATTTCAATACCCATATGACCAAACATCGCCACAGCAGAACGAATTTCAATGGGTAAGTTTCTACCTGTAATATGGCAGTCACGAGGGCCTACATGGGCACCCATTACCTCTGAGGGGAAAAAGAATGAGCAGCCACGCTGAATGTAAAGTCGGTCTAAGGCGTCGTTTGAATCAGAGGTCCAAAAGCGGTCAGTATGAGGAAGTATGCCTAAGTCGATACGTCCACCGCCCGAGCAGCAGCTCTCAATTTCAAGTCCAGGATGAGCGCCCTTTACGCGGTCGATTAGTGCATATAGCGCTGCCATTTGGCCATGCATGGCAGGTTTGCCGTGCAGGTTGCCAGGATGATTAACATCGCGGTTCATGTCCCATTTAATGTAGCTAATTTTAGGGTAGGCGGCGAGTATGTCGGTTATCACCTTATACAGATATTCAACAACGTCGGTGTTGGTCAGGTCGAGTACATACTGATTTCTAAACGGTACGTGAGGATTGTTTTCACTTTGCAGTGCCCATTCTGGATGATTGCGATAAAGGTCACTATCTGGGTTCACCATTTCAGGTTCAAACCAAATACCAAACTCCATTCCCAACCCCGTTACGTGGTCTATTAACCCGTCGAGCCCTTCTGGATAAATCTCTTCATCCACAAACCAGTCGCCAAGGCCTGCTTTATCATGACGCCGACCCTTAAACCAGCCGTCATCAAGCACAAAACGCTCAATCCCTAACGGCGCCACTTTGTCAGCAAGGGCCTTTAAGGTTGCTTCGTCGTGGTCGAAATAAATGCCTTCCCATGTGTTGTAATGCACAGGGCGAGGCTTTGACTCAGCGCTGTGCTGTAAAATGTTGCTACGTATATATTGATGAAACTGCTGTGAAAGAGAGGAGAAACCATCACTGCCAAAGCCGGTGTACAAAACGGGGGTGGTATAGCTTTCACCTTCACCAAGTACGACTTCACCTGGGAGCAATAATTCGCCAAACTGCACATAGCTTCTACCATCAGCCATAAGCTCTGCACGCAATTTGTGATTGGCTGATGCACCTAAGTGGTAGCCGTAGCATTCACCCTGTAATTCCCCCGTGCCTTGAGGGTAGGCAATTAAGCCTGGGAAGGTGTCGTGGGAGGTTTTACCGCGGCGGTTTTCTCTCACATAACTGCCAAAAAAGAGGTCGTGATCGCTTGTTTGAAATTCTGCTGACCACCTACCTTCAAAGGTTTTAATTTTATTTACCGTTGTGGGAAGCGGCAGGCTTGCAGCATTTAAATACCCAAGGTGAAGCGCTGTTTGCCCCGTATTCTCAACACGCGAGCAAAAGGACGCTACGGTAGTATTGGCGTCTAAACTCACCGTTGTAATTAGCCGCATGCCTCTGTGTTGGTCTTCGCCAACAAATTCTACGGACGTGCCGCTTTGTTTTGTTTCTACAAGGCTAAAGCCGGCAGACCATTGGTCTTTATCGCCAGACACTTCAAGGCCTGGTTGTCCGGTCCATCCTTCACCATGAGTAGGCACCAAGCTGATAGGAGGTTCGATAACCGGTGCACACTTGGCTTCTTGACGGGTGTTTAAAATACTGAGCATTTCAGGCGTTGTGGAATCGCTGAGTGGGGCGCCGTAATAGATGACTTTTGGCATACGGCCTTGGCAGTCAAAGATGAGCGTTGTGAACTCATTACATAATCTTACGAATGAAGGTGAAGACGACATATAAACCTCGGCGTTAAAAATAGGTTGAACACAGATGCTGGCGGATTAGCTATCCATTGTGCGAAAAAGAGAGCGAAATAGTACGTGGCAGTAACGTCAAGCCAGCGCAAAAGGTCTCTAGCAACAACAAAGCATAGTTAATGCATCGCTTGATAAACAAAAGAGGGTACGCAGCGTACCCTCTTAAAAGATACTTACAGAAAAGCTAGGCGTTCTTGTTTTTAAGAGTGCTTTGATTTTCAACAGAGCCTTCTTCTTCAAAAGGGCTATCGCTATTTAGCGCCATTGAAAATTCTGCTTTTTGTCTAAAGATGACCCTGTTCACAATGAGTGCGAATGACACACAGCCTATAAGCGTTGCAAACATGAGGTGGATATAATGCAAGCCAAATGGTGCGTAAAACGGCGATGCTTCAAAACTGACAAATGCATAAAAAGAAACGCCAAAGGTAACAGCACCAATAGCAGCAAACGCATGAACGTTTCTAAACAAGAGACCCACAATGAACACAGAAAGGATTGGCATACTTAATAGACCATAAAGTTTCTGTACTAGATTAATAATACTGTCGGCCTGCTGATAAACAGGGATCAGCGCTAATGAAATTAAACACAGTAATACAGTAACGTAACCGCTTAATTTAGGTACGTTAGGCGTTTTGTTAACGTAACTCTCATGAATATCACACACATAAAGCGCAGTGGCTGAGTTCAGGTTACTGTTAAAGGTAGTCAGCACTGCCGCCGCCATTGCCGCAGCAAATACGCCGGATAACCAGTCTGGCAACACGGTTGCTACAATCTTGCCGTAGGCACTATCGCCAATGTCGCCGAACAACTTGTAAGACACTATGCCAGGAATCACGATGATTGCAGGAACAATTAATAAACGAATGCCTGCTGCGGCAAATACACCTTTCTGCGCCTCTTTTAACGATGGCGCGGCCATCGCTCGTTGCGTAATTACCTGATTCGTACCCCAGTAAAACATCTGAATGAAAATCATGCCCGTTAGCAGGGTGTGCCATGGAATAGGGGAGTCATTGTCGCCGATAAGCGTAAGGCGCTCTTGGGGAATACCGTCGAAGTTGTAATCAATGGCTTGTAACGCGAGAATTAAAACAATTACCGCCATGGTAAGCAGCAGAACACCGGAATAAGTATCTGAAACGGCAACAGCTCTAAGACCACCAAAGATAGCGTAAAGTGCGCCAACAACCACAAAGATAACTGCGATATACATCAATGGTAGCTCTACATTAAACATTGATTGCATAAACAGGGAGCCAGAATAAATAACCGCTGGACAAAAGATAAGAGCGCTACCGGCAAAAAATAATACGCTGATCACTGCTCGAATGTGTTTATCGTTATAGCGACGCTCTAGCAATTCGGTAGTCGTAGTGCATTTAAACTTGTAGTAAACAGGAAGAAACACTTTTGCCAGTACAAATAAACCCACCACCGCAGAAAACTCCCACAGCGAGAGAAGCGCCATTTGGTTTCCGTTCATACCAACAAGTTGGTCGGTACTTAAATTTGTTAACGTGATACTGCCCGCTATGAAATACCAAGCTAAGCCGCCACCGGCAAGAAAGAACTCACGGTTTTGGTTTTGCGCATTTCTATTTTGTCCACGACAACTCAAATACGTTAAAAAACCAATTAGCGCGGTAACGAACACAAAAACAGACACTTGAATCGTGCTGGAAAACATTCACGTACTCCTAGAAAAATTACGGTTTGCTAATCTCGAACTTCACATTGCTTATGAGGCGAGTAGGGAATTTTGTGTTGTGGAGCCTAATAACACGGTTTACTTGAAACACTGAGCCCAGAATATTAAATAGAACTGAGAGCACCCCTTTCCTATTGAGAGCAGAGAGCGTTTCTGGTGAGAGCTGTTGAAGTCGTTCTTCGTTAAGCATGGCTAGGCCGCCAACGCGCTGCTGCGTTTTATCTGCATATTCAATCAGTAAGTCGGTAGGTTGAATAAGCGCTAGCTCAGCAAGTTCGCTTAACAAGGATGCAGTTTGCTGCATTGCATCAACGCGCTCTTTAAGCAATTTTTGTTTATTGTCTAAATAAGCAGTTGGGCGACCACTTGATAAGAACAAGGCGTCTCCACGGTCTTTTCCAGTATTGTTTTTTGCCACTGCCGGTGAATCCATATCCAACAAGGTTTCAGGAGTAGTGGGGTCGCTTTCAAAACTCAAGGTAAAGGGCAAGGTACGCAAACTTAGCGGTGTAACATGCGCAAGCCATGTGCCTTGAGTTTCAAAAACGTTTTCTTTCGGCGCAAAGCCGCAAAGTGCCGAAATAGTCCAGCGCTGCTGATTACTCACTTTACTGAAAAAAAGTGGGTATTCACTGGAGGCTTGGACGGCTTCTTTAATTTCTACATTGACTAAGTGAAAGTTAGCAAATGTCTTGGCTAACTTGTCTTCGTCGACACGAACATCGCTGTGTTTATCAGCAGTTAAAACTTCAAAATTTGGCATTCTTATTCTCTTTTAGCTAGCTAACCACTGCTCTATATAATCTCTATGATTCGGTAAGCTACTCAGTTTTTGCTGTGTTATCAGTTGATTCTGCTTCATGACTTTGTCAGCTAAGTCCCGTTCGGTATAGAAATGCGACTGCAGTGAGAAATCAGGTGAGAAGCCCATTCCATAAAGCACGTACTGGTAGCTTGCAGCGGGAAACAGCTCTATTGCTGCTGAAAAATCAGCTATTTGGGGCCCTCGGTATTTCCAAATTTCCAAATCTTCTTTCAATGAATCGGGAATTGACGCAATGTCTCGGTTGGCTTGCCAGTACGGCTCGCTACGTTGATTGAAAATGTAGTGCAGCTTTAAAAAGTCGATAATACGCTGCCATCTGTACTGCATTTGCTTGTTAAAGCGCTGGCTAATTATTGGCATTGCTGAAGCTGGCGTCGGCATTTGCTCGGCAATATACCTCGCTGAGATTTCTATTAGCATAAGTGCTGTGGCTTCTAAAGGCTCAACAAAGCCAGCGGACAAACCAACACCGATACAGTTACCTTTCCAAATATTCTTTTTGTAGCCTGAGTCAAACCGAATAACACGTGCATTTAGCTTGCCCTTTTCATCACCCACATAGCGACGGAGCAACTCTTCAGCCCGCCCATCATCGGTAAAATCAGTGGAGTAAACGTGACCCACGCCTCTTCGAGAAGAGAGGCCAATATCCCATATCCATCCGGCTTCCTGAGCGGTAGCTTGCGTGTATGGCTTAATCTCAAAGTCATCTTCGTAAGGCACATGTAGCGCGATTGCAGAGTTGTTAAACAGTACATCGTTTGCAGACACTACGGGCTCTTGAAGTGCTTCGCCTAGCAGCATAGAGCGAAAACCAGAGCAGTCTACGAAGAGGTCTGCAACAAGCGTACTGTTGTCATCCAGCGTAATACTTTCTATATGCTCTGACGAGGTCGCCGACACCTGCTCAACAGTGGCAACTTTATGCTGTACGCCCAACTCTTCTTTGCAGAAAGACTTTAGCATGTCGGCAAATGCACCTGCGTCTAGGTGGTAGGCGTAGTTTGATTGGGCGCTACTGTATTCTTCCTCATTCAGCGTGCGCGGCGCCATATTCTGCTCGCATACGTGCTGCTGGAAGTTGGTAGTATTAGCAAAGTCGGCAATGTTATTAATATAAGGGGCCATTTCAACACGGCCATACCCTAGCGGTACGGTGAAGGGATGATAATAAAAGTCGTCATCCCCCTTTACCCAGTTAACAAATTTGCCGCCTTGCTTGAAAGCCGCAGAGCATCGCTTGAACACTTCTTTCTCTGACAATCCAATGTCTTTCAACGTATTTCGCATGGTAGGCCAAGTGCCTTCACCAACGCCAACGGTAGGAATATCGCTAGACTCAACTAAGGTGATGTCTAAACCACACTGACCTTTCGCCACTTTGTGTTTTGCCGCAACAATGGCTGCCGTTAGCCAGCCTGCAGTGCCACCGCCAACAATGACAATACGCTGTTTAGATGTTGTGTTGGTCGAAAAATTCATGAGAGATTACTGCCAATTTGTTTTGCTACATTTATTCATAAACTTATTCATTTTCCAATAAGCTTGTGAATAAAAGGCAGGGTTTTCACCCTGCCAAAACACACACTTTTTAGAATGAGCCTCGAACACCTACTGCGTATCGAGAGCCATTATCTTCAATTGAATAAATTTGATCTGGGAAGCGGCCCACCTGAGTCAGCTCTTCCTCAGTCACGTTGATACCTTCAATGAATACCGTGAAGTGTTCATTAATATCGTAACTCGCGCTTATATCCCACTGTCCGTAGGTTTCGGTAGTAATGGGTTCGCCAGTAGCTCCGCCAACAGAGGTGTTATCAAGTGCAAACAAGAATGACTCTCTGTTGTTGAATGCTACACGGGCTTGGAACGCATCACGCTCATAGAACACAATGAGGTTTTGTGAATCACCAAGGCCTGGTAGGGCAAACGTTTGGGCAGTGTCGCCACTGACGCCGATATCACTATTTACAATAGTCGCGTTTGCAGTAACACCGAAACCGTTGTCCCAAATGTGAGTTAGCGCAATTTCGTAACCGTTTACGGTTGCTGTTTCACCGTTTTGAGGACGAGTAACGGTATAAACCTCACTCTCGCCGTTCAATTCTTCAGTCTCTGCAACTACATCGCGGTCAGGGTTTTGCGCATCTAGCGACAAACCTTCAGCACAGTTTGCTTCAGCACAACGATAGCCGTTAAGCGGGCTTCTATCGGTCATTGAATAAATTTCATCACCCGACAGGGTTACGATAAAGTTTTGAACGTCTTTGCTAAAGAAAGCAAATGAGAAAACTGAATCATCACTGTAATACCATTCGAACGATAAATCCCAGTTCTCTGCTTCAAAAGGTTGCAGCCCAGGGTTACCGCCACTCGCCTGCAAGTTCTGCCTACGCGGCTCGTTAAATGTTGTCGCTGGCGACATCTGTGCCATTGTTGGGCGAGTTAGTGAGTCGTAGCGAGAGAAGCGCACTAACATATCTTCCTGCACTTCTAACTTCACGTTCAAGCTAGGTAGCAAGTTTGAGTACGACGAGGTACCGGTGATGTCATTGGCCGGAGCAAATCGATTCGCAAACAATGTCAAATCGGTGGTAGGGACAACATCCGAGATGAACGCTTGTACTGCTGATACTGCAACGTCGGTTTCTTCGTAGCGAGCACCGAAGTTCATAGTAAGCGGCATATCGCCAATGTCATAGCCGAACTCAAATTGTGCGTAAAGCGCCGTGACGTCTTCTTCAATATTGTAGTAGTTTGGCTGTAATGTTGGGATTACTGGCGCACCTTGTGATGCTAAGAAGTCAAGGTATGCATCACCATCGTAGGTGTACCATGTATCAATTAATCCGCTGAAGAAGTTCTGTGCAGTAAACGGACGGATATTTAATTCATCTACTGGCGCAGGTGTTGCGTAACCACAGAATGCGCATTGTGAACCAAATTCTTGGTAAACATACTTCTCACGCTCAGATAATAAAATACCGAAGTCAGCTTTGCGGAACACATCTGAGTCAGACATATAGGTGAAGTCTGCTTTGTATTCAGTCACTTCATCTTCAGTCGCTTGGGTGTTTCCTAGGTCATTGTAGTGAAGACGGTTAAGTGAAATGTCAGGCAGTTGGCCATTACCAAAACCATCGTGTGCAACCGTTGGTGTGCCGCCAGTTCCATCAAACGAGTAGTTATTAATAATACCGACAACGTTGAATCGGCCTTCGCCTGCAATGTCGTTTTCAGCTGTTGAATTTGAAATGTCGAACGTTGCTGATAACGCGTCGTTTACCTGCCACTCAACGTTTATACCAAAGCCTTCAGTAGTGACATCACGAACGCCGCGGCTTGATGATACAAAGTCAGACGCTGGGTTGCCGCTACCTTGGTGAAGGTCAATTTCTTGAGTAAACTGTATCGCAGTTCCATTTTCAGAGATTTGTGCAGAGCCTACGCGATCAGGTTCAAACCACGATGCTAAATCTGTCACTTGCGAATCTACTTCGAATTTTGAAACAAAACCGTCTAATGTAATTGTTACGTCATCTGAAGGCGCGTATTGCGAAACAAGTGAAACGTTAGTACGTGTTCTGTCTTGCTGATCAACAAGTTGATCCCAGTTTCGAGGAAGGTATACATTATCCGCAATAATGCCATCATTTCTGTTAGACAGAGTAAGACCTGGACGCCAGCCTGCCGTTTGAATACGGTTTATCTGAACTTGGCGTTCTTGGTGTGAAGCGGCTAATAACAACCCGACTTTATCGTCGGCAAAAGTGTTACTCACTAAGAATGACGCTTGTGGAGCAGTTTCTTCAGAAAGGCTTTCGTACATGCCTTTCACCATACCAACCGCTTGGAAACCATCGTAGTTAAATGGACGGGCGGTAGAGATATTAATTGTTGAGCCGATACCACCAGATTGCAGGTTGGCAACAGCACTTTTATAAATACTTGCGCCTGTAATTTGATCAGCAGCAAGAATATCAAAGTTGAACGCCCGCCCAGCTGCATCAGTTGCTAACTGACGACCATTCACTAAAACGGTGTTGAATTGTGGGCCAAAACCACGAACTGTGACTTGTTGGCCTTCACCACCGTTTCGGTCTATCGACACACCAGTGATACGTTGCAATGACTCTGCAACGTTCAGATCTGGAAATTTGCCTAAGTCTTCAGCAGCAATACCATCTGAAACGGCCAGATTTTCTTTTTTGTCTGCCATTGCGCGTTTTAAGCTGCTAACAATGCCGCGCACTTCAATAATTTCAACGGGTGCATCTTTTACATTTTGTGACGCAGAATCTTGCGCCAACACGATGGGTGAATGCAAAGCAGCAGCGATAGCAACACCCAATAGTGAGCGTTTTGCCATTGGGCTGAATTGTGATGTGTTTATTTTATGTGTCACTGTGTTTTCTCCGTAAGTAGGCTACGTATTAACGTATTTTTCACTCAAGTTACGTGTTAGTGCGCGCCTTTCGAGCTTGTTAACATTACTTTTACACATTGAGTGTTATATTTTTCTAATTTTAATTTTGTAACATTATGAAAAATATACGCTAATTTTAATAAGGCAACAGGTGAAACGTTTACCTTGTTTTCAATACTAGCACAAAAAGACAATGTAATTACAATGTTATAAAAACTTTTTTGCGCAAAAAAAGTACATTTTATTACAACGCTTTATTAACATTTGGAAAAATAAGGAGTTTTAATTGCAGCGAATTCGCTCTACAGCTTCTTTCCAACCACCATAGGCTAGATCCCGTTCTGCTTTCGATAAACGAGGGGTAAATATTCTGTCGCTTTTCCAGCATTGGGTTAAGTCATCAATGGAGTCAAAAATACCGTGTTGCAAACCAGCAAGGAAAGCGGCGCCTAACGCCGTAGTTTCAGTGACCTCTGGTCTTTCAACTTCTGCACCTAGCACGTCAGAGAGAAAGCCCATTACCCAATCGTTTTGAGACATACCGCCATCTACGCGAATATTGGTAGGCCGCGCGCCATCACTTTCCATGGCTTTTTGGAGATCTTTGGTTTGATAGCAGACCGATTGCAAGCCCGCTGCGACAATTTCGCTGATACCCGTATCTCGAGTAAGACCTAAAATTGCGCCTCGGGCATCTGGATCCCAATAGGGAGCACCTAATCCAGTAAACGCTGGTACTAAGAACACGCCGTTGTCTTGTCTTGCACGCTGCGCTAGTGCCTCAGATTCTGCGGCATCACCAATCAGCTTTAGGCCATCTCGTAGCCACTGAACCGTGGCTCCTGCCATAAAGATACTGCCTTCTAGTGCGTAAGTGGTTTCACCATTAATGCGATAACCTACTGTAGTAAGCAGTCTGTTTTTAGACTGAAGGGGGGTGCTACCAGTATTGAGGATCATGAAGCAGCCTGTACCGTAAGTGCTTTTCGCCATCCCCTTTTTAAAGCATGCCTGCCCTACAAGCGCCGCTTGCTGATCGCCGGCAACACCTTGTATGGGAATGGCTCTTCCTAAAATTTCCTCGTCTATTACGCCGTAATCAGCGGCGCAATCCATTACCTCTGGTAACATGCTGCTAGGAATATTGAAGCGCTCTAGTAAACGTTTATCCCATTGCTGCTTATTAATATCAAATAGCATTGTGCGAGAGGCATTTGTAGCATCAGTCTTATGCGACTTACCATCGGTTAATCGCCATATCAAGTAGCTGTCTACCGTGCCAAACAGCAAGTCTCCGTTTTCAGCCTGTTCCCTTGCACCTTCTACGTTGTCTAAAATCCACGCCACTTTTGTGGCTGAAAAATAGGGGTCTAATAGAAGGCCTGTGGTGGAGTTGATATAAGAGACAAACTCCTCATCACTGCTTAAGTCTCGGCATTGCTGAGCGGTGCGTCGGTCTTGCCATACAATGGCGGGGTATACCGTTTTACCTGTCGACTTGTTCCACACTAATGTGGTCTCACGTTGGTTGGTAATGCCAATTGAGGCAATATCCGATGGCGCAAGTGAGCACTTCTTAAAAACATCTTTAAGAGTAAATAGCACGCTTTCCCAAATTTCCTCTGGTTCATGTTCAACCCAGCCGTCTTTAGGATACTTTTGCGAAAACTCTTGTTGTGCGACAGCTTCAATCTTGCCACTAGAAGAAAAAATAATACTGCGAGAACTGGTTGTGCCTTGATCAATGGCAAGAAGATACTGATTCATGCTGTCACCTTTGAAAATAATTTTCATAGAGTTTGCATCATTTACTTCTATTTAACAATGCTGTGTTTTCGAAAACGAACATTTTGATGTTCGAACGAACGTATGAACTTACATTGGAACCACGTATACTATTAAAGTGGCATGTACAGGCAGCAGTAGGGTGACCTACTTTAGGGAGCATAATGAACCAAACACAACGACACGAAAAAATAATCGCGCTAATAAAGCAACACGGTTTTATGTCTATTGATGATTTAGTGTCTACCTGTGCCGTTACGCCTCAAACTATTAGACGAGATTTGAATCAGCTTGCTCACACGGGTGTGATCAGTCGTTATCACGGTGGCGCTGGATTAAATCGCAGCTGGGAAAATACGCCCTATCAAGAGCGCAAGACTCAAAATAGCGATGTAAAAGAAAAAATTGCCGACGCAGTCGCTGCTATGATCCCAGACGGGGCGTCTTTATTTATCAATATAGGAACGACGACAGAGTTAATTGCCACTAAGTTACTCAATCACAGCAATTTACACGTTGTCACCAATAACATTCACGTTGCCACAATTTTATCTGCAAAAGAGGACTTTTCAGTCATTATTGCTGCTGGTGAAGTACGCTATCGAGATGGTGGTATCATTGGTGAGGCTACCTGCGATTTTATCAGCCAGTTTAGAATGGATTATGGCATTATCGGTATCAGCGGAATTAGCGCTGATGGCGCCTTGCTCGACTTCGACTTTCGTGAAGTAAAAGTATCTCAGGCCATTTTAGAGCACACTCAGCACGTTATTTTAGCCGCTGATTACAGTAAGTTTGAGCGCCGCGCTATGGTTGAGCAGGGTCATATCTCTCAAGTTGACTGCTTGGTTTGCGACCAAGCACCACCGCCAGCGATTAAAAAAATCATAGAAGAAAATAACATCAAATTTGTGAAAGCATAGCTATCGAACTATTGCCTTTTCATCGTGTGCCACTCTAATTATTAGTAGTAAATAGATTCACACTGGTTCATCTACTTTTTCTTTTAATGTTCGTTTATGTTCGTTTTGTGTTGACATGATTTCTTTTTGGTTGTCAAATGAGCACATAGGCGATTCGTTCTTAAAGGGTAAGTGATGAGCAAGAGTAAAGAAGACAGTAACATTGTTGATGTATTAGTCGTTGGCGGGGGCGTAAACGGCGTTGGTGTTGCACTAGATGCAGCGGGTCGTGGGCTGTCAGTCACCTTATGCGAAAAAGGAGACCTTGCAGGCGCAACGTCTTCGTCGAGCAGTAAACTGGTACACGGTGGTCTTCGCTATCTTGAGCATTATGAATTTCGCCTTGTCAAAGAGGCGCTTGCAGAGCGTGAAGTGCTGCTTCAAAAAGCGCCGCATATAATGTGGCCATTGCGCTTTCGCTTGCCCCATCAAAAGCATTTACGCCCAGCGTGGATGATAAGAATCGGGCTTTTCCTTTACGACTCTCTTGCCAAACGTAACTTACTTGCCCGCTCTAAAAGGCTAAAAACATCAAGCGAAGGGCCGTTAGTCAAAGATATTTCTACGTGTTTTGAATACTCAGACGGTTGGGTAGACGATGCGCGCTTAGTGGTGTTAAACGCTATAGCAGCGCAAGATCAAGGCGCTACCATACACACGCGCACTGAGTGTGTAAGTGCTCAGAAAGAGGGGGCACTGTGGAACGTTGTTTTACGCAACGATCAAGGTAAAACGTTTACCGTGAAAGCGAAGTCGATTGTTAATGCAGCAGGGCCTTGGGCGGTATCGTTCCTCGACAGATTGGTGGATATTAAAAACCCTAACGCAATGCGCATGGTTAAAGGCAGTCATTTTGTTGTGCCTAAACTATACGACACCGATGAAGCCTATATTCTCCAAAACAAAGACGGTCGCATTGTTTTTGTTATTCCTTACGAAGAAGACTTCTCATTAGTAGGCACTACGGATGAAGATTTTCAAGGAAACCCATTAGATGCGGCGATTTCACAGGAAGAAACCGACTACCTAGTGGATGTAGTGAACACCTACTTTAAAACAAAAATTACTACCGACAATATTGTTCACAGCTACAGTGGCGTTCGTCCGCTGTTAGAGGAAAAAAATGCATCGGCGCAAGAGCTTACCCGAGATTATAAAGTTGAGCTTAAAGGTGAAGCAGGCGAACCTGTTTTACTCAACATATTCGGTGGCAAAATAACCACGTATAGAAAGTTAGCTGAACATGCGGTAGATAAGCTGGTGTCTTGTTTTCCTCGCGCGAAAAAAGCGTGGACAAAAGAAGTCCCTCTTCCTGGCGGCGCATTTTCTGATAAAGCCTCGCTAAAGAGCGAGTTGCAATCTAGCTATCCTTGGTTGTCAGCTTCGGTAATCGAGCGTTATGTTCGTCAATATGGACTGCTTTGTCACAAGTTCCTGATAGGCGTTTCGAATGTCGACGACTTGGGTCAAGATTTTGGTGCGCAACTTTATCAAGCTGAAGTAGATTATTTGATAAGCTTCGAATGGGCGCAAACGGTGGAAGACGTGCTATGGCGTCGTACAAAGCACGGTTTGCGTCTTAGTGATGCACAAAAGCAGGTATTGTCTCACTACATCGAGGGTAAAGTTACATCACTGCAGCAGCGCAGTGAAATGCGAGAAATCGCGTGATCTAAGTTTTAAATAAGTTCAAATCAGGTTCAGATTTGATGCAGTCTAGGCCGAGCTTAGGTCTAAAGCAGACTAAGCTCAGGCCACGTATCGATAAAGTTACTACCACACTCAGACAGAACCTCGCTCTCAATCACTTTATCTTTTGGCTTAAGCGGCCGATAATCATCTAAATAAGCAAATTGTTATTTGCGAGCATAAGATGGTTATTAGGCTAGAAAAATGAAAAAGCGACAAAATAATTCGCGTTCAACCGCATTCAAACTATTAACGGTAGTGGT
Source organism: Alteromonas sp. P256 (assembly GCF_036864455.1). Lineage (NCBI taxonomy): Bacteria > Pseudomonadati > Pseudomonadota > Gammaproteobacteria > Alteromonadales > Alteromonadaceae > Alteromonas > Alteromonas sp. P256. The sequence goes on from NZ_JAZETM010000005.1 coordinate 273,299, forward strand.
ATTTGTTGGTGTATTGGTTTTTTTTATTAACAACCTATATACCGGTGAGCCCGACACCACGCTAACGGCATTTTCAAAGCAAGCGCAAAAGTTTGAGCGCCACACCATCTCTTCTCACTATCAATGGCGAGTTCGCCAACCTACCTCCATGATAATGCTTATACACTTTGATGACACTGGCAGTGAAATAGACAGAAAACCTGTCAGAATGAATCATAAAGGGTGGCCATCAGCACAGGACAGCGACGAGGGGTGCGCAACTGTGTGGACATCGTTAGTGGGAGGTCCACTCAGGGTAGATGGCTTTAATGTAAAGGCGCGCTTTTACTCCACGGCTTCAAATGATGAAGAAGTTAGAAGAAATGATAACGAGTATTGGTGTCGTTACAGTATAAGTAAAGGTAGTGAATTCGATTACTTTCCGGGGTTGGGCAAAGTAACGCAACCTCAACTTTAGGATAATAATAAATAGCGCATCTATTTGTTATTCATACATAATTAGTCTACTTTCTTTAAGTGCCTGTATACCTTGTCATCGTCGTGCGCTATGGTGACACAATGCCAGCGGCACCATTTACGTATAAGAAGGTATATGCTTACTCGATTCTTCTCTTCAACAACAAAGAAGCATACTCATTTAGTGGGTATGTCTATTAGTGCGTCTGCGCTTCATGTTGTCGCTATTGATATATCGGGAGATACGCCTTCACTGCATTCCTCTACATCGCACCCGCTTGAAAAGGGAATGGCAATAGGCGAGCAGCTCAGTAAGCACCTTGCCTCCTTTGACAAGCTTCATTGCCACGTGGCCATCGCGATAGAGCAGGACGCCTACCAGTTAGTACAGACCGATAAACCCGATGTGCCCGATGAAGATATACGCACCGCATTACCATGGACTATCAGTGAGATGGTTCCCTTCGATGCATCGAATATGGTGCTTGATTACATAGACTATCCTGCTGCCTCAAGAGGCGGGAAGAAAAAGGTAAATGTCTTTGTAGCAGAAAGAGCGCCTATGGCTGATATTGTCGCCACGTTAACTAAACTAAAGGGTAAAGTGCTTACACATATTCATGTGAAAGAAGTACTCGCTACGTCTATGATGCCCGATGATGAATATGCCCGTTTGTTGATAATACAAGAGCCCGACAGTGAACCCTTTTTGCTGATTGTTCGCTCGCGAGTCATTTGGCTTGCAAGGCGACTTCGAGGCTTTGTGGACAAAATGCAGGGGCAGACAGACATGACGCAGTTTAGCGATGCGTTAGGGCTTGAAATTCAGCGCTCAATGGATTTTTATGAGTCACAGCTTAAGCAACCTCCGCTAAAAGAGGTACTGTTTAAAACCCAATTCGATTGTGCGCCAGTTATTGAGCGCCTAAAGCCTTTCCAGCCAGCCGCAATGGCGCCATTTAAAACCGATTTGTTATTTTCCGATGTGGTGCATTCAGATAATCATTTCGCTTTGGCCAGTGCATTAGACTTGTTGGGTGAATGTCAATGAAACAGAGCATTAACCTTTATCACTCCTCGCTGCTGCCAAGCAAAGAGCGCTTACCGCTTAGCACCGTGCTGTGGGTGAATGGCACTGCGTTATTGTTACTTTCAGTACTCACTATTGGTATGGGCCAGTTTATAGCGCTAAAGCAACGAAAATCAGACGACGTTGCTGCGTCAGTCAAAGCCATTGATAACGATATCAATACGCTAACTGATAAGTTAGCGGCGAAGCGAGATACTCAATCTCTGCAAAAAGGCCTAGATACACTGCGCGTAAAAGTTAAAAACCGCGAGCAACTGCTGGACTACATGCAAACCGGTGAGTTGTCTTTGCGCACAACACAATATCAAAATGTAATGAATGACTTGGCAAATTTTCACAATCCGAATCTCTGGCTAACGTCGATTACCATCACACGTGATGAGCTCCGTTTAACCGGTAATACGATAAAGCCGTCAGCTATTCCACAGTGGTTACAGAAACTGCAGGGCTCAACCTTCTTTAAGGGCAAAACGTTTTCCACGGTAAAATTTGAGAATGAGAGTGACGAGAGCGACATAAAAACATTTACCCTTTCAACTGACTTTGATGGAGAGGCTGATGACACAGTGGCAAAAGCTCTCTAGCGCTTACGCTCAACTTCAGTTAAGAGAGAAGCAGCTCATTTTTTGGGTTGGCTTAGCCCTTATTGTGTATTTATTTTTTTGGTTTGGTATTTCCCCTCAATTAGACAAACTTTCCCGTTTAGACAAAGACATTGTGCGCAAAGAGAGTCAGCTGAGTGCGCGGGTTATTCAAAAGGATGCTTTAAATCAAGCGCTTTCTATGGATTACGCGGCGAGAACAAAGCGCGAAATAGATATTGAAAACAAGAAGCTTCTCGAATTAGATACCCAATTAGCCGCGTTAAACGATGGCTTTGTTGCTGCGGATAAAATGCCTGAGTTGCTCATTACCCTACTCAATGAGCAAGGCAATGTGAGAATGGTGGAATTTAATGTAGCGCCGAAACAAACCGTGCAGTTTGGCGACGGGGAATTGCAAAGCGCGGCGTTGTTTAGACATAACATGACGCTGAAAATAGAGGGTAGCTTTTTTAACTTGCGAGACTACTTGGCAGGAATTCAGGCCTCTGATGAAAAAGTGGTTGTCACTAAATTCCGCTACACTGTAGAGGAATACCCTAACGCTATCCTCACATTACATTTGGCAACGGTAAGTAATAATGAAACCTTTATCTCTTTGTAAAAGCTGGCTGCTGATAGTGTTAGCTGCCTTATTTTCAATGCCAGCTGCTGGCCAAGTTGACCCTACTAAACCTGCCATTTCTGGGGTGTCACAAAGGGCAACAAATGATGAGCAAGATGGAGCGCTTAGGCTTCAGTCAATTTTAAAGCGACAAGACAGTTTTACCGCCGTGATTTCCGGTCGGTCTTATCGTGAAGGTGATTCAGTGGGCGACCATCGCATCGTTAAAATTAATCCTAAAGATGTGGTTCTTGATGACGGACGACAGACAATGACGTTGAAAATGTATTCTTATGAAATTAAAAAATAACTTAGCCTCAACAGCAACATTACTTTTACTTGCTCTTGTTATTGCTGGCTGTCAAACCTACGGAGTGGGCGATGAAGTTAAGCCGCACATTCGCGACGAGCTAAGCGCTTCAAATAAGAGCGCTCAACCTGATGCCACAGAAAGCGCTTCAACGAGGCGAATGTCTCCCTCGCAGCTTAACAATGAGTTGCTCGCTGGCGTAGAGCAATTTCAATTATTACCTGCTGTATCGCAGCAAAATACGTTCGATGTTTCGGCAAACGCTATTGAAGTTCGTCCATTTTTTGATGCGTTAGTGACTAACACGCCTTACAGCGTTGCTATTCATCCAGATGTGTCGGGGCAAATAAGTCTCACGCTTAAAGAGGTTGCACTAAGCGAAGTCTTAAAAATTGTTTCAAGAATGTATCCGCTAGACGTGTTTTTAGAAGGCAAAGTTATACAGGTTATGCCTGCGCAACTTAAAACCGAATCAATTCCTGTTAATTTTCTCATGATTAAGCGTTTTGGCCTTTCAAACGTGAGCGTTATTGCCGGCGGTGTAAGCGAGCAAGACCAAAATAACGGCAATCAGAACAACGGCGGCTTAAACGGTATTAACGGCAACAATAATATCGGTGGCATTGGTGGTGTTGGACAAGCGGGAATGATGGGACAAAACGGAATGGTTGGAAATAATATTCAGCAGCTTAATGGCTCGAATATTCAGACCACCAGCGAAAACGACTTCTGGAAAGACCTAAAAGAGGCGCTTAAAGTGCTGGTAACGCCTACTGACGGTCGTCATGTCGTGGTGTCTCCACAAGCTGGGCTCGTTACCATTAAAGCCCTGCCAAGTGAAATTGCAGTGGTAAAAGACTTTCTTATGCAAAGTCAGGAAAGCCTGCAGAGACAAGTTGTGCTTGAGGCAAGAATAATTGAAGTAACCCTTAACGATGGTTATCAGCAGGGCGTGCGATGGGATCGTATAGCGAGCGGCCTAACGGGCAGCCTTAATTTTGGTTTCAGTGGTGGCAACGTCGCCACCAACTTTGCTGCAAATACCGCGGCGGGCATCAGCCCAGCTATAAATGCAGTCAATAGTATTGGCAATAGTATTTCAACGGACATCGGTGGTGTATCTACTCTGCGTATTTCTCGCGGCGATTTCGACGGCGTAATCAACATGCTGCAAACCCAAGGTGATGTGCAAATGCTCAGTAACCCTAGGGTGACGGTAACCAACAATCAAAAGGCTGTTATTAAAGTAGGGCAAGATGAGTATTTTGTTACCGATGTGTCTACCAGTGAAGACTTAAACGCTACCGGGACGCAAAATGAAAACGATATCGAACTTACCCCGTTCTTTTCGGGTATTGCGTTAGACGTTACACCGCAAATAGATAAAAGCGGTTCAGTTATTTTACATGTTCACCCCTCGGTAACAGAGACTGCCGAACAAACAAAAGTTATCCAAGTAGGCGACCAGCAAATCCAATTGCCCTTGGCGCAAAGTAATATAAGAGAATCAGACACAGTGATCCGAGCTCGCGACGGCGAAATTGTGGTTATTGGCGGCCTTATGGAAACTGTGACTAACGAAAAAGAGTCTAAAACACCCTTTTTAGGGGATATTCCTGTGTTGGGCAATATGTTTAAAAATATTGCTAAAACGCAGACAAAACGAGAGCTTGTTATTCTTCTTCGCCCTTCCGTTGTGCAGCCTGACTCATGGGAAAAGCAGCGAATGCGCACTCAGTCTTTATTAGATAAGTGGTATCAAAACTAGCTATGTATAAGGACTTTTTTCACTTCAACGAAATGCCGTTTTCGCTCACGCCGAATACCGATTTTTTTTGTGCGTTAGCACCGCATAATGAAGCGTTAAAAGTTATCCTTACTGCGCTAAGTATGTCCGAAGGTTTTATAAAAGTGACTGGCGAGGTAGGGACGGGAAAAACGTTACTGTGCCGCAAACTTATCAATCATTTATCAGACCGATTTGTGGCGTGTTATCTGCCAAATCCGTATTTGTCTCCCGACGAATTACGCATCGCTTTTGCCAAAGAGTTGGGAATTAAAACGGGCAAGTCGAAAGAGCGAGTTAACCTGCACAACAATATTGAAGAAAAGCTATTGAGCCTAAAAGCCGAAGGGCGTCAGGCAATTCTTATTATTGATGAAGCACAGGCGTTAAGCTGGGATTCGCTGGAAATACTGCGGCTGTTTAGTAATTTAGAAACCGAGAAAAGTAAGCTTCTACAGATTGTACTCTTTGGCCAGCCAGAATTAAATGACAACCTTAATAACCAAAGGGTGAGGCAGATTCGCCAAAGAATAACCTTTTCTTATTCGCTACGAAAAATGACCCGCGCTGAAGTAGACTATTACATTGGACACCGATTAGTGACAGCAGGCGGTGATGAAGGGCTGATCCCTCGGTATTTGCGCCCTTTCATTGCGTTTACAAGCTCAGGTACCCCGAGATTGGTGAATATTGTATGTCATAAACTTCTTCTCTCTGTGTATGGAGAAGGAAAGAAGGCGGCAACATCTAAACATATGGTCAACGCTATTTTGGACACTGAAGACTGCAGGCGACGGGTGCTGCCTCAAAAGCGTTTGTTTTTTCTCTCTCTTGCGCTCGTTGCAGCGCTGGGCACTTGGCAAATGACGCTAGGTGGCTTATGAGTATTTTAAACAACACGTTGAAGTCGCTTGACGATAGAAACCAAGAAAGTGATTTTGGTTTACCGCCCACTGTACAGCTTCGTAAGTCTTTTTCTATACGCAAAGTATTCGCGCTAATTGCCGTGCTAGTTTTGGTGGTGTGGTCGGCACTTTACTCTATAGGTGATAAGCCAGAGAGTTCGCAAAATTCAACGGCTTCCAAAGAGCCTTCTGCAAACACATCTGAAACGCCTTCCAAAACCGCTTCTGAAGCTCTTCCCAAAACGGGTTATGACACGCCCGACTCGTCGCCGAGTGAAGGCATGCAGAGTGTGCCTTTATCTGATAAGGACAGAGCATTGCTAGCTCAATCTACGCCGGTCGTTGAACAAGTGTTTGAGCAAGTGTTTGAGCAAGTGCCTGATCAGTTAGAACCAGGCGCTTTAGAAGAAAGCCAAGCAGGGCAGGCAGCCTTTGATGATGAAGCCGAATATAGAAAGGCCAGAGAGACAGCGATTCAAGAAGAAAGGCTAAAAGAGGCCGCTACCCAAGCTAAGGGAAGTGTAAAAGACATCAAAACAGCCACTGCTGATGACAATGCGGATGATAAAGACGCTGTTAATAATAGTGTTGCTGATAGAAAGAGAACGACAACAAACAGCACGGTAGTAAGCAGCAAACCCGCAATAACACCTAAAACCCAGAAGCAGCAGAGTGCGTTTCATTTAGACGCCGGTTTAAACGCTTATCAATTTGGTATGTTTGAAGATGCCGAACAGAATTTTCTACTGGCTCTTCAGGTAGAGCCTAAAAACCATGAGGCCCGCAAGCAACTTGCCGCCTTATACTTCGGACAAAATAATATTCCAATGGCGCTGTCTGTTTTATCAAAGGGGGTGAGCATTGAGCCTCAAAACCTCATGTGGCGAGAGCTAATGGGTAAAATTCTAATCGCAAAAAGTCGCTTCGAAGAAGCGTTAAGCGTTATGCCTGAAGCATTTAACCAACAGGCGGTGAAAGAGCAGCGCAGCGACTATCTCATTATTAAGGGTACTGCCGCTCAAGCAATCAATAAGCCAGAGATTGCGATATCAGCATTCTCTGCCATGACGGTTTTACAGCCACAAAATGGGAAGTGGTGGTTGGCCTTAGGGGCTAATTACGACCAGCTAGGGCAAAACGGAGAGGCCATTGAGGCGTTTGAAGCCGCACTCGCAAATGGCGGCGTTTCTCCTGCCTCTAAGCAGTATGTCATCGAAAGGTTGAATGCATTAAAGGAGGTACGGTAATGCAACCACGGTTAAAAATGCGATTAGGTGACTTACTTGTTCATGAAAATATCATTACAAGCGAGCAGCTTAACCAAGCACTGTCAGCACAGCGAAGTACAGGGCGTAAACTGGGCGACACATTAATCGAGCTTAACTTCATCGGCGAACCACAGCTACTGCGCTTTTTAGCACAGCAGCTAAATGTACCGTTTTTAGATATTTCCCATCGCAATATCACGCCGGAACATGCTCAGCTTTTACCGGAAACCTACGCTCGGCGGTATCGCGCGCTGGTACTTGAAGTAGACGATAAAACCGTACTGCTCGGTATGAGCGATCCTACTGATCTAGGCGGGCTTGATCAGTTAATGCCCCTATTTGAGCCACGCACTGTAGAGCTGGCCATTGTGCAAGACAATCAAATTGTTGAGGCATTCGACTCGGTTTACCGTCGTACTCAGGATATCGCTTCATTTGCAGAAAAGCTTCATGAGGAATACGAGGACGATGTTGAATTCGAGCTATCTGCGTTAGATGACAATACGTCAGACGCTACGGTGGTTAAATTACTGCATTCTATTTTTGAAGATGCAGTACAGGTGCGGGCGTCAGATATTCACATAGAGCCTGATGAAAATATATTGCGCATTCGTCAGCGCGTAGATGGTGTGCTGCAAGAGAACACCTTAGATCAGGTGAAGATTGCGTCGGCGCTCGTTCTGCGTTTAAAGCTGATGTCAGGTTTAGATATTTCAGAGAAGCGTATACCTCAGGACGGCCGTTTTAATATTAAGGTAAAGGGTCACACCATAGATGTGAGACTCTCAACCATGCCGGTGAGTAACGGCGAATCGGTAGTAATGCGTTTATTAGATCAATCCGCAGGGTTGCTTACCCTTGATCAAACCGGAATGCCCGACGCAATGGTGCGCAAATTTCGCGCAGCCATACATCGCCCTCACGGGATGATTTTGGTCACAGGTCCAACGGGGTCCGGTAAAACAACAACGTTGTACGGCGCCTTAAGCGAACTGAACAAACCCGATTTAAAGATTATTACTGTCGAAGACCCCATTGAATACAGGCTTCCTCGAATAAACCAAGTACAGACTAACGCCAAAATAGGGTTGGATTTTGCCTCTATTTTACGGACTACGTTACGTCAAGACCCAGACGTTATCATGGTAGGTGAAATGCGTGACCAAGAAACCGTGGAGATTGGCTTGCGGGGCGCATTAACAGGCCACTTGGTGTTAAGTACGCTGCACACCAATGATGCAGTAACCAGCGCTATTCGTCTTATCGATATGGGAGCGGCACCGTATCTAGTTGCTACCTCACTACGAGGTATCGTGGCACAGCGGTTAGTAAGGCGTATATGCGAAAACTGCAAAACCACCAGCGCTCCGAGTGTTCAAGAGCAAGCATGGGTTCGGTTCTTAATGCCCGAACTTGAAAACGCCACCTTTTATAAAGGAACCGGATGTAACACCTGTAATCATACTGGTTACAAAGGCCGTATTGGTGTGTTTGAAATGCTGGAAATGAATGAAGATATGATGGAGTCGCTGCGGGAAAATAACACCCAGGGCTTTGTTGATGCCACAAAAGCGAACAAAGACTTCACACCGCTTTCTCATATGGCGCTCGATTATGCTGCAGAGGGTAAAACGTCGCTTAATGAAGTGTTTAAAGTGGCGGAGTTCGTGCCAGAGGTCATTAATCACTGATGCCACAGTTTGAATATGCTGGTAAATCTGCACAAGGTAAACCTATGAAAGGTTTTATCGAAGCGGCCTCTCAACAAGGGGCGGCGCAGGCATTGTTGGCGAAAAAAATTGTGCCGTTGACCATACAAGAATCGAAAAAACAGTCATCCAGCTCAGGGCTTAATGTTGATGTAAGTGCGTGGTTTGAATCTAAGATTGGCCTTGATGAGATGATTATATTCTCTCGTCAAATGTACTCTTTGTTAAAAGCGGGTATCCCTATTATTCGAGCCATCAGAGGGTTGTCTGAAAACGCATCGCACAAGCGTTTTCAAGCAGTATTAAAAGACATTGCGGAGCAGCTTGAACAAGGCAGGAGCCTGTCATCAGCCATGTCTAAATATGAAAGTATTTTCTCTAGGTTGTCTATTTCCGTTGTGGTAGTAGGGGAGAACACCGGTAAGTTAGACGATGTGTTTTTGCAGTTGGCCCTTTACTTTGAAAGAGAGCAGGAAACACGCAAGCGCATAAAATCAGCCCTGCGGTATCCCACCTTTGTGATTATCGCGCTGGTAATCGCCATGTTTATACTTAACCTGTTTGTGGTTCCCGTCTTTACCCAAATGTTCGCAAGGTTCAATACTGAACTGCCGTTGATGACGCGAATACTAATTGGTACTTCTGATTTATTCGTTAACTACTGGTGGGTGATGCTGGCGGCCCTTGTTGGTGGAATAATTGCGTTGAAACAGTACCTTAATTCGACTAATGGACGGTTGAAATGGGACAAATTTAAACTAAAGTTGCCTATTGTTGGTGGCATTATTGAGCGATCATTGTTGTCACGTTACAGCAGAAGTTTTTCAATGATTCTGCGTGCAGGTGTACCGCTAACCTCCGGTTTATCGTTAACCGCCGATGCTGTTGATAATGCTTATATGCGTACTCGAATTATTGAAATGCGAAAAGGCATTGAGAAAGGCGAGAGTTTACTGCGGGTTTCTAAATCGAGTGAGCTGTTTTCAAATTTAGTCCTACAGATGGTTGCAGTAGGCGAAGAAACCGGTCGTCTAGAGCCGCTCCTTGATGAAAGCGCAGACTACTACGAGCGTGAGGTAGATTTTGATTTAAAAAGCCTAACCGCAAAAATTGAACCTATACTTATAGGGTTCGTTGCGGTGATGGTGTTAGTGCTAGCACTAGGTATCTTCACCCCAATGTGGGATATGATGTCAGCGGTAAAAGGCGGCTAACGTGATGAATACTCATGCGGTCAAACGTTAAGTGAAAGTGGCGCGAAGCGGGCTTCTCAACTTTATTACCATTGGTGTTTTATTAGCGCTGGTGACGATGGCGTATGTCAACCACATGATGCCCGTTTTAGAAGAAGCTGAAACGGTAAAAAAAGAAGCGTTATTAGGTAATTTTCAGCGCATTGTTATGCAAGCTAGAGCGCAGTGGATAAGAACAAAAAGCTCACCCGTTTCTATTTATGAAACCCAGGTGGACCCCAGCGGCACGCTGTCACAAAACAAACACGCTGGGACGAGTGTGGCAATAAACACAATGGGTTGGCCAGTGGGTTCAGCGAAAGGCAGCACTAAGGCGTGTGATTATTTACTTTCGCTAGCCGGGGATGAAGTTGGCAGTGAGATGCACAGTAAGACGCGTAAGCAAAATGGGTTTTTACTCTGTGAATATTTTATCGATGATCAACCGTGGTTTACCTATAGTGCTGAGAATGGCGCAATGAGGAATCACAATGAATACTAACGATGGCGGTGTACCGCAAAAAGAGAGGGCGTGGCAGTGAAACAACAAGGTTTTACACTTATTGAGTTGATCATTGTGGTCATTATTTTAGGGCTGCTGGCCGCTACGGCGTTACCTCGTTTTATTGACGTAACCGATGAAGCGCGAGAAGCAAGCGTTGAAGGGGTTGCTGGTGGCTTTGCTGCCGCTGTAGGGCTAGTGCGAGCGCAGTGGGAAGTGGAAGGTAGGCCAAATGGAAACAACGGCAGTGCCAACGGAACAGCGATCACTTATGACCAAACTCCAGTGGGCGTTGATGGCACCGTGGGTTACCCAACGGGCAGTGCCGCGGGCAATACGCTGATAACGTCGGTAGACGTTAACCAGTGTAAAAACGTGTTCGACTTAATACTTCAGTCTGCTCCTACCAATACCACATCAGCTAATGATGCGGTTATTGCAGATTTTAGGTATGCGGTGCGTATTGATGGCTCAAGCGTAAATACAATATGCAACTACTATTTGGTGCAGTCTATGGGCCTGCCCAATAACGCAGCGCCAGCTGACGGTGTGCCAAATGGTGCAATTTACGATGGATTTACTTACAACCCGGCCACAGGCCAGGTAACTGTTTTTTAAATAACGCATAGGACGTTAAATTATGCAAAAAGTATCAAAGCAACAAGGTTTTACCCTAATCGAACTCATCATAGTTATTGTATTACTTGGCATCCTTGCGGTTACCGCGGCGCCAAAGTTTTTAAATCTGCAGGATGACGCCAGAGATGCAACCTTAGAGGGTATAGCAGGCTCTTTAGAAACGGCAGCTTCTGTAGTAAACGGGAAAGCACTGATACAAAATGTGTCAGGCACCGCCACTACTCCTGGTAGTGTTGGTTTGGGAAATAGTGTCACTGTTACTGCGGTAAATGGTTACCCGCAGGCAATAGCAGCGAACATTCCAAAAATGATTGATTTTGACGCAGCTGAATTCGGTGTTACCACTTTAGCATCGGGCACGGATGTATTAATTTATTCGACGGGTTTTGGTAGTTACAGTACTACGGCACCAACGACTGCAACAGCGGCATGTTCGGTTGTGTATTCAGATTCTACTGGTGCTGGAGTACGCCCAGCGATCGCCGTTAACACGTGCGTTCAGTAATGTGAAAAAATTAGGTTTTACACTTGTAGAACTTATCATAACCATAGTGGTTATTGGGGTGCTGGCAGCTACCGTCGCGCCCCGTTTTCTAGGTAGCGACAGCGAAGAGGCTACCGCCCTTCGAGATAGAACGTTGCAAGTAGTGCGCAATATTCAGCTGCGCGCCATGCAAGATGTCAACGACGCGAGCTGTGTCAAAATTACTCCATCTGCTATAGCGCCGCCCGCAGGGCATGACTGTATTAACCCTATTTCTACTGCGTTTAATAGCGATCAAGTTGTTAATACGCCCTCTGGCTTTTCATTTCAAACTGCGGATGAAAATGACGTGGCCTTTACGCAAATTCAATTCGATAGTATGGGAAGGCCCAGTAACATCGCGTGTAATAACCCGTGTAAAATTCAAGTAAGCAACGTGGCGGTATGTCTGCAGCAAGAGGGTGCGATATATGCGTGTTAGCTCTCCTTTGATAAGCCGCGGGTTTACCCTTCTTGAACTTATAATCGGTATTGTTGTGTTTTCAATAAGTCTTACCGTTGTCCTTTCCCTTATTGCGCCGCAGGCAGCACAAACTGCAGAGCCGTTGCGACAAGTCAAAGCAGCAAAGCTAGGTCAATCACTGTTAAATGATATTTTAAGTCGCTCATTTGACGAAAACAGTGACAGAAGCCCGCCATTTGAAACCTGTAACCAAAAAGCAAATTGTTCTACTACTCTAGGCCCTGAAGAAGTCAATGAGAGTGACTATGACGATGTAGATGATTACAACGGGTTTACAGTTAGTGACGTTGGGGGAATCTATGCTAATTACAGTGTGAGTGTAGTGGTTCAGTACGACAGCGACTTAAACGACGGCACGGTAAATGACGGTGATAGGTTTAAGCGCGTGGACATTGCGGTAACCGCGCCCGATGGTCAAACCTACGGCTTTAGTGCGTATAGGGGCAGCTATTAATGAGCGGGCCTTCTTCTCAAAAGGGGTTCACCCTTATCGAGCTAATCCTAGTGATAACTATCTTGGGAGTGATTAGCGTATCTATCGCTCAGGTTATTTCACTAAGTGCGCAAATATATGTCACCGGTGCCGAGCGAACTAGATTAGTCTCTGAGGCGAGATTTATCATTCTTCGTCTTGAAAAAGAGCTGCGAAATATAGTGCCTAACTCGGTTTCCTACGACCCAACGCTTGGCTGTTTAACCTACTACCCAATAAAGCAAAGTGGCACTTACGTGGATGATGCTTTCGACAACCCCATGCACGTGGTGGTGTTTAATAGCACTCTTGCTGTAAACGATAGGCTGGTGGTGTACCCAACGAATCCTCAAAGTGTTACTGATAATGGCCGTATTATTGATGCTATCAACAGTGCCGCCGACGCGCCTACAAGCGCAAATCAGTACGATGTAACTCTGAACGCTTCGGTCAATCAAACATCACCGGGTAAGCGCTTTTTTGTACCCGCAGCACAAGTTTCTGTGTGCAAAGCGACCACCGCTGGCACAGGAGCATTAGTAAGAACCCAAAACGGAACCAGCGGCCTTATTGCCACCAATGTGTCCCAATGGAGCGCGAATATTAGTACGGCAGGGTTACAGCAAAATGGCTTAATAGAACTACAGTTAACCCTTCAGGCACGCGGCGACGAGCCCCTTTCCATATTGCACGAGATTCACTTTCCCAATGTTCCCTAGCCGAAGCGTGTTGGCGCAGCGTCAACCATTACCCAAAAAGCAGCGTGGCTCTACGATTGTAGTCGCGCTGGTTATAAGTATCGTGCTTTTAGGGTTGGGTATTGCACTTTCCAATCAGATTTCATCTACCGTTCGCCAGCAGTCCATCGAATATTACGGTGCAAGAGCTTACCTAACGGCGCAAAGTGCGTTGGAGGTGGCTATATTCCGGGTTGTCAGCGGCGGCAATCCACAGTGCAGTGTGGTCACTACACCAGTGATATTTAGTACCACGAATATGCAAAACTGTTCGGTAAGCCTCTCTTGCGAGGTTGAGATTAATGTGGATGAGCCGGAAGTGAGCGGTGGTGCAATAAGGGTTTACTCTCTTGGCGCTCTTGCTGCTTGCAGTACTGGTCAACTCAATACGTCCCGTGAGCTGTTAGTAGAAATAAGGCAAGAAGAATGATGTATACCAAATTTCAATTGGCTTTGCGTTTGGCAGCCACGCTGACGGTTTTATTTTGCAGTAACGCTATCTCGGTGCCGCAAATTGAAGGGCGCTTTATTGAATTGCAAAATACCTACAATAAAGCAGAGTGGACAACGATCAGCTTTTCGCAAGTATACGATGAGCCGCCAGCGGTGTTTATGCTATCCACAAGCCAGGGGTCAAACCCTGCCATTGTTAAAATTCGCAATGTGACACGAACAGGGTTTGAGGCTTTGCCACTTGAGCCGTCTGGAGAAGACGGGCCGCATATCACAATGGGGGCGCACTATCTCGCCATTGCCTATGGCGTTCATGAATTTCCAGACGGCGATATTGTGGAAGTTGGCAAAATGCAGCTTGGGGCCGACACCATACAGGCGTCGGCTAATTCGCCGTGGTATGAAGAAGGAGGGTTAACAGGGGCAGATGAGTCTCGTTATGCACAAGTGCCATTAAAAACTGATTTTGGCGAGCAACCAGTGTTTTTTCACTCTATTCAAACACTTAATAATCAAATTGATGTTAATGGAAAAAAACCGCCCAATGAGCATTTGCTTCCGTTTCTTACAATTGCGGCAAAATACGACGCAGTGGGCAGCAATTTAACGCCCGCTGCGCCGCAAAACGAAATGGCTTACTTTGTTGCGCTAGAGGCATCAGAAACAGAGTTTGGTGAGGTTTCTAGAGATGAAACCGTAGCCTACATGGCAACAACGGCAGGTTACGATCGTAGTTTTTTTGATGATAACGGCGTTGAAGTTGTCTGGGAGGCTACGTTTGCAGATACACTGATTTCAGGATGGAGTGACGGTTGTTTCCGCAACGATTTTAGAAACTCATACCCTCAAACACCGCTGGTCGCTGCAAGTAAAATAAGCAGAGAAGGAACTGATGGCGGCTGGTTGAGAAGCTGCGGCGTCAACAGAAATCGGCTGGGCCTAAGAGTGGATGAAGATAGGAGCGAAGATAGCGAACGTAACCATACACCAGAAGAGGCAAGTATTCTGGCTATGACGTCTGAGTTCGTATTTAGCGGTAACTTACCAAGTTGTGATGTTGCGTTTCCTGGCGCCCTTGCCACATTCGGTGGTAGTGATATTTTTCTTTCTGCTCGTTCTCGAATTATCGATGAAAACGATGGGGCGCTAACCACATTTGATTTACGAACTGATGCTAACGGGCAGGGTAATAATTTACCGGATTGCGGTGTGAATGGCCGAAATTGCTTTGCTACTAACACCAACGCGTTAACCGATTCGCAGGCCAGAGCTATTCCAACCCTCGATATTCAAGACACTGGCCCTGAGATAGGTACCACATTAGCTGGCGACTACTTCTTTAAGCGGCAAAACGTGGTAATTGGGCCTAAAAGCTACCATGTTGTAGCGCCTACCCGAATCTATATTGCTGATACCGGTGGCACGACTTCAACATTGCTTACAATACGCAATGCATCAATCAATGTTGAAGAAGGCGCATATTTAGCGATATATGTTGACGGTGACGTTTTAATAGATAGTGCCAACCCCAATGCGCTCATCCTGGCCACCGGACAAGTAAGATTTACCAATATGTTAAGCAGTAACCTTGTCGGCCGATTTACCGCGGGTGCAGGGATTACGACTGATGACACGCTGCTGCTTACAGCAAATAATGTTCCTGCGTCTATTCCCGGAATTTGTGGGCGAGAAGTGATAGAGGTGCTTAACCATTACCGATTTGAAATGGCCGATAACAAGGGAAGCAGTTGTGCAGCAAAAAGCGTTACGCTAAAGGCATGTGCTGACGTTGACTGCAATCTTCTTTATTCCCAACCTTCCACAGTCGGCTTACTGCCAGCGTCGGGTAACAACTATACTTGGGCCCCCGCCAATAGCGTTTCATTTACTGGGCAGACAAGCCTCAACATCGAAAGCTTAAAAGGTAACGATCCGGTTTTAGCGACCTCTGGTGAAACACCATCCTCACAGCTGCGCTGTTTTATTGGCGGTAAAGAGGTGGCACTGGGAAGTTGTAAAATAAACTTTGAAAAAGACGGTATGGTCTTTAAAAATATCACCGATGGTAGCGATGTTATTGTTTCTCAAATTTCCGGTAAGCCATCAGATGTTGGGTTTAATAAGAAGACGTATGCACTTGAAGCCTGTGAAGCTTCCGATTTACTGCGAGACAATGAAATTGAAGTAGACATGAACTATAACTGCTCAAGTAGCGGCAACTGTTCAAATCAAATGCTTATTAGCAATAATAACAAAGACTATACACTCGGCCTCTCACCAACTGCCGTGCCGCTTTTATTTAATAGCGACTCACAAGCCATAATCACCGTGCAATACCCCGATGCTGGTGAGGTATCCCTGTCAGCAAGTATAACCGGTCGCTCAGGTGTGGCGGGCTCATCAAATCTATTTACGGTAAGGCCATTCGGCTTTGCTACTCGTATTTTAAATAACGCTAAAACAGGCCCAAATGCGAATGCATATGCGTTTTCTGCTAACGACTCTTTGCTCGCGTTAACCGGTGAAGAATTTGTGTTGGAGCTTCGAACTACCCAATGGGTAGAGGGTGAAGATACCAATGAAGATGGCATACCTGACGATTTTAGTGCCCTTGACAATAATATATCGGCTGATCATTTTTCTGGCTCGGTATCTTTGACACCAACCGCAATTCTGCCCGCAGCTGGCGATACTGGTAACTTAGCGTTATCAGCATCAAGTACAGGAGGTAGTGCTCAAGCAGTATTTATTGATGAGCCTGTTACAACCGTAGGACTCAACTATGATGAAGTTGGCACTATTGCGATTAATGCAAGGGCAGCGTACTTAACCAGTACTCTGGTTCAAGGGCAAATAGCGAATGTTGGTCGTTTTGCTCCAGCAAACTTCGCACTTTCAGGGAATGTGGATGCTGCCTGTGAAGTTGGCCAGAGTTTCACCTATTTTGATCAACCCATTTCAAACGTGTCTTACACGCTTTCAGCACTTAATCACAACGGGCAGCGCACAAATAATTATAGAGGGGGCTTTGATAAGCTACTAGGGCTAGAGATGGTCATTGAATCTGATGGTACGTTACTTAACCGTTTAGCTAATGTGGACACGATGAGTTGGCCGCAATCAGGTACTACTGGGGAAATTAACTTTACCGACACCGATATCATTTTTACGCGCCTTGGCAGCGCTCAGTTGGACGGGGCGTATACGAACACCTCTCTGGTACTGAACATTGAACGTGGGCAATTAGAAAATGCCTTGGTTAACGGCAGCACATGCTCAGGGAATTGTTTGGCAACTATTGATGCAGGCCTAGACTTTGCCTATGGAAGAGCCACATTGGTGAATAATTACGGCAGTGCTAACGAACCATTATTACTGCCATTCTCTACCCAATATTTTGATGGTCAAGATTGGCGTGTAAACGCGAATGATAGCTGCACAGTGTATAATCACACTGGGGTTAACGATGCATCGAACGAATTAGCTACTGAAAACTCAGGCACATTGGCGCAGGGGAGTTATGTATCTGGTGAAGGTATTCGACTTACTTCGCCTAATGGCGAGGGCGAATTCCCTGTTACTTTTGATGCCCAGCCGTGGTTGCTGTGGGATTGGAGTAACAACGGCGTGGCAGATGAGCCCCCTTCGGCCACGCTGACCTTCGGTGTGTACCGAGGTAATGACAATATAATTTATAAGCGCGAGAAAATAGGCAACTAGTGCACATGTTTATTCATGTCCTTATACACGCTTAGACAATTTCACCCTTTGATAAGGCAGTAGGTTGCTTATCTTTATACAGTAGTGAGTTTCCTACTACGGTTATGTGTTATTGTCGTGACAGTACTGCGCTGTAACAATGCTGCGTGACATATGGCAAACATATTGGTTTCGCATTGATTTGATAAAAAATGAAGATATTTTAACGGTAACCATCGGCATTGCTTGCCGAAAATTGCCCCCATTGTTAAAGTGTGCGAAATTACATTCGACTTCACGTTAAAGCGTCGCCATCTCATCCTTGCAAATACGCGTTAACATAAAAACAGGAATACACTCTTCATGTTTAAAAAGCTTCGAGGCATGTTCTCTAACGATCTGTCCATCGACCTCGGAACAGCTAATACGCTGATTTACGTTAAAGACCAAGGTATTGTTCTCAACGAACCCTCAGTAGTTGCTATTCGACAAGAACGTGCAGCAGGCCCTAAAAGTGTGGCTGCAGTAGGTGCAGAAGCAAAGCGTATGCTAGGTCGTACGCCGGGTAACATTCGTGCAATTCGTCCAATGAAAGACGGTGTTATCGCCGATTTCTACGTGACTGAAAAAATGCTTCAGCATTTCATTAAGCAGGTTCACGACAATAACTTTATGCGTCCAAGCCCACGGGTACTCGTTTGTGTACCTTGTGGTTCAACTCAAGTTGAACGTCGCGCAATCAAAGAATCGGCGCTAGGTGCCGGAGCGCGCGAAGTGTATCTCATTGATGAGCCGATGGCAGCAGCTATCGGTGCAGGTCTACCAGTGTCAGAAGCCCAAGGCTCAATGGTGGTTGATATCGGTGGTGGTACTACCGAGGTTGCGATTATCTCGCTTAACGGCGTGGTGTATTCGTCGTCTGTGCGCATTGGCGGTGATAAATTTGATGAAGCAATCATCAACTATGTTCGTCGTAATTTTGGTTCGCTTATAGGTGAAGCTACAGCAGAGCGCATTAAACACGAAATTGGCGCGGCTTACCCTGGTGAAGAAGTGCGTGAAATTGAAGTGCGTGGACGCAACTTGGCTGAAGGTGTGCCTCGCGGTTTCACGCTTAATTCAAATGAAATATTAGAGGCACTTCAAGAGCCGCTAACGGGTATTGTTTCTGCGGTCATGGTTGCATTAGAGCAATCTCCACCAGAGCTTGCATCAGATATTTCCGAGCGCGGCATGGTGTTAACAGGCGGTGGTGCACTGTTAAAAGATTTAGATCGATTGTTGATGGAAGAAACCGGTATTCCGGTGGTTATCGCTGACGATCCACTTACTTGTGTAGCGCGCGGCGGTGGTAAGGCATTCGATATGATTGACCTCCATGGTGGCGACTTGTTTAGTTACGAGTAAACAGGTAAGGCAACCTTGAGGTTGCCTTCTTTGTATCATGGATACTATATTTACTCGCGGTCCCTCATTAAACAACAGACTGACACTGGCACTTGTACTGTCGGTGCTGTTGATATTCGTCGACCATAAATTAGAAGGGTTTAAGTCTACCCGCGTATACTTAAATTCTCTTATGAGTCCCATTCAGTATTTAGCCAATCTTCCCGGCCTCATTTTAAGTGAGAGTGCTCAAAGACTAACGTCAAAAGAGCAGCTTCTTGCAGAAAACCAAACCATGTCTAACCAATTGCTGTTGATGAGCGAGAAGCTTCAGCAATTTGATGTAGTGGTTAAAGAAAACGAACAGCTCAGAGCCCTGCTACAAGCCCCCATGCGACAAGAGTCTCGCAAAATGGTGGCGGAGCTTATGGCGGTAGATAAGAACCCTTACAGTCAGCAGGTGGTCATTAACAAAGGCGCCATCGACGGGGTGTATCTATCTCAACCTGTCATAGACGACTCGGGTATTGTGGGACAAGTAATGGAGGTTGGGTCGACTAACAGCCGTGTTTTACTTGTCGCGGATGTTACCCATGCTATTCCGGTTCGTTCATTGCGAAACGATATTCGTTTTATCGCTACAGGTAGCGGCTCTCTTAATGAGCTATACGTCGAACACGTTCCTCATAGTGTTGATATTCAAGAGGGCGACCTTTTAATATCGTCTGGTTTAGGAAGCGTCTTTCCTGAAGGGTATCCTGTTGCCCGGGTGACACAAGTGGTGAGAGATGAAAGCCGCCCTTTTGCTCGTGTTATTGTTACGCCTACGGCAAGTCTTGACCGACTGCGTCATTTGCTGTTGCTATGGCATGAAGACGATGACAACGGTGAATCAAGTAATGAAATTGACGGCGAAAGTGAAATAGAGCCCGAAGACGACGTGGTAGAAGAGTCAGAAGATGCGTAAACGCAACGTTATTATTTGGGGCAGCATTATTATCGCCTTAGTGTTACAAATTGTGCCACTGCCCATTCAAGCCGATGTTTATCGCCCTGATTGGGTGTTAGTGGTTTTGGCATACTGGAGTATGGCGTTGCCTAATCGGGTAAATGTGGGGGTTGCGTTTATCACCGGTGTTGCAATGGATATTCTGGTGGGCACGACACTAGGCATTCATAGTCTTGGCCTTAGCTTGTCGATATACATTTTGGCGGCTAATTATCAACGCTTGAGAAACTATTCAGTGTGGCAGCAAGCGATTATTATCGGGCTACTGTCTTCGCTTTATCATTTGCTGACATTTTGGGTTCAACACCTTCTTACCGATATCTATTTCCAAGTTGATTATCTGTGGCCCGTTGCGGCATCTATGGTGCTGTGGCCCTGGGTGTTTTGGTTACTGCGCAAAACGCGAAGACAGTTTTCCATCATGTAATAATGCCGGTTGTGAACGGCAGACGTGATGTTATGCCGTATATATCTACATCAAAAGGTTTTGCCAATGCACTCTCACCTTATACTTGCTTCTGCATCGCCTCGGCGTACTGCACTGTTAAACCAAATGAATGTGGCTCACACCATCTGTCCTGCCGATATCGATGAAACACCCAAGCCGGGTGAGAAGCCAGATGACTTAGTTGCGCGCCTTGCTGGTGAAAAAGCCCAAGCCGTAATGAAAAAGCTCGAAAAGCAACAGGCTTTGCAAGACAACACTGTGGTGTTGGCAAGCGATACACTGATTGCCTTTAATGGTGAAAGCCTAGGCAAGCCAGTGGATAAAGCTGACGCTATTCGCATACTCAGCATGCTGTCGGGGCAAACGCACCAAGTACTAACCTCAATTAGTGCCCTTAGCCAGATAAAACACGTTACTCGCACAGTAGTGACAGCGGTTACATTCGCTACACTAACTAAACAGCAAATCATCGATTACTGGGAAACTGGCGAGCCAGCCGATAAAGCAGGCAGTTATGCTATACAGGGCATAGGTGGTGAATTCGTCGTTTCTATTAACGGCAGTTCAAGTTCTGTAGTAGGATTACCCTTGTACGAAACGCGTCAATTGCTCAACGAATTTGGAGTTGTGAAGTGAGTGCTGAGCTATTAATTAACGTTACACCGTCAGAGTCTCGAGTTGCCCTTATTGAAAACGGTATTTTGCAAGAAATACACGTAGAGCGGCACACTAAAAAAGGGCTGGTGGGGAATATCTACCGCGGAAAGGTCAGCCGTGTGTTACCCGGTATGCAAGCCGCATTCGTGGATATAGGGTTAGAAAAAGCGGCATTTCTTCATGCTTCCGATATCGTTATTCATAACGAGATTGCTGAGGAAGTATCGGCAAGCCACATTCAAAAACAAGATATTCGAGAGTTGGTACGCGATGGACAAGACATCGTTGTGCAGGTGGTTAAAGACCCTATTGGCACTAAAGGCGCTCGTTTAACCACAGATATCACTATACCTAGTCGTTACCTTGTGTTTATGCCCTCTGTGACTCATGTGGGCGTGTCGCAGCGCATTGAAGAAGAAGTAGAGCGTGAGCGCTTAAAAACCTTGGTACAAGAGTTCTGCGATGAAAACGGCGGCTTCATTCTTCGTACGGCTGCTGAAGGCGTAGGAAAAAGTGAATTGCAGCAAGACGCCGCCTTTTTGCGTCGATTGTGGGACAAAATTCAATCTCGCATGAAAAAACGTAAATCGAATGTGTTGTATGAAGATTTGCCGCTAGCGCGAAGAGTACTTCGAGATTTTGTCGGCACCGAGCTAGATAGAATTCGTATTGATTCCAAATTGTCGTTTCAAGAGCTGTTTCAGTTTACCAAAGAATATGTACCTGAAATGAATGGGAAGCTGGAATATTACACTGGCGACAGACCAATTTTTGATTTGTATGATGTTGAAAATGAAGCGCAGCGTGCGCTAGAGCGCCGTGTAGATTTAAAATCGGGTGGCTACTTAATCATTGATCAAACTGAAGCAATGACCACTATCGACATTAATACGGGGGCCTTTGTTGGTCACCGCAATCTAGAAGAAACCATATTTAACACCAATACTGAAGCTACTCAGGCTATCGCTCGTCAACTGCGTTTGCGCAACCTAGGTGGCATGATCCTCATCGACTTCATCGATATGATTGAACCTGATCACAAACGACGGGTCTTACATTCATTAGAGGTAGCGACAAACAAGGATAGGGCCAAAATCAATATTCACGGGTTTACCGCGCTAGGGTTGATTGAAATGACCCGCAAGCGAACTCGTGAAAGTATTGAGCATATTTTGTGTGGTGAGTGCCCAGTGTGCAAAGGGCGTGGCACCGTGAAAACAATTGAGACAATTTGCTTTGAAATTATGCGTGAAATTGTGCGCGTAAACAGAGCCTATGATGCTGACAAATTCGTTGTTTATGCGTCTCCCAAAGTTGCTGAAGCACTGATGGGAGAAGAGTCTCATATGTTGGCTGAGTTAGAAGTGTTTGTAACGAAACAGATTAAAGTGCAAACCGAAACACTGTACAACCAGGATAAGTACGACGTCGTTATGATGTAACGCTTTAACGTTAAGAAAGGCATAGTGTGACAAAATTTTCGTCGGCAGCTTCTTATTTATTGAAGAAGTTTTGGTTGCTGCTCGCCGTATTACTTGTTCTTTTTGCTCTGTTATTAAGTGCTGCAAGGTATGCTTTGCCTCACATCGAGCACAACAAGTATTTGCTAGAAGATTATATCAACGAGCAATACGGAGTAAACTTATCCATTGATACTGTCCATGCGGTCTGGGAGCGCAGTGGTCCTAGTATTGTGCTTAATTCAGTCTCGTTAGCAAAAGACGACGCTTCTCCTGTAGAACTCAATATTCGACAAATTTATGTAGAGCTGGATTTCTGGCAGTCTCTTCGTCAACAGCTTATTTCTTCTCCTCGGTTTGAGTTGCGTGGTTTACGTCTCGACATTGATGCCGACCGCGTTTCTGGTGGTAGCAAAAATAAGTTTCCAGTCATCAACGCGCTAGAGCGTCTTTTTTTAGAGCAACTGCAAAGCTTCTCGCTAGAAGAGGGCAAAATATCGTTAACGCGAAATGGCGATACCAATAGCTTTGATATCGACAGCCTGTCTTGGAACAATTTTGAAGCGCGCCACCAAGGGCTGGGACGCATAAAAGTTGATGGGGTTTCCGCAAATTCAGCGTCATTTGTTATCGATATTAATGGCAACAAAGATGAGTTTGACGGCGTGTTTTACGCTAGAGCAGAAGACCTGGATATCTCACCATGGGTAAGTGATTTAATTAAAACTAAACGCCCTTTGGCGCAAAGCAGAGCGAACTTAGAGGTATGGGCAAACTTTTCTGAAACCGCGATTGGCTCAGTGCAAGCTGAACTCAATAACAGTTTGTTCCAATGGGGAAATGAAACGGTTAAAACCGTAACAGGTATAACTGGAGGAAGCTTACAAGCGCTGCCTTCAAAAGATGGTTGGAATGTTCGCGTTGACGAATTAAAACTTAACTCAAGTAGTGCAACGTTAACAACGGACGTAATCGGCCATGTATCCAATAATGGTAACGCAGTGTTCAACACCGTTAAGCCCGTTGAAATAAACCCTTTTTTATTATTGCTACCGCTGTTTCTAGATGACACCAATGAAGAAGAAATACGGGCACTCGACCCCAAAGGTGAGTTAGCCACGCTACAAGTGCAATGGCAAAATGGAGCCCCTGCTTTAGCTGCAAAAGTGTTAGATTTAACGTGGACAAAGACAGCCTCTATCCCAGGGCTCTCGTCACTAGATGCTGACTTTTTTTGGTATAAACACAATGGGGCAGTATTTTTAGAGTCAAGTGACAGTAAGCTCACTAGCCAGGGCATTATCAAAAGAGATATAAACGTCAATAAAATCGCCGCAGACATTTACGTATATCCCCTTTATGAGACTTCAGATGATGAAGATGCAATCGCCGCAGCGACATCAACGGTAATATCATCATCAAACAAAAAACGCGCAGCATCGTCTCGTCAATGGGCACTAAAGGGCGAGAATATTATTGTAGATACCGACAGCGTAGCGCTTACGTCGGCATTTAGCCTCAATACATCTACCAGCAACATGTCGTTGTTCGCTGATATCGACCCCCTGTCTTTAGGTACCGTGAGCGAGCTGTTTCCATCGCCAGTAATGAGCGACAATTTAGATAACTATTTAACACGAGCGTTTACTGGCAAAGGTAGTATCGATAAAGCGCGCATTTTGTGGTTTGGAAAAACGCAAGATTTTCCTTTTACCGAAGGACAAGGCGTATTCCAAGCGTACGTGGATATTAAAGACAGTGACTTCTTGTTTTCATCGAAATGGCCCGCGTTAAACGAACTCGACCTTTCCTTACGCTTTGTGAATGACGGTCTCTTTATGTCCACTTCTTCTGCCAAGCTTGCCGATGTGCAAATTGGCGATATGACGGCGAGCATTCCAAAGTTTAAACCCGGTTCAATTCTAACAATTGATGCCAAGGGCGAGGGCACAGGTGAAGGGCTTACCCAACTTATGATGGCCTCGTCTATTAAAGATTCGCTGGGCAAAGTATTAAACCAAGATGTTCAGGTTTCGGGGCCGCTTTCTGCCGATATTCATTTGCATATTCCGCTTAATGGCGAACAGGTAAGAGCAACAGGTAACGCGGCTTTACTAGAGAACACCGTATATATTCCTACAACCAAAATGCGCTTTAACAAGGCCAGCGGGGACATTGCATTTGATAATGGCAATATTAGCGCAACAGGTTTGTCGGCCCAGTTTTTGAATCAAGCTGTGACCATCGACCTTAGTGGCGTTCAAGAGAAAGACTATTCATTAAATGTTCAATTAGCGGGCCGGTGGCATGTTCACCCTCTTGCCAATTATGTGAACACTGAACTTACTGACTACATTGACGGTGAAACTCAGTGGCAAACATCGGTAGATTTAACCTTGGCCAAAGACAGTTTTTCTTACGCCGCTGAATTAACCGCTGACTTAACCGCGACACAAAGTATATTGCCTGCGCCTTTTGAAACTCCGGCGGGTACAAGTTTGCCTTTGTATATTAAAAGCTCAGGAGATCGCCAAGCTTCAAATGTAACAGCAACGCTTGGTGACGATATTCGATTCACTGGCACATTACCTCATCAAGAGATGCAGTTTTCCCGTGCTCACCTAGCGCTAGGAGAAAGTGATATTGCGAATATTGGGACTGGGTTTAGTATTGCGGCGAACTTGGAAAGTGCTAACGTTGCAGAGTGGTTTACCACGGTGTCTATGCTGACATCAGGGGGACAAAAAAACAGAAATGACAAAAGTAATAGCAAAAGCAACGGTAAAGGCAATATTTTCGGCACTCCCTCAAGGATATTTGCCAAAACTGCAGAGCTGACTTTCGCCGGTCATACCATTAAAAATGTGCAGATGAACGCGCAAGAACGAAATGAGGATTGGCTGCTCGATATTGGTTCTGCTGCTGCAAGAGGCACCGTTCGCGTGAATGGAGATTTAGCGCAGCAAGGTATTGAGATAAACGCTGATTACCTCAATTTACCTAAGCCCGGTGATAGTGTGCAGCAAACAAAGAGCGATCCTTTTGAGCTCGATCCACGCTCGCTTCCGCCGATGTACTTCTACTGTGAAAGCTGTGTATTTCATGGTATTGATTTAGGTAAAATCACGGTTGATATAGCAAAAACGAATAACGGACTGCATGCACGTCAGCTAATGATACGTTCTCCAGAAACTGACGTTACCGCTACGGGCTTTTGGCATTACGTGAACGGTGCTATTGAAACGAGTATTGAAGGAAGTCTTACATCGCCTGATGTGGGGCAAATGTTGAAAGAGTTCGAAATAGAGTCGGGCATTAAAGACTCTGAAGCCGACGTAGCATTTAATTTTAGCTGGCAAAATTCGCCCATGGACTTTCAACTTGGAAAACTGCAGGGTGACGTAGAATGGTCACTCTCTGACGGCTATTTAACTGAATTAAGCGACCAAGGCTCCCGTATTTTCACGCTCTTTAGTTTAAATTCATTGGTTAGAAAATTGAGTTTAGATTTTAGGGATGTATTTGCGAAAGGGTTCTTTTACGATGATATGGGCGGTACGCTGAATATTGTTGATGGTAGAGCTTATACCGATGACACGTTAATTGACGGCGGCGCAGGGGAAATTGAAATTACCGGCCTAACTGACCTCGGTACCGGCGGGCTCAACTACAATGTGTCATTTGCGCCAAACGTCACCGGAAACCTGCCGTTCTTAGTGTATTTTTTGGCAACGCCGCCTACCGCCTTGGCTGCGATTGCTATCGATCAAGTGCTTACATCAGCAAAAGTCATTTCAAATGTGAATTACCGCGTAA
Source organism: Alteromonas sp. P256 (assembly GCF_036864455.1). Taxonomy (NCBI): domain Bacteria; kingdom Pseudomonadati; phylum Pseudomonadota; class Gammaproteobacteria; order Alteromonadales; family Alteromonadaceae; genus Alteromonas; species Alteromonas sp. P256. Next base: position 299,546 of record NZ_JAZETM010000005.1, read on the forward strand.
CGGGCACTATTAGCGAGCCTAAGTTTGATGAGGTAGACCGCAACAGCAAAGATATAAGTTTGCCTGCGCAAAATGTGCCTATCGAAAAAGACCCGTTAGACAGACCGCTAACAGAAGACGATGTACGCCGAATCAAAATGGAGGTGATTGATGGTTAATCTAGTTGCACTGCAAATGACATCTACGCCAGATGTAGATGAAAACCTGGCTGCGGTGTCTAAAGCCATGTCAGAGTCGGACATTGCGCCAAACAGCCTCGTAGTGCTGCCAGAATGCTTTGCGTGTTTTGGCGGTAAAGACAAAGGTCAGTTGTCCATCGCTGAAGCAAAAGGGCAGGGGCCAATACAAGCGCACCTGTCAGCGCTAGCCATACGCTATCAATGCTACATAGTGTCTGGCACATTTCCGGTCAAAACAGCCAATCCAGACCAGTTCTCTGCCGCATGTATGTTGTTTGGGCCTGACGGAGCACTGCTCGCTGATTATCGTAAAATACATATGTTTGATGTATCGGTAAACGATGCCACAGGCAGCTACAAAGAATCGCGCTTTACAGAAGCGGGGAGCGAGGTAGTGACGGTAAACACACCAATTGGCAACATCGGCCTTGCGGTATGTTATGATATTCGCTTTCCAGGTTTATTTACTGCAATGGCGGATATCGACGTATTGGTATTGCCAGCGGCATTTACGCAAAAAACCGGTGAAGCCCACTGGCACGCCTTATTAAAAGCGCGAGCAATTGAAAAACAGTGTTTTGTCATCGCCGCAGGCCAGGTGGGAGTCCACGCCAATGGGCGTGAAACCTATGGCCACAGCATAGTGTTATCTCCGTGGGGAGAAACAGTAGCAGAGCGTGCTGCAGGTAAGGGCGTGTTAAAAGCCAGTGTAGATATTGCAGAACGAGAAACTATTAAACAAAATATGCCAGTTGCCGAACATAACCGATTCAGGAGTCACTTTGTCTAAATCTGTAGAGCGTCATTTATTATCAGACTCAGGGCTTGATATTACCAAGCTTGAGAGTGCATTAGCGGCAATACATCGCCATGACACTGACTACGCCGATTTGTATTTCCAGTCTAGCCAGCATGAAAGCTGGGTGTTAGAAGACGGTATTATCAAAGAAGGCAGTTACAATATTGAGCGCGGTGTTGGTGTGCGTGCAATAAGTGGTGAAAAAACCGGTTTCGCGTATTCTGATGAAATCAGTGAAGACGCGTTAATGAAAGCGTGCAAAGCGGCACGTGGTATTGCCCCTAGCGGCGGTACTCAGCAAGTGTCAGCATTAGGTGAAAAGCCTCTTAACGCGCGATACAGCGAGAATAACCCCATTCTTGCTATGCAAGATGCCGAGAAAATATCGTTACTTAGGTCGGTAGATGCCTACATCCGCCAGCAAGAGCCATCGGTTAATCAGGTGGTGGTTAGTATCAGCGGTGTATATGAAGAAATACTAGTGGCCGGAAGTGACGGCACACTGGCTACCGATATTCGCCCGTTAGTCCGTCTTAATTGCTCTGTATTGCTTGAAAATGGCGATCGTCGTGAGCGTGGCTCTTCTGGTGCGGGTGGTCGTTACGCCTATGCTTTTTTCCAATCTGATGAAAATGGCAAGCCGCTTTACGAAAACTTAGCTGATGAAGCACTTCATATGGCCCGGATAAATATGCAGGCAGTGGCAGCGCCAGCAGGTGCTATGCCGGTAGTGCTCGGAAATGGCTGGCCAGGTGTACTGCTTCACGAAGCTGTGGGGCACGGTTTAGAAGGTGACTTTAACCGCAAAGGTGCGTCAACATTTAGCGGTCGCATTGGCGAGCGTGTGGCAGCGAAAGGCGTAACGGTTGTTGATGATGGCACGTTAAGCGATCGTCGAGGTTCACTGTCGGTAGATGATGAAGGCACGGCAACACAGCATAACGTACTTATTGAAGACGGCATTTTAAAAGGCTACATGCAAGACAAGCACAATGCTAAGTTAATGGGTGTTGCGCCTACTGGCAATGGTCGCAGAGAGTCTTATGCACACTTGCCCATGCCGCGAATGACAAACACTTACATGCTAGAAGGCCAGCACGATCCACAGGAGATTATTGCTTCTATCGAAAGAGGCATTTACGCTCCTAATTTTGCCGGTGGTCAGGTAGACATAACGTCGGGTAAATTTGTATTCTCAAGTGCCGAAGCTTACCTCATTGAGAATGGCAAGATTACCGCGCCTGTGAAAGGGGCAACCCTTATCGGCAATGGCCCAGAGGTTATGCAAAAAATCTCAATGATAGGTAACGATGTCGCCTTAGATAAAGGCATTGGTGTGTGTGGTAAAGACGGACAAAGCGTGCCAGTGGGCGTTGGGCAACCTACGCTTAAAATTGATGAACTTACGGTAGGTGGTACGGCGTAGTTTTTGCTGATAAGCATTGTGCGAGATACTTCAAAGCAAGAGCCATCAAAGCAATAGCCATCAAAGCAAGACACGTTAAAGTAAGACATACCAAAACAAGACGCATACTTAGGCTAGAAACAGCATAAGTGATGACCTGCACAAAACACAGATACAAAAAAGGCTGATAACGAAAGTTATCAGCCTTTTTTATCACTGCTAGTGTCTAACTGCGTTAGACATATCAGCTGTCTTGGACAGTGTCCTTAATATATTGAAAAAGCTCTCTAAATGCTTTTGGTGGCCCATTCTTCTCTCTTTCTTTTTTCACCTGGCGACTGAATTGACGCAGCTTTTGTCTATCAAACGCGGGATAGTCTTCAATTAAGCGTTGAATGGCTGGATCGCCTTCTTCAATAACCGACTCTCTCGCTTTTTCAAGCTGATGAAAAGCCGCATTGCTTGCCTGATGCTGATGGGCTATTTTTGACAGCGCCTCTTCAATATCATGTGTGTCGCGCTGACGAAGCAATTTACCAATAAACTGCAATTGTCTGCGATAGCCATCTTTTTTCTTATTCACAATACGCGCTATGGCCACGGCATCTGCTAACTCTTCATCCATTGGGATAGTTGCCACATGGGCATCGGTTAACCCTACAATGGTTTCGCCAAGCTTTTGATGCTCCTTTGCCTGACGCTTTAATTCCGTTTTACTAACGAAATCTTCGTCTTCAGACGTGGTTGCTTTGGCGCCTTCTAGATAAGGATCTTGTGGAGAATTCTGTTTCTGATCACTCATTTCAAACTCATTAGTGTTACACTTTAGCCAAATTGTAACTATCACAGTCGAATATAGACAGCGAAACTTACTATGCAAATTGAGCAACAGCTATCAGAAATTCAGAATGTCGTTGATGATGTACTGAAAATGGCCTTATCAAAAGGCGCAACACAAGCCGAAGCAAGCATGTCTAAGGTGCAGGGTATTGCAGTATCTTCACGCATGCAAGAAGTTGAAAACGTTGAGTTTACCAACGACGGCGGACTAGGCATTAGCGTTTACGTAGGTAAGCGCAAAGGCAGTGCATCCACTGCCGATTTAAGTAAAGCTGCGCTTACATTAGCCGTTGAAAAAGCGGTGGATATTGCGCGCTATACCAGTGAAGATCCTTGCACCGGCCTTGCCGATGCAGAGCTTATCGCTACTGAATTCCCAGATTTAGACTTATATCACCCGCAAGAGCTTGATACAGAGAAAGCCATAAAGACCACCATTGAAACTGAAGCGGCGGCAATGAATTACGACCCTCGCATTACAAATTCAGATGGTGCGTCGTATAACGCTAACTTAGGTATGCGTGTTTACGGTAATACTCATGGCATCAATGCGGGCTATCCCAGCAGTCGTTACAGCTTAAGCTGTATGGTAATTGGCTCTCAAGATAACGATATGCAGCGTGATTACGCCTACACCGTTGACCGCCAGGCGCCGTTGCTTAAATCTGCAGCGTTTGTCGGCCAAGAGGCCGCCAAGGCTACTGTAGACCGTTTAGGTGCTCGCAAAATCAACACGGCTAACGTGCCTGTACTGTTTCATAAAGACCTCGCTTCAAGCTTGTTTGGTCATTATGTTGGCGCCATCAGTGGGGGCAGTTTGTATAGACGCTCGTCATTTTTGCTCGACAGTTTAGACAAGCAGGTATTTCCTGAGTGGATGAATATTGAAGAGAAGCCGCTTATTAAGGCAGGACTTGCCAGCTCAAGCTTTGATAACGAAGGGGTATCGTGCAGCGATATGACCATCGTTGATGGCGGTCGCTTAGCCACGTATCTTTATACAACCTACTCGGCGCGCAAACTCAATACCGTGTCTAATGGTCATGCTGGCGGCATACACAACTGGATTGTTGGTGATACGGGACACAGTGACGCCGACTTGCTAAAAGAAATGGGCACTGGACTATTTGTCACTGAGCTTATGGGGCAAGGCGTAAACATTGTTACCGGCGATTATTCACGCGGTGCAGCAGGTTTTTGGGTAGAAAATGGCATTATCCAATACCCAGTTCACGAAATTACCATTGCAGGCGATTTACGTGATATGTTCAAAAATATCGTGGCCATTGGTAAAGACAAAGACGTGCGCGGCAGTGTTCAAACCGGCTCAGTGCTGGTTAGTCAAATGAAGATTGCTGGCAACTAGTGTTCGCCTAACTTTATTGTCCAATTTTCGCCTCGCGAAATTCGCGAGGCGGTTTTCCTACCGATTTTTTAAACCGCTTAGAAAATGTAAACACATTTGCATAGCCCACGTAATGGGCAATATATGAAATAGGCCACTGTGTTTTTAACAGCAGGTTTCGCGCCCGCTGCATGCGCAAATAAATGACCTGCTGCATAGGGCTTCTCTTAAAGTACTTAAGACACAAGCGATGCAAATGAGGCGCAGAATAATGGGCTTTTTTACTTAAGCTCTGTACGCTCCACTGAAACTGTAGTTGATTCTCAACCGCCGCAAATAAAGACTGAAGCCTAACTGCATGTCTATCATTACTCTCATCTTTACTATTTTCTTGGTCGTTTTGGCTTATCACCTGCCGCAGATGGCGCCCTATAATGTGTATGGCAGCTTCACGGTTTCTGTTATCGTGCTCTAAATACAATAACTCCATAGCGTGATGTAAGGCCGCTAAATTAATATTGCTGATAACCCTTGGATGTTGTTTCGAAAGCCCGTTCCATTGCTCTGTATCTGATAGGTTTAGCCAAATAATATCCCACTTATCACTAGCAATGCTCACCTCGAAGCTTTGATAGGCGGGTAGCGTGATAAGCTGACCACTCGATAAGCTGAACGAGCCGTGTGGTGTACGAAAGCATCCTTCCCCTGATAGTGAGTAAAACAGCGTATGGTTTGGCGGCATCACTCTGCCAACAACGTATTCACCTGATAAGTTTGAACATCCTGCTAGCTCAATATCTAACGCCATTATTTCTGGCGACGTACTACTATCAATAAAGCGCTCGAAGCACTGCTGGCCTATATTAATAATATCCGTAAAAGGTGACTGCATTTATGTTGTTCTGCTTTTGGTAAGGGCGTGTTGATAGTTTTGGATAAAAGTACGAGAGGTTTAAGCATAAAGTAATCGATGCATTTTAGCTATATTGTGATGTATCAAATGCGTTTTCACACAGGAGCCATGCATGGCTGACATTGAACAAGTTGTTTCACAGAAAGATTGGCAGAATCCCCTCGTATATCAACGTAATCGAATCAATGCCCATGCGCCACACAATGGTTTTGTTAGTGAAGACGATGCAGTTCAAAATCGCAATGCCAGTAAGGTTAGCCTCAACGGCAAATGGATGTTTAGGTTATACCCGTCACCGGAGGCTGTCAGCGATGAGGTAATCGCGCAAGCACTAACGGAGAATGAGGCCAAACAGTGGCAGCCCATCACTGTGCCTTCAAATTGGCAAATGGAAGGCTTCGACAAACCCATTTACTGCAATGTGAAATACCCTTTTGATGTGAATCCCCCTGCGGTGCCAGCAGATAACCCCACAGGATGTTATCGCACAACATTCACCGTAACTGAAAGCAGTCTTTTAAAACGCAATCACATTGTTTTTGAAGGCGTAAATAGTGCATTTCATTTATGGTGTAACGGCAGTTATGTGGGCTACTCACAAGATAGTCGTTTACCTGCTGAGTTTGATTTATCTGCGTTGCTCATAGTGGGCGAAAACCGTTTATCCGTGATGGTGATCAGATGGTCAGACGGTAGCTATTTAGAAGATCAGGATATGTGGTGGCTAAGCGGTATCTTTCGAGATGTAAACTTAGTGACAAAGCCTCTGCATCACATTCAAGATGTGTTTGTGACGCCGACGCTAGATGCATGTTACCGCGACGGTGCACTGTCTGTTCGCACGGCAATTAATGCCCCAGCAAACTATCAGGTTGGCATTCAGTTATTTGACAAAGCACATGCCGTTACCGAACGAGCTGTTGCAACAACTAATAACAAGCGCGTCGATGAAAAAGGGGGGTGGGATGATGTGGTGTTCCAGAGCTTAGAGGTAAAAGAGCCCAAGCACTGGACCGCGGAAACGCCTTACTTATATCGAATTGTGGTGTCGCTAATTGATGAAGCTGGGCAGGTGGTAGACACAGAGGCCTATCAGGTTGGCTTTCGCACTGTACAAATGAAGGCCGGACAGCTGTGCGTAAATGGTAAGCCTTTGCTTATCCGAGGGGTAAACAGACACGAGCATCATGAGACAAAAGGTCATGCCATAAGCGAAAGCGATATGATTGAAGATATTTTGCTACTTAAGCAAAATAACTTTAATGCCGTTCGTACGGCGCACTATCCTAATCATCCGCGATGGTATGAACTGTGTGACGAATATGGTCTGTATGTTGTTGACGAGGCTAATATTGAAACCCACGGCATGTTTCCTATGGGTCGCCTATCAAGAGATCCATTGTGGACAGGGGCGTACATGGCCCGCTTCACTCAAATGGTAGAGCGCGACAAAAACCATCCTTCTATCATTATTTGGTCGTTGGGCAACGAGTGTGGTCACGGTCCAACGCATGATGCCATGTACGGTTGGGCAAAATCCTTTGACCCATCAAGGCCTGTGCAATACGAAGGCGGAGGGGCCGATACCACGGCTACCGATATTGTGGCGCCAATGTATTCTCGAGTAGATACCGATGTAGTAGATGATGCAGTGCCAAAGTGGGCGATTAAAAAATGGCTATCTATGCCAAACGAGACAAGGCCGGTGATATTGTGTGAGTACGCGCATGCAATGGGAAATAGCTTGGGAAGCTTTGACGAGTATTGGAAAGCATTTAAAGCCTATCCTCGTTTACAAGGGGGCTTCATTTGGGATTGGGTTGACCAAGGCCTAACGAAGCATACCGAAAGCGGAGTGCCTTATTGGGCTTATGGCGGCGATTTTGGCGATACCTACAACGACAGGCAGTTTTGTATCAATGGCCTCTTATTTCCTGATAGAACGCCTCATCCGGCGTTGTTTGAAGCAAAATACTGTCAGCAACACCTTAGTTTTGAATTATCAGACAAAGCCGATAGCGAAGGGACGGTGTATGCGCTTTCTATTTCTAGCGATTATGTATTTAGAACAACGGACAATGAATTATTGCAATGGAGGGTATTAGAAGACGGTGAATGTATTGCTCAAGGTGAGCAGCGTCTATCTATAAAGCCTCAGCAAACCGATACCATTGAGATTACGACTAACGTCACGCACAAGCCTGGTGCGAAATACCACTTAAATGTAGACGTTGTTACCGCAAAGGATTGCCAGTGGGCTAAGGCCGGTCACGTGCTCGATACCGAACAGCTATCCATCAAAAACACGGCGGGTATCACACCGTTTACATTGACGCCCCTGCAAGAAAGTTGCAGCGCAGCCTCGGGGGTGGAGCTAACAACAAACGATAGTTTGTTAACCATTACCATTGGAAGTCATGATGTTTGCTTTAATAGTGAAAGCGGTCTGCTGACCTCTTGGTTAGTTAACGGTAGCGAAACAATGAGCGCACCACTAGAAGATAACTTTTTCCGAGCGCCTCTTGATAATGATATTGGTGTGAGTGAAGTGGATAACCCTGATCCTAATGCTTGGGAATCGCGATGGCGACGGGCTGGTATTGGGAAGTGGATACGCAAGTGTACTGGGGTAGAAGTGCAACAGAGCACTCATGACGTTCGTGTAATATCGTTATTTGAGTATAGTTACGACGGTGTTACCACCGCTGCAACAAAGTGGATATACACCCTGAATTCTGATGCTTCGTTATCTATTGATATTGACGTTGTCTTATCCGATAACCTGCCACCTCTTCCCCGTATTGGTGTGCAGTTTGCCGTACCAAGACAGTCTTTTGTTGAGGATAATAACGATAGCAACGGTGAAGGCAGTGCTTGCGAAAATGAATTCGAACAGTCCGAAGCGGTGACATGGAAAGGTCTGGGGCCATTTGAAAACTATCCAGACAGGCAAGCCGCAGCAAGATTTGCGCTTCATCAACTCACGATTAAAGACATGCACACCGATTATATTTTTCCAACTGACAATGGCTTGCGAAGCCAGTGCTCTATGTTAAACATTGGCAATACAACGGTTTCTGGAGACTTCTATTTCTCAGTAAGTGAATACGGCCAGCCGCAGTTAGACGCTGCAAAGCATACTTGTGACCTTAGCCCACGAGACTGTATTTTTGTGTATATCGACCATGCACATATGGGGGTCGGCGGGGATGATTCTTGGAGCCCGAGTACGCATAAAGAGTTTCTGCTTGAGAAGAAGCGGTATTCATATTCACTCACGGTTACTGCCAATTAATAAAGGCAATAAGTGACTGAGCCCTCCGAACGCTAAGAAGAGTCTAAATAGTAAAAAAGCCGCTACATAGTAGCGGCTTTCTCGTTAATCAGATTGGTAACAACGTACGTTTCTAATTGCTTTATAAGTGCAGAGGCGATTAGCCATCTACCTGACCACAAAATCGATAACCTTCGCCGTGGATAGTCACAATCAGTTCTTCTTCAGAAGGGTGTGATTCGAAGTGCTTACGGATACGTCTAATAGTCACATCTACGGTACGGTCATTAGGGCGCAATTCGCGACCTGTCATTTCCATAATAAGCTGCTCGCGGGTAAGGATTTTTCCAGGGTTGCTTAAAAATAAATGCAACGCACGGAACTCACTGCGAGGTAAACGGAACTCTTTGCCGGTAGGTGAGATAAGCGAGCGGCTGTCGCCATCTAATATCCAACCGTTGAAGTTAACGCGACTTGGTAAGTCATCATCTTCAGAAGAGTTTGTTGTTCTAGACAACAAATTACGCGCTCTTATGGTTAGCTCTCTTGGGTTAAATGGCTTAGTAAGATAATCATCTGCACCAATTTCCAAACCTAGAATACGATCTACGTCGTTGTCGCGACCTGTTAGGAAGATTAATCCAACATTTTTACGGTCGCGCACTTCGCGCGCTAAGATAAGGCCATTCTTACCCGGTAGGTTGATATCCATAATGACCAAATTGATTGCGTGATTCTCGAAGAAATCGTGCATCTGGTTGCCGTTTTCAGCTTCAAATACATTGTACCCTTCCGCTTCAAATAAACTTTTTAGCGTGGTACGGGTTACCACTTCATCTTCAACAATTAACACATTTGGCGTTTGCATGGTGTTCTACACTCTTTCAAAAATACGGTTTAAGCAACTAACTGGTTAAAGTTTAATATTCATACACTTATTTGCAAGTAACTTATGAAAATCGCTACTGTTAGGATTTTGGGGGTTAGCCAACAAATTTCAACAAAAGTTCATACTTTATACAGTGACTACACATATTTCGCATCAGAAACGGGGAATATAATGACAAATTCCACTCCGTCGCCTTCTTCGCTCGTTAAGGTAATAGAGCCAAGAAGTGCTTGCGTCACTAAGTTGTATACGAGATGCATACCTAGACCGGAGCCACCTTGTCCGCGCTTCGTTGTTACGAAGGGATCGAAGATACGCTTACGGATCTCAGGCGGTATGCCTTTTCCATCATCGGAATAAACTAATTTTAATTTGTCGTCACTAACTAATTCAGCACGAATATTTATCGTGCCTGTTTCCATGAATTCAAATCCATGGATAACGGAATTCATTATTAGATTAATCAATATTTGATTAATTGGGCCAGCCTTGGTTTCAACGCTTAAGGTAGGGGCGCATTTCACGTTGATGTTGTGTTTTAATTTTTTGAGCCGAGGCTGTAACGACAGTAGTATCTCATTAACTAGCTGTTCAACGCAAAAACTTCGACTATTTTCTGTAGATTGGTCCACCGCAACCTGTTTAAAGCTCGATATCAGTTCAGCAGCGCGGTTTAAATTGCGATATATGATGTTTAAGTTCTCGTTGCTTTCGTCAATAAAGCGTTTCATTGCGCTTGCTTTCAACGTTTTGTCTTCGAAATCTTTTTGAATAACCGATAATCGGTCTAACATCATTGTTGACGCAGTAACCCCTAAACCAATTGGCGTATTCACTTCGTGTGCCACTCCAGCTACCATATCGCCAAGAGACGCCATCTTTTCATTTTGTACAATTTGTCTTTGGAACTGATGCAGCTTTTCTAAGGTTTGTATTAGTTCGCGGTTTGCGTCTTTGAGCGCAGTGGTTCGCTCATTAACCATTTCTTCTAAGCTTGAATTAAGCTTGCGATGACGCTCTTCAGCCTGCTGCTGCATCTCCATATATTCTTGCATTCGATACAGCATAACGTTAATCGCATCAGCTAATGTGTCTAACTCTTTTATTGTAGACCCATTCGCACGCGATGAATAATCTCGGTGCCGTGAAGTTTGCTGAAGAAAGTGGGTTAATGACTTAATGGGATTAGAAATGCCTAATTGCATTTTAAATGCGGTGTAAAAGGCAATGATCAGCAGTATGACTACCGCAGCAAGATGGGTAAATATGGCCCGTTGTGTAAGGCCATTAAAGTCTTTTGTAGAAAGTCTCAAATACACCCAGCCCAAGTGTATGCCGGTTTCTGCATCAAACGACTTCGTACTTACTTCTAAGTAATCTCCGGTATTGGAAATAGTAGGATTTAGCAGCAGTGCCTCTAATTGGGCTTCTTTACCGCCGGTCATGAGCTGACCTACTTTGTTATACGACGCAAATATTTGCGGCACTGCCACATTAGCCTGCTGTCGGTTCTTTTTGCGGTATACATGAGCGTTGAGTACATAAGGCGCCGCGACGAGATGGCCTAACTCTTTTGCTATGCCTTCGTCTTTATTGTTGATGATATATTGGGCAGACGTTCGGGCGACGAAGTCAGAAAGCACAAAGGCTTTGTTATTGAGTTCGCTGCGATAATTATCTATTTGCATGTACAAAGACAAACAAGACAATATTGCAAGCGATACGGTGACGACGGACATCACAGTCCACAAAAATACGTTGCGTATAGAAAGCTTGCTTGCTTTGTCTGTCATGTCCGTTTTATTTTCAATCCACTTTGCTATGCCGTGTTAATATTGGCGCATATCCTGGCAAAAAGAAAGGTAAGTAAACACAATAATCTATGTGTTACTCAGCGCATTGACTCTACATGCTGCGGTACAATTTTTGGTAATTCTGCGCCGCAGTGTGCCATGTAAAGCGTGTTTTCATTCCTCGAATTTGCATTGCCCTAAACGCGTCCTTATCTTCATAAAAGGCAAGCAATGCTCTGCGAATACAGCTAAGCAACGCAGCTGGCGATGGTTCATCAAAAACAAAACCAGTGCGCTGGCTATTGTCGCCGGTATCTACAACGGTGTCTTTCAATCCACCTACTGAGCGCACAATGGGTATAGTACCGTATGCAAGGCTGTACATCTGATTCAAGCCGCAAGGCTCAAATTGAGACGGCATTAAAAAGAAGTCTGCACCGGCTTCGACCAAATGAGCATGCTCTGAACTAAAACCATTGATGAACGCAAACTGATTAGGGTGCTGCTGAGCAAATTCGCCCAAGTCCATACACACCTTTGGATCCCCCGTGCCCACAATAACCATTTGAATATTGTGCGCAATCAGGTCGTCGAGAATAGGGAGTATATAACCGAATCCTTTTTGCTCAGTGAGTCGACACACCATGCCGATAAGAGGCACGCTAACATTCTGTGGTAAATCAGATTTTTGTTGCAGCACTTTTTTACAGGTCTGCTTAGCGTGTAAATTATCTACCGTGTAGTTTTCAGGCAGAAATGAATCCGTCTCGGGGTTCCACTGGGTGTAGTCGCACCCGTTTAATATACCGCTTAAATCATTTTTGCGATTAACCAAGCGCTCGTGGAGTCCGTGGCTGCCTAAATCAGTGAGAAGCTCAGTAGCATAATTAGGACTGACGGTAGTGACCTTGGTGGCAAATTCAATGCCGCTTTGTAGCATATTGATATAGCCGCCATGAACTTGGCTGCCAATATCAGGATGATGACGCAAAAACGGAATGGCATCTAGCTTATGTACGCCTTGAAATGCGGCATTATGAATAGTAAAAACGGTTTTGGTATTGACGAAATAGTCCGTTTTTTCATTCGACAATAAAAACGGAAGCATCGCCGTGTGCCAATCATGGCAATGAATGACTTGGGGCTTAAGAGAAAGTGCTTTTAGTGCATGCAGCACTGCGCCACTGAAAAAACTAAACCGCTCTCCATTGTCGCTGAAGGCATCGTATGCGTCGGAATAAAGGCCGTCGCGCATGAAAAAGTCTGGCGCGTCGATAAAGTAGACCGGTATGCCGTGCCACTGAAGATGCTTTAGCTTGAAATGATACACTTTACTTTCGGTGAAAAGGGTGTGTACTTCCTCGTCTTCAGGTAAATCTAACTGTTCTTTCAGCGTCTTGTAGTACGGCATGACAATGCAGATGTTTTCATCGAGCGCCTGTAATGCCAAGGGGAGTGCTTTACCTACGTCAGCAAGACCACCCGTTTTCACAAGTTCCTCTGCTTCCGAGATAGCAAATACAATGTCCACGGGTTATCCCTTCTATAATCACTGCTAATGTGTCAACGGTTGCGTACGAGCAAATATACATTGCTTCGTTTAACTGACACGCTAACAGTACGATATAAATTGTTTAACTAGGATGCAAAGCTTATCCGTTTTTTATTTTACTCCGCCAACTTAAGGCTTATAGCGATGCATCATAAATTGAGAACTGCGATGTTTGCGCTTTGGTATAAACCGTTGAAAACTCTTCTGCTAACAAACCCGGGTAGGGCAGAAAACGGTTGGCAACCATTTGTAATGTCCCTTTAGAGGTAAGCTGTTTTTTTGCATCAGAAATAAACCGCTTTGTGATGGTGTAATCGGTTTTAATCCCGGTGTGGAACGGCGGGTTTGTTATAATATGCTGCACCTTCTGAGATACACCATGTAAGCCGTCGGCCGCGAAAATCGTAGCGCTTAATTCGTTTTCCGCAAGAGTCAGTGCGCTGCAGTAGAGTGCTAGTGCGCTAACATCTGATAAGAAAAATGTTAAGTGAGGGTATCTGAGCATAAGGTAGCTAGCTATAACACCTGCACCACAGGCAAAGTCTAGTACGTTGCCCCGCATAGACGTAGAGTGCTTTTGAAGCAACAGTAGCGTGCCAGCATCGAGCTCTTTATGGCTAAACACACCGGGCATCGATGCGATATTCCACGAGGTGTCGTCCACTTCATAAAGACTAACATCTACCCAAGCATCAGGTTCAAAAGCACCATGAGCTTGTTCAACTACTACCGTTACTAAACTGCAGTGACGAGCTGAGTCGATTTTTTGAGGAGAGCCATACTGCTGCATGAGCTTCGCGGCGCTCTTGATTCCACCTTTATTTTCACCAACAACATGAATTCGCCCGTGCTCTCCCACCATACCTGCAGCCATGCGCAGTAACAATTGGAAGTGAGTTTTCGCCTTTGGCAAAAACAACATAACATCGGTAAATGCATTTTCGGTAGTAACAAACGGTGCAAAGGTATGCGTGTGGTTACCTACCTTTTGGGTTACTTCAAAACCCGACTTGTCGATATCTCGGCTGTCTAGAGTGACAGAAGGTATTACTCTTACACTTTCTGCAAAAATATCAAAATACTGATGAATAACCGTAACTTCGGATGACTTCAAACCATCCAGAAAATAGGCATCTGAAGGATTAACAAACGCCCATTTCCCTTCTTCGAATAACGAGATGTTTCGCTCAAGAAGTTGGCTTTGAGGAGATAAAATCATTAAGACGTTCGCTTATAAATGAGATCCCAAACGCCGTGACCTAATTTTTGGCCGCGTGTTTCAAATTTAGTAATTGGGCGGTAGTCAGGACGAGGCACGTAATCACCTTCAGGTGCCGTATTGGTATAGCCTTCGTTGCCATTGGCAACTTCAGCCATATGCTGCGCATAAGGTTCCCAATCTGTTGCCATATGCAGGTGTCCGCCTATCGCTAGTTTAGTTCGTATCAATTCTACAAACTCAGCTTGTACAATTCGACGTTTGTGGTGGCGCTTTTTATGCCACGGGTCGGGGAAAAATAGTTGCAGGCGCGACAAACTCTCTTGGGGTAACATATTTTTGAGAACTTCAACCGCATCGTGTTCCATTACGCGAAGGTTGGTAAGTCCTAGTTCTCCTGCATCTCCTAGGCATGCGCCTACGCCAGGTTTATGAACCTCTATACCGATAAAATCTTTCTCTGGTGAAGCTGCAGCCATCTCAACCAGTGACTTACCCATGCCGAAACCTATTTCAACGACAACAGGTGCCTCTCGGCCAAACAGCTCAGACAAGGAAATAGGCGTATCACAATAGTCTATTCCCATAGTTGGCCAGTGTTGTTCTAGCGCTTTCTCTTGCCCTTTTGTTAGCCGACCTTCGCGCTTAACGTAGCTTTTTACTTTACTGATGTATATACCGGCAGCTTCTGCTTCTGCCTGACTTTTGAATTGCCTCATTTGCAATGCCTTTCGTACCCAATTTTATGCTGGCGCATTATCCACTTACCCACCTTATATGCAACGCTAGAATACAAATTCTGTGTTATTTTTGTACGCCAATGCACTTGCCAACAATAGTCGCTAACTGGCTGGTTTGCTCAAGTGGGATCATGTGCCCCGTGTTTTCAAATTCATACAGTGATGCATTAGGTAGCGACTTCGCGGCGTACCTAAGCGAATCTATGTGTGCAATATTGTCATCAATTGCGCCTACAAGTGTTATTGGCGCATTAATCTTTTCAAGCAATTTAAGTGTATTCTCTCTTGGTGTCGAGGCAAGTGTATGCGCTAACAACGTGCTTTTCCCCAAATCTTTAGCCATGGACGTAACGACATCAGTCACGTTTGTGTCTGCTAAACGGGAAGGGTGGATAAAGCGAGCAAGATAGTTGTGGTTATCAGGTTTAAATTGCCCTTTTTTAAGGCTATTGACCATGGTTTCACGCTGGCTTATCTCATCAGCAGATAGGCCAGCAGGATCATACGCAATGAGTGTGATAGAAGCGATATTAGCCTTATTTCGGGCGGCGATAAGCGAAGCAATGAAGCCACCCATGGAATAGCCAACAAGGTGAACTTTTTCATCAGCAAGTATACGGTCTTCGCTAAGTGCTAGCATGTCTTCTTTCGAGGACGCCCACTGCAGAGGAACAAAGCGACGTTGGGCTATAGAAAGCTGCCGCCAGAGGGGCATAAAGATGCGTTCGTCACAAAGAGTTCCGGGGAAAAATAATACGGGAGCTTGTGTAGACACACGATACCTTAAATAAAAACGAAGAAGAGAGTACATGCTACCATAGCGCACAGTGAATAGAATGTTTATTCAAACGGGTAAATGAAGGTGTTTTAGCAAGTGAATAGTACACAAAATATAGGCGTAAGTTTCCGAAAAATATGACAAAAACAAAGCACAATAACAGTTTTGCACAACGGGTTTTAGCGTGGTTCGATGAGCATGGTAGAAAGCATTTACCGTGGCAGCAAAATGTTACGCCCTATAAGGTGTGGGTATCTGAAATCATGCTGCAGCAAACGCAGGTTGCCACCGTCATCCCATACTTCAATAGATTTATGGCGTCATACCCAAGCGTATTTGAGCTTGCCAATGCATCGCAAGATGACGTGTTGCATCATTGGACGGGGCTTGGCTATTACGCTCGTGCTCGTAACCTGCATAAAGCGGCTAAAATATTGGTTGAAGATTACGAAGGCGTTTTTCCTCCTACACTCGATGAAGTAGTGTCGCTTCCCGGTATAGGCCGCTCTACCGCGGGGGCCATACTTTCGCTATCGAGAGACGAGCGTTATCCTATTTTAGATGGCAACGTGAAGCGTGTGTTAGCACGTTATTACGCTATTGAAGGTTGGCCTGGACAAAAAGCCGTAGAGAATGCCCTGTGGGACGTGGCTGATAAGAATACTCCACAAAATCGCTGTGCGAACTACACTCAGGTGATGATGGACCTAGGTGCCATGGTGTGCACCCGCAGCAAGCCAAAGTGTGATGAGTGCCCTTTACAGCGTGATTGCGTGGCCTTTGCACAAGGTAAGCAAACTGACTATCCGGGTAAGAAACCTAAAAAAGTAACGCCGGTCAGACAAACCTACATGCTCATTCCTATGTTTGGTCAGCAAGTGTTTCTTGAGCAACGTCCTCAAAGTGGTATCTGGGGAGGTTTGTATGGCTTTTTAGAAGCGCAATCTGCTGAAGAAGGTATATCGCTACTTGCTCAAAGGGGAATTGAAGTAGAGGAAATACAGCAGCTTGATGAATTCAGACACACGTTTAGCCATTTTCATTTAGATATAACCCCGCTTATCGCCGTGGTAAACTCAACGCCACAAAAGCGGGTGGCAGAAAATGAGTCGAGATGGTTTTTGCTTGATGAACCTATTGAAGTAGGTTTAGCTGCTCCAACAACGAAGATAATCAAAACACTGGCAAAGTAAACTGCGAACATTTTCGCTAGTGGTGTTTATAAGATAAGACAATAGAGGTGCATGATGGGTAGAACGGTTTTTTGTCATAATTTGCAAAAAGACGCTGATGGCTTAGATTTTCAACTTTATCCCGGAGAATTAGGTAAACGTATATTTGATAATATTTCAAAAGAAGCCTGGGGCAATTGGCAAAAAAAGCAGACTATGTTAATTAACGAACATAAGCTGAATATGATGGAGCCAGAAGCCAGAGCGTTTTTAGAAGAAAGAATGTCGGCATACTTATTTGACGGCGTTGAACCGACCATTGAAGGCTATGTTCCGCCGGAAAAATAACCAAAATGCCACATTTTGTGTAAACAATGTGCAAACGGTCACAAAAGTGAAAAAAAAGCGGGTAAAACGGTTGACTTGTTAGGCCGAAATCCGTTTAATACGCACCCATAGCAGCACAGGCCGAAAACGCTTGTAACGCAAACGAGTTTCGCCTCGATAGCTCAGTTGGTAGAGCAGCGGATTGAAAATCCGCGTGTCCCTGGTTCG